>DATGQN010000001.1:0-7237 GCA_035304185.1 Myxococcaceae bacterium
TCGATCGCGAGGAGCGGATGACCCTGACCGGTGCGCTGATGGGCAGCCCCGCCCACATGGCCCCCGAGGTGATCGAAGGCGAGTCCGTGGGACCTGCCGCCGACGTCTTCTCGCTGGGGACGATGTTCTATCTCCTCGTCACCGGCCGACTGCCCTTCCTGGGCCCCAACCCCACCGCGACCCTCAAGCGCATCCTCGACGGCGTCTACGAGGATCCGCGGGTCGCCTGCCCCGCGCTGTCCCGGTCCCTGGGAGGGGTCATCGACCGGTGCCTCGCGCGCCGCCCCGAGGCCCGCTACCCGGACGCCGCCGCGCTCCGGGACGATCTGGGGGCGGTGCTGGGACGGGCGGGGATCGATCGTCCGGAGGAGGAGCTGGTCACGTTCTTCTCCGCCCCCGAGGTCGCGCGGGAGGTGCTGACCGCCCGCCTCGTGGAGCGCCTGCTGGAGTCGGTGCAGGAGGACCTCGAGGCCCGTCGCCTCCACGAAGGCATCGACGGCATCAACCAGGTCCAGGCGCTCGCGCCCGGGGACGCGCGTGCCCTCGCGCTCTGCGACAAGCTCCAGGCCATCCAGGAGGGGCAGCGTCGCCGCCGCAATGGCCTACGGGTGGTCGCCGCGACGCTCGCCTGCGCGGGGTTTCTCGGCGTGAGCGTCCTCGCCTTCGGCGGTGACAGCACGAAAACGGACGCGCCGGGTGCCCCATCGTCATCCGCTCCGGGCCCCGGGGCCGAGAGCGAGAGCCCGAGCGCTGCCCAGGGGCCGGCGCCGGTGGACCGTCCCGGGGACGGCGACACCGCACGTCCGTCAGCCGCAGCGGTGCTGGAAACGCCTTCGGAGCGCTCCGTCGCAGGCCCCGGTGCGGAAGGTGATGCACCCGATGAGGCAGGTGCCGCGCTGGCGGCGGATGCGCCCGAGCGCGTCGGCTCCGACACCCAGCAGGCCGTGGCATCCGTTGCAGCGGCAACCCACCGCCCCGGATCGCGTCGGCAGTCACCTCCGAACCGTCGGCTCGTGGCGACGGACGCCGCCGGAGCCACTGCGCCCGCGCGGGTTCCGGTGGAGATCCTGATCCGTCCCTGGGCGCACGTCGCCATCGGCGATGGTCCCTTCAGCAAGGAGGGCGTGCAGACGCTGCGCACCTCCCTCCCACCGGGAACCCATCGGGTCCGGTTGCGCTGCCCCTTCTGTGTCGACTCAGAGGAGACCATCACCGTCACCCGCGAAGGGGAGCAGTCCTTTGCGCTGGCCACCGAGCTGGCCCCCGCGCGTCTCTCCTTCGCCATCTCGCCGCCGGATGCCATCGTGGAAGTCGAGGGGGAAGCCCGAGCCGCCGAGGCCACCCGCCAGCGGCCCTTCCTGCTGCGCACACCCAAAGGAGAGATCCCCTCCCCGCGCGAGGTGCGCTACACCGTCCGCATGCCGGGTTTCCGCCCCCATGACGGCACGGTCCAACTCAATGCCGGTGACGAACACACCGAGCACGTGACGCTCGAGCGCCCATGAAGAGCGTGCGGCACCACATCACAGGGCCCTTCTCCCTGATTGTGATGCTGTGGACCGGGATCGCCCTGGCCCAGGCGCCCAAGGCACCGCTGGACGCCGAGCTGCAGCGGATCGAGACCGCCTTCGATTACGGCAAGTACGCCGACGTGCTGGAGGCGGTCCCCCGCCGCATCGAGGCCGGCAACCTGTCGGAGGAGTCGCGCCGGACGCTCTACCAACTCGCGGCGCTGGCAGCCTTCAACCTCGACCGCCCGGACGAGGCCCGCCGCAACTTCCAGCAGCTGCTCCGCCTGGATCCCGATCACGAACTCGACCCCTTCCGGGTGCCACCGCCGGCCATCGAGCTGCTGGAGACCACGCGGGAGGCGATGGCCGAGGAGCTGATCGCCATCCGTGAGCAGCTCGAGCTCCGCCGGGCCCAGGAGACCGCCGAGGCGGAGGCGCGGGAGAGCGAACGCGAGGAGCTGGACCAGCTGCGCGCCGAGCTCGCCGAACTCAACGCGCGGGTGACCGAGCGCGTGGTGCAGCGGCACCACATCCTGGTGAACTTCATGCCCTTCGGCCTCGGGCAGTTCCAACAGGGTCGACACGGCGTCGGCATCGGTCTGGCGGTCGCGCAGGGCGCACTCGCGGCGACCTCGGTGGTGGCCTACGCGACCCGCTGGACGCTGCGCGAGAACGTCACCGAGACGATCCAGGGACGCATCGGGCAAGAGCCCTTCGAGCGCACCATCTGGATGCTTCCGGCCGCCCGCCGCGAGTCCGATGAGCTGTGGGCGGTGGTGCAGTTCGCCACCGGCGCGGCGTTCTATCTCGCCTGGATTTACGGCGTGATCGACGCCCTCATCCACCACCGGGACATCGTCCCCCTGTCGAAGGCGCCCCCTCCCGAGGGGATGCGCCTCCATCTCCAGCCTGCGCCGGGTGGCGGCCACGCCGGCCTCACCCTGACCTTCTAGGCGCCCCAGCCGCGGCGCCCCTCTGCGAGGAATTGCATGCCCAACCTCCTCCTCCTCCCTCCCGGAGCCGGGTCCCCCACCGAGGCGGCCCTGGTCCGCCCGATCACCCGCATCGGACGCGAGGCGGCCAACGAGATCCGCCTCGACGATCCGGCGCTGGGCGAGGGGTGCCTGGTCCTCACCTCCATCAAGGGTCGCCACCGCTTGACCGCGCTGGGGCTGACCTTCACCGTCAATGGGCGCGCCACCAAGGAGCACCTGCTCGCCGACGGCGACGCCATCGAGGTCGGGGCCTCCAAGGTCACCTACGTCACCGCCGCCCCGCGGCCCGTCCCGCAGGTCCCCTCGCCGGCCGCGGCGCCGGAAGAGGACAGCCACACCCAGGAGGTGGAGGGCGGCGTCCTCAGGGAGCGGCAGCTGCTCGAGAGCCTCACCTCCATCAGTCGGGTGCTGCTCGAGACCTACAACATTGATTCGGTCCTCGATCAGCTCATGGACGAGGCCATCAAGGTCACGCGCGCGGACAAGGGCTTTCTGATCCTCAACGGCGAACAGGGCCCTTCGGTCCGCAGCGCCCGCAACGCCTCGGGGCAGCCGCTGACGCAGGTGGGGGATCAGCTCTCCGACAGCATCGTCGCCACCGTGCTGGAGACCCAGGCCCCGCTGGTGCTCTCCAATGCGCTGGACGATCCCAAGTTCAGCTCGAGCGCGTCGATTGTGGACCTCAAGGTCCACTCGGTGATGTGTCTGCCCCTCAGGCAGAAGGGCGAGCTCATCGGCCTGATCTACGTGGGCAACGACCGGCTGGTGAACCGCTTTGATGCCAAGGCCGAGGAGATGCTCACCATCTTCGCCGCCCAGGCCTCTCTGCTGATCCAGAACGCCCTGCTCGTCCGCGAGCTCCAGCTCGACAACGCCCAGCTGCGGGAGAAGGTCGAGCGCGAGGCCTTCGGCCGCATCATCGGCGCGGGCGCAGGGATGCAGGCGGTCTTCCGCAGGATCGAGAAGGTCGCGCCCGCAGACGTCACCGTCCTCATCACCGGTGAGTCGGGCACCGGCAAGGAGCTGGTGGCCCACGAGCTCCACCAACGCAGCGCCCGCGCCAAGGGGCCCTTCATCGCCATCAACTGCGGCGCCATCCCCGAGAACCTGATCGAGAGCGAGCTCTTCGGCCATGTCCGCGGCGCCTTCACCGGAGCGGTGGGCACCCGGCAGGGGCGCTTCCAGGCGGCGCATGGCGGCACCCTGTTCCTCGACGAGATCGGTGAACTGCCCCTCCCCATGCAGGTGAACCTGCTGCGGGTCCTGCAGGAGAAGGTCATCCAGAAGGTGGGTGCCAACCACACCGAGGCGATCGACATCCGTGTCATCGCCGCGACCAACCGGGACCTCGAGGAAGAGGTGCGGCGGGGGCGCTTCCGCGAGGACCTGCTCTTCCGGCTCAACGTGGTGGGTCTGCACCTGCCCCCCTTGCGCGAGCGCGACGGCGACGTCCCGCTGTTGGCGAACTACTTCCTCAAGCGGGCCGCAGAGACCTTCCAGTCCAAGGCCCAGAGCTTCACCAAGCCCGCCCTGCGCGCCATGGCCCGGCACAGCTGGCCCGGCAACGTGCGGGAACTGGAGAACCGGGTGAAGCGGGCGGTGGTCCTCGCCGACGGTGCCTTCATCACCCCCGAGGATCTCGAACTCAGCGAGTCGCAGCAGGCGCCGCTGGAGCCTCTGGCCCAGGCGCGTGAGGCCTGGCAGCGCCGCTACATCAACGAGGCCCTGGCGCGAAACGGCGGCAACCGCACCCAGACCGCCAAGGATCTCGGGGTCGATCCGCGCACGATCTTCCGCCACCTCGAAGCAGAGCGCGCCATCGGGGGCGAGGGGCCCGGCCGGGAGGAGGCCTGAGCAACGCCCGGCCTGACGCCCATGTCATCCCCCCCCTCCCATCAGCTTCCCGGACGGCAGCCCGGCCCCAGTGAAAACGGGGGCTTGCGGGTGGCACGTGGACTGCTCTCTTCTCCGGGATCCCTCCGGCGCCTGGCGTTTGTGGGGGTGCTGGGTGGGGCCGCGCTGCTCTGGAGCGGCTGCCTCATCCCGGTTCCCGGAGACCCCATCGATCCCCTGCCGGACGCCCGGAACCGGCCGCCCCGGATCGAGGAGAGCAACGTGACGCCCTTCGACCGCATCGTCCAGCTCGACCCCGCCAATGGCTGCGTGCTGCAGCTGGGGCTGCCGGTCTCGGATCCGGACCTCGACGATGTGATCACCGTCCGCTGGTTCGTGGACTTCAACGCCCGCCCCGTCGAGGGCGAGCCCCAGGACACCTCGTTCTCGGAGACGTTGCTGCTTCCCACCGGCCGCGAAGACCGGGGCAGCGCGAGCCTGACGCTGCGGACCAACACGCCCGGCAGCCGTCTGGCGCCTCTGGGAACCCACCTCGTGGAAGCCTACGTCTCGGATGGGCGCCTGCAGGTGGTCAACGAGAACGGGGTCCTCGTCGTCCGCCCGCTCCCCCGGGAGGTGGATGTGGATGGCGGGGTGATCGACCCCAACTATGTCGTCAGTTACGCCTGGTTCGTCGTGACCCCGTCCGGCTGCCCGGGCGTCGGGAGCAACCCATGAATTCCCGTGTCCGCCGTTCGGCGGCCCCCACCGCTCTGGCCCTCCTCGTGGCCGGCCTCAGCCTGAGCCTCGGCTGCACCGCTCCGGGGGGAGGTCCCTACGGGCTCCCCGCGTGCACCAGCGATGCGCAGTGCCAGCCCGGAGAGCAGTGTTTCAGCGACGGTTGCGGCGATCTGGGTGGGGACCTCGCGGCGGAGGTGAGCCCCGAGGCACGCGCCGGTCAGTTCGCCCAGGACTTCGCGTTCGAGACGGTGGGCCCCATCCAGGACTTCCGGGTGGTGCCCACCACCGCCCTCTCCGGCATCCTGCGCTCGGCAAGCACGGAAGACGACGAGGGCCACGTGACGCCCGGTCAGCCCTACGTCGGCCGGGTCACCCTTCAACTCGCCGGAACCAGCAGCGTCATTCCCGGGCTGCACCGCTCCGCCAATCTGAGCACCGACCTCAGCGACGGCCGCTTCACCGTTCCGGCCCCCAGCGGTACCTACGTCGGGACGTTGACCACCGCCGATCCCCGCTTCCCGCCCCTGCGTTTCGAGGTGGAGATCGCCCCCGGCACCCAGGAGATCATCGCGCTGCAGCTTCCGGACGTGGAGGCGCTGCGCGAGATCCCCGGGCGGGTGGCGTCGCTGGGGCTGCCGCTGCTCGGCCAATCGCTCTGGGTCGAGCCGCTGCACCCGGAGACGATGGAGCTGCTGGGGCAGCCGGTGCGCTCCGATCCGCTCACCGGTGCCTTCACCCTGAGCCTGGCCAGCGATGCGGACGGAGCCCTGCCGGCGGTTCGACTGCGCGTCACGCCCACGGCAACGCCGGCCAACCATCCCACCCGGGTCTTCGACGAGGTCGTGCCGGATCCCGCGGAGACCCTGGAACTGGAGCTGGGCGCCCCCCTGCCCCAGGTGCGGCTCTCGGGCACCCTGCGCGGACCCGCCGGACGGGTGATCGTCGGCGCCACGGTCTACGCCGAGGTTCAGACGCCGGGAGGCGGCACCTCCCGCAGCCAGAGCGTCCAATCGGACGCGGAGGGACGCTTCACCCTGCACAGCTTCCCCTCCTCCGATCAGGGCGCCCGACTCTGGATCGTCCCCCCGGCGCGCGAGGCTGCCGGTCAGACGCAGCTCACCTTCACCCTCGGCGCGCTTCCGCACGATCTCGGTGAGGTGGTGCTCCCCTACCGGATGCCGGTGCGCATCGCGGTGCTCGACCCGGAAACCGGGGCGCAGGAAGAGAATGCGGTGGTGATTGCCGATCCGGTCGCGGCCTACGCGGAGGATCTGCCGCTGCCCACCTACGGGGCAGAAGGGATCACGCTGACAGACGGCGTGCTGATGTGGTTGGAGCCGGGCGTCTACCGGGTGAGCGTGCGCCGGGGTCCGCAGCGTCCCCGTCTCACCCGGGTGCTCGCCGTGCCCCCGGTGCAGAGCAGCCTCGAGGGCCCCCCACCCGAGCAGTTCGAGACGGTCCACACCACGGTCGGACGCACGGTGACCGGAACGGTGATCAGCAAGGGGGAGCCGACCACGCGCCCCATTGCCGGCGCGGTCATCCGCTACACCCGCGTGCTGCACCTGGAGCACACCTCCACGCATGTGGTGCTGGCCGAGACCACCACGAGCGAGGATGGAACCTACTCGGTGATCCTCCCCACCGTGCCCCACTGAGGTCAGGCGCGGCCCGAGGGAACACCGGCCTCCGGAGTCTCAGGGCGTCGCAGCCTGCGTGCCGCGGCGGGCGGTGTCGATGCGACGGTGCAGGCGGTCCACGATCCGACCCACCTCGCCGGCGTATTGCACCGCGTGGGTCGAGTAGGCCTCCGCGAGCCGCTTGAGGTCCCGGAAGACCGCGCCCATGCCGGGACGCTCGGGGCTCTCGATCGCGCAGTGGGCCTCGAGCGTGCGCATCCGGGTGAGCCACTGGACCCGGAAGTCCGTCCAGCGCGCCGCCGCCCGCCGCGCCTCGCCTCCGTCTCCCAGGGCCTTGCGGGCCTGCTCCAGCTCGTCGAAGAGGTCCTCGGCACCGCCCAGGCAGGCCTCGACCGGGTAGATGGGGGAACGCGGCGGCTGCGGATCGGGCGTCATCGCGTCGATCGAGCGCAGCACGCTGATGAGCACCAGAACGCAGAACACCGTCGCGAACGCGAAATAGACCGCGTACACGGCC
>DATGQN010000002.1:0-6762 GCA_035304185.1 Myxococcaceae bacterium
GCGCCCGGGAGACCCTGTCCGAGACGTGGCCGATGACCGAGAAGGGCAGGGGACTCTGCGTGGGTCGGCCCTTCAAGGGCGTCGAGCTGCGCATCGCGAAGCTTCAGGAAGGGGCCGCTGACAGCTTCGAGGAGCTGGCCACCGGAGAGATCGGCGAGATCCTGGTGCGCAGCCCGCACCTGAGCGCCGGCTACCTCGATGATCCAGCGAGCGACCGGAAGAACAAGATCGATGGATGGCACCGGCTGGGCGACGCGGGCTACCTCGACGAAAGGGGTCGGCTCTGGGTCGTTGGAAGGGTGGGGCACCGGGTGCGGACTGCCAGCGGGCTCCTCTTCCCGCTGATGGTGGAGCCCATCTTCGATGCCCATCCGAAGGTGCGTCGCACCGGCCTCGTGGGTGTCCCCAGACCTGGCGGTGAGCTCCCGGTCCTCTGCGTCGAGCTTCTCCACGAACACCGCAATGCGCCGCACGAGGAGCTCAGGCGCGAGCTCCTGGAACTCGGCGCGGCGTACGACACCTCCCGCAACGTCCGGGAGGTGCTGTTCCTCGATGCCCTCCCGGTGGATCCCCGCCACCAATCCAAGATCGAGCGACCCCGACTCGCGAAGTGGGCGGCCGGGGAACTCGAGAAGTCGGGACGTCGCCGGTCCGCTTGAAGGACGCAACTGAGAGGAGAGGCGGGGGAGGTGCTTCGTGACCGCTCCGCGCGCACCCATCCTTCAATGCATCATCGGCCCGGTCGGACCGCGTCGACATCGTATGTCCGGGCCTGCTCGTTTGCGCTGACATCGCGCGACCG
This sequence comes from Myxococcaceae bacterium, assembly GCA_035304185.1. Lineage (GTDB taxonomy): Bacteria > Myxococcota > Myxococcia > Myxococcales > Myxococcaceae > DATGQN01. The sequence goes on from DATGQN010000002.1 coordinate 803, forward strand.
AACCCGCGCGCATCCACGACGGCGTTCCGCATTCAGCGCGCACCTCAGCAAGCCGGCGAGGGCGTCAGCTGGCTGGGGCAGGCGAGCGCAGTGCCTCGGCCCGGAGTAAGACCAGAGGAATGGAACCCACGTCCCTGCCCGTGGTCGCCGTTTTCGGCTTGGCGCTCCTGAGCTTCATCGCCCGGGCCACGCTGTTCGTGGGCACGGCAATCGCCTTCCTCCAAACGCGCGTGGCGCAGGTGCGCCGGGTGTACGTACGGGCCTTCGGGAAGGGGCAGCTGAAGAGCGAGCTACGCGCCGCGGCCCTCGTGCTGGTGGTGGACGCGCTCGCACTGACCGGCTTCTACGCGCTGGGAGGGTTGGTCTCCGCCGAGCCGACGCCGGCGCGGACGGTGGGAAGCTTCCTCGCGCTGGCGACCTGGTTCGAGATCTGGTTCTACGCCACCCATCGGGCGATGCATCACCGCCGTTTGTACTGGTTGCACGCGCAACATCATGTGGCGAAGGTCACCCACCCGCTGACCTCGCTCTCCTTCGACGTGCTCGAGCGTGGGGTCCTGATCATCGGCGCACTGGGGTTCATCGCCGTCGTGTCGAGGGTGGTGCCGCTCTCCGCGCCGGGAATCGCCGCCTACTTCCTCGTGAACTACGCGTTGAACGTCTGGGCGCACCTCAACGTGGAGCTCATGCCCGCCAGCTATGGCCGGTCCCGGCTGTCGCGCGTCTTCATCTCCACCACCTTCCACGCCATGCACCACGCGCGCTACACCGGGCACTACGGCCTCTTCACCACGGTGCTGGATCGGGTGCTCGGTACGGCGTGGGACGACACGCCCGAGGTGCAGGCACGCGCAGCCAGGGGACAGGGCCTGACCACGATGGGCGAGCGGGTGACGCTCCGGGATGATGTCGGGAAGGCGGCCGCGCCGGATGCGTCCCCCTAGGAGTCGAAGCGCCGCCGCGCATCCTGACGCGCCGGAAGCGCCCCACAAGGAGTCGAAGCGCCGCCGCGCATCCTGAGCGTCCGCGGTGCCGGGCCTGGGAACGCTCTCTCCGACCCCGGCATCGACCCCCGGCTACCAGGGAAGCTCGTTCCCGTTGGCGTGCCAGAAGCTGCCGCTCTGATCGAGCTCCAACGCATCCAAGCGCGCGAGCAGCTGCTTCGCGGCGTGGTCCGGGCTCACGTCACCGGTCCCGCCCACCATGTCGGTCGCGACGTAGCCGGGATGGAGCAGGAACACGCCGATCTTCCTCGGCGCGAGGTCCAGCGCCAGCGACTTGCCGATGGCGTTGAGGGCGGCCTTCGACGCCCGGTAACCGTACGAGCCGCCGGAGCCGTTGTCCGAGATGGACCCCATGCGGCTCGTCATCAGCCCGATCTTCGAGCCCTCGCCGAGGTTCTTCGCCAGCGCCTCCACGAAGCGGAGCGGCCCCAGGGCATTCACCTCGAACTGGTGGCGCATGCGCTGGAAGGCGTCCTCGTCGAGTGAGCCCAGCCGCTCGAAGCTCATGATGCCGGCGTTGAGGATCACCCGGTCGAGCTGCGTGTCTCCAAGCCGCTGGGCCAGCGCCTCCACCGCCCGGGCGTCGGTCACGTCCACGCCGGCCTCCACCTGAGCGCCGGTGGCGGGGAGCTGCGAACCCGCGTCACGGCAGACGGCGATGACCCGGTCTCCACGCTGGAGACACTGCTGGGTGAGCGCGAGTCCGATGCCGCGGTTGGCGCCGGTGATGAGGACGGTCTGCATGGGAGAACTCCTGGAGCTGAGAGGCAGGCGGGCACACGGGCGCCCGGAAGGATGCGGCGGAGCCTAACGCCGCCCAGAGCCTGGTCGAACAGCAGTTGCCCGAGCCGGCGACCGCGGCCAGCGCTCGGCGTCACCTGCGAAACGACCGGGGCAGCCCCACCCTCCACAGTTGACCACCTTGAAAGGAAGGAGCTCGGGTGAAGGCACTGACTTGGCAGGGGAGGCGTTCGGTTCGTGTGGAGGAAGTGCCGGACCCCAGGATCGAAGAGCCGACCGACGCGATCATCCGCGTCACTTCGACCGCGATCTGCGGTTCGGACCTGCACCTGTATGAGGTGCTCGGCGCCTTCATGAACAAGGGCGACATCCTGGGGCACGAGCCGATGGGCATCGTCGAGGAGGTGGGCCGCGACGTGAAACGCCTGAAGGTGGGCGACCGCGTGGTGATCCCCTTCAACATCGCCTGCGGTCACTGCTGGATGTGCGAGCGGGGGCTGCACTCGCAGTGTGAGACCACCCAGGTGCGCAAGTTCGGCAGCGGCGCCGCGCTGTTCGGCTACTCGCAGCTCTACGGCTCGGTCCCCGGCGGACAGGCCCAGTACCTGCGCGTTCCCCACGCCGAGTTCGGGGCGATCCAGATCCCCAAGGTGGGTGAGGACGAGCGCTACCTCTACCTCTCCGACGTCATCCCCACCGCGTGGCAGGCGGTGGAGTACGCAGCGGTTCCGAAGGGGGGAGAGCTCCTCGTCCTGGGCCTGGGGCCCATCGGCCAGATGTGCGCCCGGATCGGAAAGCACCTCGGCCATCACGTCGTGGCGGTGGATCCGGTCCCGGAGCGGCGGGCCATGGCCGAACGGCATGGCATCGCGGTCCTGGATCTCACCGATGACGTCGGCGATCGGATCCGCGCGCGCTCGAACGGCCGCGGGCCGGACTCGGTGGTGGACGCCGTGGGGATGGAGGCGCACGGTGCGCCGTTCGCGAACGTGGCGCAGAAGGCGGTCGGCTTCCTCCCGGACGCGGTGGCGAAGCGGGCCATGCTCGCCATGGGGGTCGACCGGCTCCAGGCCCTCTACCTCGCCATCGACACCGTCCGCCGCGGCGGGACGATCTCCCTCTCGGGCGTCTACGGTGGGATGAAGGATCCCATCCCGATGCTGACCCTGTTCGACAAGCAGATTCAGCTGCGGATGGGGCAGTGCAACGTGCGGCGCTGGACCGATACGCTGCTGCCCCTGCTCGACGATCCCTCGGACCCGCTGAAGGTCCTGGACCTCGCCACCCACCGGGTGCCGCTCTCCAAGGCGCCCGAGATGTACGAGCGCTTCCAGAAAAAGGAAGACGGCTGCATCAAGGTCGTCCTGGACCCGGCCGCCAGGGCCTGACAAGGCAGGTCCGAAGGGCGCCCAGGACCGGCTCCGCAACCACGGGGCCGCGTCCTCAACGGCGTCGGAGCCGGGCCCATCCGCTCTGCCGTGAGCCCCGGAACGTCCAACGCCCGGATGGTGCGTCTACATGGATGAGGAGCTTCGAATCATGAGTTTCACAGTCTTTCTGGCCGGCGAGATCCACTCCGATTGGCGCGAGGAGATCCAGCGCGGCGCGGAAGCTGCCGGGCTGGACGTCGTCTTCACCGCGCCGGTGACCGACCATTCTGCGAGCGACGCTGCCGGCGACCATCTGGGCGAGGTCGAAAGTGACTTCTGGCGTGATCACCAATCCGCCAAGGTCAACGCCATCCGCACCCGTACGCTGATCGAGCAGAGCGACCTGGTCGTGGTGCGCTTCGGGGACAAGTACAAGCAGTGGAATGCCGCGTTCGATGCCGGGTATTGCGCTGCGTTGGGGAAGCCCTACCTGACCCTGCACGACGAGGACATCGTCCATCCACTCAAGGAGGTGGATGCCGGCGCTCAAGCCTGGTGCAGGACGACCGACCAGGTGGTGGAGACCCTGCGGTACGTCCTCAAGGCGTGAGGGTGGAGGCCGGTCGACCGTCTGGAGAGGGCAGGCGCCCCCTAGGCAGCGTCGAGCCTGTCGAGCCTCTTTCTCTGTACAAGACCGCTTCGTCTTGAACGCTACAGCTGTATCGTCCTGCGGTTGCGGAGAACCCTGCCCACGGAAGGCGATGGCCCCCTCGCGGACTGGAAGTCGAGCGTGCTACGCAGCCGCTCATGACCCCAGAGACCCTCGCGCCCACTGCAGCACCGGGAACGTCCCGAGCAGCCCGCCTCCAGCGCTACAAGCGCGTGGGCATCGCCGCTGCGCTGCTGGTGGTCGCTGTCACGGCGCTCCAGCTGGAGCTGCTTCCCTGTGCCCGCCTCTCCTCGTCCTTGATGGTGGGGACGATGGGGATCGGGGGCTTGGCCGCAGCCAGCCTCCTGGTTCAGGAACCAGGAGTGGTCCGGAAGCTGCTCGCACTTCCTGCCTTGGCGGTGGCGGTATTCGGGGCGCTGCTGCTCCCCGTCGCGGCGATGTGTGGCTGAACCCGCGATCCCCAGCCGGGATCAGGCGAGCCCGAGCGCCTTCGCCACGCCGGCGCCGTAGGCCGGGTCTGCTTTGCGGCAGTTCTCGATGTGCCGCTGCTTGATGAAGTCCGGCGCGTCGCCCATGGCGCGGGCGGTGTTCTCGAAGAGCACCTGCTGCTGTTCGGCAGACATGAGCCGGAAGAGGTCCCCCGGCTGCTGGTAGTAATTGTCGTCGTCCTTGCGGAAGTCCCAGTGGTCGGCGGCGCCGTGGAGGGGCAGCGACGGGTCCTTGAACGTCGGCTGCTCCTGCCAGGTGCTGAAGCTGTTGGGCTCGTAGTGCAGCGTGCTCCCGTAGTTGTCGTCCACGCGCATCGCGCCATCCCGGTGGTTGCTGTGGACCGGGCAGCGGGGCGCATTGACCGGGATGAGGTGGTGGTTCACCCCGAGCCGGTAGCGCTGCGCATCTCCGTAGGCGAAGAGCCGCGCCTGCAGCATCCGGTCCGGTGAAGGGCCGATGCCGGGAACGAAGTGCGCGGGGTTGAAGGCGCTCTGCTCGACGTCGGCGTAGAAGTTGTCGGGGTTGCGGTTGAGCTCGAACTCGCCGAGCTCCACGAGCGGGTAGTCACGCTTCGGCCAGACCTTGGTCAGATCGAAGGGGTGGTAGGGCACCTTCGCGGCGTCGGCCTCGGGCATGAGCTGCACGTAGAGCTTCCACTTCGGGAAGTCGCCACGCTCAATCGCCTCGTAGAGGTCGCGCTGATGGCTCTCGCGGTCCTTGCCGACAATGGCCTCGGCTTCGGCGTCGGTGAGGTTCTTGATGCCCTGCTGGGTGCGGAAGTGGAACTTCACCCAGTGCCGCTCACCGGCCGCGTTGATGAAGCTGTAGGTGTGGGATCCGAAGCCGTGCATGTGGCGGTAGCTCGCGGGGATTCCGCGGTCGCTCATCACGATGGTGACCTGGTGGAGTGCCTCGGGGAGGTTCGTCCAGAAGTCCCAGTTGTTGGTCGCGCTGCGCAGGTTCGTGCGGGGATCGCGCTTCACCGCCTTGTTGAGGTCGGGGAACTTCAGCGGATCGCGCATGAAGAAGACCGGCGTGTTGTTGCCGACCATGTCCCAGTTGCCCTCCTCCGTGTAGAACTTGAGGGCGAAGCCGCGGATGTCCCGCTCCGCATCGGCGGCGCCCCGCTCACCCGCAACGGTGGTGAAGCGCGCGAACATCGGCGTCTGCTTGCCGACCTCGCTGAAGATCTTCGCGCGGGTGTAACGGGTGAGGTCGTGGGTGACCGTGAAGGTGCCGAACGCGCCGGAGCCTTTGGCGTGCATGCGGCGCTCGGGGATGACCTCACGGTTGAGGTGGGCGAGCTTCTCGAGCAGCCACACATCCTGCAGCAAGACCGGTCCGCGAGGCCCCGCGGTCATCGAGTCCTGATTGTCAGTGACGGGGGCGCCGGCCGCGGTCGTGAGGGAAGGATGCTGGGAGGGATCCTGCTTCTTGTCGGTCATCGTCGGGGTCCGGTCAGGAGGTCGGGAAGAGGGGCTGCGCTGGCCGCAGCCTAGTCCCGAACGTGACGTGTCGGGCACGGATGACCCCTGGGGCGTGACTCCCGAGCTGCTGTGAACACCCCGGAGAAAGACGGCGCCCCCACCCAGCGAGACCGGGTGAGGGCGTCAGAGTCATGCAGGGAGGTCCCAGGCATCGCTGGGCCAGCTGCGACTAGTCGATGTGGATCTCGCAGGAGAAGCG
>DATGQN010000003.1:0-38297 GCA_035304185.1 Myxococcaceae bacterium
CCTCATGCTGCGTGCGCGTCTCGCGGGCGGACTCCTGCTTGACCTCCTTCTGCTGGCCGTGCTGCACGAGCCGGGAGGCGTCGTCCTGGGCGGTCCCCTGCGTCTGCTTCTGCTCGGTCTGCTGGAGGCGGCTGCCCATCACCTGGGGCCGCTCGCGGGCGGCCTGCGCCTCCCCCGAGGAGCCCTTCCCGGCCCTGGCCATGAGGCGGTCGAAGGCCTCCTGTGCCACGGAGCGGTTCTCCTTGCGGACCTCGGCCTCCTGGGGCTTGGACTGGCTGAGCTTGGCCGCAAAGACCGACTCGCCCTGCTGCTTCTGGATGTGCTTCTGCTCGTTGGCCTTCTTGAGGGCCAACTGCTCCATCAGCTTGCGTGCCTGGTAGTCATCGTCAACGCGGCTCATGGCGTCTCCTTCGCGCGCATCCGGGCCAGGTGCAGCGCGTTGCCGATCTCTTCCTGGCTCAGATCTTCCCTGGCCTGACGCTCGGCGCGCACCTGCTGGGCCCACTTTTCCTTGTGCTTCTCGATCGCCTTGAGCTCCTTGGCGGCCTCGGCCATCTCGAAGCGGCGCTTCTCGACGACGCGGTCGGCCTCTTTGACGACGTCCTTCTGACGTTCGATCTCGAGGGCGAGCTGCGCCTCTTCATCCTTCAGACGGTTCTCGTAGCGGTTCATGGTCGCCAGGGCGCTGATGCCGGCCCCCTTGGCCATGACCTCCTGCATGTGCGCCTGGACCTTGGCCTTGCGCTCGGCCTTCCGGGTCGCGAGATCCTGCTCCATCTGCGCCTGGACGGCGCGCTGGCGCGCGGCCTCCTGCATCGCGGTGGAAAAGGCCTGCTTGGCGGCCTCCTCCTCGCGCTCGCGGATCTCCAGCAGGGTCTGCAGTCTGTACGGCGGCATGGCCTCCGCAGCCTATCCCACCACTCAGTCGGAGAACATCTCGACGAGGCGTTCGACCGTCTCCTCGAAGGGTGTGTTCTCGTGTGTGTCCTGCTTCAGGTACTCGATGATCTGGTCGTACTTGTCGATCGCGTAGTCGGTCCGGGGATCGGTCCCGTACTGGTAGGCGCCAAGCAGGATGAGATCGCGCTGCTTCTCGTAGGTGGCCAGCGTCTCGCGCAGCTTTCCGGCGGCGGCCTTGTGCTCGGGCTTGGCGATGCCGCTCATCACACGGCTCAGGGAGGCCAGCACGTCCATGGCGGGCCACTGGTTCCGCTCTCCGAGCGCGCGGTTGAGGATGAAGTGGCCGTCGAGAATACCTCGCACCTCGTCGGCGATGGGCTCCTCCATGTCTCCACCGGCGACGAGCACGGTGTAGATCGCGGTGCAGCCTCCGCGGTCGGAGTTGCCGGTCCGCTCGAGGATGCGCGGCAGCATGGAGAAGACGCTCGGAGGGTAGCCCTGGCGTGCCGGCGGCTCGCCCACCGCCAGACCGATCTCACGCTGCGCGCGGGCCAGACGGGTCACCGTGTCGAGCATGAACATCACGTTGCCGCCGCGGTCCCGGAAGTACTCGGAGATCGCGGTCGCCACGTAGGCGGCGCGCAGACGCACCAGGGAGGGCTGATCGGAGGTCGCGCACACCACCACGCTGCGCTTGAGGCCCTCCTCGCCCAGGGCGTCCTCGATGAACTCGCGGACCTCGCGACCACGCTCGCCGATGAGCGCGATGACGTTGAGCTCGGCGTGGGTGTTGCGGGCGATCTGCCCCATCAGCGTGGATTTACCCACGCCGGAGCCTGCGAAGAGGCCGATGCGCTGGCCTTCGCCGACCGTGAGCAGACCGTCGATGCAGCGCACCCCCAGCGGGAGGGGCCGCTCGATGCGCCGGCGCGTGAAGGGATCCGGGCAGTCCCGGTCCACGCTCCACTCGATGAGATCGTCGGGCAAAGGCTTGCCGTCGATGGGCTCGCCCAGTCCGTTCAGAACGCGCCCCAACAGGCCGTCCCCCACCCGGATGGTCATCGGCCTCCCGGTGGGGATGACCTCACTGTCCGGGCCGATTCCGGCCAGCTCGCCGAGGGGCATGAGCATGACCTCATCGTCCTCGAAGCCCACGACCTCGGCGCGGACCATGCTCCGGCTGCGCCCACGGACATGGACCACCTCGCCCACGCGGACGCCGGGCACGCGGGCCTTGACGATGAGGCCGACCAGCTCGGTGACACGGCCGGTGACGCGCACCAGCTGCGCCTCCTTCACCAGCTCGCTGTAACGGGAGAGATCGATGGCCATGGGGTCTAGCGGGGTCCTTCCTTGCGGGTGCTCTCTTCGAGCAGCAGGTTGCGGAGCATCTCGAACTGGGTCTTGAGCTGCGCGTCGAGGGTGCCGAACTCGGTCTGCACCACGCAGCCCCCGCTCTCCACCTCGGGGTCCTCCTTGATGGAGACCTCCACGGAGCGGCCCAGGGCCTCCATGAAGCGCTTGGTGTTGGTCCGCAGCACCGCGGCGTCCGCGGGATTCACCCGCAGGACCATGTGGCGCACGGTGCGCAGCGTCTCGACCGCGGTGGCGCAGATGTCCACGACGATCTCCGGCTCGGTCTCGATGTGGTGGCCGATGATCTTCTCGGCGACCTGGACGGCCAGGGTCAGGATGTCCTTCTGCGCGGCCTCCACGACCTCCCGCGCCTGCATCTTCGCGCGCAGGATGTGCTCGCTGACCTGTGCCAGCCCCTCCTGACGTCCCTGCTGCCGGGCCTCGTCGCGGATGCGTTCCCGCTCCGTCTGTCCGGCGTGCACGATCGCGGCGGCCTTCTTCTGGGCCTCTTCGATGATCGCCTGGGCCTGCTGCTTGGCGTCGTAGACCTCGGCGTTGACGACGCCACCGGATCGCTGCGGCCGCGCGGTGGTCCGCTCCCGCTCGACCTGCGCTGCCGCGGTTGCATCACCCTTGATGACTGCCATGAAGACCTGGCTCCTCAACGCGATGGGGAAGCCGGAAGTCTACCCCATCCGGGCGCATGACCCGCGCTTTGCACGCGAAGCCGCCCCAGCCGGAGTGCTCCCTCACCCACCCCGGCGTCCGGGCGGCTTCAGCTCGCAGGCCCCTTGCGGCTGCCCCTCGGGCGGGGGAGCGAGGCGTCCCGGGGCTTGGCGCTTGCGGGCCGCGCATGAATGCTCACCGCCCCCCCGGCCCGCGCCGCGCGCTCAGCGATGGGATCCCGTCGCGGCGGCGGAGGGCCGGCGACCGACGGCTCCTCCTGGGCGGGCGCGGGGAGCGGAGCCCGGCCGAGCGCGCCCAACCGCGGACGGCCGGTCGGAAACGGCCTCGAAGGCGCTCCGGCAAGCTCGTTGCGCCGGGGCCCCGGGCTGGCGCGGAACTCCTGTGAGCGGCCCTTCCCCGCCGCCACGGGCTTCCGGGATCCGCGCCCGAGCGGAGGGCCCGGCGGGAGCGGTGTGCCGCCCACGTTCCGCACGGCTGCCGGAGGACGCGCGGCCGCCCCATTGCCACCGGGAGGCGTCGCCGGACGCAGGCGGTGGCTGCCGGGCGCTTCCCTCTCCGGAGCTTCGCCCGTGGGGCGCCTGGGGGTCGGCACCGCGCCGGTCACCCGCGGTCGGGCCGGCGAGGTCACCGGCTTGTTCTTCTCGGGGGTGGGGCGACGCCGGGCCTCCTCACGTCCGGCGGCCCGGATCTCCGGGATCGCGCCGGTCACCTTGGGGCGGATGATCTCCTCGGAGCGCTCGGCACGCTGCTGTGGGAGGTCACCGGTCGCCCGCGGACGCTTCTCCTCGGCGCGTCGTTCGCGGCGCGGGTCCGGCCCTGCGGCGGCCACACGCTTCCTGGGAACCTCCTCATCCCGCCGCTCGCTTCCGGGTTCCCGCGCTGCGGGCACGGGGGCCATCACCCGCGGGCGCCCCTCTTCCTCGCGGCGCTCCCGCCGGGGGTCACGCGCCTCGGGGAGGGATCCGGTCACCCGCGGCCGGGACGGCTCATCCCGTCGCCCGGGACGCAGCTCGGCACGCTGTCCGCTGCCCCTCGCCCCGGGAGCTTCGCCACTGCGTTCAGAACGGCTCACGGGCTGCGCGCCGGCGCGGGGTCGGAAGACCGCCTCGCCCTCACCGGTGCGCCGCGGCCCTGCCACGTCCATGGTCGGGCGCCGGCGCTCCCCGCCGACGTCCGGCCCCACCTCAGCCGCAGGAGGCGCCCCGACCACCAGTCCCGGTGCCGAAGGACGTCGCGGTGCAGGTGCGGCCCGTCCCTCGGGTTCGCTCCGGGCCTCCACCGGCGCAGCAGCGGGGGGCGGCGTGGCCGGCTTCACCTTCCGCGGAGGCGCCCGCAGCGGACGATCCGCCACGCCCTCGCGCACCATCGCCTCGAGCTCGGCGAGCACCTCGGTCCGCCCACCGTCTCCGGGACGGGCACGGCCGCGCTCCTCGCGGACCCAGTGCATGAACATCTGACCGAAGCCACCGCGGTGCTTCTCCAGGAGGCGCGCCGCCAGCTCGGGTGACTGGGCGATGCACGCGCGGGCCAGCCGCTGGGCACCGGCGCTCCGTAGCGCATCCCCGCTGGTCCCGTCGCCCTGGTGGATGGAGATGAGCTCCTGCGCATCCTCGGGGTTCAGGGCACGTGCGCGCACCAGGTCGGCCGCGGCGTCCGCGAGCGCCCGCTGATCCGGCGTGAGGCCGGCATCGAAGGTCGCGCGGGCCTCGGCGGAGAGACCGGCCACCGCGGTCGCCAACGCACGGGCACCCAGCCGGTCACACAGGCCGTAGTGATCCCGGGGTTCGAAGAGGAGCACGTCGACGAAACGCAGCGGCAGGTGGGCCGCGGACTGCGCGAGCCGTGCCTCCAGCTTCCAGCGGACGGCGTTGATCACATCCGGCCGCACCTCGCGCTGCAGCTTGACGGTGATGGGCGGCAGGAGCGCGCGCACCTGCTCGGCGTGCGAGGCCGGGAGGGCCCGGAGCACGACCTCCGCGACCGCCTGACGCTCCGAGGCGAGCAGCGCCGCGAGCGCCTGCGGCTCCACGCTCAGGAGCTGCGAGCGCTGCACGGCCATCCGCCGCTTGAGCTCGTGGATCAGCAGGGGGATGCGCTTCTCACGCGGAATCTCGAGCAGCTGCTCGGCCCGATGCCGCAGCAGCGCCCCCTCCGAAGCCGGGAGGTGGTCGAAGTCCGGGAGCGCCTCCTGACCACCGAAGGCGACGGTGGTGAGCAGCAGCATCGCCTGTCGGCGATCGAGCGCCGTGAAGACCTGATCCACCCTGAGACCCCATCCTCCCCGACAGACGTGAGACCACCGGCAGGCGCCCGCTCACCGGACCACCACCGCTACCGCGCTCGGGCGTGGGGCACGATGCGCGCCCCCGACCCGATCCTTCAGGCCGTCCGGCGACGACCTCCGCCGCCACCACCACCACCGGAGCGCGTCAACATCCACCCGCTCACGCCGGCCAGCGCCAGGATGAGCAGGAGGGCGCCTGCAGCATAGAGCTTGAACGTCGCCGCGCTCGCCGCAGTCATCTGCAGCCCGAGCACCTGCTGCATGCGCGCGCCGGGCTCCATGTCGGGCGTCGGCGGGAGACCGGGGGTCATCAGCACCTCGACCATCGACGGATCCAGATCCTGGATGGTCCGGGCCGCAAAGCGCTGGACCTGCTCCACCGTCAGCGGCGGCTTGCCGTCGATCCCCGGCCGGTACTTGATGAACACGCTCGCGGCGGGCTTCGGCTTGTCGTCCGGCTGGGTGAGGTCGGTCACCTGCGGCAGCGAGACGATCGCCTGCGCCATCAGCACCCCGTCGATCTCGTTGAAGACGTTGGAGACCTCGCCGCCCAGAGCTTCGAGCATGATGCCGCGCTCCTCGCTCTGGGTGGGCACCATCCCCTTGATGCGCTGGAACACGCCGAGACCGTCCTTCTTGGGACGGGGAAGCGCGTGCTCGCGCAGCAGGCGCGCGCCCTGGGTGGCGTCACTCTTGGCCACCGAGATGACGTAGGTGGGCTCCTGGCCGGATTCGTTGCGCGTCTTCGTCGCGGCGATCCCGTTCTCATTGAGGAGCACGTAGATGTCGTTGGCGTCCTGCTCGGACAGATCGTGCTGGAGCGGGATGGTGCAGCCGGCCGCGGCGACGAGGAGGACCAACAGCGGAAGACGGGACATGGAGGTGCGAACGGTCATGGAGGTGGGTGGACTCTACCGCTCCCTGACCGGGCTTGGCCAGACGCCGGCGAATCGCGGAAGCAGAAAACGGGAAAGGCGCGGGGCCCCTCCGTCCGGCGGCCGTCTCTGAGGACGACCACCATCCGGGGAACACCCGCGCCGTCGGGACACCGCACGTCAGAACAGGCGGAACGCCGCAGCGTGCCACCTGCCCATCCGATGCGGAGCGTGCTCAGACCTGGGTCTTGAGCGTGTCCTTGATGCCGGAGGTGGCCTTCTCGACCACCTTGCTCGTCAGGTCGAGCTCCTGCGTGTACTTGTACATGCCCGCCTGCAGCGAGATGAGCTCGGCATTGGAGAACTGCTTGCCGCTCATGCCCTGGCTGATGAGCGAGTCCATGTAGTTCTGGCCCTGCTCGAGGTGGGAGACGACGCCCGAGAGGAACTTGCTGGGACCCTCGGAGCGGCTGGCCGCCTCGGCCGGCATCGCGCCCCGGGCGGTGGCGACCTTGTCGGTCTCACCGATCCGGCCCACCTGGCCCACGCGCTGCGCCTGGTCGACCTGCTGGGGTGCCTGGACCTGCTGCACCTGTGCTGCTGCGTCCGGACCCCGCGCCGCCTGCGCCTTGTCAGCGAGCACCCCGTCGAACTTCGAGGCCCCCTGCTTGAGCGGCTGCTGAGCCGGATCCTGCTGCAGTTTCTGCTGGGCGATCTCGGTTGCCGAGACCGGAATGCCTGCCATGGGACCCGCCATCTGCCTGCCTCCTGTGTTCGAGGGCGGGGAGAGCCTCCTCCGCCGCCAATGCTTCCTTCAACCGCTCGATGGCCCGCGCATGAAGCCGCGAAGCCCAACTCTTACTCTGGCCGATTGCTGCTCCGGCCTCTTCCAGGGTCTTCCCCTGGAAATAATACCCCTGCAGGAGACTCTTCTCCTTCTCCGGCAGGTTTTCGATTGCGGCCCTGACCCGCGCCCGCGTCTGTTCCAACTCGATGCGCTGGTCGGCCGGGAGGGAGTCGTCGGGGGCACCCAGGCCACCGGCAGCCTCCATCCCGGTGGCGAAGACCATGGCCAGTCCGGTCACCGCATCGGAGATGTCTCTGACATCATCGTCGATTGACCCCCTGCGGTTGCCTCCTCCGGCCTCCCGATCGCTCAAATTTCCCAAAAAAGCGGCCGCGCGCTCCTCGAGGTAGGAGGTCCGCGCATCTCCACCCCTGAGAACCCCCATCTTGCGGAGCCCATCGAAGATGGCGCCCTTGATGCGGTAGTGGGCAAAGGTGAGGAAATTGGCGCCCACCTTGGGGTCGAAGCGTTCGGCGGCCTCGAGCAGACCCACCTGGCCATACGCCAGGAGATCCTCGAGATCGAGGGTCGAGCTGAACTGCTTGCGCACGGTCGCCGCCAGCGAACGGACGTAGGGTCCGTACTTCTCCAGCACCTGCGCGTGGTTCAACTCCAGAGCCATCAGTCGCCCTTCACCGTCCAGCCGCTGACGCGACCGCCGCCGGAAGACGTCGGGGCCGCGTTCGGAGCGCTTCCCCCTCCACCCTCCTCGGCGCTGCCCCACAGCCGCTCCAGGGCCGCCTGCAGCCGCGGATCATCCTGCAGCGCATCGGCGACCTTCTGGGTGAGGCTCTGGCTCTTCAGCCGCAGCTTCTGGTGGAGGATGTCCCCCACCAGCTTGCGGGTCGCCTCTTCGCGGGAGCGCAGCTGACCGCTCTTGAGCTGTTTGGCCAGCATCAAGGCCTGGGCGGTCACCGGATCGGCGCCGCCCACGTTTCCTCCGCCGGCGAGTCCCGAAGGCCCGACCAGCGATTCGGAGCGCTCCACCCGGGGGAAGCCGCCGGCGGCCTTGGACGCACCGGCCGGACCGCGGGCCGCACCGCCCCCCCGCACGCCGCCTGCGCGTCCCTTGCTTCCGCCTCCTACGCGTCCTACCGCCATGGGCTCAGCCCCTTTCCGACCTACGCTCCGATCCGGTCATGCAACCGGAGGATCAGGTTCCGGTGGAGGGTGCCCCGAAGGCCCCCGCCTCGTGCGCTTCGATCAGCGCCGCAGCCAACCGGGCACCATCGCCCTCGGGCTCCAGGTCCAGCGCCGACTTCAGCTCGCGGACCGCTTCCGGGTACTTGCGCATGAAGAGCAGCGCCTCTCCGCAGTGCGCCCGCGGCAGTGCGCCCCGGGGCTCGAGGCGCTGGGCGACGCGGAAGGCCTGGAGGGCCTTGTCCGGCTTGCCCTCCGCCAGGCTCAGGGTCCCCAACGCGATCTGGGGAACGGGGCTGCGGGGCATCAGCGCCGCGGCGCCCGCGAACACCTCACGCGCCCGATCGAAGCGCTGCATGTCCATCCAGACGTAGCCCGACTCCAACAGCAGACGCGCCTGATGCTGCGTCAGGGGAACCAGACTCCCGGCAATCTCACTCGGGTTCGACTCGGCCATGTCCACCTTCATACCACGCCGGGTGCGGAACAAAAAACGAGGGGGCCCGCGCCCGATGTGGATCGCGTAGCCCCCTCGGGGTTCGACGTCGCCGCCCGGTCCCGGGAGCGCACCCGCGCCCCCGAGCCCGTCAGGACGACTAGCGGATGTTCTGCAGGGTGTTCTTCTGCGTGTCGTGACGGGTCTTCATCACGTTGGAGATGGCCGTGTAGGCCTGGTTCTCACGCTGGAACTGCACCTGGAAGGAGAGCATCCGGTTCAGGTTGGCCGCGTCGGACTGCATCTCCGCGCCGAAGCCCGCCGAGATGCCGGTGGCACCACCACCGACCGGCATGCCGCCGACGCTGGAGCCGCCACCCGCGGTGGGGATGCCGCCGCCGGAGAGGGACGTGACGCCCGAGGCGTACTGACCACCCACCGCACCGACGGTCGCGTGACCGGCCGAGGCGTTGTTGGTGAGCGAGGAGACGTTGGAGATCGCGGCCGAGACGATGCTTCCGCCCGGAACGTGGGGAGCGACGGCAGCGACGCCGGAGCCGACAGCGCCCGACACGGTGTCCAGACCGGTCTTCAGGCGGTTGCCGAAGCTGGTGTCCGGAGCGGTGCGGCCGACGTTCGTCGACTGGGACATACGCACCGGGGTGGCGAAATCAATGCGGTTGTTCATGGTCAGCCTCCAGCGGCGGTGAAACGACAGACGGCGAGAAGTTCGGGCCGGAACTCCGGCACCTGAAGAGGTTATCGCGGTGGGCCCCTCCGGAGTTGCGGCCGGAGGAAGAATTCTTTGGATCAGCGGCCTCCGCCCCGCCCACCCTTCTCCGCCTCGAGCTCGCTGCGGACGTTGAGGAGCAGCTGGATCAGCTCGTCGGCGGTGTCGAGGGCCACGCGGACCTTCCTGGCCTGCTCGGCGCGGGGGCCCTTGAGCCCCTCCAGCGCCTCGCGCACGTCGGCGAAGACGGTGGCTGCCTCGTCGGCGGGGATGGTCTCCACGAACGCCTCGAGGAGGGGATAGCTGGGTGCGGGGAGCGGCTCGGGAGGGGTCTGCTCGGACATGCGCGCAAGGCTAGGGGAAGCCGCCCCACCCTGACAAGGCCGGGTCGGTGGGCGGGCAGGCAAGTCCCGGATCGGGGTCCGGCCGGGGAGCAGCCGGCCGGGAAGCGTTCCGTTCAACACCACTTCCGCCCCCGCGTCCCCCCAACCACGTTTCGACCCGGGCCCGGGATGCCCCCGGAGCAGTCCCATTCAGGGACGCGTCCCATCCAGGGAGGAGTCACATGAGAAAGCTCAAGGGAGCGTTGGTGGCGGCCGTGATGTTCGGAGGCGGCATGGCCATCGCGCAGGAACAGCCGCAACCCGAGCCGCTGCCCATGGGGAGTGGCGCGGCGACCGAAACCGCGGAAGCGCAGGAGCAGAAGACCGAACTGACCGGCACGGTGATCCGCGCCGAGACCGAGGAGGACACCCTCTACGTCCGCAACGAGCAGGGTGAATCCGTCGAGCTCAAGGTCAATGAGCAGACGGAGTTCGAGGATCCCTCGGTGCGGCGCCTCGATGATCTGAGCGCGGGCCAGGAGGTCCGGGCGTCCTACTCCACCGAGAGCGGCGAGAACGTCGCGAGCACCATCAGCCTGAAGAAGGACAAGGAAGACAAGGCGATGGGCGGCTCGGGGGAGGAAGGCATCGACACCGGCATGCGGGAGAAGGACCAGACGCCCCCGCCTCCGGTGACGCCGGAGCCTGGCACCGGTGGCTCCGGTGATCTGACCGCCCCCGATGCGGGGACCTACGATCCCATGCCGGACAGCACCCAGCAGGACACCGGCGGCAGCGGCATCGATCACCCAGGTTCCATGGAGGATCCGAACCAGGATGTGAACCAGCCGGTCGACATGCAGCAGTAAGGATGGAGCGCTGAGGGCAGGGGGCGAACCACGCCCGCTTCCTTCCCGGTTCCACCGATGAAGCACCGATGGCCCCCTTCCGCAGCGGGAGGGGGCCTTTGTGTTGCGGCGCCCCGACGCCACGGGAACAATGCCGCTCCACACGCGCCCGTCCGATCCGCGGGCTGGAGCCTGGACGTCCGGGTTTCAGCAGCCGGGCCCGTTCCGGCGCGGCGCCGCCGGTGAGATTCGCCCGCTCCATGTCCCTGCTCTCCGTCCTCGTCCCGCTTCTGGGCGCCATTCTCTTCACCGCCCCCCTCCACTACTGGCTGTGGCGCCGGCTGGTGCGCGATCCGCAGTGGCCCTCGCGCTGGCACCGCCTCTTCACCATCGGGTTTCTGATCCCGGGCATCGGGATGCCGCTGAGCGTGGCGGCGACCTTCATCCTTCCCCGCCCCGGTCACACCCTGCTCGCCTGGCCCACGTTCCTCTGGATGGGGTGGGCCTTCATCCTCATCGTCGCCACCCTGGGCATCGAGCTCTTCCGGCTGACCCGGTGGATCACCACCCGCGCCACCGGAAAGGCTCCCGATCCCTCGCGCCGCCTGCTCGTGGGACGGGTGATGAGCGCCGGGGTGGGCGTGTTGGGGGTGGGCACCACCGCCTTCGGCGTCGGCCGCGCGCTCGGACCGGTGCCGGTCCAGCCGGTTCACCTCAACGTCCCCCGGCTCGGTCCCGGGTTCGACGGGATGCGCATCGTCCAGCTCACCGACATCCACGTGGGCCCCACCATCGGCCGCGACTTCGTCGAGCACCTGGTCACCCAGACCATGAACCTCGAGCCCGACCTGATCGCGATCACCGGCGACCTGGTCGACGGCACCGTGGAGAACCTGGGGGATGCGGTGCGGGCCCTGGCCGGACTGCGTGCCCCCTTGGGGGTCTACTTCGTCACCGGCAACCATGAGTACATCTCCGGCGCCGGCCCCTGGCTCGAGCTGCTGCCGACGCTGGGGATCCGGGTGCTGCAGAACGAGCGGGTCCGGCTCAGCCGCAAGGGGTCCGAACTCGACGTGGTGGGCGTCAACGACTACAGCGCGGCCCGCTTCGACGAAGCCGCGGCCCCCGACCTCCCTGCGGCGCTGGCCGGCCGTGATCCCGACGTCCCCGCCCTCCTGCTGGCGCACCAGCCGCGGGCGGCCGAAGAGGCGGCATCTCTCGGCATCGACGTGCAGCTCTCCGGGCACACCCACGCCGGTCAGATCTGGCCGTTCCGCTATGCCGTACGCCTCACCACCCCCTACGTGGTGGGCCTCTACCGCATCGGCGACATGCAGCTCTACGTGAGCCCCGGGACCGGCTACTGGGGCCCTCCGATGCGGGTGGCCACCCAGGCGGAGATCACCCACCTGACCCTGCGCGCCGGCGCGCCCCTTCCCAGTCCCGGTGTCGTCGACGCGGCCACCGGCTGAGGACGGCGCCGGTCGACGCCGTCATCGGCCCGGCTCGGCGCCCGCCGACACCCCGCCACCCGGCGAACCGGGCGGACGTCAGGCGAGGTGCTGGAACTGGGGGTGGCTGCGGACCTTCGCTTCGAGCGCCGGGGTCAGCGCTTCCCCGTGTGGCGCGCGGGCGCTGGAGCGCTCCCACCGCTCGAGCCACCGCTGAGACAGCGGAGCCTCGAGGGCTTCGGCCACGGTGGCGGCGACGGTGGTCTCCTGCTTGCTGCCGGTGGAGCAGCCCACGCCGACGTGAAAGCCCGCCAGCAGGAGGCTCACCCGCGTGGGGGTGGCGGCGCTGTAGGTCGCGAGCACCGCGCCCGGACCATCGGTGCGGCACAGCGCACGGACCCGGGACAGGAACGTGGGGGTCCACAGGGTGGGGTTTGCCCGCGGAGAGAAGGGATCGAAGAAGACGCAGTCGTGGTCACCACCGGCCGCCTCCAGCGCCTGTTCCACGTCGGCGTGCACCAGCCGCCAGGAGCTTCCCGCGTCGACGCCCTCCCCGCTCCAGCTCCCCGTCGCCACCAACCGGGCAGCGGCCGCGGCGAAGGGCACCAGGAAGGGAAAGCCTTCCGGATCCGCGAGCGCGAGGCGCAGGGGCGCCAGATCCCGCTCGAGGCTCACCACCTCGAGGGGACGCCGCCGGCCGGCGTCCACGGCCCGGGCCGCGGTGAGGGCCGCCACGGCGTTGGTCGCCGCCCCCAGCCCCACGTCCAGCACGCGCAAGGGACGCGTGCCCCCTTCCGCCAGGCGCTCCACGAGCCGCAACTGCGCGACGTACAGGCGCTGCGCCTCCTCCCAGGGGCCGACCGCCGGATGCATGATCTCTCCGGAGACCGCATCCCGGACCGCCCGCGCGCCGTTGCGCAGCGTCACCAGCTCGAAGTCGCCATCGCGCATGGTCGGGTCACTCATCGCTGGACGTTGGAGGCGTAGGCGTCCTTGAGCTCGCGGTAGAGCGCGTCGAAGCGGCCGGCGAAGATCGCCTCCCGCATGCGCCCCATCAGCACCTGGTAGTGGCGCACGTTGTGGACCGCGAGCAGCCGGGGTCCCAGGTGATGCCCGCCGCGGATCAGGTGCTGCAGGTAGCTGCGCGTATACCGCTGGCACACCTTGCAGTCGCAGGTGACATCCAGGGGCTCGTCGGCGAGCCGGAAGGCCTGGCGCTTGACGCGCACCAGCCCCTGGAAGGTGTACGCATACCCCTGCTGCGCCATCTTGGTGGGGATGATGCAGTCGAACATGTCGATGCCGCGCCGCACGCACTCCAGCAGATCCACCGGCGTGCCCACGCCCATCAGGTAGCGGGCCTTCTCGCGGGGAAGCCTGCTGGTCGCGCGCTCCGTCATCGAGTGCAGCTCGTCCTTGGTCTCTCCCACCGCCAAGCCGCCGACCGCGAAGCCGTCGAAGGGATGCGCGGTGAGGAAGTCCGCGCTCGCGTCGCGGAGGTGGCCGAAGACGCCGCCCTGCACGATGGCGAAGAGGGCCTGTCCGGTCTCGACGGCGTCGCGCGCGGCGAGGCTGCGCAAGGCCCAGCGGTGGGTGCGCTCCATGGCCTCCGCGGTCGTTGCCTCGTCACTCGTCGAGTCGATGCAGACGTCGAGCACCATCATGATGTCCGAGCCGATCGCCTGCTGCATGCCGATGGAGGTCTCGGGGCTGAGGAGCTGCCGGCTGTTGTCGTAGAAGGACCGGAAATGCGCGCCGCGCTCGGTGATCTCGCGATCGTTGGGCAGCGAGAAGATCTGGAAGCCCCCCGAGTCGGTGAGGATGACGCCCTCCCAATCCATCATCCGGTGGATGCCCCCGTGCAGCCGGAACACGTCGGCGCCGGGACGGAGCATCAGGTGGTAGGTGTTCGAGAGCATCACCCTCGCGCCGGTCTCCCAGACCTCATGGGCCTCCATGCCGCGGATGGTGGCGTGGGTGGCAACGGGCATGAAGACCGGCGTCTGAACCGGTCCGCGGCGGGTGTGCAGGATGCCCGCCCGGGCCCCGGTGGGGTCCTCGGCGAGCAGTTCGTACTTCACGGGCATGTCTTCGTCTTCTCAGGGGGAAAGCAGAGGGGTGGAGGCCTCGGTGAGTGCCTCCGGAGGCAGGACCTTCCAGCGCCGATGGAGCCAGAGCCACTGCTCGGGTTGGGCCCGGATGAAGGCCTCGAGTGCTGCGGTCACCTCGGTGAGGTGGTTGATGACGTCCTCGCGCTGGTGCGCGGTCTTTCGGATGGGCACCTGCTCGCAGAAGAACTCGATGCGGTGATCCACCCGGCGGGCCGCCCCGACGAAGACCGGGACACCGGTCCGACGCGCGGCGACCGAGAGGGTCGGAGCGGTGCTCGCCGGCCGGCCGAAAAAGGGGATGAAATGGCCGCCCTCGGCGGGCACCGACTGATCGGAGAGCACGGCAACCACGCGCCCCTCCCGCAGCGCGCGGATGACCGACTGAATCGCACCCCGGGGGTGGATGAGGTGCATGCCCGCGCGGACCCGCGAGGCCACGATGCGCCGGTTGAGCGCCCCGGACAGCGGACGCACCACGGCGGAGATGGGGACGCCCCGGCGCAGCAGCAGATCCCCCAACAGCTCCCAGCTTCCGAAGTGGGCCGTAGCCAGGATCGCGCCCCCTCCCGAGCGCGCCGCTTCGAAGAACGCCGCGGCCCCGGGGCCATCCAGCAGCATCTCCTGCGCCTCCTCATCCCGCAGGGTGGAGGCCATCATTCCGTCGAGCGCGGCGTGGGCCATGTTCACGTAGGCCGCGCGCGCGACCTGATGGATCCGCTGCGCCGGCCAGTCCGGGAAGGCCGCGCGAAGGTTGTCCTCGGTGACCCGCCGTCGGATCCCGAGGGCGTGCGCCAGGTGACCCACCGAGGAAGCGGTGGCCTGCCGGCCCCCATGCCCCATCAGGCGCAACAGCCGCACCAGGAGCTCCACGCCGCCTCGCGCCCAACGCCCCGACGGTCGTACGAAGCGCTCGAGCTGCGCGCTGGCTTCTGGGGAGAGGGGGGAGCGGTCCGTCACGGGCGGCGAAACAAACCCTGCTGCCGCGTGCGCTGCAAGCCTCGGGGACCGCGAGGCCGTCTCCCCAGCCCTCTGCCCTGCCGGCTCAGCGGGCATGCATGCGTGCCGGTGGCCTTCCCTTCCTGAGGTTCAGGGCGTGCCCAATGTGTCCTCATCGTGAGGACCTTCTGGCTCACATCGCTGATCCTGCCCCTGTGTGGGATGGGGGCCGCGCACGCCCAGCGGGCGCCCGAGCCGCAAGCGGAATCCTCCCGTGAGGTGGAGGTCGAGCCCCGCGGGGACGTGGGGACCCAGGCTCCGGACGGAGAAGCCGGGACGGGCGCGGCCGGGGCGACGGGAGCTCCGGAAGGTGGTGGGGTGACCATCGGCGAGCCCCAGACCATCGGCCGACCGCAGGTCATCGGCAGCCCCCAGGTGATCGGCTCCCCCCAGGTCATCGGCGGCGAATCGGGGGGGCGGGACTCTTCTGAAAGCGAGGTGCGCCGCGACAGCGACGTTGGCGCCATCGGCTCCCGCAGCTCCGAACCGGATGGCTACGGCGGCTCGAGCGATCCGATGGCCCCCGGAGACGGGACCGGGGGCAGCGATGGGTGGGTCCCCGGTCAGGACCGCCTGACCGGCGAACCACCGGATCCGACGGCAGAAGACTCCGGAGATCCGTCCCCCACGGGGTCGTTGCAGGTGCAACCGGGTGCCTCGTCCGACGCCTACGGAGACGCCGATGGAGAGGAAGATCCGGAGGCGCCCTTTTCCCCGCAGGACGTCGAGCCGGGGGCCGAGGAGGCCTGGGGTGGGACCGGTTGGATGGAACAGGAGACCGAAGAGGAATCCTGGGGAGGGACCGGCTGGATGGACCAGGGGACCGAAGCCCCCGAGGAAACCGGTCCCGGCGTCGGCGGAAGCGGCCCCCCCGCGGAAACGGGCGAGGCAGCGCAGGGTGCACCCGGCCCTGGCCGCGTGATGGATGGAGGAAGCGCGGGCGGTGGGTTTCTCAGCCCCGGCCTCGTGCTGGGTCCGACCGATCCGGACACCGGGGCCCTCCTCGGACCTCCTCCGAACTCCGCTCCCATCGCACAAGCGGCCCCCGGTGCCGGTCGCGATGCCGGACCGGGCCCGACCGACAGCGGGGAGGTTGCCACCGAAGAGGATCCGGATTCAGCACCGGCCGCGGAAGGTGGAGCCGGAGGGACCCGCCAGGCGCCCCTGCTGGAGTCCCTGGACTCACTGAACGAGATGAACGCGGAGTCGGTCGAGCTGCAGGAAGTGGAGGTGGAGCTGCTCGAATCCCAGCTCGCACAACAGCAGGAAGCGGAGGCGGCACGACAGCAGCAGCAGGAGGCCGAGGCCCTGGCAGTGCGACAGCGGCTCCTGGCCGCGCGCCTGCTCGAGCAGGGGGAGGTCGCGTTGAACGACGGAGAGACCGACCTTGCCGACGACCTCGCGTCGGCGCGCAGTGTCCTCGTCGAGGAGGTCGAGATCGCCCGGCGTGCGGGTCGATACGCGCACCAGCGTGAGCTCAGCGAGGCGCTGATCCTGCTGGACGCCGCCGAGATCGCCGCCGACGCCAACAACGGCCTGGAGGCGCGGCAGTGGCTCCTGGAGGCCCGCGAACTGTTGGTGGGTCCGGATTCGACCGGAGCAGCCGTGACGCCCTATGGCGCGGGTGGCGAACCCTGAGCCCGATGCCGGCGCCCCGGTGAATGGGAGGGCCGGTGAAGTGTCGCCGGGGCGGACTCCGTTCCCCCTGAAGCTTGCACCACGCAACAGGCAGGCGGCATCGCGGCCTGCGCAGTCGGATCAGAGGTGGGCAGGAGCGTCCGGGACGGGGATCCTCCGGGCTCCCCTCTCCCCTGCGTCCGCCCCGAGGTGCCCGTGCCCTCCCCCCGACGTGCGTGCCTCGTCAGCCTGGGCCTCTGCCTGACCCTGCTGTGGAGCGGGGTTGCGGCAGCGCAGATCTACGTCATCCCCCGCCACGCCGGTCAGAGCCGGGTCCGCACCTTCGACTTCGAGTGGAACCACGTCGACCTGGCTTTTCCGGTGGGCCCGGAGGAGGTGGCGCACGCGCGACCCGCAGAGTGGGTCCCCGGTGTTGAGGGTGATTCCCGGGGCAAGGATCTCACGTTGCTCCCGGCGCCTCCGCTCAGGCCGGTGCCTTCGGGGACCGGGCAGGTCCGCCTCTATTTCGACGGTCGCGATCGTGAGGTGTCAGAGCGGGCCGCGGCCGTCATCCGCGAGGGCTATGGGCAGCTCGTGCAGTCCTTCCGCTTCGTCCCTCCCGACACCTTCCCCTACGTCCTCTACACCAGCTACCGCGAGTTCCTGGAGACGAACCTCTCCCTCGTCGGTGAGGGCACCCTCGGATTCACCGCCACCGGAGGGGAGCTGCTCCTCTCCCTTCCCTACTTCGGCGATGACCGGCTCTTCGAGCGGGTGAGCACCCACGAGCTGGCCCACCAGTTCACCCTGCAGCGGGTCCGGATGGTCCGCCGTGCGGCCGACGCGGACGAGAACCCGCTCGAGCGCATCCCGCTCTGGTTCATCGAGGGACTCGCCGAGTACGCCACCCACGACGGGGTGGACGCCGAGGCCGAGATGCTCGCCCGCGACCTCGTCGTGAACGCCGCCCCCGAGCGCCGCCATCACCTCGCCGACTTCTTCTCCCAGGGGCCGCTGAGCTTCCTGTGGATCTACAAGCTCGGGCAGCTGCGCTGCGCCTTTCTCGAGGAGACCTACGGGAAGGGGTTTCTGCTCCGGGTGCTGGATGCGTCGTGGAGACTTTCCGGGCGTCGGGAAACGGCGGCGCTGAGCTTCGAGGAGCTGCTGCAGCGCCTGAGCGGAGACACACCGGAGCGCATCTCCGCGCGCTTCTCCGATTGGATGAAGCGCCGCGCGTTTGCCACCTACCTGCAGAGTGGCCAGGGCCCCTTCGATCTCGAGCTTCCCGAAAAGGTCCCCGAGTTCATCGACACCCTGAGCGCCGCACCGGACGGGCGACTGCTGTTGATCCGCTCCTTTGATCCGGCCGGAGGTGACGTCCGCCTCCAACTCGTCGATCCCCGCGCTCCCGGCGACCGTCGGACCGTCGTCCGCGACGGGGTGCCCGGCGCCGAGTCTCTCAACCTCGTCTTCGGCCGCACCTTCGACCTGGGAGCGGACCGGCTGGTCTACGTCGCCATGCGCACCGGCCGGGACGTGCTCCATGTCCGCGAACTCGCGTGGCCCCAGAAGGTGTCCGCGCCGGTCGGCCCACCCGATGCCACGCCCACCGAGCGATCGCCCAACGACCTGATGGAGGCCCCGGCCTCGTCACTCCTCCCGGAGGTCACCGAGGCGCCCCCGCCAGCCGAAGAGGTCCCGGCCAGGCTGCCGCGCCTGGGCGCCTTGCGCTCCTATCCCCTCGAGGCGCACGGCCTGATTTCGGCGTTCTTTCCGAGCCTCTCGCCCGATGGAAAGCGCGTGGCCTTCAGCGGCCTCACCAGCGCCGGGCAACGGGACCTCTACGTCCTCGATCTCGAAAGTGGTCAGCTGGAGCGGCTGACCGACGATCCGTACGCGGAGCGATCGCTGAGCTGGGGACCTTCCGGCCTGCTCTACATCTCCGATGCCACCGGTCACCGGCACTTCAACGTCTTCCGGCATCCGGGGACGAGCGGGGGCCGCCCGGAGCGCCTCACCTTCCAGGCGGAGGACCACGATGATCCCACCGAAGGACCCGCCGGACGCATCTTCTTCACCGCCGCGCCGGATGGTCGTCGCAACGTCCACGAGCTGTTCGAGGGGGGCGCCCGACGCCGCACCGACGTCGCGACCGGCATCTCCTCGATCCGCAGCACGCGCGCCGGGGCGATCTGGGGCCTGCTCCTGCATGAGGGACGTCAGCGTCCCGTGCGGGTGCGTGGCGAGCAGTTGGAAGACCTTCCCCTTCAGCCCTGGGAGGACTCCGGGCCCGGCTCGCCGCTGACCCGCCTCCCGCTCGGCGAGGCCACGCCCTACCAGCCCTTCCGCTGGAGCAACCTGCAGCCGGGGCCCCTGTTCGCATTCGGCGGGGCCGCGCCCCAGGGCATCTATGGCCAGGTGTTGGCGAGCGCCACCGACAGGCTGCGCAACCACGCGGCGATTCTGAGGCTCGCGATCTACGGCGACCTGAACCTGACCGACGGCATCCTGAACTACTTCAACCAGGAACAGCGGGTGACCTGGGGCGGCGGCCTCTTCCAGAGCCTGCGTCTGCGGACCGACCGCACCCATCCGGGCGTGCCGTTCATCCACTACGAGCGCTTCGGCGGCCTCAACGCCATGGCGCGCTATCCCTTCAGCCGCTTCGTCTATCTGGAGGTCGACCTCGGTGCGGGGGCAAGCCAGGCCTTCATCCCGTCGTACACGCGCGAGCTGCTCTCCAACCCCGGCTATCGGGATGAGCTCGGGCTCGATCCCACCTTCGCCGACTACCACCGCGAGTGGGAGGAACGCGTCGGGGGGCCGAAGCTCCAGGGAGAACTCTCGCTGCGCGCCGGTTTCGACACCCTCCGCTATGACCTGCGCTCGGGTCCTTTCGACGGCAGCAGCGTGCTGCTCGAGCTCACCGGAACGTGGCGCCCCACGACCCAGGAGGCCGCCGGGCTCGCGCGTCTCGATGCCGCGCACTACCTCCACTTCGGGCACCGCATCAGCCTGCTGGGACAACTCGGGCTCGGGGCGACGGTCGGTGGGCCTCTGGCCCAGGAGTTCTTCCTGTCCAGCTACGACACCCTGCGCGGGGTGCACTTCGGGGACCCCCGCTTCCTGGTCGGACGCCATTACGGCCACGCCACCCTCGAGCTGCAGGTCCCCCTGAACGCGGTGATGGCAGCGGTGCTGCTCTCCAACATCGAAGCGGTGCTTGCCGTGGATGCCGGTGGCGTCGGGGACGATGTCCGGGAGCTGTGGGATCACCGGGTGCTGAACGCGGTTGCCGGCGTGAACCTGGGGCTCGGTCCGTTGGTGCTGCGCCTCCACTTCGCGCTGCCGGTGGAGATCGGCGCCCGCGCCGGAACCCCTGCCGCCGGCTGGGTCACCAACTTCACGGTGGGGCTGCTGGGCATGCCCGGCTTCTTCCGACAGCAGTCCGCAGCGACCTCGGCGCTCGGAACCCTGTCCCAGCCGACTTCGGGGCCGTGGCGCTGAACGCGGCTCTCGCGCGGGCCCCTCCACCGCATCCGGCCTTCGGCACGCGAAGGGCCCGTCTCTCCGAGGTCGTCGTCAGCGGGTGAACCGGTTTCAGGCGCGGGCGGCGACCATCGCGGCATTCGCCCGGGCCAGAGGCCCTCCTTCGACCGGGATCCTGCGGAAGTCACCTCGCAGGCTCTTGAGCGCGTACTTCTCGATCTCGATCTCCTGTCGCGAACGGAAGCCCATCCGGCGCAACAGTGGCGCCAACAGGCTTCCTCCGGTGAGCGTTTGCTGCACCAGGACCGCGCCCCCGATGGCCGGAATGGACCACAGGGTTCGTCCCAGCCCCTTCGACGCCAGCATCGCCGCGATGGACGCGACGCCCACACCCAGGGCCAGGACGCGCTCCATCTCCCACTCCTGGTCGAGGCGGGTGATGCGGGCGTGGCAAGCCGCGGGGTTGTTGCCTCCCTCCAGGAACTCGGCAAGGCGGTGTTCGGCCTCGGCGTCGAGCTGATGGTTCACCACGGACGGCGTGTGCATCCGCACCTTGTCATGCGTCGCCATCACCGGCGGCCTGCTCTGCATCGGGCGCTCCTATCGCTGCATTCGGGACGGCCTCGTGGACCGGCGTCATCGATCGCTTCCTGCCCAGGAGGGTGGGCATCGCCGACGCGACGTCCCAGCCTCTCGGCTCCAGCCCGCCTGCCCCTCGACCGGGCCGCGACCTGGAGGCTGCCCGGGAGGCGCTCAGACGGATGGCTCCGGCGCGGGTGCATCCGGAGCAGGGCCTCGCCCCGGTGGGGCCTGCGGGCATGTCACCATCCGAGACCGGACATGCGCATCCCACCCGGTGCTGGCAGGCCACCGCGCATCAGGGGGGAGGTGAGGCCGCCGTCTCTCGCTGAGATCGCGAGCGGACCTGGCGATCCTCCGCGCCAGAGGGGCAAGGCCGGGCCGCCCTCTCGGTGGTGGGTGCCCATGCCCACCGGCGCTGGCAGTCCTCGAGCGCCCGAGGGCGAGGCGAGGCCCCCCTCTCTTCAGCGGCGGGTGCGCACCTCGAGTCGACGGCGGTCACTCCGGCCGGTGGAGGTGGAGACCAGGATCTCGTGGACTCCCTCCTTCGGCGTCCACCACAGGCGCTCATCCGCGCGGGAGGTTCCCAGGTACTCCCCGTTCACAAACCAGCTCAGCTCGCCGACGCTGCCGGGTGCCTCGGCCTCCAGCGGAATGGCCTGCTTCTCGGGCTCGACACCCGGAAGCAGGAGGGCCACCTGCCCGCTGGCCGGAGAGACGATGATGGGGGCGTCACTTCCCTGGGTGGGCTCACACCCGGGCGCATAAGGAGGCAGCTCCTCGAGCACCCGCCGTTGATCGTGGAGCCAGCGCCGGATGCTCGCCGGCCACGCCAACACCTGCCGGGTCTCCCACTCGCGGCCCGCGCGACAGCGCGGCGTCAGCTGCAGGCCCGTGTGCCGGTCCACGGTGACCTCGCGGTGGAAGGGACAGGGCTGAACGGGGACGGCGCTGGAGAGGGCCCAGGCCTGCCGGCGACTTCTGCACGCCTTCGTTGGCAGGTGGCCGGAATAGGCGCAGACCTCCACCCGGGTCAGATCCGGTGGGGCGCTGGGGCTCGGAGGAGGAAGGCTGCGATCCGCGACGCCCTCCAGCAGATCGAAGAGCAGGGGCCCCATCGAAGCCCCGGTGAGGTGCACGCTGCCCCGGTTGTCGAGGTTTCCCATCCACACCACCGCGGTGTGCACGGGTCCTGAACCCACGCTCCATGCATCCCGGTGCCCGAAGCTGGTGCCGGTCTTCCAGTGGATGTGGGCCGCCGCGCCGCTCATGCGCCGGCGCTCGGGAAAGTCCGGGCGATCCCGCAGCGCCAGCGCCTGCTGCGTGAGCCACCCTGCCCCTTCGGCGTAGAAGCGTCGCGGCGCGGTCCGTGGACGCTCCTCCGCCTCATCGGGGAAGCCATGCACGCGGACCTCTCTCCCCCGCTGGCCGAGCACGGCATAGATCGACGCCAGCTCCAGCGGCGTGAGCTCGATGCCACCGATGGAGGCCGACAGCCCGTAGTGGCCCGGCGTCGTGTCGAGGGAACGCGCGCCCTGCGCACGGAGCTGTGCGATGAAGGTCTCGGTGCCGAGCTTCCGCTGCAGCTCCACGAAGGGAAGGTTCAGGGAGCGGCTGAGCGCCGCCTCCAGTCGGACCAGTCCTTCGAAACCGCCGTCATAATTCCGCGGCGCGTAGGTGCCGTAGAGCTGCGGGATGTCCGACACCAGGTGCTCGGGTCCGGCGATGCCGCGATCAATGGCCAGCGCGTACAGCAGGGGCTTGAGGGTGCTGCCCGGGGAGCGCGGCGTGGCGAAGGCGTTGATCTGCGCGCCAGGCCCCTCGGCCCAATCGTCGAAGTTGCCCACCAGGGCCCGAAGCGCGCCGGTCCGGTGCTCGAGGATGATGGCCGCGCCATTGTGGATCCCCTTGGTGCGTGCCTCCCCGGCTGCGCGCCGCATCACGTCTTCCGCGAGCCGCTGCATGCCCGCGTCGAGGGTGGTTCGCAGACGGACCTCGCCGGGTCGTTGCGCGAGAAACCATCGCGCCGCGTGGGGCGCCTGACGGGGAAATGGCTGGAGGGATGCGGGCACCGCTGCCGCTTCGACCTGGGCGAGCACCTGCTGAGGATCGGTCTCTCCCCGGTCGGCCTTCACCGGCAGGGCATCGGCATCGGCCAGACGGGAGGCGATGCCGTCCCGGGCCTGCTTCAGGCGCGAGAGATTGGCCGGATGGGGAAACCTCGCCGACGGACTCTGCGGGACCGCGAGCAGGGTCGCGATCTCCTCCGCGGAGAGAGCGTCCGCACCGTGGCCGAAGTAGGCCAGTGACGCGGTCTGGACCCCCTCGAAATTGCGGCCGTAGGGGACGAACTGCAGGTAGGCGGTGAGGATTTCGTCCTTGGAGAGGCGCAGCTCGAGCTGCACGGCACGGAGCGCTTCGACGAGCTTCGATCCCCAGGTGCGGGGCCGCGGCTCGAGGACCCGCACCAGCTGCATGGTGAGGGTGGAGGCTCCGGACACCCGGCGCCCGCTGCTCAGGTTGAGCCACGCCGAGCGCACGACGGCCAGCGGGTCGACGCCCGGATGCCAGCGGAAGCGCGCATCCTCGAGCGCCAGGAGCGCGCGGACATACGCCGGGTCCAGGGTGTCCAGCGTGACCGGCACCCGCCAGCGATCATCCTCAGCGAGGAAGACGTGGGCGGGGCTGCCATCGCGGTACTCCACGACGACCGAGGGCCGCGCGTTCAGGCGCTCCGGGAGGGGGACGAGGTGGGCCAGTGCCACCGCGCCCCCCAACAGGAGGCACACGCCCAACAGCGGCCACCACAGTCGCCGCGGGTGCTGTCGGAACGTGCGCCACACCTTCAATCAGAGCAGGTGGTCGGCCCAGGGACCATTGATGCGCACCTGCCCGCCTGCCTCCCGAGCCCAGATCCGGGGATCGTACATGGCCTCCACCTCCACCGGCGGCAGGGTGAAGACGCCCGAAGAGGTGGCGCGCACTGCGTAGACCGCCGACACCGTCTGTCCACGCCCGATGGGCCCGAACATCTCCAGCCGGTCATCCCGGACGCTCAGGTAGTCGGCCTGCCATTGGGTGGAGGTGTTCACCCAATCCGGTTGGGTCCCACGTCCCAGCCGGGGGTTCTCGATCTCCCAACCCGCGGGGAGGCGGTCCACCAGGGCGATGTTCTCGAGCCGCTCGCCCGTGCGGTTGGTCACGTCGATCTGCACGTACAACAGGTCCGCGAGGTTCAGCGCCGCGTCGGTGGGATCGACCGTTCTGCCCTCGAGGGTGCGCCAGGTGCGCTTGACGCTCAGGCCATCGCCACCCAGCCGCCAGCTCCCGTTCTCGCGGACGCCCTCGCTGGAGAGGACCGCGTAGACCTTCCCGGATCCCTCCTTGTCGAGCTTGACCGAAAGCGACGGGTACTCCGCCGCGCGGGCCAGCGCCCAGGTGCGCTCGCTGGAGGCAACGCCCGCCACCGGCTTGGCCTTGATTGCCCGGCCGTCGGCAAGGAGCTCCGGCTTCCCGAACTTCGCGGCACGCTCCCGCAGGCGCTTGCCCAGGCCGGTGAAGCTCCAGCCCAGCTCCTGCGTGGTGTAGTAGTGGCCGCTCTGGTGCGCCTGCAGCGACTGGGCGACCAGCATCGCAAGCGGTTCGGTGGCCTTGTCCCCCGGGAAGAGGTCCTCGAGGATGGCGAGCATCAGGCCGCGCCGCCGTTGATCCGAGTAGAACGACCCGCCGCTCCAGCGGTCCGATCCGATGGGCGAGAGATCGGGGCTCTTGAGCTCCTTCTCGTAGCGACGATCGCCCGCGAGCCAGAGCGCGGCCTTGAGCAGGAAGAGCTCCTCCCGCTCGCTGCCGGAGAGCGACTTCCCGTCGTACAGATCGATGCGCTTCTGGATCGCGGCCTTCTGGCCCTTGCCTGCCCGCGCCAGGGTGTAGTGCAGGAAGGCGCTCGCATCGACCCCGTAGGTCCGCGCCATCTGGGACGAGGTGCTGCTGACCGCCTTTTCCGCGAAGGCGATCGCGTCGTCGATGCGGTCCTGAGGCACCTCGTACCCGGCGTCCTTCGCGTCGAGCAGCATCAGCGTGACGTAGCCGGTGGCCCAGGGATGGGCCTCGGTGGCGCCGGGCCAGTAACCGAAGGCGCCCGAAGGCGTCTGCATCGCGAGCACCTTCTTGATGCCCGCGCGGACGAACGTCTCGACCTGGCCGTTCAGCGCGGTGGGATCCACCGACTCCATGACGGTCGAGGCGAAGAGCATGGGACGCACCGTCGAGGTCACCTGCTCGGCGCATCCGTGGGGGTAGCGGACCAGGTATTTGAGGTGATCGAAGGACTGCCCGTAGGGATTGGCGGTCACCCAGACCGTGGAGCGCTCGGTGGTCGGAACCCAGCCGCTCAGATAGGGCTTCAGGTCGTTCACCCCGTCGGCGAGCTCGATGCGGTGGATCTGCCGCTCCCGCGGTCCGCTCGGTGAGAAGGGAACGTCCAGCGTCTCCTCGCTGGTGAACCCGCCCCCGCTCGCCTTCACCGTCAGCCGCGCCGCGCCCACCGATTGGAGCGCGCGGGCCTGGAAGACGAGGGTGGCCGACTTCCCGTTCTCGATCCGCACGCTGCCCTGCTTGGCGCCCAGAAGCTCGAGGGGGGAGGTCTGCTTGGCCGACGCATCCAGTCCGGGGACCGGCAGCGCCTCGGCGGACAGAGACACCGAGACGTCCTGCGCCTTGCCCGAGAGGTTGGTCAGGAAGACCGGAATCTCAATCTGATCCTGTGCGCTCAGGAACCGCGGCAGGGTGGCCTGGAGGGTGATGGGGTCACGCACCAGCACGCTCGCCTCGGCGCGCCCCACCCGCTTGGCATCGGCGGTGACCGCCATGACGCGCAGCCGCCCACGGTACTGGGGCACCTCGAAGCGGATCTTGGCCTTCCCGTTCTTCGGGACCTCCACCACCCCGCTGTAGAGGGCCACGGGCTTGACCGGCTGCACCCGTCCCTCGGCGCCCATGTCCTCACCACCGCCGGTGCTGCGCGAGTTGCCCTGAGGCATGGAGAGCATGGTCCAGCCGAGCGTCTCGTAGGTCTTCACCCCCAGCCCGCGCTTGACGATGATCTGCGAGAGCGGATCCGGGGAGCGGAAGCGGGTGAGTTGCAGGATGCCCTCGTCCACCGCCGCCACCGTGGCGAAGGTCGGCGTCTCGCGGGGGCCGAGGTCCAGCTCGACCTCCATCACCTCGTTGCTGCGCACCTCCTTGGGGGCGGTGAGCTTCACCGTCTGCACGAACGCGCTCGGCTCGAGCATCGCGTGCGTCACGCCGAACGCGCGGTCCGGAAGGAAGCTCTCCTTGGACTCGAGGTGCGGATCCTTCACGAGGAAGGCGCTGAGATAGACGTTGGGCTTGAAGCTCCTGGGCGTGAAGGACCAGGTGACCTCACCGGCCTCGGCCGACTTCCACTCCGCCGCCAGGATGCGGTCGGTCTCCGCGGTGAAGAGCACCCGACCGCGGTAGGGGAGCTTGGCCACCACCTGCACGGGCTCGCCCACCTTCGCCGGTCCCTTCACCTCCAGGGGAATCGAGGTGGCGCGCTGCGGCCGCGGCGTCTGGTCCACCACCTGCTGATCGCCCCAGTACCAGCGGTACCCATCGCCGTCGATGACCACATCGGTCTGGGTGCGGCCACTGGTCACGCGGACCATGTACTGCTCGCTCTCCGAAGAGGGGGTCACCCGCGCCTCGAACGCTCCATCCACGACCTTCGCCGTCAGGCGGTGCTCGCTCACCGGCCGCAACCGGCGGCTGTAGCGCTCGCGATCGATCTCGGGATCCCACCAGTAGCCGTAGGACGCCTCCATCCGGAAGGCCTCGACCTGCACCTCCTGCACGCCCTGGGTCTTCTTTCCGTTCCAATCGACGACCACGCCCTTGATGCCGATGGGCTTGCCCTTCTCCGCCTTGGAGGCGTTGAGCTGCAGGCCCAGGTAGTAGCGCTCCGGATGCACCGGCACCCGCACCTCGTTCTGCGTGGCGCGTCCGCTTCCGGCCTCCGACACCGCGGCGTTGGCCACCAGCCGCGCCGGTCCCCTGAAGCCGGCCGCGCCGGTGAGGGCCGGGCACTCGAGACGGATCCGGCCATCCGCGCCGACCTTTCCGGTGACGCGGCCGAGGGTCACCGGCTTGGCGCCCTCATTCGACCAGATGCCGTAGCTGTACTCAGCGTGGTTGGCAGGCTTGAAGGTTCCTGCCTCCAACTGACAGGTGAGCGCGGCCTCACTCCCCTCGGCGCTGCCGCCGAAGAGGTACTCGGCCGCGACCTCCACCGGCACCGCCTCACCGATGAGGGCCCCGGCGTCCGAGGCGGTGAGCGTGACCTTCATCCGCTCCGGGACGAACTCCTCCACGTTGAGGGCGTAGCGGGCGACCTCGCGCTCGGCGATCCGCAGCCGCGCGCTGTAGACGCCGGTGTCGGCGAAGGCCTCGAAGCGCACCTCCATCCCCACCAGCCCCGCGGGATTGGTCTCCAGCGTCTGCTGCTTCACCACCCGACCGCGCGGATCGACGAGCTGCAGCTCGGTGGGCATGCCCGCCTTGGGGGCCACGCCCTCGCGGGTGCGGACCAGCGCATTGAGGTGGGCCGCATCCCCCGGCCGGTACACGCCACGGTCGCTCCACATCGCCGCGCGGTAGGGCGCCGCGGCGGAGAAGGCCTCGCCCTGCACGTCTGAGTCGGCGATCTCGGTCTCCAGATCGCTGTAGCGCAGGTAGGTGAGGTCGTGACCGCGCCGGGCGATGAGCGCGAAGCCCTCGGCCTCGGGGTTCAGCGGATCCTCCTTCACCTCCATGATGCAGCCGTTGGCGCCACCGGTCTTGCACTCGGCGACGACCTTGCCGCTCTTTCGCACCAGCTGGACGTCCACGCCCGCCAGCAGCTCGTTGCTGGTGATGCCCAGCGCCCAGACCCACACCTGGGCCGGTGCGTCCCCGCTGGCCGGCATCGTCTTGGCGACCAGGCTCATGTCGGTGAGCAGGAGGCGGCTTGCCGAGCGCACATTGCCGTGCTGCACCTCCACCTCGAGCACGCCCAGCGTGTCGGCGGACAGCTCATCGGAGAGGTTGACGTGCGTGGTGGAGACCTTGTCCTCCTCGCCGCGGAGCGCCAGCTTGCGCCGGAGGATGACGTCACCGATCCGCTCGCTCACCCGCTCGTTGTCGTCGGAGAGCCAGTAGATGAGGTTGGCGGGGGGGATCCGCCGGACGACCAGCTCGGCCTCGCTCAGGTTGAGGTGGCTGATGGCCAGCGACTTCCACGCGCTGCGCGGGAGGTAGCGCCCGGTCCCGGCCAGCGTGAGCTGGGGCGCCCGCGGCCCCACGGTGAAGCGCGTGTCGTACGCGTTGAAGAGCTGGGCCCCTTCGGTCGAGACCATGCCGGGCTCGAGGCGCAGCGTGTAGCTGCCCTGGACGAAATCGCCGAACAGCCGGAAGCCGCGGGACGAAGGCGCGATCGAGAGGTTCACCGCAGGCTCGATCTTGACGTAGCGCCGGGCCGTCTCGGCGTCGATCTCACAGCCCTTCGGTCCCCAGTACCGCTCCTGGAACACCTCTCCATCCCAGCCCTGGTACGGGCGCTCGTCAGGGTTCAGATCCTGGCAGGAGACCTCGACGAAGAAGCCGCTGGGATTCTCGAGGAGCGTCGCAGCCCGGACGTGGAGGCGCTTCCCCTTGGGCAGCACGATCTGGGTTTCATAGCGGGGCGCACGCGCATCCCCGCTCGGAACGCCGGAGCGCAGCTGGAGCGAGAGGGTGCGCCCCTCCGTGAGGCGGCTGTCTCTGAGCGAGAACACCACGGTCCTCGGATCGTCCGCATGGGGCTTGCCGCTGGAGACCGCGCTGCCCTCGAGCTGCCAGACCGCGCGCGCGTCCACCTCCGACGGCGAGACCGGTCCGGTGAAGGTGACCAGCACCTGGGCGCTCCGCTCGGGGGCGTTGAAGGAGCGCAGGGAGCTGCGCAGCACCCCAAAGGCCGGCGTCCGGAACGTGCGGGTCCACGCGTCAGCCGACGGCGGCGTCAGGACGCCCTGCGCCTCCGTCTCCACGGACTCGACACGGACGGTGTACTCGGTCTCGAAGTCGAAGCCCTCCGCGGCGGTGAACACGAGCGTGGACACGCCGGCCTGCTCCCAGGCCCCGTTCACCTCGGGGGTGATGGAGACGCGGATCCCTTCCGGGAGGAGACCGTAGTGCGGGCGCAGCACGCTCGCGTTGAGCTCCACGGTGATGCGCTCGGGAACGAACTCCCCTCCGCCATCCAGGCTCAGCGTGGGGCGGATGGTGGGGGCCGAATGGGTTGCCGCCTCGCCGGAGGCATCCCCCGGCGTGTGCACCTCCGTGACCGACGTGTCGTCTGCCTTCTCATCGGCACCACCGCCGCAGTTGCAGGCGCTGAGTGCCCCCAACAGCGCCGCGAGCATCCATACGGGACGCATCCCACCGGACGCGCGCCATCCACTCACCGTCTGCATCGTCAAACCCCTTCAGTTCCCGAGATTCACGTCCGGTCGCCCGCCTGTGCGCAAGCTCCGACGCGACCCCGTTCGGCGTGGAGGCACGCTGCCGGTTGTCCTCGGCAGCTTCCTCCTTTGCGCTCCTCGGCCGGCAGGATAGCTGAGTGCCTGCTTGCAGGGCGGGGCTTTCCGGAAAAGCACCTCCGCGACGCCCCTCACCTCCCGCAGCTCCGGTAAGGTCCGCGCCCCCACCATGCCCCCCCTCCGCTTCGTCCTCCTCCGGCCCCGCAATGCCGAGAACCTCGGCGCCGCTGCGCG
This sequence comes from Myxococcaceae bacterium, assembly GCA_035304185.1. Taxonomy (GTDB): domain Bacteria; phylum Myxococcota; class Myxococcia; order Myxococcales; family Myxococcaceae; genus DATGQN01. Next base: position 29,477 of record DATGQN010000003.1, read on the forward strand.
CGCCATGAAGAATTTCGGGTGGCGGGATTGGGTGTGGGTCCAGCCGGAGGTCGGGGACCTCGGGCCGGCGCGACGCCTGGCGGTCCATGCCGGAGAGCTGCTCGATGACGTGCGGATCGTCCAGGGCCTGGAGGAGGCCGTCGCCGACTGTGTCTGGGTGGTGGGCACCAGCTCCCGCCGGGTGGAGGGGAAGCGTCGGCTCACGCCCCGCCAGGTGGGCAGCGAGGCCGTCACCCGCGCCATCGGCGGCCCGGTGGCGATCGTCTTCGGTGACGAGCGGAGCGGGATGACCAATGAGGATGTGTGGCGCTGCCACGATCTCTCCTCGGTCCCGACCTCTCCCGAGCAGCCCTCCATCAACCTTGCCCAGTCGGTCCTCCTCTATGGCTACGAGGCACGGATGGCCGCCCAGGCGCCGCCGCCCGAACCTTCGGCGCGTCCCGTTCCCGCCACCGTGGAGGCGCTGGGCGCCCTGGAGGGTGCGCTGCACCAGCTGCTCCGCACCGGGGGGTTCCTCGTCCACGAGGGCCGCCACGCCATGCGGGATCTGATGGCCCCTCTCAAGCGTGCGGGTCTCTCCCGGAATGAGGCCGGTCTCTGGACCGCGGCCCTCCACCGGGTCCGACGCCACCTCCCCGTCCCCGCCGATCCGTCGGAGCCCGAATGACCCGAAAGTCCTCCCACCGCTCCACCCGCCCCAAGCAGGCCAAAGCGGCGAAGGCGCGCCCCACCGCCTCCGGAGCGAAGGCCACTGCCTCCAGAGGACGGCCTCCCGCCGCGGGCTCGAAGGCCACGGCCTCGCGCGCACGGCCCGCCACCGCTTCGCAGCACGACTGGATCGGACGCGCCCTTCCCCGCGCGGGCGTCCTCCCTCAGGACGAGGCGGAGCGCGCGATCCGCGATGGACGCGTGACCATCGACGGGAGGGTCGTGACCCAGCCGATGACGCTGCTCCCTCCGGGCGCCTCGGTCCGGCTGGACGGGCACCGGGTGGACGTCACCTTCCGCACCCTCGCTTTGATGTTCCACAAGCCGACGGGGTGCCTCACCTCGACCCGGATGCAGCGCCTGGTTCCGACGGTCTTCGACCTGCTGCTGCCGACCCTGACGCCCGAGCTCTCCGCCTTTCACTGGCACGCGGTCGGACGGCTCGATCGGGACACCACGGGCCTGCTGCTCTTCACCAACGACGAGCGCCTGGTCGGCTACGTCACCGACCCCGCCTCACGCATCCCCAAGCGCTACGTGGCGCGGGTCCAGGGCGGCGCGGAGGAGGCGAAGGTGGAGCCCCTGCGGCGGGGGATCCAGCTCGAGGACGGCCCCACGCGCCCGGCCCGCGTCCGGATCCTCGATCCCAAGACTGTGGAGGTCGAGCTCACCGAGGGGCGCCACCACCAGGTGAAGCGGCTGCTCGGCGCCGTGGGGCTGCCGGTCAATGCGCTGCACCGTGCCGCGGTGGGAGGGCTCGAGCTCGACGTGGAGTTGGGCGCCTGGCGCGAGGTCACACAGGAGGAGCTGGTGCAGGCGCTGGGCTTCAAGCCCTGAGGTGCGAGGCGGGCGCGGGAAGCGGACCGGAGCACTGAACGCCTCGCACGGCGCGCCGCATGCGGGATCGGGAAGGGAGGGCTTGTGCCCGCCCGGCGCCGCGCTCCCTCAGACATGCTCCGCGCGATCAGCGACCGGAGCGCAGCGGCCCGACGGTGTACACCGTGCCCTGAAGGGGAGACGCGGCGGTCGCCTCCTCACTGGCCGACACCGGGGCGCGCGGCGCTGGCGGCTCGGAGCGGGGGGCGGCACTTCGGACCGGCTCTGCCTGGTGCGCCCCCTCCCCCTTCTTCCTGAAGGTGGGGCCCAGGGCATCGGCTCTCGCGTGACCGGGCTTGGCGGACAACAGCTCCCGGACCCGAACCCAGCGCGCCTTCTCGTCGGCGAGCAGCGACACGAGCTCCGCCCGCACCCGCGCGTCGGGATGATCGCTCGCGGCCTGGGTCACCCGGTCCAGAAAGGGCAGCAGGTAGCCGAAGTCTCTCTCGAAGCTGGAGGCCATGCGCCCCTTCTACTCACCGATCACCGTCACCGTCACCCTCCGCTGGTGGGGCGACGTCCGGTGCTCCCAGAGGTAGAGGCCCTGCCAGGTTCCCAGCAGCAGCGATCCGCCGCGGATCGGCAGGGTCATGTCCACCTGCGTGAGCACCGTCCGCACGTGGGCGGGCATGTCGTCGGGTCCCTCGGCGGTGTGCCGGAAGAGCGGATCCCCATCCTTCACCAGCCGGGAGAAGAAGGCTTCGAGATCGCGCTTCACCTGGGGATCGGCGTTCTCACACAGCAGGAGCGAGGCGCTGGTGTGGTGCAGAAAGACCTGACACAGGCCGACGCTCACCCCACTCTCCCGCACCACCCGCGACACCTCGGCGGTGAGGTCCTCCATCCCCCGCCCCGGGGTACGGACACGAAGCTCCTCCTGTCGAACCATGTGGGGACGCCTTCCTTCCTTGGACCGGGGTTTGAGGTGAACGACCCGCTGGGGATGCAGGGCACGCTGCAGGGGCCCGAGTGTGTCGGAATGACGCTCGGCGTCTCAAGGCCTGTGGTGACGCTGTGCGGGGCCGCCGGGGCACGGGTGACTTGCGGGGACCCCGGGCGTTTGGAAACACTGCACGGATGCGCACCCCGTCCCACAACCGGGCCCTCTCTCCGCTGCTGATCCTCGCTGCCTTCTTCGTCGGCTGCGCCAGCTGCGATCCCCCCGACCTCCCGGATGATCCGGATGGCGGCGTGGTGCCCCTGGCCCGGTGTGAGATGCCGCTGGATGCCTTCCTCGAAGCACCGGCGGCCCGGGGAAGTGGCGCATCGGTCCGGCAGATCACCTCCCAGAGCGAGCTCATCGGCGGTCCGACCGCCATCGCCAAGGTGGGCGACTGGCTCTTCGAGAACGATCGCATCCGGGTGGTGGTGCAGGGGGTGGATCGTCGGATCGGCCCCCATCCCTACGGCGGGACCATCATCGACGCGGACCTCGTGCACGACGGTCCCGGCAACGATCAGCTCGGTGAGATCGGCCTGCTGTACAACTTCGCGCGCACCCTCGATCCAGAGCTGTTCGAGATCCTCCACGACGGGCGGGACGGGGGCCCGGCCATCCTTGCCGTCACCGGCCCCGACATCGACAACGACTACATGGCGGTGCGCAACCACCTCAAGGGACAGGTGGGCACCCTCCCCGCGGTGGATCCCTATGCTCCGGTCCCACTGCACGTGACCCGCTATTTCATCCTGCAGCCGGGCGAGCAGCGCGTGCAGATCCACACCGCCTTCTGCAATGTCTCCGATGCCCCGGTCACCATCCTCGCGGGTGATCTGACCGATCCGGGTGAGGGGCTCGAGTTCTTCAACGGCCAGTCCTGCACCTACGGCTTCGGCTTCGGTGGCAACTGCCAGGGGCTGGACCGGATGAGCTGGATTGGCCTGCTCGGCAATGGCGTGGCCTACGCGACCGCACCCTGGGTTCCGGGAGATCCCACCCGTCCCGGCACCAGCAACATGACGATGACCCTCGCCGGCATCACCGTGCACCTGAGCGGGGTGGTGGGGATCGACGGACTGCTGCAGTGGTTCAACAAGGACCTCGCGCATCGCAGCGGGGCGCTGGTCCTCCAGCCGAAGGGCTCCAAGGTCTGGGCCTCGGACTTTTATGTGGGGCGGGAGCTGGGAGAGCTCGCCTCACAGATCGCCATCGACCGGGCCGGGACCCGCACGCACCTGCTCGGGAAGGTGGAGGGCCGCGTGGGTGCCGGTGTCCAGTCCCTGGCCAACGCCCGGGTCCACATGCGCGTGGTCGATTCCGATTCCAGCGCCGATCCCACCAAGGCCGAGATCGCCACCGTCTTCACCACCGACGCCGAGGGTCGCTTCGCCGGCACCTTCCCGGAGGGCACCTACACCCTCTCCGCCTGGGCCGAGGGCCACACGCCTTCCGCGCCCCAGGAGATCCGCATCCGCGGGGGCCAGACGGTCGGCGCCGATCTCTCCCTGACGCCCGCACGGACGCTCACGGTCCACGTCTCCGATCCTTCCGGCGCGCCCCTGCCGGCGAAGGTGACCCTGCTGTGTGCCTCGGGTGCGTGTGAGACCAGCTCACTGGAGCTCAACTGGTACACCCAGGTGGGCAAGGACGCGCTGCCCACCGGCGTGCAGACCGTGCAGTACGTCCCCCCGTCCGGCACCCTCTCCTTCCAGGTGCCTGCAGGTGAGTACCTCGCCCTCGTCTCCCGCGGCCCGGAGTACTCCATCCACCCCAACACCTATCCCGCCACCCCGGGCACCCCGCTCGATCTGCGCAGCGCGGACCGCACCCTCAACGCCACGCTGATGAAGGTCGTGGACACCTCCGGCTGGCTCAGCGCGGACTTCCACGTCCACGCGATCAACAGCCCCGACAGCAACATCAACAACACCCGCCGCGTCCTGAACTTCGCCGCCGAAGGCGTCGACGTGCTCGTCGGGACCGACCACGACGTGGTCACCGACTTCGCGCCCTATGTGAAAGCGGTCGGAGGCGAGCACCTGCTCTCCACGGTGATTGGAGAGGAGGTCTCCACCCTCGACTTCGGCCACTACAACATCTTCCCCCTGGTGCGCGATCCGCAGGACCTGCAGACCGGAGGGGCATTGGACTGGGCGGGCGGTCGGGGCCCGACCCTCAGCCCCAAGCAGCTCATGGCCAAGGCGCGTGAGATGGGCGCGCGCACCATCCACCTCAACCACCCCAAGAGCGGCGTCGGCGGCAGCTTCGCGATGATGCAGGTGGACACCGATACCCTGGCCACCCACGCGGATCCCCTCGACTTCCGCATGGCGCCGGTGGCCGGGGCGACGGAGGCGGACACCCGCCTCTTCGGGACCGACTTCAACGCCTACGAGGTGCTCAACGCCGCCGAGGACGAGTTCTCGGTCCACCACTACTATCCCCACTTCAACGACTGGTTCACCTTCCTCTCCCGTGGCTTCAAGGTTGCCGGAACCGGCGTCAGCGACACCCACACCATCGACGTCCGCGGCGGCGGCTACTACCGCACCTACGTGAAGGTCCCGAGCCGGGATCCCCGGGACTTCGATCCGCACGTGCTCAGCCAGTCCCTCAACGATCTCCAGGCGACCGCGGGTGCCGGCCCCTTCATCACCGTGCAGGCGGTCCGCGTGAACGGCGTGGGCGCGCACACCAGCGCGGTGGCCGAGGTCGGGCAGACGCTCGCCGCCTCGCAGGACGACATCGAGTTCACGGTGCGGATCCAGGCCCCCGAGTACCTCGACGTGTCCCGGGTGGAGCTCTACATGCACAAGCGCCAGGACGACGCGAGCTGCCCTCTGCAGAGCAACCACCCCAACGTCCTCACCACGCGGGTGAGCTGCGGCGGAGGACTTCAGACCAACTGGCCGGCGAGTGGCGTCACCGCGTCACAGCAGATCGAGCTCGAGCCCGCGGACCTGGTGACCGTCGGCACCCACGCCGGGGTCACCTATCGGCGTTGGCAGAAGGACGTGACCTTCCGGCTGCCCGCTCCCACCCGGGACAACTGGATCGTCGCCATGGTGTACGGCGAGCGTTCGCTCTTCCCCCTCCTCATGCTCCAGCCCGGCTCCGGCACACTCGATCCCACGCCCGGCTTCGCCTTCAGCAACCCCATCTTCGTGGACGCCGACGGAGGCGGGTACGACAAGCCGCCCTTCGATCCCTCCGCGGTGCCCGGCGCCCAGAACCTCCCGGACGCCCCGCTGGTGGAGTTCAAGAGCCACCGTGCCCATCCGACGCCCTCGCAGGGGCCGGTCACCCGCCAGCAGCTGCTCGAGGGGTGGAAGGAGATCCGGGGTCACCATTAAGAAGTGATCTCGCGGTGGGCTCTCCCCGCCGCCCAGGAGAGCTCCCGTGACCATCCCCGCCCGCATCCTGACGCTGACCCTGCTCCTCCCCCTGCTCGCCTGCTCCAAGCAGCCGCCCCCGCCCGCCATGCCCAGCGCGCCGCCGCGTCCGATCCACGAGGTGCAGGTCACCACCATCGATGGTGCGCCCACCTCCCTCGCCGCCTGGAAGGGGAAGACCCTCCTCATCGTGAACACCGCCAGCCGCTGTGGCTTCACGCCCCAATACGAAGGTCTGGAGGCGCTCTACCAGCGCTACCGGGATCGCGGCTTCGTGGTGCTCGCCTTCCCCTCCAACGACTTCCTGGGTCAGGAGCCGGGGAGCAATGAGGAGATCAAGTCCTTCTGCGAAACCCGCTTCAAGACCACCTTCCCCCTCTTCTCCAAGATCAGGGTCAAGGGCGACGACCAGCACCCCCTCTACGCGTTGCTCACGCGGACCCCGGGGTATGAGGGTGAGGTCGGCTGGAACTTCACAAAGTTCCTGGTCGACGGCGAGGGCCACGTGGTCGGCCGCTTCCCGAGCAAGGTCGCGCCGTTGGATGAGGCGGTGATCTCCGCCATCGAGAGGTCCCTGCCGCCCTCATCGGCCGCCGCTCCCCTCTGAGTGAGTCGCGGGCATAAGAGGACGCCGCCGGGGGTTCTCACCGCCTCGCACCTCGGAGTCTGAGGGCGGGCAAGCAGCCGGTTCTGATCGCGGCGGCGTCGCGCCGGCGTGCCGTGCGACCGATAAATGGCTGGAAAAAATCGGCCGGGGGAAGTATGCGCCCGGCCCTTCCGGTTGATCTGGACCTTCAAACTGGAGCGTGTCCGCGTTCCGCCCCACCAACGAAAGAGCAGAAGCCGTGTCCCTCGTCCCCATTGAGAAGATTCGCAACATCGGTATCTCCGCCCACATCGACTCGGGCAAGACGACGCTGACCGAGCGCATTCTCTTTTACACGGGCAAGATCCATGAGGCGCACGACGTCCGCGGCAAGGACGGCGTGGGCGCCAAGATGGACAACATGGATCTGGAGCGTGAGAAGGGAATCACGATCCAGTCCGCTGCGACCTACGTGACGTGGGGCGACACGAACATCAACGTGATCGACACCCCGGGACACGTGGACTTCACCGTTGAGGTGGAGCGCTCCCTTCGCGTGCTCGACGGCGCCATCCTGGTGCTGTGCAGCGTGGCCGGCGTCCAGAGCCAGTCCATCACGGTCGACCGTCAGATGAAGCGCTACAGCGTTCCGCGCCTGGCCTTCGTCAACAAGATGGACCGCAGCGGTGCGAACTACGACCGCGTCGCCGCGCAGCTCAAGGAGAAGCTGGGTCACCACTCGGTGAAGATGCAGGTGCCCATCGGCGCCGAGGATCGCTTCCTGGGCGTGATCGATCCGCTCGAGAACAAGGCCTTCTACTTCGAGGGTGAGGGTGGCGTGGACGTCCGCGTGACCGACGTCCCCGAGGAGTACCGCGAGGCCACCGACGCGCGCCTCCAGGAGATCATCGAGCAGGTCGCCGACGTGGACGACGAGCTCGCCGAGATCTACCTGTCGGGTGAGACCCCGACCAAGGAGCAGATCCAGGCCGCGGTCCGCCGGGCGACCATCGCGCTCAAGATGACCCCCGTGTTCTGCGGCAGCGCCTACAAGAACAAGGGCGTCCAGAAGCTCCTCGACGCGGTGACGGCCTACCTGCCCAACCCCACCGAGGTGAAGAACATCGGTCTGGACCAGAAGAACGACGAGGCCGAGTACGAGATCCCCTCGGATCCGAAGGCTCCGTTCGTCGGTCTGGCGTTCAAGCTCGAGGACGGCCGCTACGGTCAGCTGACCTACATGCGGATCTACTCGGGCAAGATCTCCAAGGGCGACACGATCTTCAACATGACCAACCAGAAGAAGGTCAAGATCCCCCGCATTGTGCGCATGCACTCCGAGGAGATGCACGACATCGACGCGGCCGACGCCGGCGACATCGTGGCCCTCTTCGGCGTGGACTGCGCCTCCGGCGACACGTTCACGGACGGCCAGGTGCAGGTCACCATGACCTCCATGCACGTCCCCGACGCGGTGATCAGCCTCGCGGTCACCCCGAAGGACCGCAGCGCGCAGGCCAACTTCTCGAAGGCGCTCGGCCGCTTCACCCGTGAGGACCCGACCTTCCGCGTCCACCGTGACGAGGAGTCGGCCCAGACCATCATCAGCGGCATGGGTGAGCTGCACCTCGAGGTGTACATCGAGCGCATGAAGCGCGAGTACAACTGCGAGGTCATCGCCGGTAAGCCCCAGGTGGCCTACCGCGAGGCGATCACCCAGCGCGGTGACTTCAACTACACCCACAAGAAGCAGACGGGTGGTTCCGGTCAGTTCGCGAAGGTCGTGGGCTACCTCGAGCCGCTGCCGAGCGACGCGGTGATGCAGTACGAGTTCGTCGACGAGATCGTCGGCGGCGCGATCCCCCGCGAGTTCATCCCCGCCTGCGACAAGGGCTTCCAGGATGCCATCAAGAAGGGGACGCTCATCGGCTTCCCCGTGGTGGGTGTGCGGGCGGTCATCAACGACGGCGCCTTCCACGCGGTCGACTCCAGCGAGCAGGCCTTCCGCACCGCCGCCATCATGGCCTTCCGTGACGGCTACGCGGCCGCCAAGCCGACGATCCTCGAGCCGGTCATGAAGGTCGAGATCCAGGCGCCGGAGGAGTTCCAGGGTTCGGTCGTGGGTCAGGTGAACCAGCGCCGCGGCACCATCATCAGCACCGAGACCGCCGAAGGCTTCGTCACCGCCGTCGCCGAGGTGCCGCTGAACACCATGTTCGGCTACGCCACGGACCTGCGCTCCGCGACCCAGGGCAAGGGCGAGTACAGCATGGAGTTCAGCCGCTACCTGCCCGCGCCCAAGAACGAGCAGGAGGCCCT
>DATGQN010000004.1:0-9270 GCA_035304185.1 Myxococcaceae bacterium
CGTCCTCTTCGTTTTCGGACTCTTCCTCGGGCAACGCGCAGCGCCCCGCCCTGCAGCAGCCACTGCAGAATCCGCTTCAGCTCCTGACCAGCGACGCGTGGCGGACGCAGGTTCCTCCCGGGCCGCCGCGCTCGAAGCCGCCGAGCGCCGGGGGCGTCAGCTGCAACGCCAGGTGGAGACGCTGGAGCTCGCCCTCCAGGCCGCGAGCGGGACACAGCCGCCGCCTCCGGCAACGCTTGCTGATGAAACGGGTGATCGATGGGCCTTCCCCCCGGACCTGCCTGAACCGTTCACCCCCGGCGGCTTCGAGCGCATCGTCCGGGAGGTGGTGCGGGAGTGCGATCTGGGCGTGGAGCTCAGCGAGATCGACTGCTCCGAGTACCCCTGCCTCGCCTGGGTCCGCTCAAAGGATCTCGAGCAGACCCACGTGACGCCTTCAGCGTGTCCTGCGTGGCGCCGGGCCTTCAGCGGTGACGCCCCGCTGGTCACCTACGGCCGGGTGGGCAATCCTTTCGGAGGACGCACCGAGCGTTTTCACGTGTGGGTCGTCCTGCCGCCCACCCCGGTGCGCAACGCCAACCAGCCCTTCATCGACCGGGGCGAGGAACGGATGAAGGCACGTTGGGATGCCATGCACGCCGGATCCGCTCCCTGACCACCCCCACCCAGGAAGACCTGCTGATGACCCGTACCGTCCGCCTCGTGATCTGGGCCCTGCTCTTCGTGACCTTCGGATTCGTCGTCGCCTACATGGGTCGCCCTGTGGGGAGAGCCGTCATCTCCGAAGACGCAGAAGCCCCGGTCGAATCGCCGTCCGAACCGCCCGCATCCTCCGGGTTCGACGAGTCGCCCGGAGTCACCGAACGCCTCGGGCGTCAGGAGTCGGAGAACCGGAAGCTCGAGCAGCGCTTGAAGGATCTCGAGCTGAAACTTGCCGCCGCCCGAAGCCCGGCGGGAGACGATGCGCCCCATGTCATGCTTCCGCCCGCCACTGCCGAGGCGAGCGACGGGGCCGCGATCTCCGAGGCTCCCCTCCCCTTCCCAACCGAACTCAGCGAGGCCTACACGCCCGCGGGCTTCGAGGACGTCACCCTCCGCGCGACCCGCGAGTGCGGAATGCCCCTGTCGGTGGTGGCCATCGACTGCAGCGAGTTCCCCTGCATCGCCTGGACGCGGGTGACGGGACCCGGCGAGGAAGGCAAGCCCTTCTCCATGGACAGCTGCGGCCCCTGGGCCGAGGTCTTCAAGAACGGGACGATGGTGGTCGGCTCGGTCACCCAGGCCGATGTGGAGCCGAGGGAGGTCTACTTCGCCTGGATGGCCCTCCCCGAGCAGGAGGATCTGGTGCGTCCAGCGATGGCGCGCGCCCGCCAGCGGACGCAGGAGATGAAGGCCGCCCTCCAACTCCAATAAGGCAGGCGCGCCCGAACCCGGTTACTGCAGGCGGCATGGACGAAACGGTACTTCGGGTCCTCGACTTCCTGGGGACGGTCGCCTTTGCCATCAGCGGCGCGTCCCTCGGCGTCAGGCGTCGCATGGATCTCTTCGGCGTGCTGGTGCTCGCGACCGTCACCGCGACCGCGGGCGGAATCACGCGGGACATCCTGGTCGGAGAGATCCCGCCGGCCGCCATCGCCGACTGGAAGCCCATCACCGTTGCCATCGCTTCCGGGGTCTTCACCTTCTACTTCAAGCCCCTGCTCCGGAAGCTCCGCTCGCCGGTGCTGATGTTCGATGCGGCGGGCCTTGCGGCCTTTGCCGTCGTGGGATCCCAGAAGGCGCTGCTGCACGGCGTCCCCTTCGGCAGCGCGGTCCTGCTCGGGATCATCAGCGCCATCGGAGGCGGCCTCGTCCGCGATCTCATGACCGCCCAGGTTCCCACCGTCCTACGCTCCGAGATCTATGCGGTGGCCGCCCTCACCGCGAGCGTCATTGTCGCCGGAGGAAGCGTCTTGGAGTTCTCTCCCCGCCTCGCCGTGCCGACCGCACTCATCTCCGCCTTCGTCCTCAGGGTCATTGCCATCCGGCGCGAGTGGAACCTGCCGACCTCGCCCTACGCGCCGAAGGACCAGGAGCCTCGAGATCTCCAGCGCCCTTGAATTGTCCTCACAGAGGAACAATCAAACCGCCATCGCGGACGGGCGCGAGGGGCGTTCCGGATGCACATTGAGGGCATCTGACACCCCTCTTCGAAAGGCCCTTCCATGATCACCTACCGCAGAGCTTCCGAGCGTGGGCACGCCGACCACGGCTGGCTGAACTCCCACCACACGTTCTCGTTCGCCAACTACTTCGATCCCCGCCACATGGGCTTCGGCGCGCTGCGCGTCATCAACGACGACACGGTCGCCCCCGGCCGCGGCTTTGGTGCGCACGATCACCGGGACATGGAGATCATCTCCTACGTCCTGGAGGGAGCCCTCGCGCATCGCGACAGCATGGGGAACGGCTCGGTCATCAAGCCGGGAGACGTCCAGCGGATGAGCGCCGGCACCGGCGTGACCCACAGCGAGTTCAATGCCTCGGAGACCGATCCGGTCCACTTCCTTCAGATCTGGATCCTGCCGTCGGAGCGGGGGCTGCCCGCCGGTTACGAGCAGAAGCACTTCTCCGAGGACGCGCGTCGCGACCAGCTGCGGTTGATCGCCTCCCCGGATGGAGCAGCGGGATCGGTGCGCGTGCAACAGGATGCCCGGCTGTATTCGAGCCTGCTGAAGGACGGGACCTCCCTGACCCACACCTTCGCTCCCGGCCGCCTCGGCTGGGTCCACGTCGCCCGGGGGACCGCCAAGCTCAACGGCGTGGAGCTCTCTGCCGGGGACGGTGTCTCCATCCGCGACGAGAAGGGCATCACGCTCGAGGGACATGGCGAAGGCGAGGTGCTCCTCTTCGACCTGCCGGTGTAGCGGGCGCCCGCGGACCTGGGGAGGCCTGACAGCCTCCCCTTCCTGCATTCAGCGTCCCGCCTTCCGTTCCGCGGATCCGTTCGATGGACCGACCCGGACGGCTTCCATGGCGCCATCCTGCGACGCGGGGCGGTGCATGCCACCCACGCCGTTCAGGCCACCGGTGCGGGCCGCCGGGTTTCAACTGAAACGCTCACCGCTGGCGTGGCCCCCGCGTTGCGCGGAGACTGGTGGGCCTATGCACCACCTCAAGCCTCTTTCGGTCCTGCTCCTCGCGCTGACCCTCGGCGCATGCGCCACCGCGCCCGCCGTCCGGAGTGAGCTCCCGGTCGAGCGCGTCGTCATCTATCGCAACGGCGTCGCCTACTTCGAACGTCAGGGGGAGACCCGCGCGACCGAGCTGACCTTCAAGGTCCGTCCGGATCACGTCGGGGACTTCCTCGCCAGCCTCGCGGTGATGGAGCACGGCGGCTCGTCGGTCCGCTCCGCATCCTTTCCCCTCAAGACCCGGACGGCGCAGCCGATCACGTTCGACGAAGACGGCGAGCCCATCCCCGTTCCCGAGGACACCTCGCTCGTCGACGTGACCCTGGCGCTGGACGGCCAGCGGCGCACGCTCACCGTCGGCTACATCGCCGAGCAGCCGGTGTGGAAGCCCTCGTACCGGCTGGTCTTTGAGAACGACAGACCGACGTTCCAGGCCTGGGGCATCGTCCAGAACATCTCCGGTGAGGATTGGCGAGACGTCCGCCTGTCGTTGGTCGCGGGCGCTCCCATCTCCTTCGAGTCCACGCTCGGCGTTCCGATGACCCCGGTGCGGCCCGTCATCACCGATCACGGTGAGGTCATCAGCCAGGTCCCCGTCGGTGAGTCGACCCTCTCCCAGGCACCGCCCCCTCCCCCGCCGGCCCTCTCGGAAGCACCGGAGGAAGAGTCTGCTCGGGAGCGGGCGCCCATGGCGAAGCGCCGGTCGATGGCGGCCCCGGCCCCCGAGCCCAAGCAGCTCCGCGAGTTCTCCGGCTCGAACGACTTCTACGACGCGCCCGCCGGCTCCGGCTCGATGGTCCCGCGTGACGGCGGCCCACTCGCGTCGTCAGCGCTCCAGGCGGGCGCCACGCGTTACGACCTCGCCCAACCGGTCACCCTCCCGAACAACAGCGCGACCATGGTGCTGCTGGTGGCGCAGGAGGTGCCCGGTGCGTCGCTGCTGATGTTCGCGCCGGAGCCCGGAGTCCCCGACTCCACCCGTCACCCCTTCCGCGTGGCGCGCTTCACCAATGCCACCCAGGGCCTCATCGAGAAGGGACCTCTGGCCGTGTTCGAGGACGGCGCGTTCCTGGGCCAGGGGCTCCTGGACGCACTCTCGTCCGGTGGCGAGGCCATCGTTCCCTTCGCCCTCGATCGCGGCCTGGCGGTGGAACAGGAGCACACGAGCACGGTGCTCTCCGCGCGCCTCTCCCGCATCGAGCACGGGCGGCTCACCATCGATCGGGACCGCGTCCAGCGCACCACCTACCGCCTGCGCAACGGGGGCGACCGGGAGGCCAAGGTCCTCGTCCGCCATCCCCTGCGCCCGGGAATGAAGCTTCATGCGCCACCGGAGGGCACCGAGGAGCAGGTCGGCAAGGGGACCGCGCTCGTTCCCGCCGTCGCCCCCGCCCGGGACACCCATCCGCTGGTGATCGAGGAGCGTCAGCCCTTCTCCACCTCCGCCGACTGGTTCTCCAATGAAGCCGACGCCGCGGTGAAGGCGTACCTTGCCGACCCGCGCGCCAATGAAGGTCTGGCCGCGGCCTTGCGTGAGGCCTGGGAGATCAGAAACCGCATCGTCAAGGCGCGGGAGAGTGTCCAGCGACTGCGGACCGAGCGCGACATCGTCTCCCGGGGCGCCGGCGAGACCCGCGCCGGGCTCGATGCCATCTCCCGCAGCCGCACCGGCGTCGCCGAGCTGCGCGCCCGCCTCTCCTCCCGCCTGATCGAACAGGAGAAGCAGCTCGCAGCGCTCAACCAGCAGCTCGTCGCGCAGGAGCTCACCATCAACGACGACACGGTGCGCTTCAACGAGCTGGTGCGGGACCTGCGCCTCGAGGCGCCGTTGGAGCCGACCGGGACCTGACGCTTCAGGGCCCCGGCCGCCCATGTGAACCGGGCTTCGGATCGCGGGGCCCTACCCGCGTCCGGAGAAGAAAAAGAACGCCGCCCCACCCGGACAATGGGGTGGAGGCGGCGTCTCTGCGTCACGCGGGCGAGGGGCTCACCACCCGCTGACCGGCGGTCCCTACTTGTGGGTCCGCTGTCCCTCGTCGGTGAAGAGATCCTTGATGGAGAGCTTGGTGGCCTCCAGGTTCATCTTCGTGATGTTGGTGGTGAGGGGGATCTCCTTGGGGCACACGAGGCTGCAGTTCTGCGCCTTGCCACAATCCTGGATACCGCCCTCGCCCATCAGCCCGCGGGTGCGCTCATCCGCGTTCTTCGCCCCGGTGGGATGCAGGTTGAAGAGCCGCGCCTGGGCGATCGCCGAGGCACCGATGAAGTGGTTGTCGATCGACACCTGGGGGCAGGCCTCGAGGCACGCCGCGCAGGTCATGCACTCGCTGATCTTGTAGCGGACCGCCTGGTCCTTCGGCGACTGCCGGGGACCGGGACCCAGATCGTGGGTGCCGTCGAGATCGATCCACGCCTTCACCTTCTTGAGCGAGTCGAACATGCGCTCGCGGTCGACGGTGAGGTCGCGATCCAACGGGAACTTCTTCAGGGGCTCGAGCGTGATGGGCTGGTCGAGCCGATCCACCAGCGCCGAGCACGCCATGCGGACCTTCCCGTTGATGTTCATCGTGCAGCTGCCGCAGACCTCCTCGAGGCAGTTGGAGTCCCACACCACCGGCGTGGTCTTGCTCCCGCTCGCGGTGACCGGGTTGCGCTGGATCTCCATCAGGCAGCTGATGATGTTCATCCCCCGCTTGTAGGGGATCTTGAACTCCTCGAACTTGCCCGGAACGTCACGCTTCTCCTGACGCCAGATCTTCAGGTGGACGAATTGGCCTTGGCTCATGTTCGTGTCGGTCCTTTGCTGGCTCAGGCGTACCAACGGGGCTCAGGGTCGAGCACCGGGGTCGGGAGATCCTTGTAGGAGATGTCCACGCCGTTGGGCGTGTGCTTGGCGATGGTGATCTTCGCCCACTTCTCGTTGCGCTGCCGCCACAGCTCCATCCACTCGGGATCCTCGTTCGGATCGCGGGTCTTGGGCTCGGGGAGGCTGAACTCCGGCTTGTAGTGCGCACCTCGCGACTCGTCGCGGAGCAGCGCGCCCTTCGCGATGATCTCGGAGAGGGCGAACATGTTGCTGAGCTGGTTCACGAAGCTCAGCGCGCGGTTGGCGTTGGCGCCCTGGTCGAGCACGTTCACCCGCGTCCAGCGGTCCTTGAGCTCGCCGATCTTCTCGAGCGCCTTCTCCAGCTTGGCGTTCACCCGCACCACCGTGCAGGCGTCGGTCATCAGATCGCCCAGCTCCTGCGCGAGGACGTAGGGGTTCTCGGTGCCGTCCATCTTGCGGATGGACTCGAAGCGATCCTCCCACTCGCGCTTGGCGTCGGTGAAGTACGCCTGATCCTCTCCGCGGGTCCGGCTGGCCGCGTAGTTGATCATCGACGGGCCCACCAGCTGTCCCGAGTAGATGCACGAGAGCAGGCTGTTGGCACCGAGGCGGTTGCCGCCGTGGAAGGCGAAGTCCACCTCGCCCGCCGCGTAGAGGCCCGGGATGCTGGTCTGCTGGTTGAGCGGATGCCCAGGCTCGGGGACGTTGTCCGCGTTGGGCTGGAACTGCACCCACAGACCGCCCATGGAGTAGTGCATGCCCGGGAAGATCTTCATCGGGATGCGCCGCGGGTCGTCGCCCACGAACTTCTCGTAGATCTCCATGACGCCCTTGATCTTGGCGTCGAGGGTCGGCGCGGGGATGTGCGTGACGTCCAGGTACACCGCGTCGCCGCCGCCGATGCCCATGCCGAGCTCGCGGCAGACCTGGAAGATCTCGCGCGTCGCCACGTCGCGGGGGACGAGGTTCTTGTACTTGGGGTAGCGCTCCTCGAGGAAGTACCAGCGCTCGCTCTCTGGGATGTCCTCGCCGCGGCGGGTGTCGCCCTTCTTCTTCGGCACCCAGACGCGGCCACCCTCGCCACGCACCGACTCGCTCATCAGGCGCAGCTTGTCCTCGCCCGGGATGGCCGTGGGATGCACCTGGATGAACTCACCGTTCGCGTAGAGCGCACCCTCGAGGAAGGCGCGGCCGGCCGCGGTGCCGGTGTTGATCACCGAGTTCGTCGAGCGCCCGAAGACGATGCCCGGGCCGCCGGTGGCCAGAAGCACCGCCTCGGCGGGGAAGGTCCGGATCTCCATGGAGCGCATGTCCATGGCGACCGAGCCGATGCAGTTGCCCGCACCGTCCTTCACCATGCCCAGCCACTCCCAGTACTCGAACTTGCGGACCCGGCCCATCACCTCGTAGCGGCGGACCTGCTCGTCCAGCGCGTAGAGCAGCTGCTGGCCGGTGGTCGCGCCGGCGAACGCCGTGCGGTGGTGGAGGGTGCCGCCGAAGCGACGGAAGTCGAGCAGGCCTTCCGGGGTGCGGTTGAACGTCACGCCCATGCGGTCGAGCATGTAGATGATGCCCGGGGCCGCGTAGCACATGCCCTTCACGCTGGTCTGCTCGGCCAGGAAGTCGCCGCCGCGCAGGGTGTCCTTCACGTGGATGTCGGGGTGATCCCCCTCGCCCATCGTGTTCACCGCGCCGTTGATGCCGCCCTGCGCGCACACCGAGTGGCTGCGCTTCACCGGGACGATCGACATCAGGTCGACCTGCTTGCCTGCCTCGGCGAGCTTGATCACCGCCATCAGGCCGGCGAGGCCGCCGCCCACCACCGTGTAACGAGGTTCTGCCATGGTTTACGGGACTCCTGGGTCCGGACGCACTGTGTGACCGCGGGGCGCCGGGGAGCCCTTGCGGGCCAGCTCCGGAGCCGGGCGGGACGTCGAAAAGTTCGGCTGCTTCTGTTCGTTACCTGCTGCCATCGGGGGAATCAACGCCCCATTTCGGGCAGCCGATGAGGGGGCATCATCCACCGAATCAGCCAGGGCGCGAGCAGGAAATGCGGCCGGTCGCCTGCCGAGGCCCGGATCCGGGTGATCCCGGGCACTTTCCGGGCCCACGTCGGAAGACCGGACCGGCCCCGGATCGGAAAGGGCGCGGCTTTCGACCCCCCGATCCGGAGCCGACGCCGCGCCCTGCCCTGCTCCCATCCGCACCACCATGTCCGGGGTCCATCCCCTCGTGGTTGCGCGGAGGGTGGCTGCTAGAGCTTCACCTCGGAGACGGTCTTCTGGACTGACGCGAGGGACTTCTGCAGCTCGGCCTGCTCGGTCTCGTTGAGCTTCACCTCGAGGACCGACTCCACGCCGCCGGCGCCGATCTTCACCGGCACCCCGAAGAAGGTGTCCTTGATGCCGTACTGGCCGGTGAGCCAAGCGGCCGCGGGGAGCACCCGCTTGCGGTCGAGGAGGTAGCTCTCCGCCATGGCGATGGCAGAGGCCGCCGGGGCGAAGTAGGCCGAGCCGGTCTTGTAGAGGCCGACCAGCTCCGCCCCACCCTTGCGGGTGCGCTCGATGATCGCGTCCAGGACGTCCTTCTTCAGCAGCTCCTCGAGGGGCACGCCGCCCACGGTCGCCAGACGGGTCACCGGGACCATGTCATCGCCGTGGCCGCCGAGCACCAGCGCGTCCACGTCACGGATCGAGGCGCCGGTCGCCTCGGCCACGAAGCACTTGAAGCGGCTGGTGTCGAGTACGCCGGCCATGCCGACCACCATGTGGTGGGGCAGTCCGGAGACCTTCTGGAGCGCGTAGACCATCGCGTCCAGCGGGTTGGCCACGTTGATCACGAAGGCGTTCGGCGTGTGCTCGCGCACGTTCTCCGCCACGTTCGTCATGATCTTGAGGTTCACCTCGAGCAGGTCCTCACGGGACATGCCGGGCTTGCGGGGCATGCCGGCGGTGATGATCACCACGTCGGCGCCCGCGCAGTCCTTCCAGTCCGTCGTGCCGGTGACGCGGCAGTCGTAGCCGTCCACGGCGGCGAGCTGGTTGATGTCCAGCGCCTTCCCCTTCACCAGGCCCTCAGCGGCCGGGATGTCGTAGAGCACGACGTCTCCGAGCGACTTCTGGACGGCGAGCAGCGCGAGGTTGCCGCCGATCTGGCCGCCTCCGATCAGGGCGATCTTCTTCTTGGCCATTGAGGTGTCCTTCCTCCTGCGTGCGCAGGATGTTGCGAGTTGGGAAATCACATGTGGCGGATGACGGCCTGCCCGAACTC
>DATGQN010000005.1:0-33304 GCA_035304185.1 Myxococcaceae bacterium
TCGGTGCGCTGGGAGAAGGAGAACCTCCGCCTCCTGCTCCGCGGCTGAGTGGCGCCCCGCCTGGGTTGTGGGCGCTCGCGCGTCTGAAGGCTGCGGTTGAGGGAGCGGGCCATCCGCTGTCCCGCTGCCGTTCACCCGGGCCGTGCCTCGTGAAGCAGCACCCCAACCCGACCCTGCCCCCTGTGTACGAGCGGCTCGAAGGCGAGGGGTGTCCGACGTTCGTGACCGGGCGGCCGCTTCGAAGGTCCAGCACCCGGCGGCCGGACGTTTGCCGCAAAGCGTCTCGCAACCTCACCTTGACGGTGTGGGGTTCGAGGGGGAGTCTCCCGGGAACATGCGCCGCGCAAAGATCGTCTGCACCCTGGGGCCCGCCACCGAAGATCAGGAGGTGCTCGAGCGCCTCCTCCTGGCAGGGATGGATGTCGCCCGACTGAACTTCAGCCATGGCAGTCACGAGCAGCACGCGGAGATGGTCCGCAAGCTGCGCGCGGCCTCACTGAAGGTGCGCAAGGCGGTGGGCATCCTGGGCGATCTTCAGGGACCGAAGATCCGCACCGGGCGCTTCACCACCGGCTCCACCGAGCTCGTCGAGGGCGCCGAGTTCAGCATCACCACGGACGAGTCGGTCCCCGGTGACGACCAGATCGTCTCGACGACCTACCCGCACCTGGCGGCCGACGTGAACCCGGGTGACCGCATCCTGCTCGACGACGGCCTGCTGGAGCTCAAGGTCCTGTCGACGGACAAGGAGAAGCTGGTCCGCTGCGAGGTGGTTCACGGCGGCACGCTCAAGAACAACAAGGGCATCAACCTTCCCGGCGTGGCACTGCGCGCCGAGGCGCTGACCGCCAAGGATCAGGAGGACCTGGTCTTCGGCCTGAAGATCGGCATCGACTTCGTGGCCCTCTCCTTCGTGCGTCAGCCCAGTGACCTGGATCTCGCGCGCACCATCATGGCCCGCGAGGGACGCACCATCCCCATCATCTCCAAGCTGGAGAAGCCCGAGGCCATCGCCCGTCTCGACGCGATCCTCGCGCGGACCGACGGCGTGATGGTGGCGCGCGGTGACCTCGGCGTGGAGATCCCTCCCGAGGAGGTGCCGGGGGTGCAGAAGGACATCATCCGCCGCTGCAACGCCCGCAGCCTGCCGGTGATCGTCGCCACCCAGATGCTCAACTCGATGATCGATCACCCGCGTCCCACGCGCGCCGAGGCCAGCGACGTCGCCAACGCCGTCCACGACAACGCGGATGCGGTGATGCTCTCGGGGGAGAGCGCGAGCGGCCGCTACCCGGTGGAGTCGGTGCAGATGATGGACCGCATCGTCCGCGCCGCGGAGTCGAGCGCCCGCATCAGCGGGACCGCCCCGCACCAGACCCTGGTCTCCGTCGAGCCCACCGGCAGCTTCCCCGACGCCATCGCCCGGGTGGCCTGCCAGGCAGCGGAGGCGACGGATGCGAGCCTCATCGCCAACTTCACCAACTCGGGCGTGACGGCGCGGCTGCTCAGCCACTACCGGCCGCCGGTGCCCATCGTCGCCTTCAGCCCCAACCAGGAGGTCCGGCGCCGCATGACCCTGCTGTGGGGCGTGGTGCCGCGGGTGCTCGAGCCGCTGGCCGACACCGAGATGATGGTGAAGCGCGTGGAGGAGGAGCTCATCACGCGCGAGCTGGCCACGAAGGGCGACCGGGTGGTGGTGATCTTCGGCACGCCCATCGGCACGCCGGGCAAGATCAACTCCCTGCGCCTCCACCAGATCGGGAGTTGAGCGCGCGCCGGGGGACCTCGGCCTCGATGAAGATCCGCAGCAGCTCCCCATCGATGGCGTGGCGCTTGGCCTCCTGCCCGAGGATGTCGAGCGCCCGCTCGTGGGGCACCGCCTTCTTGTACGGACGATCGGCGGCGGTCAGCGCGTCGTAGATGTCGCTGATGGCCATGATCTTCGACTGCACGGGGATTGCGGCCGCGGACAGGGCCCGGGGGTAGCCGCTCCCGTCCAGCTTCTCGTGATGCGCGTAGGCAATCTCGGGGACGCTGCGCAGATCCTTGGTCCAGGGGATCTGCTCCAGGAAGCGGTAGGTGTGGGTGACGTGGCTCTCGATCTCGCGGCGCTCCTCGACGGAGAGGGTGCCCTTGGGGATGGAGAGCAGCGCCACGTCCCGCTCGTTGAGCAGCGGGTGCGAGTGCCCACGGCTGTCGCAGTAGGTGCGGTGGGCCAGCTCGGTGAGGCGCTCGAAGCCGCCCTCCTCGAGGATGGTGGGGCGGTTGCACTTGAGGACGAAGCCGAGCATCTCGTCCAGGTGCTGGAGCTCCTGCGCCAGGCGGTGCTCCTCCTCGGCCTCCAGGGTGTCGAGCCGGGCGTGCTCCCCGGCGCGGACCCGCGCCATCCGGCGGCGGTAGCTCTGCAGCTGCGCATCCATGCGGGCGAGTTCGAAGCGGGCCTTCAGGACCTCGAGCTCCTCGGGGTAGAGCTTTTCGGCCTTCACCAGCACCGGCTCCCGGACGCCGACCTTGCCGAAGTCGTGGAGCAGGGCGGCGTAGCGCAGCTCGCGGAGCTCGGCGCGGGAGAAGCGGATGTCGCGGAAGACGCCGGAGCCACCCCGGGCCACGGCCTCGGCGAGGTTCACCGACAGGTCGGCGACGCGCCCGCTGTGACCGGCAGTGCTCGGGTCGCGGGATTCGATGGCCACCACCGAGGCGGAGACGAAGCCCTCGAAGAGGTTGTTGATGTCCTCGTGGAGGAAGGCGTTCTCGATGGCGCCGGCGGCCTGAGAGCCGAGTGCCAGCAGCAGCTCCTCGTCCTCTTCGGTGAAGGGGGTGTCGGTGCGGCGGTTGAGGGCCTGGATGACCCCCACCATGCCGCCGCGGCGATCCCGCATGGGCACGCAGAGGAGCTGCCGGGTGCGGAAGCCGAGCTGCTGGTCGGTGAGCGCGCTGAAGCGGGGATCGGAGTAGGCGTCGGGGATGTTCAGCGGCACGCCGGTGCGGGAGACGGTGCCGGCGATGCCTTCGTCGCGGGAGATGCGGATCTCCTGCTCGGCACCCTGGGCGACCTTGCTGACCAGCTCATCGGTCTCGCGATCGATGATGAAGAGAGTGCAGCGCTCGGCCTCGACGGTGAGGGCGGCCTCCACGAGGATCAGGGGCAGCAGGGCGTCGAGGTCGTGCTCGGCGGCGAGCACCTTGGAGACGTCCAGCAGGCTCGAGACCTTGTCGAGGCGATGGGTGAGGGCGGCGACCTGGTCGAGTTTCGGAGCGGGAGCCAGAAGACACCTCCTCGAAGGCTCAGGAGAGGGACCGTTCTAACACGGGCAACGGGCTTCCCGGTTCCCGCGGGGACGTAAAGGCTCTCACAGCTCGCCTGAGCGGGTGTCGTCCGGGGGCGAACCGACTAAATGGAGGCCCATGAGCGCGCGCGTGAAGGTGGCACCCTCGATCCTGGCGGCGGACTTCGGACGGCTGGCCGAGGAGATCCGGGCGGTGGAGGCGGCGGGAGCGGACTACATCCACGTGGACGTCATGGACGGCCGCTTCGTCCCCAACATCTCCATGGGGCCGGTGGTGGTGGAGGCCGCCCGGAAGGTGACGGAGCTGCCGCTCGACGTGCACCTGATGATCGTCGAGCCCGAACGCTACGTGGAGGCCTTCGCGAAGGCCGGCGCAAACCTGCTGACCGTGCACGTGGAGGCCAGCCCCCACCTGCACCGGACCCTGCAGCAGATCCGCGCGCTGGGGGTCAAGCCGGCGGTGGTGCTCAATCCGGCCACGCCCCTCTCGAGCATCGAGGAGGTGCTCTCCGAGGTCGATCAGGTCCTGGTGATGAGTGTGAATCCGGGCTTCGGGGGGCAGGCCTTCATCGAGAAGAGCGTGGAGCGGGTGCGGCAGCTCTCGCACATGTTGAGGGCCCAGGGCCTCGAGGGTCGCGTCGACATCGAGATCGACGGCGGCATCAACGCCGAGACCGCCCCGCGGGTGGTGGAGGCGGGGGCCACCGTTCTGGTCGCCGGCAGCGCCGTCTTCGGGCAGCCCGACTACCGCAAGGCCATCGAGTCGCTGCGCGGTTAGCCACGCGGGTCTGCCTCTGCCGCCTGAGGACTCCAGGTGCCCTGCGCGTGAACCGCTGGCGATGACGTGAGAAGGTCCATCGGCCTGACGGGCGTGAACCAGAAGCGAGATGGGAGCAGGGAGCCGATGGCGCAGCTGAAGTTGCAGAAGACCGAGCTCAGTGGAGTGACGGTGCGGTTGGTGGAGGCACAGGACGCCCAGCCGGCGGTGCACCTGCTGCTGTGTCACGGGTATGGCGCGGGGGGCGACGACCTGGTGGGTCTGGCCGCGGAGCTCCTCATGTCCAAGCCCGAGCTCGCGCAGGTCGTCCGCTGCGTGTTGCCGGAAGCGCCCCTGGATCTCGCTGCGCAGGGGATGCCGGGGGGGCGGGCCTGGTGGCACCTGGACATGATGCAGCTCATGAGCCGCCGTCCGGAGGACCTCGAGACCCGTCGCAACCAGGTGCCGCCCGGGTTGCCCGAGGCCCGCGAAAAGGTCGAGTGGGTCCTGGCCGAGCTCGAGGTGGCCACCGGAATCGGTCTCGAGCGCACCCTCTTCGCCGGCTTCAGCCAGGGCTCGATGCTGGCGACCGATCTCGCACTCCGTGGGGAGGGGGGCCCGGCCGCGCTGGCGGTGCTCTCCGGGGCCCCGGTGAGCGCCAAAGAGTGGATCGAGCTGGCGAGGACCAAGCCGGACCTTCCGATCTTCCAGTCGCACGGGCGTCAGGACGCCATCCTCCCGTACGCCTGGGGGGAGTCGATGCGGGACCTCTTCCAGGAGGCGGGGCTCCAGGTGGACTTCCATCCCTTCGAGGGTCCCCACGGAATCCCGGGAGAGATCGCTCGAGCGCTGGCCGACTGGCTGGTCGTCCAACTGGAGCGGATGGCGGGACGCGTATCGACGCGTTGACTTCCGTGGAGGGGTCCGCTATCTCGCCCTCCCCACGGTGGTCCCGAGAGGTCCCAGAGCCACCGTGGAACGCAGTCGGGCCGGGGAGTGGCTCAGCCTGGTAGAGCACTTGCTTCGGGAGCAAGGGGTCGCAGGTTCAAATCCTGTCTCCCCGACCATGGAAGGGCGCGAGATCCTCAACGGGTTTCGCGCCCTTCGCTTTTGCGGGCCCTATCGCGGCCCCATCTTGGCCGCGACCGTCTGCAGGGCTGCCGAGGTGTAGCCGATGGCCTCGAGGACGCTGAGGACCTTCTGGGCGTTCTCGGGCGTGTCCTTCGCATCCAGCTCGGGGCTCAGCAGATCGATGCCGGTCCGCAGCGTGATGCGCGTGTTGACGAGCGAGAACAGCGCGTCGCTCTGAAGCGTGGCGCGAAGCACCCTGGAAATCTCGTGCACGGAGTTCATGGGGTCGTTCCGTGTCAGGCGAAGAGCAGACCCGTCAGGGTCTGGTTCATGTGGCCGATCCAGCTCTCGCCGTGGGTGTGCACGCCCGCGACCGGGAAGTCCTTGAAGACGGCGTAGTACGGCTCGGCGACGTCCTTGATCTCGACCTCGAGCTTGCGAGCTGCGCAGTTGAAGAGCACCCCGCCCGTCGCGGGTCCGCCGAACCTGGCACTCGCTTCGCGCAGCGCCTGACGTGTGTCCTCGACGATCTCCCGGTTCTTCGGGAGGCAGAGTTCGTGTCCCTCCTCGACGCCACAGACGAGGATGAGCTCGCCGTCCTCGGCGCCGAAGACGGTGCGGAGCCAGGGCTTGCCCTCGATGACGATGCTGAGGGGGTTCAGGAGCATCGTCGGGGTGTCGAGCTGGGCGACCGGGATTCCGAGTGCCTCCGCATAGACCTCCGCCGCCGGGCGCCCGTCGAGTTCAACCACACGTCGGCGCTCCGGATCCGCCCGGGTCACCTTGTACATCTTCTCGGTGGGCGCGTAGTTGCAGGTCTTGAGGATGTGGAAGGGACCGTTGACGCGCATCAACACCACCACCGCGTGGCCGGACTTCGACCGGGTGGCGTCATGGACCGGGGTGCGCTCGAACTTCAGGTCATCGCCGGCCGAGCCGCCCACGAAGGTGAGCAGCGGGCACGCATTGCCGAGCGCCTCGTTGACCTTCTCCTCCTTCATCAGCGCGCCGTCGACGAGGATCAGGCCCACGTGCGTGGAGGGATCGAGCTGACGGACGTCGCCGAACTCGCGGGCGAGCGCATCCATCGCACCCTGCACGTTCGCTTCGAGATCCCCTTCCACCGAGAACATGGCCGACGCGGCCTTCTCGATCTTCCCTGAACCGAGCGCGACCGCCGACACACCGCCGGCCCCGTACCCGAGGTCGCTGAACTCGCCGCACGAGCTGCAGCCCAGGATCTTCGCCTGGGGATAGCGCCCGCTCAGTGCCGCCGCGACGGTCCTCCCGTCGTGAACGACACCGTGGAAGAAGACGATGACCGCGGGCTCACTCCCGGCGAGCTGTTCGAGTACCTCGCGGGCCGCCTCGGAGGTGGTCGGATGGGCTGAGTACGCACTGCGAACGTCCTGGGACATCACGCCTCCCGACCACCGGGTGCTGGAGCACGCGGGGTGTGGATGGGTTGTTGTGGGAAGGGAAAAATCGCCTGCAGGCTGACCGAGCGAGCATGCCATAGGGCGCGGAGTGGCGCGAAGTGGCCCCGTGCAGATCACCGGTGAGGGCCTTGCCGTCATGGGGGCGCTCACGGCCGGTGACCCATGGGGATGCACCGGCCCAACCGGTGTCGGCGGGCGCACCGGCACCACCTGAAACCAGAGGGCGCGCGTGGTGTGCCGGGCTGCCCCTGACGGGTGCCGGCACCTGCGAACGTGTGCGCGCACTTGACCCCATTCACCACAGCGGCCGAGATGTGGAGATGAGATCTCTCAGCATGCCGCTGTCCCTGCTCCTGGTGGGGTGTGCCACCGCCTCCGGGGTGGCTCGCGAGTCCCCGGCCGGAGTTCCCCCATCACCCCCGGATGCGGAGGCTGCGCCCGCGGTGACGGCGCCGACTGAGACGTCTCCCGAGCCCGAGGTCGAGCCGGGCATCGTCGATCCCCGTGCGTTCATGTCCTTCCGACAGATCTGGAAGGTCATCGAAGACTCGCCGCGTAGGTACAACGTCGTCGATGGCGTCCCGGGGACCTACACCAACCAGGTCTGGCCGGTCGGCGACGCTCCCACCGCCTCTTTCCGGGTCGTCGTCGACAGCTCGGGCGAGCGGACCGTGGCGTCCGCGGAGCCGCTCCCCGCGGCCAGCCAACGGCGTCTGGACGTCGCCGAAGAGGCCTTTCGGGCCCGTCGCTTCAAAGAGGCGGAGGAAGGGTATCGCAGCGTCCTGAAACGCCATCCCGACCACTTCCCGGTCCAGTTGGTGCTCGGCGATGCGCTGCTCTTCCAGGGCCGTTCTGCCGAGGCGCTGGCGGCCTATGAACGTGCCGCCACCCTGGCGCCCAGGAGCTACTCCGCGTGGTTCTTTCAGGCGTCGGCACTGCTTCGCCTCGAGCGGTTCGACGAGGCTGCGGATCGTTACGCCCGCGCCCTTTCACTCCGACCTTCGTGGCCGTCCATCCTGCAGGCCATCGAGAGCAATGGGCGCCACATCGGTCGCCAGGTGGCCCCGACGATCCTGAAGCCACGGGCCCGCGCCTACCTCGACAAGGATCAGATCTTCGTGGAAGCCGATCCCAACAGCTTCGCCTGGATGGCGCACGCGGTCTGCAAGGCCATGTGGCTCGGTGAGACGGAGCTGCGGACCCGGCGGGTCGGCACCGACACGCACGGGTTCACCTACCTCGAGGAAGGCGAGTGTCTGGGGGTGCTGCTCAATACCCACCGCAACGTGAGGGAAGAACAGCCGGACCCGGCGCTCGATCGGGCCCTGCAGATCGCCGAAGAGGGCTTCCTGGCGGAGCTCATCTCCTACGAGATCCTGTCGCGGGTCGTTCCCATGGCCATTCCCGTGCTCGATGAGGCCATGCTGGAGCGTCTCCACACCTTCGTGGAGCGCTACGTCCTGATCCCCACGCAGGCGGAGGACGCACCCTCGCGGTAGCTGCCAGAGACCTCGGGCAGCGGCCTTCACCCGTGGCCGCTGTCCTCCGGCGACGCATCAGGGCCGGTCCGCGCCGGGACGGATGTGGAGACGAGGCCCTCGAGGAGCGCTGCCTGCATCGTCAGCACCCGGGCCTCGGATGCGCGGCCCATCTGCGCGTAGGCGGCGGCAGCGCCGCGACGCTCACCCACCTCCTGCTCCACAAGGGCCAGGACCGCTTCGGGGGAGAGCTCCCGACGCGGGGCGTCTCCCGCCCCCAGTCCGACCCGGCTTCCGGCGATGCGCCCCTCCGAGGTGACCGGGTTGTTCCCGATGGGAAGCGCCTCGGCGTTGTCGATGGCGGCCAGCGTGTCACGCAGCGCCGTCAAGGCGTGCCGATCCCCCGCACGCATGGCGGAGCGCACGCCGGAACGCAGCAGCGTCTTCCACATCTCGACTGTCTTCATGGTGTTTCCACCCCGCGCATGGGGTCGATGGGTCAGGGAGGCGGTCGCCCATTCACCCACCCGGATTGGACAGCGCGCCGCCGCCCTCAGACTTCGCCCGCCGATTGAGAAACATCCCGGTCCCCGCCAACACCAATGGGAGCCCGATGAAGAGGCCGAAGCGCAGGGGGACGGCGGCTTCCGCCCGTCCCATCCCGAGGATGAGCTCCTTGTCCGCCGGATCCACGGAAGCCACCGCGCTGAACGTGGACACCATCCCGCTCGCGAACCCGAGCGCTCCCACCCCGATGGGCAGCAGCCCGTACGCAATCATGAGGACAGCGAACCTCCGGCTGCGGCCCTTGCGTCCCGCGTCGAGGTGCATGACGCCAAGTCCGGCCGCGACCGGGATGGCTGCCATGGCGAGCAACAGAAGCGGGTACATGGCGGTGCCACCGGCACCCCACACCTGGTCCCAGGTGGTCGTGTCATCGGCCAGGGAGTACAGCCAGTTCATGTCGGAGTTCCTTTAAGCTCGCCACGTCAGCGGCGAGGGAAGCTCCCGACACTACCCCACCGGACGCTTCAGGCTCAGGGCACCTCCTCCAGTTCGCTCATGCAGGTGCCTTCGACGCAGGCGGCACGCACCAGCTCCGGGGCCAACTCGCAGGTGGTGGACCCCTCACAATGGGGGGCGTTGCAGTAGGCGTTGATCTCCGCCGTCGCCTCCTGTTCGAAGATGGCCGCATGCTCGGACGCCACGGCGATCGGCGGACAGTCGCCGGTGCCGTAGCAGGCAGTGGGCAGCGTGACGAGGGTACAATCCGCGTCGACCTGGCACCGGCTGTAGCGCGATTGGATGTCGAAGACCGCGCACAACAGGGTCACGTCCTGAGGACAGACGAGCTCGCCGCTGGCGCAGCCCGCATAGCTGTAGGCCGCCTGGCTATCGGTGGTCGGCGGGTCGATCTCCCTGCTGGGCATGCAGCCCACCAGCATCGACACCAGCACGCCCCAGCACATGCCCCGCAAGCCGTCTGCCCGAAACACACCCATGGGGGCAACGGGTGTGAACGGTGGCGCCTTGCTTCAAGGCCTGCACACCTTCCCGGTCGACGCGGTGGTGGATACCGGGCAGAGGCCCAGGACCGATCCGATGGGCCACCCGCCGAGCCGGTCGGGCGCTGGGGGAGGTCTCCTGCGGACGGTGCACCCTGCCACGTCAGCCTTCGTGGCGTTCGCGCTCCTGTCGCTCGTCCGACGGCGGGCTCACCGCACCTTCACCCTCGATGGTCGTCGCACCGGGCTTGGCCATCCGCGGGACTGGACGTCGCCGGGGCGCCTTCCTCTGGCGGACCGCGGTCGCGGCCATCGCGACCAGCGCCAGGCACCACAGGGGGAGCGCCGCCAGGTGGAACGGGGCCCAACCGCCGAGCCACGCCACGCCCCCGCAGATGAAGGCGACCTGCACCACCAGGGTGACCGACTGTGCCTCCCGGCTTCCGGGCTCGCGGGGTGCGGCGCGTGCCTCCTGCGCTTCCTGCGCGTCGCTCTTGCGGGCCATCCGGACCCAGGGCGTGACCGAAACCGCGTACGCCCAGAGCAGCATCGGAATCCGCGTGTCCGGCTCGGCACGGCCGAGGAACAGCCACACCCAGAGCAGACACCAAGCGCCCATGACCACCACGGTGTTGGCGCCGATCAATGCGTAGAACGGCTTGGCCCGCCCGGGCTGCGGACCCTTCTCGAGGACGGCCGCGGGAACCCCGAAGAGCCAGAGCCCGGGCAGCAGCGCCGCGCGGATGACCAACCCGGAGAGGACCAGGGCCAACACACCGACGCCGACCGTCGACCATTGTCCGAGGAAGAGCAGCCAGACGAAGGCGATGAACCCGCCCACGAGGTGCAGCAGGCCCATCACCAGGCCGAGGATCGAGAGCATACCGGTCATGGTCTCCGTCGCGGGGAGAGGGGAGGACGAACCGCGGGAGGCACCCGGCGTGCGCAGGCCGGAGTGCGTCACCACCGACCGCGCCGCGCCTGCCGCCGCGAAAAGCAATCACCGACCGTAGCAGCAGACCGGCCGCGATGCCTG
This sequence comes from Myxococcaceae bacterium, assembly GCA_035304185.1. Classification (GTDB taxonomy): domain Bacteria; phylum Myxococcota; class Myxococcia; order Myxococcales; family Myxococcaceae; genus DATGQN01. Next base: position 10,574 of record DATGQN010000005.1, read on the forward strand.
CCCGCGTGCGGATGCACACCGTCGGAGGCCGGAGGTGCGCGCGGATGCTGGTGACGGTGGGCCATGGGACCCTGGATGAGGAAGCGCTGGGCAGCCTGCTCACCGGCACGGGGATCGAGCGGGTGGTCGACGTGCGTCGCTTTCCCGGCTCGCGCGCACACCCCCACGTGGCGCAGGACGCGCTCGCGCGATGGCTGCCCGCGCTCGGGGTGGAGTACCGGTGGGAACCACGGCTCGGAGGCCGTCGCGCCATGCGCAAGGACGGGGTCACCCAGAGCCCCGATACCTGGTGGACCGTCACCGCCTTCCGGGCCTACGCCGGTTGGACGCGCAGCCCCACCTTCCAGGAGGCCATGCAGGAGCTGCTGGATGAGGCACGGACGCGGAGGTTGACCGTCATGTGCTCCGAGTCGGTCTGGTGGCGCTGCCACCGCCGCCTCATCGCCGACGTCGCGGTGCTGGGACATGGGATTCCCGTGCAGCACCTGATGCACGACGGTCGGCTGCGACCTCATCCACCCGCGGAGGGGGCGCGCCGCTTGCGTCCGGGATGTCTGATCTGGGACGCCGGGGCCGGCGCGGACGATCAGCTGCCGGTCATGTAAGCGATGCCCTTGGTCATCGCCTCACGCCAGCGCGCCTCGAGCTCCGGGGTGAGCTGGCGATCGGACTCGCGGACCGACACCAGCAGACACTCCAGCCAATCCTCATACATCTGTCTGGGAATGGCGTAGCGACCCGGGCCATGGCTCACCCGGAGCTGGTCCAAGGTGGGCCTGGCGATGGGCTTGCCCTTGTCGAACATGACCAGCATGGAAAGGCTGCTGCGCATCATGTCCTTCTGCCGGGCCATGTCGGTCTTCGCGAACCGCTCGGCGACCGCCGGGGACGAGGCAATGAACCGGTCATAGAACCGGTCCAGGAACTGCGGATCCAACAGGCACCTGCCGTAGCTGCGGCTCAGGTCGAGATCGGACACGAGAACTCCTGCGGTGGCGGAACGCCGGAAGGGGGCGACCTTCTCTGCAAAAATCCGTTGCGGTTCGCAACGAAATCCACGCGACCGTCCTGACGCCCGGCCGGAGGGCAGGCAGGTCGACGAGCGGGTGGACTGTCGGCTTCTGACGCTGCGGATGTCGCCGGCGGGTCCCATCTTCCCGGCCTCTGGGACCTCGTCGCCGGGAGGTGGGGGAGATGCTGAAGGTCGGGATCATCCTGGGGAGTACCCGTCCGAATCGGGTGGGGGAGGAGGTCGCGCGCTGGGTGCATCAGCACGCTCAACAGCGCGGAGACGCGGAGTACGCGCTCATCGACATCCGGGATCAGAACCTCCCGCTGCTCGACGAGCCGAAGCCCCCGGCGATGGGCCGGTACGCGCACGACCACACCCGGTCGTGGTCCCAGGTCATCCAGCCGCTGGATGCCTTCGTCTTCGTCACCGCCGAGTACAACCACGGCATCCCGGCGGCGTTGAAGAACGCGATCGACTTCCTGTGGTCGGAGTGGAACGAGAAGGCCGCCGGCTTCGTGTCGTACGGGAGCGCGGGAGGCGTCCGCTCGGTGGAGGCGCTGCGCCTGGTGATGGCGGAGATCCGGATCGCGGACGTGCGCTCCCAGCTCCTGCTGAACACCGGGACCGACTTCAAGGGCGGGAAGCTCGAGCCCACCGACCGGCACCGGAAGCAACTGGACAAGGTGCTCGACGACGTCCTCGCCTGGGGAGAGGCGATGCGGACGCTCCGCCGCGGATGACCTGAGCGCTCCGGTCGCCCGCCGCCGCCGCTGCCGTGGGCCGCTGGCGCGGGGTTCCCGCGCTCAGGCTGCCGGCGCGTCCCGACGCATGCGACGCTCGTGCACCGTGGAGGCGATGAGCGCCAGGAAGACCCCGGCCATGATCGCCACATCGGCCACGTTGAAGATGCCTGTGCGCAGCCGCCCGATGCCGAGGTTGAGGAAATCCACCACCCGGCCGTGGTTGATCACGCGGTCGATCCAGTTGGAGAGGCCGCCGGCGAAGACCATGGACATGGCCAGCACCACGCCCGCGGGCTGCCTGCGCGACCGCAGCAGCCAGACCGCCAGCCCGGTGAGAATGGCGGCCATCCCCAACACGAAGACCCAGAAGCCGACCTCCGCCGGAAGCCTCCCGCCGAGTCCCAGGAACGCTCCCGGGTTCTCCGCGTACTCGATGCGCAGCACGCCTCCCAGATGGGAGGTGGGAGGCTCGCCCTTCAGGGTCCGCACCGCGAGCTGCTTGGTGGCCTGATCGAGCCCCACCGTGAGCAGGAGGATGCCGAACATCCACCTCCCGCGCTGTCTGGTCGTCACGTCTGCGGAGGCCTTCACGGCGGCCAAGCTAGCCCAGGCGCCGTCCCCGTCCAACGCTTCAACCGCGGGGCTCCATCGCCTCGCTCAGCCGGCGCAGGAAGGAGGAGGCCGGGAGCTGCAGCCGGGCGGAGTGCACCCGGACGATCTCCCGGGTGTCGACCGGTGTCCCCCGCGCGCCCACCACGAAGCGCTCGGCCATGACCACCTGAAGGTCCTGACAGAGGTCGCAGACGCTCACGCCGAAGAAGGGGGCCAGGGAGAGGCTGGGGACGCCTCCGGGTCGTTGCAGGTGACACCATCCCCGGTCGAGCCGATCCACGGTCGTCAACGGGGTGACCGGGAAGTGGTCGCTGTCCCCATCGTGGCGGTAGACGCTGTAGCCGAAGTGCAGCAGGCCGTTGCCGGCCTCGTCCTCTTCGGTGCTGATGATCTCCGCCAGAGAGATCAGCGAACCGGCGCTCAGGAAGGCGAGCCCCTCGTGCAGCTCGTCGAGGACCTCGAGGCAGGCCCGCGCGTCGGCGTCGTACTCGAGTTCGGGATGGACCGAACCGTGGCCGATGCTGCGGTTGCGGATGTGGGTCACCCGGTTGAGCGCTTCGCGGCGGGCCCCGTCGGTCAGCAGGCGCCGGAGGGCGCGGCTCCAGGGGTCCTTTCCGGTCTCGGGAAGCAGCTGCACCATCTGCAGCGAGAGCTTGCACCAGTGCCCCATGCTCAGCGGCCCCGTCCCGAGCTCACCGAGGAGCTTGGCCAGCGGCTGGATGGCCGCGTCCCCCCGCTCTTCACGCACCAGCCCGAAGGCCACCGCGGTGGTGAAGCGCAGCGTGACCTCGATGGCATCCACGATGGCCTTGAGGCGCACCAACCCTCCGCGGCTGCTGGAGATCCGGGAGCGGGCGGCGGCGAGGGGGAAGGGGAGCTGCGGTGCCCGGTGCTCGTCGCTGGTGGGCAGCCGCTGGGCCATCAGGTCCGCGCGCAGGATGTCCAGCAGGCGCTCGCCGCTCTCCGCGAGCTGGTCGGGGCTGGCCGCGGCGACGGCCAGGGTGCGCTGGAAGGCGTGGGCGCTCCCCCGCGCGGTGTCCCGCCTCCCGAAGGCCTGGCGCACCGACTCGAGCAGCCGCTCCCGCCGCTCCGGAGCCGCGGTGGGGGCCAGGAAGACCACGATGGCGCGATCCTCGAGCAGCCCGATGTACTCGCCCTCGGAGAGGAGGCGGTCGGTGAGCTCGAAGAGCTCGTAGGTCCAGCGCTTGTAGGCGTGGGAGCCCCAGTCGGCGAGGATCCGGGCCTCGTCGGCGACCTCCAGCATCAGGGTCTCCCCCGGGGGCTGGGTCCGCGCGAGGTGGGCGAGCAGCTGCCGCGCCGGTTGCACCAGGATGTCCTGGTTGCTGCGCAGGCGCTGGAAGGCGATGGCCCGGTTCCGCCCCAGCGCCCTGCCCCGGGAGAGCGCCAGCTCCGCCTGCCGCAGCAGCTCGGTGCCGCTGAGTGCGAGCGAGGCGTTCTCGGAGGTGACGAAGCCGATGGTGGCGGTCAGCTGCCGCGGATCCCGGGGTGTCCCGAAGGGGGACTCGGAGATGGCCAGCCGGAGGGACTCGGCCAGGGTGAGCGCCGCGCCCTCGTCGCTGGCCGGAGCGAGCAGGCCCAGGCGATGGGTTCCAAGCCGGGCGAGACAGTCACCGGCCTTCATGAAGCTCTGCACCCGCTCGATGAACTGGCGGAGGATCTCGGCCCCGTCGTCGCCGGAACCGGGCGTCTCGAGCAGCTCCCAGTGATCGAGCTCGATGATGAGGAGGCTGAGTGGCTGCTCGAAGCGCTGCGCCCGCGGGAGTTCCCGGTCCAGCTCTTCGAGGAGGTAGCGCTCCTTGTAGAGCTGCGTGTCCCGGTCGAGGACCGCGAGGCTGTAGATCAGCTCGTCGAACGAGCGCTCGAGATCCTCACAGAGGAACTGGAAGGAGCGCCCCGCGATCCGGACGATGTCGCGGTGGCCGAGCGGCACCCGGCTGGAGATCTGGAACTCATTGAGGAAGGTCCCGTTGGTGGAGCCCAGATCCTCGAGCCAGAAAGTCCCGCCTTCGCGGGTGATGAGCGCGTGGCGCCGGGAGACCGCGGCGCTGTGCTCCAGACGGAGCTGACTGCCGGGCTCACGCCCGATCCGCAGGGGAACGCCCCCCACCACCACCTTGCGACCGGCCTCGCGCCCGGTGAGCTGGACCAACCAGGCCTCACCCTCCGAGCCTTCCACGACGGTGTCGGTCGGGCCGGCCTCGCCCATTCCGGCCGAAGGGGTGCTCTGCGGAAAGGGCGTCCGCTCGTCGGAACCGCTGCCGCTGCTCTCCGGCCCGGGCACCGGCTCATCGGAGCCCGCATGCGGGGGATGGACGTCGGAGGCCGGTACCAAGGGCGCGGAAGGTTCGGAGGAGGTCGCGTCGACGCGGGCTGCAGGCGGGGCGGTGTCGCCGTCGTAGAACGCCTCGGAGGACCCTGATGCTCCCTCCTGGTTCCCGGCGGCGGCCGTCTCGGTGCCCGCCGGCCCGGAGTGCGGCCCCCCCGGCCTGCTTACCGCGTGACGCCCCGTCATGACCGGCCGATTCTATGCGCAGCAGGGGCCGGAAGTCTTGGGCGATTCGGTCGGTGCCAAAGAGGGCGGGTCGCGTTCGGCGGACGGTCGGGTCATGCTCGGGCCCGGTCACCATGCGCTTCTTCTCGTTCTCCCTCCTGATCGGAGGCGGGGCCCTCGTGGGCCACCTCTACATCTTCACCCACCTCCGGCGCATGCTGGCGAGGCGTTGGCAGCGGACGCTGCTGGCCATCCTGCTGGTGGGCATGACCGGGTGGTTCTCCCTGCGCCGGCAGCTCCGCCTCCAGCTCAATGAAGCGCACTGGGAGCTCGTCCAACGCTTCAACTACGTGTGGTTGGGGCTGCTGCTCTGTCTCACCCTGGCCTTCGCGGTCCTGGACCTGGCGCGACTCGCCGGGTGGCTGCGCGCGCGACTCGGGCGGACGGGCGAGGCGGCTCTTCCGGCCGGGACGCAGGCGCCCGCCCCGGCGGCAGGCGAGACGGCGGGCCCTGATCACCCGACAGCCTTCACGACGGGCGCGGAGGAGGACGCCTCCCCGGGGACTGCGCTGCAGCGGCGGGAGCTCCTCACGGGGGCCATGGGGGCTGGGGCGGCGGCCCTGGGCGGCGTGGGGCTGGCCGGCTATGGGACCTGGCGCGCATTCCATCCGCCGGATGTCACCGAACATGCGCTGCGCATCGCCAAGCTGCCGAAGACCCTGGACGGTCTGCGGGTCGTGCAGCTCACCGACATCCACGTGGGCCCCTTCATCCGACGCCGCTACATGGATGCCCTGGTGGACCGCACCCTGCGCCTGAAGCCGGATCTCATCGTCATCACCGGGGATCTCGTGGATGGAAGCGTGCGGCACCTGGGCGATGCGGTCGCGGCGCTGGGGAACCTCCAGGCGCGTTTCGGCACCTGGTTCGTCACCGGCAACCACGAGTACTACTCGGGAGAGCTCCAGTGGGTGCGGTACCTCGATCAGCTGGGGATCGGCGTTCTCCGCAACCGCCACGTCTCCGTCGGGGATGGCGGGGGCAGCTTCGATCTCATCGGGGTGGACGACTGGTCCGGCGGCCGCCGCCGGGGTCGGCAGGGCTACGATCTGGAGCAGGCCCTTCGGGGACGGGACCCCGACCGGGCCTCGGTGTTGCTCGCGCACCAGCCTGCGAACTTCGAGGTCGCCGCGGAACGGGGGATCGACGCGCAGATCTCCGGACACACCCACGGCGGGCAGCTCTTCCCCATGACCGCGTTCATCGGTCTGGAGTGGAAGCACTCGGCGGGGCTCTACCGCCACGGCGATGCGAGCCTCTACGTCAGCCGGGGGTGCGGCTTCTGGGGACCCCCCATGCGGATCGGCAGTCCACCGGAGATCGCCCAGCTCGTTCTCACTTCGGGTTGAGCCCGGGGGGCCGCGGAGGACTCAGCCGCCGTTCTCGGTGAGGGCCTCGATGATGCGCTGGGTGGCCCGGCCCAAGGGGCTCTCCGCGCGGTGGTGCAGGCGCGGTTGGAAGACGTGCGTGGATCCGCTCTCCAGCGGAAGCACCTTGAGCTCTTTGCGCTGGAGCTCGGTCTCGATGAGGTAGGTCGGCATCCACCCGAAGCCCAGCCCATGGAGCAGGGCGGACTTCTTGGCGGAGAAGTCGTTGAGGACCACGGTGGCGCGCTGCTCGAGCGGTTCGGTGTGCAGCTCCAGCCGCGGATCGGAGCCGCGCACCGTCAGCAGCAGGTCTCCGGCGAGCGCCTCCACCTTCAGCCTGCCGCGCCGGCGCGCCAGGGGATGGTCCCGGTGGGCGACCAGCAGCGCCGGCAGGGCGGGCAGGGGGATGGAGGTGAGCCCCTCCAGCCGGGTGGGCAGCAGCGAGATCATGAGCTGGGCCCGATCCCGCGCGAAGACCTCCTCCACGCCGGTGAGGAACTCCGCGGAGATGTGAAAGCGCGTGGAGGCCCCTTCGGCCCGAAGCCGACCCACCGCGCGCAGAATCGCCTCGGCCGGATACACCCCGTCGAAGACGATGCGGACCTCCGGCTCCCACCCGGTGCGCAGCTCGGTGCAGGCGTGGCGGAGCGCGGCCTCGGCGTCGAGCAGATGGCGGCAGTGCTCGAGCACCCGCTCCCCCTCGGGCGTCAGGCGGGTGCGATAGCCGCTGCGATCCAGCAGCCGCAGCCCGGTCTGCTCCTCGAGTCCGCGGACCGCGTACATCACCGCGGTGTGGGTCCGCGCGAGCTCCTTCCCGGCCTCGACGAAGGTCTGCTTCCGCGCCAGCGCATCCAGGCAGCGGGCCTGCTCCAGGGTCACGTTCATGGCACCGGAGATTGTGCACCCGTCGCACAGTCAGTGCTCATGTTTGTGACTTTCATTCAGGGTCGGGAGCAGCCTTAGTCCGCTCAGCGGAGGCCTCCGCCTCCCCCTCCACCCTTTGCTTCAGGAGTTCCTCATGGCCAAGCACCCGTTCCAGAACTTCGCGGTCGACCACATGACGCTGCTCCTGCACCCGAAGATCTACAAGACCTCCTACGCGGTCTTCCGGATCATCTTCGGCGCCAACCCCGAGGACATCCTCTACGAGAAGCGCCGTCCCCAGAAGGACGGCAGCAAGGACGTCTCCATGACCTACGCCGCGCGCGTGGGATCGTGGACCGACGCCAGCTCCCGCGATCCGCTGGCCACCATCTTCGCGGTGGTGCAGCCCTCGGAGGGCGCCGACGAGCCCTCGCACGTGCGGGACATGCTGGGTGACTCGACCGCGCACCTGCAGCACCTGGCGCTGCGGACGCCGGACCTCATCGCGTTCCACAAGCATGCGCTCGAGCGTGGCGTGCAGTTCGTCACCCCCATCCTCAAGGACGAGGAGGAGAACCTCATCCAGGTCTTCTCCGGCGAGTGGTACCTCCCCGGTAGCAAGCCCACCGGCTTCTTCTTCGAGTTCCTGCAGCGCGAGCCCAGCGACTCCGCACTCGCCGAGATCCAGCGCCAGAACAAGCAGAGCTGGTTCCGTGACGAGACCTTCCTCGGCCTCTACGGCGAGAAGGAGCGGGAGTACCGCTCGGGGAACGTCCTGCACTTCCTCCCCGAGCCCCTCTTCAACGCCATCTCCGAGAAGCTGGCGGACAAGGAGGTCTACGAGATCACCGAGGACGATCTGGCCGAGATCGAGCAGCTCATGCTCGACATGACCGCCAAGGCCCGCGCCGCAGGCTGAGTCTCCGGACCGCGCCCCTCCCGCTTCCGGGCGGGGCGCCTGGTCCGACCACACCCGCGACCTCCGCGTCGACCCGGTCTCCTCCGGGCCGGCCCGTCGAGGAACGGGTTCCGTTGCCGGCCCGGGTCGCAGAGGTTCGGAGGCCGCGCCGGTCAAGGCCTCGTCCCGAGCGGTTCCTCCGGTGCTCCGATCTGTCCACCTCCGGGCGTGATCCTCCGGAGCTCCGATCTGCCCACCTCCGGGCCTGATTCTCCGGGGCCCCGCTGCCCGTCCTCCGGGACTCCGCAGTCCGTTCTCCGGGCTTCCGGTGCTCCCGAGCCGTCGTCACGCGCGGACGTCAGCCGGGTGAGCGCCCCGACGCTGGGCATCCCCGGCTGGTCAGCAGGCGAGTAACAGCAGAAGGTTTCACTCCTGCGGGAACATCGGGTATAAATTCCCCGGCGGCCGGGGTATCCAAGGTTGCCCGTCGGGACGGCGCGGGGGTTTTTTACTTAGAATCTCCGCTGATCGCGTTTTTAGACGGGCCGCCAGGCGGCCCTTGAGGTTTGGACATGGACACCCGGAAGCGCCTCGAAGCCCGCAAGAACGAAGCCACCCAACGCGATGTTCTGCTCGGCATCTTCTTCGAGAGCACCCTGGAACAGATGGCGGACGTTCTGGGCATCCAGAAGATGGAGGAGCTGCGTCCCCGTTCGCTGCGCAAGGTGGTCAGCTTCTTCCGCTATCCGGTGTCCGACCTGCTGGAGCTGCTGGAGCAGAGCATCCAGGGGGAGGCCAATGACACCGCCTTTGACGAGGCGGTCCGGCAGTACGGTCGTGCGGCTGTGACGTTCTTCTTCGCCTCTCCGGTGGGGAAGACCATGGCCATGCTGGCGGGAGACAGCCCCCAGCGCCTGCTCTCCAGCGCCCCTTCGGGCTTCAAGGCCGTCACCACTTTCGGTGAGCGCGATTACGCGAAGACCGGCGAGAACTCGGCGGTGCTGAACTTCAAGGGCGACCTCCTGGGTCCCGCCTGGGAGTGCGGCGTGATCGAGCAGGCCATCACCCAGCTCAACCAGAAGGCTCCGAAGCTCGAGGTGAAGGTCCTCAACGAGAGCGCCTCCGACTTCTCCATCAGCGTCAGCTGGTAACCCCTCCGGACCCTCCGGAGACGGCTTCAGGTAGTCCCACCCGATCGCCCCCGGGGCGGTAGGCTCGCGCGTGAACGACCCGATTGCCATCGTCGGGACCGGGTGTGTTTTGCCCGGCGCCCGGGATTCTCAGACGTTCTGGAAGGGATTGCGTGAGGGGCGCCGCTCCCTGGTGCCGGTCCCGGCCGAGGCGTGGGACCACCGCCTCTTCCACTCCGAGGATCGGGAGGCGCCGGACCGGACCCATGCGCGTCTTGGCGGATTTGTGACCGACTTCGCCTTTGATTGGCGCCGCTTCCGGGTGCCGCCGGCGGACGCGGCCGCGGTCAACCCGATGCAGTGGATGGTGTTGGAGGCCGGCGCCCAGGCGCTCGGCGGGCTCACCTCCATTCCGCGGGACACCACCGCCATCATCCTCGGCTCCACCGGCCTCGGCTGGCAGCCGGACAGCTCCTTCAGGATCCGCATGGACGACATGCTGGACGCCGTGCGGGAGAGCCCGGCGTTCCAGGCGCTGCCGGCGCCGATGCGGACCGAAGCGCTCGAGCAGACCGTCCAGTCGCTTCGTGCACGCCTCAAAGAGGTGTCCGAGGACAACGTCGTCGGCGCCTCGGCCAGCGTGGCGGCGGGGCGCATCAACATGCACTTCGATCTCCGCGGCCCGCACTACAGCGTGGACGCGGGCTTCGCCTCCTCCCTGGCCGCCGTCGATCTGGCGGTCCGGGGCCTCCGGGACGGTGAGTTCGATCTGGTGGTGACCGGAGGGGTGAGCGAGCGGCTCCACCCGCTCGAGCTCATCGCCTTCTCGAAGCTCGGGGGACTCGCCTCGTCCGACATCCGGCCGTTCGATGCGCGCGCCGACGGGACGCTGCTGGGCGAGGGCGTGGCCCTCTTCGCCCTCAAGCGGCTGGAGGACGCGGAGCGGGACGGGGATCCCATCTTCGCCGTCCTCCGCGGGGTGGGTGGTTCGACGGATGGTCGCGCCCGCTCTCTGGTCGCGCCGGACTCCCGCGGACAGGCGCTGGCCATGCGCCGCGCCCTCGAGGACGCGGGCGGGCTGGACCCGACGTCGATCCAGCTCATCGAATGTCACGCCACCGGAACCCGGGTGGGCGACGCCAGCGAGCTCGCCGCCCTGCGCAGTGTGTATGGAAGCGCGGCTCCGGGGTCGGTCGCCCTCGGATCGGTGAAGGCCAATATCGGCCACCTGCGCTCGGCCGCCGGCGCAGCGGGGATGCTGCGCGCGGTGCTTTCCCTGCAGCATGGGGAGGCCGCGCCGCAGGCCGCATTCGCGTCCGCATCCCCTCAGCTCGAGCTCGAAGGCTCGCCCTTCTTCGTGCCGACGGCCCCGCGGCCACTCGCCGCCCGGGGAGGCGCACCCTCGCGCGCAGCCGTCAGCGCCTTCAGCTTCGGGGGCAGCAACTTCCACGTGGTCCTCGAGGCCCATCAACCGCGGGCGGTCCGGGCGTCGGGCCTCCACGCCAACGTGGATGCAGCATCGGCTCCCGCGCAGGCGCCCCGGACGCTCCCTTCGGGTGCCCGGAGTCCCCGGCCCGAGCCGCTGGCCATCATTGGGCTGGGGGGGATGTTCCCGGGAGCGGACGACACCGAGGCGTTCTGGACCCTGATGCAGGAGCGGGTGGATCGCACCGAGGCGGTCCCGGCCAGCCGCTACGACATCGAGCGCTACGTCGACGACCGCGGCGAGCGCCTGGACAAGAGCTACACCCGGTTGGGGGCATTCCTCGATCGCCTGCCGGAGCCGAAGCCCGGGATGCGGATCCCGCCGAGCGCCTGGGCCTCACTGGACCCCTCGCACGTGGTGAGTCTGGACGCCGCAGCACAGGCCCTGGCGGACGTGGGCCCTGCGCACGAGCGATGGGATCGGGATCGGGTGGCGGTCTCGCTGGCCTTCCTGCCCTATCAGGGCCGGAAGTTCCTCGCGGATCTGCGGACGCACTGGCGCGTGTTCGCGCACACGTTCGAAGAGGGGCTGCGCGCCCGCGGCCTTCCCGAGACGACGATCTCCAGCCTGCTGCGCGAAGCGGATGCGCGGATGACCGCGGGGCTTCCCCCCATCACCGAGGACACCCTCACCGGGTACCTGGGCAGCCTCAACGCCGGCCGCATCGCCGCCCTGTACGATTTCCACGGCCCCCACTTCGTGGTGGATGCGGCGTGCGCGAGCGGGCTTGCGGCGGTGCACGCAGGCTGGAAGCTGCTGCATCACCGTCAGGCGGACGTGGTCCTCGCCGGCGGCGTCTGGGTCGACATGATGCCGGAGTTCTTCATCGCGGCCTGTCGCTTCAACGCCCTCTCCGCCAAGGGGAGCTTCCCCTTCGACGCGCGCGCCGACGGCTTCATCCCCGGCGAAGGCGGCGGCATCGCGGTGCTCAAGCGCCTCTCGGATGCGGAGCGGGATGGCGATCGGATCCGCGCCGTCATCCGGGGCATCGGCGGCTCCAGTGATGGCCGCGGCCGCTCGGTACTTGCGCCGAGTCGTGAGGGTGAGGGCACCGCCATGCGCCGAGCGCTCGCCCACGGGGGCGTGTCGCCGGAGACGGTGGCCTACGTGGAGTGCCACGGCACGGGCACCGCGTTGGGGGATGTCACCGAGGCCCACGCCGTCAGTGACGTCTACGCACAGGGCGTCACGCGCAGTGAACCCATCGCCATCGGTTCGGTGAAGTCGAACATCGGCCACCTCAATGCCGCGGCGGGGGTCGCCGGCCTCTTCAAGGCGGCGCTCGCGGTGGAGAAGGGGGTTCTTCCTCCCACCCTCAAGGTCGAGACCCGCAACCCCAAGCTTCCCGCCGACGTCTCGGTGGTGACCGAATCCCGCGCGTTCCCGGCCACGCCCGACGCAGATGGCCCCCGCCGGATCGGGGTGAGCACCTTCGGGGTCGGCGGCGCGAACTTCCACGCCATCGTCGAAGCCTACGTGCCTGCCCCGCGGAAGAAGGGAGCCGATGACGTGGGGAAGGCGGCCGGCACATCCACCGGGGATGTGACCGGAGCACCCTCGCCGCGGGTGGTCGCGACCTGCGGCTCCGACCCGGCGGCCTGTGTCGTGGCGCTCGAGCAGCTGCTCGAGGCGTGGACGCGGGGGCAGCCTCACGCGGTTCCCGGCGCAGCGGCCGATGGTGCGGTGCGGGTCGCCATCACCGCCGAGACACCCGAGGTGCTGCGCCGCAAGCTCGGCCTGCTGCGCACGACGCTGCAGCGGCAGGCACCCACCGACTTCCTGGAGCAGTCGGGGATCTTCCTCTCCGACGACGCGGCGCCCAGCGGCGGGGTCGCCATCACCTTCCCCGGGCAGGGAGGACAGTACGCGAACATGCTGCGGCAGCTCGCGGCGCACGCTCCGGTGGTGCAGGACACGCTCGATGCGGCAGATGCCCACTACCTCCGGCTCACCGGCCGACCGCTGACCGCGACCTTCTTCACTGCCACGCCCGAGACCTGGTCGCCGGACGACGAGGACCTGCACGCGGCGGTGCTCGTCACCAACGTCGCGCTCTCCCGGCTCATCCGCGCGCACGGGATCCGACCCTCGGTGCTGATGGGACAGAGCGCCGGAGAGCTGGCGGCCCTGGTGGAATCCGGCGCGCTCACCCTCGAGGACGGACTCACCGCGATCCGGGCCCGGACGCTGGCGGTCCTGGAGGGAGGCCCGGCCGATCCGGGATCGATGTTCGCCCTCACCTGTGGCGCCGAGCACATCCCCGGGCTGCTCCAGGGGCTGCCGGGCTATGCCACCCTCGCCGCCGACAACGGACCGCTCGCGAGCATCGTGTCCGCCGATTCGCACGCGGCGCCAGCGCTGATCGAGCGGTGCGCGGCGGCAGGGATCGACTGCACCCGGCTTGCGGTCTCTCACGGTTACCACTCGCAGCTCATCGCGCACGGCGTGCCCGTGTACCGGGATGCGCTGCGGAGGCTGCCCTTCGGGGCGCGCCGACTGGAGATCGTCTCCAGCATCGACGCGCGGCCTTATGGGGATCGGCCGGCGGAGGCGTTGCCCGACTTCCTCGCGTCCCAGTTTGTCGAGCCGGTGCGGCTCCGGGCCGCCTTCCAGCAGGCGCACGCGATGGGCGTCCGCGTCTTCCTGGAGGCGGGACCCCGATGGTCGCTGACACAGTTCGCGCGCGCCTCCCTCGAGGGACTTCCGCACCGGGCCATCGCGTCCACGCATCCGAAGGTGGGGGAGCTCGAGCAGTTCCAACGCCTTTTGGCCTTCTGTTTCGTTCACCGGCTGGGAGCACTCGAGCCGGTGGTGTCTTCACCCCCTCACGGAGTCACCATGCCCCCTGACCACAGGATGGAGCCCGAGGACCCGGTCGACGTCGCCGAGTCCGCCGAAGCACTCCTCTTCTCGCTGCCCATCTCACAGGTCCTGGGAGCCGACGCGGTCGCCAGGATGGGGCACGCGCTCGCTGGCCGGATGGGCGTCCCGCTCGCCGAGGGGGCCACCGCCCACGTCGACACCCTGGACGCGCTGGTGCGTTGCGTGGCCCGGGCTGTCCCTACGCCGTCCCACGTCGACGCACGGATCGAATCGAAGGAGCCGCCGCAGATCATGGACCACCCGCCGCGTCCCACCTCCGAGCAGCTCCTCGAAGAGCTGCTCGAGCTGACCGTTGCCCGCACCGGCTATCCCCGCGAGATGCTCGAGCTGGACCTCGACCTCGAAGCAGACCTCGGCATCGACACGGTCAAGCAGGTGGCGATCTTCGCCTCCCTCCGCGAGCGTCATGGCATCGAGCGGGATCCCGGCGTCGCCATCCGTGAGCTGAACACCCTGCGCCGCGCCCACGCGCACTTCGTCTCCCGGCTCGAGGCATCCGCCCCGGTGGGGAACACTTCCGAAGCGTCTGCGGCATCTGCATCGCCCAGGACCGCGCCGGCCACGGTCCAAACGCTTCCCACCGTGCCTCCGACGGGAGAGGTGACCCAGACCCGGGCCGAGGCCGCCATCCGTTCGGCGACCGGACCGACCTGGGTGCCCATCGGCGAGGCGGCGCCTGCACACCGGCATCCGGTGGGCGCCGCTCCCACGGTGGTTCCGGTGGCCGAGCCGCTTCCGGCCCGAGCCGCAGGCTCCGCGTCCGCTCCTGCTGCCACGGTGGTTCCGGTGGCCGAGCCGCTTGGGGCCCGGGCCGCATCCGGCGCCACCTCGAACGGGAATCCGAACGACGCCTCTCCGGCGGGGTTCGACGAGGTCCTCGGGCTCCTGGTGGCCCACACCGCCGAGAAGACCGGTTACCCCGAGGAGATGCTGGAGCCCGATCTCGACCTCGAAGCGGACCTCGGCATCGACACCGTCAAGCAGGTGGCCATCCTCGCCAAGGTGCGCGAGCACCTCGGGATTGAGCGCGACCCCAACGTCGCCCTCCGGGAGCTGAACACCCTCCGCAAGGCCGCTCAGCATCTCGTTGAGCGCCTCCCGGCCGGCGACGCTCCGACGCACACGGTGCAGGCCTCGGCGCCGGTGCAGCCCCCGGCGCCGGCGCAGGCCAGTGCGCCCGCGAGCTCCGTACAGGCGGCACAGCCCTCCGTACCTCCGAGTGCCACCGCCTTGAGCGCTGCCTCGTTGCAGTCCGGAAGCCACGTGGGGACGTCGGGCCCCGTAACAGAGTCCGGCGTTCCTGAGGGTGCGGTCCGGGAGGCGCTGCTCACCATGGACTTCGACGCGTTGGGCATGGACCACCGCGCGGTGTACCGGTTGGCGGAAGCCCTGTCGCAGCGGATGGGTGTGGCCGCTCCCCAGGGCCTGCCTCCTCTCCGCAACTTCAGGGAGCTGCTCGCGACCCTCGAATCCGCGAGGTCTGCGAGGGGATGACCAGCACCGCGGGGAGCGTGACGCCGGTCTCCACGTTGATCGACGTGCTGGCCCGGGACCTGACGCTGCGCTGGCCGGACCGGGTGTTGATCGGCCTGGACCACGTGATGTTGGGGAAGCGCCCCCGATCGGATGCGGATCGAAGCCTCCGGGTCGAGGTGGTCCGCGGGCCTCCCACCCTGGTGGCGCGGGTGTTGGGGACTGAGGGGCCGGCCCTCACCGCACGGGTCCAGCTGGCGGATCACTACCCGGAGTCGAGCGCGACCGGGGTCCTGATCCCCTCCTGTGAAGGTGCATCGAATGCGGAGCGGCTCTATGCGCTCGAGGCGCAGCTCGAGCAGCGGGCACCCGCGGAGCGGGTGGGCGCGCTGCGGGCGGTCCGACGCCACGGGGCCGCGGGCCTCATTGCCGAGCTCGAGATCCCCCGATCCGTGAAGGAAGGCTCCTGGCAGCTCCGCAATCTCGGGGCGCCGGCGGTGCTCGAGGGAATGCTCCAGCTCGGGCGGTGGGGTTGGTTCACCCTCTCCGGAGAGCGCGCGCGACTCGATGGCGTCGAGCGCATGCGCTGCTTCCGCCTGCCGCGTGCCGGTGAGCTGCTGCGCCTGGAATCCCTGTTGAGGGGCGCGGGGGCGGAGCTGCCCCGGTTCGACGTTCTCTGCTGCACCGAAGAGGGCGCACCGCTCGTCAGCATGACCGGGCTGCGCCTGGTGCCCGAGGGTCCAACGCGGGGGGCAGTGGAGCGATCGGTGTGGCAGCGGTTTCTGGAGGCTCTCGGAGCTCGTCATCCCCGGAGCGGAGCGAACCCATGAGCGTCAGGCCCTCACCGCGCTTTGCCATCGTCGGCACCGCCTGCCTGCTTCCGTCCGCACCGGAGGTCGCCACGTTCAGGGCGCTCGCGCTCGCAGGAAACAGCGCGCTCTCCGCGGCACCCCGCGAGTGGTCCGACCTGCTGACCTGGACACGTGCGCTCACCGCTGGCCGGGTCTCGCCTCCGCCCTTCGACTGGAAGCGTTTCCGCATGCCGCCGATGCAGGCCGAGCGGCTGCATCGCAACGAGCAGCTGCTGCTGCAGACCCTCGACGCGGCCCTCACCGATGCCGGGGTGAGACCGGGGAGTTCGGCAACCGAGCGGCTCGCCATCTATCTGGGGGCTACCGGGTTCGGCATCGACGAGCGCATCGATCATGGGCTGCGGCTCCATGGAGGCGCGCTGACCCGGGAGCTCGCCGAGGCGCTTCAGGGGCCATCCGGAGCGCACCACATCGCTGCGGTGACCCGGGCGCTGGACACCCGGAGCCCGCCCATCGGGGGCGACTCCATCAGCACCACGGCCAGCATCAGCGCCGGGCGGATCGCCGGCGTCTTCGATGCCTGGGGTGGCCACTTCGCGGTGGATGCCGGACCGGCCTCCGGACTCGCCGCCCTGCGCATGGCGACCCAGGCCCTCACGCTGCACCAGTGCGATCAGGTGGTGGTGGGGGCGCTCGCCCCGCTGGTGTCGCCCTCCACCTTCGCCGCCATCGAGGCGCGCGGTTGGCTTGCCGCTGGCATCCCACACGTCCTGGATGGTCGCGCCGATGGCATGGCGCCCGGTGAGGGCGCGGCCGCGGTGGTGATCCGCCGACTCGAAGACGCGCAACGTGAAGGTCAGCCGATCCTCGCGGTCCTGCACGCCATTGGTGAAGCCGCCTCCTCGAGCCAGGGCGTGGCCTCGATTGGCAAGGTGATCGAACGGTCTGCGCGCGCGGCCCTGGAAGCCGCCGGCGCCGAACCGGATGCGGTGGCGCACGTGGAGGCGCAGGCCTCGGGGGTGGTCACCCTCGAGGACGAGGAACTCTACGGACTCCATGCGGCCTATGCCGCGCGGCACGCGGGTCCGGTGAGCGTCACCTCTGCGGCTTCCAACGTCGGCTTCCTGCAGGCTGCCTCGGGACTGGTCTCGCTGGTGCGTGCGGTGGAGTCCCTCCGTCACGGGGTGCGCCTGCCCATCGCCGGATTGGAGCTGCCCCGTCGCCGGGAGAGCCTTCGGCTCGAACTGCAGTCCCGCGCAGAACCGCTGCCCCCCGGCGCATGGGTCGGGGTGAGCTCGCATGCCTTCGGAGGCCTGGGGCTGCACGCGCTGCTCGGTCCGGCGACCGATGCGGCGCCCACGAGGACCCCGCGCCTCGCCGCGAAGCGTCCGAAGCGCAGGGAGCGTTCGCCTCTGGCCATCGTGGGGGTGGGGGCGCTGGCGCCGGGTGCACCGGACGCGAAGACCCTCTGGTCCAACGTCCTGGGGAAGGTCGACGCGATCAGCGACCTGGGTGGCAGACGCTTCAACCCCGAGCGGTTCCGGAGCCCGCTGTTGCCCGAGAACTCGGTGCTCCCGCAGCTCGCGGGCCTGGTGGACCTGCCGACCTGGGATCCGCTGCGGATGCGGCTGCCTCCCCAGACCCTCACCCGTCAGGATCGGGCGGTGCTCCTCACCCTGCGGGCCGCGGAAGAGGCTCTGGAGTCCGCCGGCTACGACGAAGGGGACTGGGCGCCCTCGAGGGTCCGCGTCGTCGTCGGTCAGCTCCCCATGCGCGAGCGTGAGGTGGAGTTCGAGCGGCGCATCACCCTCGCGCGCTTCCTGCGGCTGGCGGAGGAGGCCCTGGCGGATTCGGGACTCTCGGCGGAACAGCGCCGGGTGATCCTCGCGGTGCTGCGTGAGCGGCAGGAGCGGAGCCTCATCTCCTGCGGCGATGACACCTGGTCATGGACGACAGGCTTGCCCTGCGCCGCGCGGATTGCCGCACGTCACGGCTTTGAGGGGGGCGCGCTCAGCGTGGACGCTGCCTGCGCGAGCTCCATGGTCGCCATCCACTCCGCCGCGCTCTCGCTCTGGAGCCGGGAGGCGGACGTGGTCCTCGCCGGCGGCGTGGCCTTCAATCTGGTCCCCGAGTACTACGTGGCCCTCTCCGCGCTGGGCGCATTGAGTGCGCGGGGCAGCTTCCCCTTCGACGCCCGCGCGGACGGATTCATCCCGGGCGAGGGCGCGGGAATGGTGGTGCTCAAGCGCCTCGAAGATGCGGAGGCGGCCAGGGATCGGGTGCTGGCGGTCATCAGCGGGATCGGCTTCTCCAGTGATGGAAGTGGGCACTCGCTCTTCGCTCCCAATCCCAAGGGGCAGGCCCTCGCGGTCCAGCGCGCCCTGGATGAGGCCGCGGTGATCCCCGACTGGGTGGATCTGATCGAAGCCCACGGCACCGGCTCTCCGGCTTCGGACCAGTGCGAGACGCGGGCCTATGCTTCGGTGTTTGCGGACCGCGACGTCGATCGGCCGGTCTCCCTGGGAAGCATCAAGAGTCAGGTCGGGCACCTCAGCTCGGCGGGAGGCATGCTGGGCCTCATCAAGACCGCCTTCGCGCTCCACGAGCAGCGGCTGCCCCCGATGAACGGTGGCGAGTATCCGCACCCGGAGCTGCATCTGGAGCGCTCGCCCCTGGCCCTGTCGTTGGAGCCTCGTGCGTGGCACCTGCCGTCGTCGGGCATCCGTCGGGCGGGCGTGAGCGCCTTCGGGCTCGGTGGCTCGAACTACCACCTGCTCCTCGAGGAGCACGACAACGCGCACCGGCACGAGCGACGGTCTTCGCCGGGGCCCAAGGCCGATCCCCATCCCGAGCCCGGACGGGGACTCTCCGCGGATCGCTGGACGTTGGAGCTGGTGCCCCGGGCGCTGGGGCCTGCACGCGAATCCCTGGAGGGACGCCGACTGATCATCCTGGGCGCGCAACCCGAGCTCGAGCGGGCGATCCTGCGTGGTCTGCAGGCCCGGGGTGCGGAGGGCGTGGTGTTGCGCCTGGCGGGCGGCACCCCACCGCACGAGGTGGAAGCCGCGGTCGCCGCAGCCCTCGAGGCCGGCGCCGACGGCATCCTGGATTGTGGCGCGTTCGTGCGACCGGAACCCTTCCTCGGGAGGGGTGCGGCCGCGTTCCGCCGGGCGTTGCATGAGGACGCCTCGCGCTGGTTCGGGGCGGGGCGCGCGCTCTATCCCCACCTGAAGCGGGCGGAAGGACGCCGACCCATCTACGCTGCGGTGACGGCCATGGGGGGAGATCTCGGGTTCCACGGCGACGCCGGTGCGGTCCTCGGCGGCGCGAGCCACGGTTTCCTCAAGGCGCTCAAACACGAGGCGCCCTCCGCCCTCATCAAGGCCATCGACTTCGATGCCCTGGCCGAGGTGAGCAAGGTGGCCGAAGCCCTCCTGGAGGAGTTGGAGGAGGGAAGCGACCGGGTCGAGATCGCGCGGCTGTCCGGGAGGCGGTTCGTGGTGGCGCTGCGCAATGGCAGCCACCGCGGCAACCCGGAGGTGCGGCGGGTGATCGATCCCGAGTGGGTGCTCCTCTTCTCGGGAGGCGGACGCGGAGCGGTCTTCGAGGTGGCCAAGGGCATGGCACGCCACGGTCCGCGGGTGGTGGTCACCGGCCGGACGCCGATTCCGAAGGGCGACGAGCCCTATCTCCACCTCGATGAGGCGGCGTTCGAGGCCTACCGGCGCGAGGAGATGGTGCGGGCCAAGCGTGAAGACCCGACGCTCACCCCGGTGCAGTTCAATCGCCGCTTCGATGCGATCGTCCGCGCGCGGGAGCTGTGGGCCAACCTCCAGGAGGCGTTCACCCTGGGCCTGCCGCTGCAATACGAGGTCTGCGACATCCGGGATCCGGCGGACGTGGCCGCCCTCGCCGACCGCATCCGCGCGACGTACGGACGCATCGACGGGGTCGTGCACGGCGCCATGCTGGAGGACTCCAAGAGCCTCCCCGACAAGACGCCGGAGCTGCTCACCACCACGCTGGACGTGAAGGTGATGGGGTTGGTGCACCTGCTCGAGGCGACCCGCAACGACGTCCTCCAGCTCGTCATGTGCTTCGGATCCGGGGCAGGGCGCTTCGGCAACCGTGGACAGACGGATTACGCGGCCGCGAACGACCTGATGGCCAAGTGCGTGATGGCCTATGCCCATCGCGCGCGGAGGGACGTGCGCTGCGTCACCATCGACTGGACCGCGTGGGAGAACGTCGGGGCGGCGGTGCGGACGCGCCACATGGTGGAGACCACGGGCGTCTCGTCCATCAGCCCGGCCGAAGGCGTCTACTGGTTCGTGAACGAGCTGATGCTCGCGGACCGCACGCGGGAGGTGGCCATCTTCGATGAGCGGCTCTTCCGCGACTGGCCCTTCCTCGGCGCTTCGGCCGATGGACCCGGTGGCGCGAGCCCCTTCGATGATGCGGGTCGGCTGCTGGTTCCCTCGGACTTCCCGATGGTCGACCGGTTGGAGTCGGAAGGCCCCGAAGGCGCGATCTATTCGCGGACCCTGGACGTGGAGCGGGACCTCTTTCTGCTCCAGCACCGCCTCTATGGCGTGCCCATCGTTCCGGGGACCTTCGGCATCGAGCTGCTGGCCGAGGCCGCTGCGCTGGCCTGTCCCGACCTGAGCGTTCACCGGGTGGAGGCGGTGCAGATCGAGACGCCCCTCAAGCTCTTCCGCGGCCGGCCCATGCGCATCGAGCTGCGGGTGAAGCGCGCCGGTCGGCCGGGGAGCGAGGAGACCCTCGAGGTCGAGATCGTCAGCGACCTGGTGGTGGGTGGTCGGGTGCAGCGGACCCGGGTGCATTGCCGGGGACGGGTGGTCATGGGGCCGCGGCGGCACTTCACCCCCGGAACGGGAAAGCTCCCCGAGCAGCTCACCGGCGCCCGCGCGAAGTCCATCTTCCACCTGGCGAAGGATCCTGTGGCGCTGGGCCCCCTCTTCTGCCGCGCGGACTGGGTGTACGTCGGCCATGCTTCGGTGGAAGGCATCATCCGCGCGCCCCGGCAGCGGGATGTCTTCTCCGATCTCACCGCCCCCCGCTTCCAGGTGGATCCCCTGTTGCTCGACACGGCCTTCCAGGTGGCCGCGAACTGGGACGGACACCATCTGGGCGTGGTCTCCATCCCCATGGGCGTGGGGCGGTTGCTCAAGGGACGCGACCGCCGCCTGTCGGAGAGCGCGCATGTCCGGGCACATCCGCTCGCCGAGGATGGCCGCGAGGTGACCTACGACGTGGAGGTGCTTGGCGAGGACGGCACCCTGCTGCTCAAGGTCGAGCGCCTGTGGCTGCGGCGATTGGAGACCCCCGCGGATCCCGGGCGATGATCTCCTTCCCTTCGCAGCTGGAGCTGGGAGGGCGGCGCATCGCCCTGGGCTGGGCCCGGGTGGGGGAGGGCACGCTCGCGTCGCTGTCCCCCGGCGAGCAGGCCCTGATGGGCCCCCGGGTGGTCCGTCCCCGGATGCAGCAGTTCGTGGCCGGGCGCACCGCCGCCGCGCAGGCACTCGCGTCCATCGGCCTTCGGGGGGAGGTCCTCCGGACACCAGCGTCGGAGAAGGACGCCGGCCGCCCGTACGTCTCGGGCATCGACGCCGCGCCCCTGCCTCCGGTGGCGATCAGCCTGAGTCACTCCGGGATGCTCGCCTGCGCCGCAGTGGCGGAGGGGCGTGACCCGCTGGGGATCGACCTGGAGGCTGCGGCTTTGGAGGAGGCGCCTTCATTCCTCGAGGAGGCCTTCGCCCCCGGCGAGCTCCAGGGCTTCGGACGTTTCGGCAACCTCGGGGTCGATCCGGTGCGTGCCGCCTGGACGCTCAAGGAGGCGGTCCTCAAGGTGTGGGGCGTGGGACTGCGTGTGCCGCTGACGCGGTTGCAGCTGCAACCAACGCTGCCGGAGCCCGACGGGCCGTGGATCGCCTGTGGGGTCGCGGTGCACTACCGGGGACCGAATCCGCCGCCTCCCCGGATGGAGGCCCGGATCGGAAAGGCGGGCGGCGCGGTGCTCTCGCTCGCGCTGCCCGCCTGAGTTGCCGGACGCATCGGCGATGCCCCAACCGGTGTCGTGCACCGGGGCCCCGCCGACGCGCCAGGAGGAGGCTTCAGCCCTTGAAGTTCTGGGCCACGAAGTCCCAGTTCACCAGGTGCTTGAGGAAGGTGTCGATGAACTTGGGCCGCGCGTTGCGGTAGTCGATGTAGTAGGCGTGCTCCCAGACGTCGATGGTCAGCAGCGCCTTCTGGCCGTGCTTCATCGGCAGGTCCGCGTTGGCGGTCTTCACGACCTTGAGCTTGTCGCCCTCCTTGACCAGCCACGCCCAGCCCGAGCCGAACTGCGTGGCCGCCGCGTTGGCGAACTGCTCGGCGAAGGCGTCGTAGGAGCCGAAGTCGCGCTTGATCGCCTCGGCCAGCTCGCCGGTGGGCTCCCCGCCACCATTCGGCTTCATGCAGTTCCAGAAGAAGGTGTGGTTCCACACCTGCGCCGCGTTGTTGAACACGCCGCCCGACGATCTGCGGACGATGTCTTCGAGACCGAGGTTCTCGAACTCGGTGCCCTTGATCAGATTGTTCAGGTTGGTGACGTACGCCTGATGGTGCTTGCCATAGTGGTACTCCAGCGTTTCCTTCGAGACGTGCGGCGCGAGCGCGTCCATCGCGTAGGGAAGCGGGGGCAGCTTGTGCTCCATGCGTGTTCTCCTTGTAGTCGTTCGACTCGCGCAAGCCACGCGAGGCGATCCTCGATGATCTCCGATTCTAGGACGACCGGAGTACCCGCGCTGCCCGGCGTGTCGGGCACGGCCCCCTGCCCGGCGTGTCGGGCACGGCCCCCTGCCCGGCGTGTCGGGCACG
>DATGQN010000006.1:0-4993 GCA_035304185.1 Myxococcaceae bacterium
TCCACGATGTCCTTGCCCAGGATCGCCACGCGTCCCAGGGAGGCCTCGTCGGCTTCGGTGAGGAAGCGTCCCGACTCGAGTTGGTAGCCGCTGGCCTCGGGGAAGTCCGCGCTGGTGCCTCCCACGCCGATCCGGTGCAGCGTGCGCCCCTGGTAGCGCACCTCGGTGGCGTTCATGGCCAGCGGGGCCGCAGCGGCGACGTGGGGCGCGAAGGTCTTGAGCAGCTCGGCGTCCCGCGGATCGATGTCCTTGCGGTTGCGGTAGCGCCACCAGTCTCCGCGCATGACCCAGGGGTACTTGGAGACCTGCAGGGTCTGGGCGCCGATGATCGACATCTGCGCCTCGAAGGACCGGTTGAGTCCCTGGATGACGGTGACGATCGCCAGCAGCGTGCAGACCCCCACCCCGATCCCGATGGTGGTCAGGACGGTGCGCATGCGGTGGGAGAGCAGGGAGCGCAGCGCGATGCGCGCGCCTTCGAAGAGATCGACGCGGAACGCCTGCCGAAGACTGCCGGATCTGGGAGTGGTCATGGGCCGAGGACAGGCTCCGAAGACGGCTCCCAACCGGGCGGGGAAGGAGACGCGGGGCCTTGGCCGCCCACAACGCCGGGGCCGGAAGAAAATTGCGTGTGCTGACGCAATTCCCTCCCAGGCTCGCTTCGACCTGCCGGTCGGCCGGCTGCTCCCTCAGCGGGGAGGCGCGCGCACGACCAGCACCGGCCGGTCGGAGGCCTCCATCACCTGCCGGGCGACGCTGCCGAGCAGCAGCTTCTCCAGCCCGGTGCGGCCGTGGCTTCCGAGTACCACCAGATCGGCGCCATGGCGGGCAGCGGCCTGGATGATGGCGGTGCCCGGATCCTGCTCGTCGCGGGGAGTCAGGACCTCGGGCAGAGCCCGTTGCCCCTTGAGGCGGGCCTCGTGGGGCACCAGGTCGAGCAGGCGCTGCTGCAGGCCGCGGATCATCTCCGGGCTGTGCGCCCCTTCGGCGGAATGGACGATGTGCACGGTCGCGCCGGAAGCCGCGGCGGCGAAGGCATGGGGGATGGCGCGGTTGCCCAGGGGCGAGAAGTCGGTGGCGACCGTCACGGTCTGGAAGGTGGGAAGCCCGCTGGCCTGCGGCCCCTCCTCTTCGAGGGTGCCGGCCGGGACCGTGGCCACGGCGCAGGGAGCCGTCCGCATGACGTGGTGGGAGACGCTCCACAGCTTGGCCAGGGCGCGCGGGTGGTGATTGCCCACCAGAAGCAGGTCGGCATCCAGCTCCCGCGCCAGCTCGATGAGGTGGTCGGCCTTGCGCCCCAGCCCCACCCGCAGATGGATGGGGGGATGCGTTCCATCGGGGCGGCGGGCCCGCGTGCCCAGCTCGCGCTCCAGCGCCTCGCGCAGGTCGGGTCCCACCTCGTCGAAGGCGGTGGGACGGGGCAGCCCCAGCCGGGCGGATTCCTCGGAGGGATAGAAGACGTGGCCCACCTCCAGCTGCAGGGGACCGAGCGCCTCCAGCCGCTGGGCGAAGTGCAACGCGGCCTCGCTGGCAACCGAGCGATCCAGCCCCACCACCACGCGCAGCGGGCGCTCTCCCCGGGCCCAGCGCTCGAGGCGCTCCGGCTGCCGGAGGATCAGCAGGGGGCGATCGGCGCGGGCCGAGAGCCGATCCAGGGAGCCGCCGACCCCGGTGAGCGTGGGCGGCCCGCTCGGAGGCCCGACCAGGATCGCCAGCGCCTGGGTCCGCGCCGCGTGGCCCATCACCGCCTCATCCAGGGAGCCGCTGAGCAGCTGGATATCCACCTCCGCCCCCAGGGCGCTGAGACGGTCGGCCTCTTCCATCAGCGCGCGTTCGGTGGCCTCCCGGAAGGGCTGTCCCAGCCGGTGGAGGGTGTTGGCAGGCACGGCGTGCACCAGGCTCAGCTTGGCCTTGCGGCGGGCGGCGAGCAGGGCGGCGCTGGTCGCGGCCCGGGCGGCGCCCTCGGAGAAGTCGGTGGCAAAAACCAGCGCGGTCATGGGCGATCGCTCTCTCGAGGTGAAGGTCGTGGAATGGGGCCGGGGCGCGGGAGCCGGCCGGCGGCGGCAACCTAACGTGGCTCCACGTCCCCCGAAAGCGCGGCGATCGAGAGACCGTGCGCTTTCCCGTGCGCTCGGAAGTTGGGCTGGCGAGACGGCGCGTCTAAGGTCCCGCGGCCATGCCGGCCCTTCGTCTTCATCACCCCGCTGCCCGTCGTCACCGGGCCCTGTTCCTGTTCCTCGCGACCCTCGTCATGACCGGCCCCGCCTTGGCTCAGGAGGCCGAGGAGGCCGCCCCCGCCTCGGTCCGCGCGCGCTTCGGCGAAGGCGTCACCTTCGACACCGGCGATGGACAGTTCTCCCTCACCGTCCGCGGCCGGCTGCAGCTGCGCTACGTGGCGAGCGGCAACAGCGGGGCTGGAGGCCTGGGACCCATCTCCCAGGGGTTCTTCGTCCGGCGGGGGCGCCTGCAGGTCGACGGCACCTTCCTCCAGGACTTCGAGTACAAGCTGCAGCTCGGGATGTCGCCGTTCGACATGGAGAGCGACAACCCCAACGTCCTGCGGGATGCGCAGGTCACCTGGACCCGATTCCGGGACCTCCAGGTGCGCGCCGGGCAGGGCAAGGTCATGTACGACCGGCAGCGCCTCAACTCCTCCTCGGCGCTGCAGTTCACCGACCGCTCCGCGGTGACCTCGGAGTTCACCCTCGATCGCGACGTGGGCGTGCAGCTGTTCTCCGAAGACCTCCTCGGCCTGGATGGAAGGCTGGTCTACGCGCTGGGCCTCCACGGCGGGGAGGGACGCAACCCCACCGCGACCGGACAGGGCCTGCTGCTCTCCGCCCGCGTGGGTTACCGGCCGTTCGGTGGGTTCGATGACCTCAGCGAGGCGGACCTCTCCCGCTCCGATGCGCCCCGCCTGGGGATCTATGCCGGCGTCGCCCGCAACTGGAACGCGGTGCGCGCGCAGGGCAGCCACGGGGATCGCTTCTTCGGAGGCCACGCCGACTTCACGCACCTGCTGCTGGACGGTCTCTTCAAGTGGAAGGGCCTCTCGGTCAGCGGCGCGCTGCACCTGCGCAGCACCGACGAGCCGCTCCGGGAGGACTCCCTGCTGGCCATCCCGACCGATACCGGGTGGGGGGTCTACGGGCAGGTGGGCTACGTCTTCGTCCCGGAGTGGGAGGTGGTGGCGCGCTACGGCCAGATCCGCGGCTTCCGGGATCGGGCGACCGGGCTCGAGGACCTCACCGAGATCGGCGCCGGCATCGGCTGGTACCTGATGGACCAGGATCTCAAGCTGCAGGCGAGCTACCTGCTCAACCCGGCGGTGGCCGGCGCCGCAGTGACGCGTCATCAGGCCCACCTGCAGCTCCAGCTCTTCTTCTGAGGCAGGCGGAGAGGGGCGCCGGACCCCACCGGGCGCCGGGCCTGCGGTGCTTCAGTCGAAGACCACGGTGCGGTTGCCGTGGACCAGCACCCGATCCTCGAGATGGGAGACCACCGCGCGGGCGAGCACCGTGCGCTCCACCTGCCGGCCGAGCCGCACCAGATCCTCGACCTCGTGGCGGTGCCCGACCCGGTGCACGTCCTGCTCGATGATGGGACCGGCGTCGAGTTCGGGGGTGACGTAGTGGGCGGTGGCGCCGATGAGCTTCACGCCACGTCGTCGCGCCTGGGCGTAAGGGTTCGCCCCGATGAAGGCCGGCAGGAAGCTGTGGTGGATGTTGATGACCGGCACCGCCAGCGCTTCCAGGAAGTCCGCCGAGACGATCTGCATGTAGCGGGCGAGCACCACCAGATCGACCTTGCCCTGGAGCAGCTCCAGGTGGCGCGCCTCGGCCGCCGGCTTGGTGTCCGGGGTGATGGGGACGTGGTGGAAGTCGATGCCGTAGGGCCGGGTCCAATCCGCGGCCTCGGGGTGATTGCCGATGACGAAGGGGAGCTCCGCCTGCAGCTCCCCGCGCTTCCACAACCAGAGCAGCTCGGTGGCGCAGTGATCCTGCTTGGAGACGAAGAGCACCATGCGCTTGGGACGGGCGGCCTGGGTCAGCTGCCAGCGCATCTCGAAACGCTGGGCGACCGGCTCGAAGGCCTGTCGCAGCGCGTCCATCCCGTCGGCGAGCCCTTCGAGATCGAAGGCCAGGCGCATGAAGAAGCGCGCATCCTCGGCCTCGGTGTGCTGCTGCGAGTCGACGATGTTGGCGCCCAGGGCCCAGAGCAGCTGGGTGACCGCGGCGACCACCCCGGTGCGATCGGGGCAGCTGATGAGGAGGTGGGCGCGGGTCTCGGGCGTGGGCATGGCTGCCGATACCATGCGTCGCGCCCCGGCCGCCCGCCGGCACCCCGGGGGGTGTCACCTGGCGCAACGACCCCTCCCCGCGCTTTCCGCCGCCGGACACGACAACGCCCCGTCCACGGGCCTTCTGGGCCGGGGTGGGCGGGGCGCTGAAGCGCATCGTCCCGACGTCGCGACGCCGGGAGGCGCAGGGAGGGATCAGGCCAGGACGGAGCGGGCGATGTTGTGGAGGCGGTTGCGATCCGCCGCCCCGTTGTAGCCGCCGTTGATCCGGTAGGTGATGGAGCTGAAGTCGCCGCGATCCGCGTACTGGTTGAGGTTGCGGCTGCTCCAGTACCAGGTGGCGATCCGGAAGGCGACGTCCGGGCGGGTGGCCAGACCGGGGTTGCCCTCGAGGTCGATCCCCAGGGCCTGACCCGCGGCGCGGTAGTTCGCACGACCGGTGAGCTGGATGGGGCCGCGGCCCTTGTAGCGGGTGCCGTCACCGGGCTGGGTGTTGCCGAGATCGCGGCGGCCCTCGTAGGCGGCACCCGAGGCGATCTCCTCCATGTACTTGAGCCCGCCGCTCTCGTGGGAGAGCTGCGCGAGGAACGCGGCCTGGCGCTGGGGCGTGGTGATGTTCGCCTCCTTCATCGCCGCGTTCAGGTGGGGCAGGTACTCGGCCGCCTTCGCGGGGGAGAGGCCCGGCATGATGCG
>DATGQN010000007.1:0-45150 GCA_035304185.1 Myxococcaceae bacterium
CGCACCGTAGGAGCGCGGCGCGGGGACCTCAACGATGAAGCGCGCGCTTCCGGGGAATGCCGCCGGTGCGCCTGGCCCTCAGACCTCGCCCGTGCCGAATCCGTGGCGGAAGAGGCGGCGGGCGTTCCCGGTGGTGCGCGCGATCAGCTCCTCGCGCGATTCCCCCCGCAGCTCGGCCAGCGCGTCCAGCACCAGCGGCAGATGTCCGGGTTCGTTGCGCTGACCGCGATGCGGATGCGGCGATTGATCGGGCGCATCGGTCTCCACGTGCAGGCGATCCAGGGGAACGCGCTGCGCCGCGCGGGCGGGCTTGTTGCTGCCGGGGAAGGTGAGGGGACCGGCGAAGGAGAAGTGGCAGCCGAGCCGGGTATAGACCTCCACCAGCTCGGGCCCGCCGCTGTAGCTGTGCAGGAGGACGCCGGCCTGGGGGAGCGGCGTCTCGGTGAGAAACTGCCTCAGCGCCGGTTGCACCCGCAGGCAGTGGACCAGGACCGGCAGGTCATGGCGTCGCGCGAGCTCGAAGTGGCGGCGGAGGATCTTCACCTGCCGCTCCAATGGAACGGTCTGTGCGGTGGGGCCATCCAGCCCGCACTCGCCGACCGCGACGGCCCCGCCCAGGGACAGGAGGTGCTCGAGCTGTTCGAGGTGCCGGTCATCATCGGCTTCCGGGAGCGTCGCCAGGGCCTGCGGATGGATGCCCAGCGCCACCTGGATCCGGGGATCCCGCTCCGGAAGGGTCCGCAGCGCCTCCCATCCCTCCGGCGCGACGCCCGGCACGACGATGCCGGTGACCCCCGCGCTCCAGGCCCGCTCGAGCACCTCCTGTCGATCGGCATCGAGCCGGACGTCATCGAGGTGGCAGTGGGTATCGATCATCGCAGCGGGTTCACCGGTCGGAAGGTGGGCCCGGATGATGAGAAACCGCGCTGCCCTCCGCCAGCCCCACGAGGGGGCGGACCGCGGGGGCGGACAGAAGAGGCCAGACCGCTTCCCTCGCAGGGCCCCCATGCTTCCCATGAAGGTGTAGGCGGTCAGGACACTTCAGAGAGCGGAGTCAGAGGGCGGAGCTTGCTCCGGCTGCGGGATCGCGGGTATCCGACCCGGGTGCTCACCAACAGGGAGCGTTTCCCCGCTTGCCGGGGCCTCACCCACGGGGCCTGAACCTGCCCGAGGTCGTCATGATGCTTCGACTCATCGCTCTGTTGCTGCTCGCGTCCGCCGGATGCGCCCACTCCACGGCCGGGGGGATCCCGACGGCGGGGGCGCCCAGGTTCGAGCGCGTCGAGACGCGGGTCGGGACCTTCGTGGTGCGTGCACCGGGCGAGGGGGCCGAGACCGGGACATCGCCTGCCGAGCAGCTCAAGGTGGTGCTCGCCGGGGGCGAGGCGCCGACCGTCTTCTACGCCGGGGTCGACTGAAGACACCGCGGGCTTGCCGCCAGTCCTCCGGGGAGACCTCTGACCGCGTTCCATGGCACCCCTGCGCGAGCTGCAAGGCGCCGGGCGGACCCTGTGGATTGGAGGAGGTTCCCGGGGACGATCAGATGACCTCGAGGCGACCGGCGGTCATCTGACGGAACTCGGCGCTGTTGAGGAGCCGGGCGACCGCGCGGGGATCGTCGCCCACCACCTCGAAGGCGGCGGCGATGAGGTCTCCCAGCGAGACCTGGGAGGGGGCCTGGGCCGCGCGGCGGCGGATCCGGGGCAGGGGACGGCGACCCTGACGGCGAAGGGGGGCGGCCTGGGGGTTCAGCTCGCGGGCGGTGTTCGTGCGCATGGCGTGGGTGACTCCTGCGGCGTGGGGGAGGGTGGAACGTGATGACCGGAGGACCCGGGAGCATGTGGCGTGCCACAAGGCGCCCCCCTGGCCGCCTGCTGTGCGCCGCCGGCGAGCCGGAAAAAGGTGCAGGGTCGACCTCCATCCGCCTGAAATCGGGTGCCCGACTCCGAGCCCTGCACAGTGGACGAACGGTGTGCTCGGACCCGAGCCGGCGCCGGGCTGCGGCACGGCTCTGGCAGAGGTCGGGGCCGTGCAAATGTCGAATGAGGTCGAGAAGCGCCGGGTGGCCGAGGTCGGTGCCCGGCTGGTCGGCGACGGGATGCTGGTGGGCCTGGGGAGTGGCTCCACGGTGCTGGCCCTCGTGGACTGGCTGGGCGCGCTCCGACCACGGGCCCGGTTCGTGGCGAGCTCGCCCGAGGTGGGGGTCCGCGCGATCGAGGTGGGGCTGACCGTCTGCGGTTTTGACGACGGGGAGACCGCCGACATCCTGGACCTGGCGATTGATGGAGCCGACGCGCTGGCCGAGGACGGGTGGGTCCTCAAGGGAAGAGGCGGCGCGCAGACCCGCGAGGCGATCGTGGCGGCGGCGGCGCAGACCCGGGTGCTGCTGCTCTCCTCGGACAAGGTGGTCCGCCGGCTGCCCGGGCGGGTGCCGGTGGAGCTGCACCGCTTCGGCCTCTCCTCGACCCTGCGTCTCCTGGGGGACGTGCGCCTGCGGGATGCGCCACCCACCCC
The DNA here is from genome assembly GCA_035304185.1 of Myxococcaceae bacterium. Lineage (GTDB taxonomy): Bacteria > Myxococcota > Myxococcia > Myxococcales > Myxococcaceae > DATGQN01. The sequence goes on from DATGQN010000007.1 coordinate 2,515, forward strand.
GGACGGAGGCGTGCTCGCGGACGTGGCGCTGAGCCTGGAGGATCCCTTGAGCACCCAGCGCTGGCTGGAGGGGATCCCCGGCGTGGTCTCGCACGGGCTCTTCGCGCCCGGGAGCTGGGACACCGCCCTCATCGCGCGGGGCACGGAGGTCACCCGTCGCTCGCTGGAGGGCCCCCTGTCACAGGTCCTCGAGGTTCCGGCAGACCTCAAAGAGGGCTAAAGGGAGGCCATGCGCCTCAAGGTCCTCTTCCACGACAACTGCTTCGACGGAGCGTGCTCCGCCGCCGTCTTCTCCCGCTTCTACGAGGAGCGCATGCGACCCGGGGCGACCCTCGCGTACGAGGGCCTCAGCCACAAGGCCGGAGGGGCCCCCATCGATTCCGGCGTCTTCGGCGACGGCGAGAACGTCATCGTGGACTTCCGCTACTCCCAGGATCCGCGGCTCACCTGGTGGTTCGACCACCACGTCTCCGCTTTCCAGCAGCCGGGGGATGAGGCCCATTTCCGCGCCGACACCTCGGGGCGCAAGTTCCACGACGCGACCCGCAAGAGCTGCACCGCCTACATGGCCGACATCCTCGCCGAGCGCTTCGACTGGCGCGCGCCCGACCTCGACGAGCTCATCGGCTGGGCCGAGCTCATCGATGGCGCCCAGTTCACCTCGCCGAAGCAGGCGGTGGAACTCGAGGAGCCGGCCCTTCAGCTCATGACGGTGCTGGAGGCCAATCGCGATCCGGCCTTCATCCCGCGGGTCATCCGCGCGCTCATGCACCGCCCCCTCGCCGAGGTGGTCGCCGAGCCGTGGGTGCAGGAGCCCCTCACGCCCCTCCTCGAGCGCCACCGGGGCCACATCGAGCTGGTGCGCAGCAAGGCCCGGCTGGAGAAGGGGGTGGTGAGCTTCGACCTCGCGGACGAGGGCCTGGACAGCATCAACAAGTTCATCGCCTATCTGCTCTTCCCCGACGCCCGCTACACCCTGTGGGTGGGCGGCAGCGAACGGCGGGCGAAGATCAGCCTGGGCAGCAACCCCTGGCGCCCCGAGCTGCGCAAGCACGACCTCTCGCAGCTGGCCGAGCCCCATGGCGGCGGTGGGCATCCGGTGGTCGCCGCGGTCTCCTTCCCCCCCGACGAGGTGGAGAGGGCCCGCGAGATCGCGGCCACGCTCCGCACCGAGCTGCAGTCCGCGGGTGACGTTCCCGCCTGAGCAGGCAGAGGGCCTCCAGCCGCCGGATGCTGCGGAGGTCCGCTCCGGTCGGGATGATCGGTGAAGGGGTGGCCGCCGGCTTCGGGGTGTCCACGAGCCCCGTTTCATCCCCCGCGCGGATGGAAGAAGGGGATGCCGGCCTCCCGGAGCAGGCGCACCAGGACGATCATCGGCATCCCTCGCACGTTGGTGAGATCCCCTTCGAGCTCCGCCAACAACCCCATCCCGGCGCTCTCGATACGGTAGCTGCCGGCGCATCCCTCCCACTCGCCGAGGTCGAGGTAGCGCTCGAGCTCGTCGTCGCCCAGGGGGTGGAAGCGCAGGCGCGTGGTCTCCACATGGACCTGTCGGACACCGGGGCCGAGGAGGCAGAGGCCGGTGACGATGTGGTGATCGCGATCCAGGATGCGCCCCAACTGTCGCCGAGCCTGTGCACGATCGACCGGCTTGCCCAGGGCCTCGCCGTCCACCTCCACCAGCTGATCCGAGCCGATGACGAAGGCGTTCGGGAAGCGCTCGAAGACCGCCCGTGCTTTCCGCTCCGCGAGCTGTGCCACGGCGTCGCGGGGGGACGTGCCCGCGGACAGGTCTTCATCGACCTGCGGGGCGACGGCCCGGTAGGGGAGGCCCAGCCCCTCCATCAGCGCGCGGCGGGCGGGAGAGGTCGAGGCGAGGATCAGCTCGGGAATGGGATCGGACATGGGGGGATCTGGCGATGGCGGCGGCCGGACGGAGGCCGCGGGAATGGTCGGCGAGAGGAGAGGTTGGCTGACAACGGCGATGGTTCGAGGGCGCGCGCCCTTGAACGGCCGTGCGAAGGTGCACCGATCCTGGACATAGCGCAGCGCCAACCAGAGGAGACCTGCCCGTGACTTCCGATCCCTCGCCCCACCTCCCTCCCGACCACGGCACCTACGTGCCGCCTGAGCCTCCGCGGAGAGGGGGCCGGGTGGTGGCGCTGGTGGTCCTGGCGCTGGTGTCGGTCGTGGCGGCGCTGGGCATCTTCCTCTACCTGAGCCGGCGCGCGCCTGCGGAGCCCCTGGAGGCGGCGCCTGTGGCCCGGCAGGAGCCGGTCGCAGAGGTGGAGCCCGAGCCGGAGCCGGTGAGCACCGAGGAGGCGGATACGCGTGCCCGCACCTCGCTCGAGGATCTGACCGACGAGCCCGAGTGGGAAACGTGGCTGGCGGAGAAGGACCTGCTGAGGCGCTTTGTGGGGGCGGTGGCATCGCTCGATGCCGGGGAGAGCGCGCGTTCGGCGCTGCCCTTCCTTGCGCCGCAGACGCCCTACCTGGTCCGGGAGCTCGAAGACGGGCGCACCCTGATCGATCCGGAGACCTGGAGCCGCTACGACGCCCTGGGGCGGGTCATCAAGGCGATGCCGGTGGCGGAGGCTGCGCGGGCGTACCGGGAGGTGCAGCCCCTGCTGCAGCAGTTCTACCGTGAGGGCGCGCCCCCCGGTGCCCGCTTCGAGGCCGCGCTCGACCGGGTCCTCGCCCGCGCCATCGCGCTGCCCCTTCCCGAAGCCGAGACCGAGTTGGTGTCCGAGGGCGGCGTGTGGGCGTACGCGGATCCGGAGCTCGAGTCGCTGACCACCGCCGAGAAGCAGTTCCTGCGGTTGGGGCCGGACATCCTGCGGACGCTGCAGCAGAAGGCCGTGCGCCTGCGGGCTGAACTCCGGGGACGCTGAGAGCCGGCGGGAGACGGTGCCAACCCGAAAGGGGGGCATCGCTTTGCGACACCCCTTGCGCCCTCGGCCCCGCTGTTGCCTCCTGGCCGGGGCCGCCGCGCAGCGCGATCTCGCGCGGACTGCGGCCCCGGACGTTCTGCGAAGAGGGGCGCACGGCAGCACGCCAGGCGGGAGCCGCGGTCGTCGGTCCGGACCTCTACGCACCGCTGGCGCCCGCCCCCGGGGCTTGTGCCTGCGACCGGGCGGTCCGCGCCCGACCTCCGAGGCGATGACACGAGGCGAGGGCACCGTGCCGGTTCAGGTGGGTGCTCCGGGCGGTCGGTCGGCGACTGCGTGCCGCGCATCGCTGCGCCGTCAGCTGCGCCAGATCGTGCTGCGGTGCCGTCGGAGGGGCCTCCACGTCTTCTCGGAAAAACACCCCCCCGGTGCGCAGCCCCCTTGCTTCCTCACCGGGCTCGGTGGTACCCGTCCGATCGTTCGATATTGAGAATGGTTCTCAATTCCATCGCGGGCGTCATCGGCGGCGTCCGCCCACCACTGCGACCCGACATGATCCTCAGAACCCAGACCCCGAAGCGCCCGTCGTCCGGCATCCAGTCCACCGCAGGAGGAGGGGGCCTCCGCGCGCGCCTGCGTTCCCCTGCGGCGATGGGGGTTGCCACCGTCCTGGCCGCGACGCCTGCCCTCGCCCAGGACGCCGAACCGGCGACCGCGGCCGAAGCCGCCCAGCACACCGCCGACAACGATCCGCGCCAGAGTGAGGCCGGCCGTCGCGCTGCCGCCGCTGCTGCCTCGTCGCGGTCCACGCCCGCCGCGGCGACCCAGCGTCCGGCCCCGACTCCGTCCGAGACCGCCGCCAACGAGGGCGAGGAGAACCTCGAGGGGTACGCGCTGCCCACGGTGCACGTGAGCGCCGAGGGCGACTACAAGGTGGATGAGGTCGGCATGGCGCGGCTCTCCACCGAGCTCGTCGACACCCCGCAGACCGTGGTGGTGGTCCCGGAGACCCTGCTCAAGGAGCAGCGCGCGGTGACCCTGCAGGACGCCCTGCGCAACGTCTCGGGCATCACCTCCAACGCCGGTGAGGGTGGGCGCCAGGGTGACTCCTTCCTCATCCGCGGCTTCTCGGCGCAGAACGACATGTTCCGCGACGGCGGGCGCGACAACGGCTGGTACACCCGCGACACCTTCAACGTGGAGGCGGTGGAGGTCTTCTTCGGTCCCTCCTCGGTGCTCTTCGGCCGCGGCGCGACCGGTGGCGCCATCAACCTGGTGACCAAGACGCCCAAGGCGACCGACTTCGCCTCGGTGGTCCTCTCGGCCGGCACCGCGCCCTCGGGCCGTGCCGAGGTCGACGTGAACCACGTGGTGAACGACCGCGTGCAGGTGCGCGCCAACGTGGCCGGGCAGCTGGCCTCGGTGCCGGGCCGTGACGTCACCCGTCAGGACCGTCTGGGGGTCGCCCCCTCGCTGGCCATCAAGCTCACGGATCGCACCCGCCTCGAGTTCGACCACCTCTACCAGCGCGAGGACGGCGTCCCCGACTACGGCCAGCCCTGGTTCGAGGGGCAGCCGGTCGCCGTCAGCGCCGACGTCCCCCGGAACGCGTTCTACGGCATCCGCGGTCAGGACACCGAGCAGGTCGACGCCCACATCTCGACCGCGCGCCTGCTGCACGAGCTCGGTCAGGATCGGCGCCTGACCAACACCCTGCGCCTGGCGCGGGTCGCGCGCTTCGCCCGTCCCACCGCGCCCCGCGGCGTCACCGTCGTCGACGACGCGCCGACCACCGTGGGCCGGCAGCGCTTCGAGACCACCACCGACAACGACTACGTCTTCGACCAGCTGGACCTGCGCTACGTCTTCACCACCGGCATCCTGGAACACGGCCTCAACGTCGGTCTCGAGGGCTCCTACGAGCACCGCGAGCAGTTCCGCTACAACCTGCGCGATGCGGGCGGCAGCAACCCGGTGGTCGATCTGTACGACCCCAACCTGAACCCGTCGGTGGCGGACTACACCTCGCAGTTCGCGAACGCCTCGACCACCCGGCAGACCACCGGCGGCGCCTACATCGCCGATCAGATCAAGATCACCCGCTTCTTCGAGCTGCTGGGGTCCGCCCGCTTCGACTGGTTCCAGACGCGCTACACCCGCTACGGCGCCGAGAGCGACGCGTCATCCCAGGCCTGGCAGAAGACCGACCGGATGTTCAACTGGCGCGTCGGCGCGGTCGCCCACCCGGTGCCGGGGACCAGCATCTACGCGATGTACGGCACCTCGAGTAACCCCTCCGCCGAGCTGGGGTCGCTCTCCGATGGCACCATCACCCTCGACCCCGAGCGCAACACCAACCTGGAGCTGGGCGCCAAGGCCGACCTTCTGGAGAAGCGGCTCGGCGTGGCGGTGGCGCTCTTCCGCACCGAGAAGCTCAACGGACGGCTTCCCAACCCGGATCCCAGCCAGCCGTCGGACGTGCTCGAGGGCGAGCAGCGGGTGCAAGGCATCAACGTCAACGCGAGTGGTCAGATCCTCCGCCAGTGGAAGGTCTTCGCCAACTACACCTTCCTCGACTCCGAGATCGTCAACCACACCAACGACTTCATCGAGGGGCAGCCGGTTCCCCAGACGCCCGCCCACAGCGCCAGCCTGTGGACCACCGTCGAGCCCATCGACCGTCTGTCGCTGGGCCTGGGCGCCACCGCGCGCAGCGAGATTCAGGTCAACAACCCGGCGGATGAGAACGCGGTGGCGAGCAGAATCCCGGGGTTTGTCCGGCTCGACTTTTACGCCGCCTACGCCTTCCAGGCCTTCGACCTGCAGCTCAACGTGAACAACCTCACCAACACGCTCTATTACGGCGCGGGTTACGGCGGTCACGCGGTCCCGGGCGAGGCCCTCTCGGCCATGCTCACCGCGCGCTTCAACTTCTGAGCCGCGCGCCGCGCCCGTCCGGGAAGATGGGCGGGCGGTCAGTGTCCGCGGGTCGCCTCGTTTGGGAGGCGGCCCGTGTGTGCCGGAGCGGGGGGCTCCGGCGCCTTTTGAGGCCCGGGGACGACCCACCGGCGATGGACCGGGTGACGCAGGCCGGCAGCTTCCGGCACCTGACGGGACGCCCCCTTCATCCGGCGCTCAGGCCGGAGAAAAGGGTTCACCACGCCGCAGGTGGATCCGGAGGGAGACGCCACCGGGCTTCGCCGTGCCCACCCCTTGCCGGTCGATTCGAGGCTGTGGTACTCCCTGATCCGGTCCGATTTTGAGAATGATTCTCAGTTCTGTCGTCAGCGCAGCTGACGGTGTCCAAGAGCCGAAGCCATGATGCTTCACATCCCCCAGGTCCTCTCGGAGGCGCAGCTCGCGCAGGCGCGGGGACTGCTCGCGCGCGCGACGTGGGCGGATGGTCGGATCACGGCAGGGCACCAGTCGGCGCGGGTGAAGGCCAACGAGCAGCTTCCCCACGAGTCGGCCGAGGCCCGCGAGCTGGGGCAGATGATCGTGGGGGCGCTGCAGCAGAACGCGCTCTTCATGTCGGCGGTGCTGCCCCGCGAGGTGTTCCCCCCCCTCTTCAACCGCTACGGGGAGGGGATGCACTTCGGCTCGCACGTGGACAACGCGCTGAGGGGCATCCCCGGAACGCCGCACCGGCTGCGGACCGACGTGTCGGCCACGCTCTTCCTCACCGATCCCGCCGACTATGAAGGTGGCGAGCTGGTGGTCGAGGACACCTACGGCGAGCACGCGGTGAAGCTGCCCGCGGGCGACCTCATCGTGTACCCGGCCAGCAGCCTGCACCACGTGCGCAAGGTGACCCGGGGCGCGCGGATTTCGAGCTTCTTCTGGATCCAGAGCCTGATCCGCGACGACGCGCGTCGGGCGCTGCTCTTCGACCTGGATGCGGCCTGCATCCAGCTCACCTCTGAAGTGCCGGACAGCCCCGCGCTCCCGATGCTGACCGGCGTCTACCACAACCTCCTGCGCCAATGGGCCGAGCCTTGATGCGATCAGAGACCGCGACGCTCCCGCACGGAAGCCTTCCCCTGGACGTCCTCGTGCGACACGAGGTGCCTGCTCCGACGAGTGTTTCCAAGCGGGCGCCGGACGTGGCGAACGAGGCCGACCGGCCCGTCGGATCCGCCCGGGAGGTGCCGGCTCTGTTCGCGGCGGTCTCCGGCCGGACGGGCCCCGGTGAAGGGGCCTGGAAGCGGGCGGCGCTGGTGGCGCTGGTGGTGCACGCGCTGCTGCTGGGTGTCGCCGTGGCCATGCCGGCGGGTGCGCCGGTGGTCGAAAAGCCCGAGGAGCCCGAGCTGGTGTTCGTGCAGTTCTCGCCGGGCCCTGCTGCTGCGCCGCCGGCCCTGGTCGCCGTGGCCGCCGCAGCCCCCGCGGTGCAGGCGGTTGCGCCCCGTCCCCGTCCCGTTCCGCAGCCCAGGGCCGAGCTCGTCGCCCCGGTCCGGGTTCCCGACGAGCCGGTTGTCGTGGAGGAGCCCGAGCCCCAGGTGGAGCTGTCGGTTCCGACCGAGATTGCGGCCCACACCGGCGCGCTGGTGGGCAGCCTGGACGGACTGGCTGGCGCCTCGATCTCGGGTTTGGGCACCGGTGGGAGCGCCTCCGGTGAAGGCGGCGTGGTGGGGGGCACCGGTGTGGGCCTGCTGGGGGATGCCCCGGTGCCGGCTGCGAACCTGGCCCACCCGCCCCGCGTGCTCCGCCAGGTCGAGGCCGACTATCCCCGCTGGGCGCGCCGGAACGGCATCACCGGTCGGGTCGTCGTCCGCCTGGTCATCGACACCGATGGTCGGGTCGAGCCGGACTCGGTGCGCATCCTGAAGTCGGTCCCCGAGCTCGATGCGGCGGCCATGGACGCGGCGCGCCGATGGCGCTTCTCCCCCGGGTCGACCGCCTCGGGCCGCAAGGTCCGGGTGATGGTCGACATCCCCTTCCAGTTCTCGCTGCGTTGAGCCCTTCCGCCGGGCCCGGATCGCTCCGGCACCGGCTGAGGCGCCATTCTCGCGCGTCCCTCGTCCTCAGGTCCTGCCGGCCCCCGCTGGGGGGCTGAAACGGGCCTGCTCTTTCCACCTGCGCCCTGCGACGGCTTCCTCATGCGCCCCGGACTTCTTCGACAGCTCTTCTTCTGGACCCACCTGGTCGCCGGCATCGCGGCCTCGCTGGTCATCGCCATCATGTCGATCACCGGCGTGGCGCTCACCTTCCAGCCGCAGATGGAGGACTCCCTCTCCCGCGGTGAGCGCAGGCTCGATGCCGCGCCGACGCCCGCCGAGCGCCTGCCGCTCGAGGCCCTGGTGGAGGCGGCCCGGAAGCAGCATCCCGACCTCGCGTTCAACTCCCTCTCGGTCTTCCCCGAGGAGGATGCGGCGGTGCTGCTCCAGGCAGGGCGCCGCGGCGGGGTGTGGGTCCATCCGGTGACCGCTGAGACGTGGGAGGCCAACGCCACGGGTGGGCACAAGACCCTCCGCTGGCTGGTGGGCCTCCACCGGTGGCTCGCGCTCGAAGGCGGGGGACGCACGATCGGCAAGGCCCTCACCGGCGCTTCGAACCTGGCGTTCCTGTGGCTCGCGGTCTCCGGCATCGTGCTGTGGTTCCCGCGGCGCTGGACGAAGCAGGCGCTGCGTTCCGTGGCGTGGTTCCGCGGCGGCCTCAAGGGCAAGGCGCGGGACTTCAACTGGCACAACGCCATCGGGCTGTGGACGTCGCTGGTGCTGGTGGTGGTGATCGCTTCGGGCGTGGTCATCTCCTACGGGTGGGCCTCCAATCTGGTCTACCGCGTGGTGGGAGAGGAGCCCCCGGCGCGAGGTCCGCGCGGTGGAGGAGGGCCGAAGGTGGAGGTGCCGGCTCCCGCACAGGGAGCGACGGCCCTGCCTCTGGCGACGCTGGTCGAGCACGCGGCGAAGAGTGGTCGCGAGTGGGAGCGCCTCTCCATTTCGCTTCCTCCGGCACCCGGAGGCGAGCGCGGAAAGCGCGGTGGCCGAGGGGGCTCCGGAAAGGGAGGCCCGGACGGGGGCGCGACGACGCCACGGCCGGTCGCGGTGACGCTCCGTGCGGCGGGGGAGACGCCGGTGAACGCGAACCATCAGCTCCAGCTCGATCCCTTCACGGGTGCGGTGTTGCAGGCGACGGCGCCCTCGGATGCCAGCGCCGGACGTCGGTTGCGCTCCTGGCTGCGCTTCCTCCACACCGGAGAGGCGCTCGGCCTGTTCGGACAGATCCTGGCCGGCCTGGCCTCGCTGGGCGCGGTGGTGCTGGTGTGGACGGGACTCGCCCTCTCCTGGCGTCGTTTCTTCCGCCGTCGGCGCACCGCGACCGGAGCGAAGGAGTCCCTGAGCGCATCGGCTGGCGACGCCATCCCCGAGCTCAACGAGCGCTCCGTCAGCGCGGGCTGAGCCGGGTCGCTAAAGCCTTCCCGGGCGGCCGTAGGTTCCAGCCGACCCGTGGACACGGGTGAGGTCTGACTCACGACATCCCGTGGGCCGTTGCGCTCCCAGACACCGGGAGCGCGGGTCCGCGATGTCAGAGGGATCGGTGAACCTCGGCGCACGATGCCGACCGACGCCCACGAGGCTTTCCTCGAGCTGTTCCGGGTGGGACCCGCGCTGCTTGCCGAGCTTCTCGGTGAGCTGGGCGGTCTCCCGGTCGACGGGCGCGCGGAGGTCTTGCAGGGAACCGAAGGGCTCACCCAGCGCAGCGCGGAACTCCGCCCGGACGCGGTGTGGCGGGTCTCTCATGGGGCGTCGAGGTGGGTCGTGGTCCTCGAGGTCCAGCGCGGAAGGGATCCCCGGAAGCGCCTCTCCTGGCCCCTCTATGAGTGGGCAGCGCGGAAACAGCACCACTGCCCCGCCGTGGTGGTGGTGGTCGCGCCGGATGCGAGGGTGGGGCGCTGGGCTGCCAAGCCGATCCTGACGCCAACCGGAGGGAGCTTCCGTCCGTTGGTCATTTCTCCCGCGACCCTGACGCCTGTGCGGGATGTGGAGAAGGCCAAGCGCTCGCCCCTCCGGGCGGTCCTCGTCGCCATGTTGTACGGGGATGCCGAACCCGACTTGGCGGTCGAGGTGGCAGCCACCGCGGCAGAGGCCATGCAGGTGCTGCCCCAGCCACAGGTGCGACTATGTTTGGACCTGATGGAGGCGACGATGCCGCCCGAGTCCCTGGCTCGATGGGAGGAGTGGATGTCTGAGGCCGGATACACGTGGAGGAGTCCCATCAACCAGAGGATTCTGCGCGAGGGCCGCGAGGCGGGGCTTCAGGAGGGACGCGACCAGGCGCTTCGTGAACTCGTGGGGCAACAGCTCGAGATCCGCTTCGGCCCTCTGTCGCCGGACGTGTCCCAACGCCTACGTGAGGAGGACCTCGACGAGGTGCAACGCTGGGCCCACCGTGTGGTCACCGCCGAGCGACTGGAGGATGTTTTCGGCGTGAAGGCTCCGGACGGATCCTGAGCCCGGCGGCGAGCGAAGCCTCACCGACCCCGGAAAAGGAATGTCAGACCCCTCTGGCATGGTGGTCCTCACGCGGACGGCACTGCGACCGCGCATCGAGGAGACCGACCATGACCACGACCCATCCCCGTCCCCAGACCTTCACCGCTGATGCCGCACCGCTGTCGTCCGGCCTTCGGCGCCTCGATGTGGGAAGCGGATCCGCACTGTGGTCCCTGGCTCCCTACGACGCGCAGGGTCGCCCCCAGCCGGCGGTCGTCGCCTCGCTCCGAGCCCTCCTGGCCGAGCCCGGCGCCGGGGTCCGTCGGGTCGTCCTGGGCCTCGAGGGGGAGCCCTGGGGATCGCAGGAGGAGCGCCACCGGCTGACGCGGACCGTGCTCGAGCTGCTGGTCGCGCATGCGCAGGTGGACCTCCAGGTCCATACCCGGACCTCACTCGTCGCCCGCGACGCTGACCTGCTCCGTCGGCTCTCCGAGAAGGGCCGCGCCACCGTCGCCTTCACCGTGGCCTCCCTCGATGAGCGGGTGAACGCCTGGTTGGAGCCGGGGGCCCCGTCAGCGCTGCGGCGGATGATGGCCATGCAGGCCCTGGCACATACGGGCGTGGTGGTGGGATTGCGGCTCGCGCCGCTGCTGCCCGGCACGCTCGAGGGCTGTGAGGCACTCCTGGCGCGGGCTGCTCACGCCGGTGCGCGGTTCGTCGAACTTGGCCCGGTCGGTCTCACCCCGGCCTCCGCGCAGTTGTTGGAGGCCCGTGCGTCCTCGGGGGCGGCCCGCCCCCGCGCGCTCCGTCGGTTGCATCTGCGCACCGGCGAGGCCGAGCGTCTGCGGCGGGTGGTGGCGGAGAAGGCGATGGCGGTCGGCCTCCTTCCGCTGGATGCCGAGCTTCCCGTCACGAGGTCCGCTCCCGCCGAAGCGCCACAGGAAGTGCCCGTGGCGGCTGCCGTGGCGGAGGCCCGGGCCTTCGGGAAGCGCCGGAAGTCGGTCGCTCCCCGGCGTTCCTCCTGGCCTCTTGGGCCGGCCACCCAGCTCGCACTCTTCGCCTGCTGAGCAACTCCCGGCCCGTGGCGCTCCCTGGTCGGGCCCGAACACCGCTGGGCTGCATCCGCCCATCGGAGATGGGCGGGTGTCCCGTTCCCCGACTCCGCCCGGAATGCGAGCTCCCCGTGGGCACGCTGGATGAGGCGGCTCTCCGGGCGAGCGGGTTCCGGGCGCCGTGCTGGCAAACACGCACCGTGCCCCTTGGACGCCTGCGCTAGCATCCGCGCCGCGGCCATGACGGGAACGACGATGCGACGCGTAGGGATCTGGGCAGTGGGGCTGTGCCTCCTCATGGGCTGTCGGCGTGCGGAGACCCCGCCGGCGGAGTGCGTCGATTCCGAGCAGGCCCCCATCGCGGCTCCGCGCTCGCACCTCGAGCCCGCGCACGGGAGCCGACATGCGCCGCTCCCGGTCTGCGATGCCAGGGATGGGGATCCCCTCTTCGCCGCGCGGACGCATTTCGACGCCGGTGACTACCTGGCGGCCCTCTCCTGCGCATCGCAGGCAGTCGCGCTGGATCTGCACGACGCGGATGCCCACGCGGAGCGGGGCGCGGCACTCTCGGCGCTGGAGCGCTTCGACGAGGCCAAGCTGGCTTACGCGCGTCTCTTCGCGCTGGACCCGGACCACGTCGACGGCCTGCTTGGCGCGGCCCACCTCTATGGCGTGCTCCTGCCGGGCTCCCGGGGCAACGATCACCTCGCGGCCCTCTACGCCGAGCGGGGGATGCGGCTCCCCCCGGCCGACTCGGACACCCGGGCACGCTTCGCGCTGGTTTCGGCCATCGCCCACAACGACCTGGGTCAGCCTCACCGGGCGCTGGAGCGCGCCGAGGAGGCGTTGCGGCTCATGCCGGATCACCCCGAAGGCCTGCACGAGCGGGCCCTGGCCCACTTCGAGCGCTCGGCGTTCGAGGCAGCCGCCCGGGACTTCCTCCGCCTCCTCGAGGATCCGGTGGCCGCGGCGAGCGCCCACCACCACCTGGGGCTCATCCTCGAGCGCCAGCCCGGAGCCTCGCAGCAGGCCGCGGCCTACCTGGAGCGTGCGCGCACGTTGGCGCCCGCCCATTTCCGCCACCCGGTGGACGTCAGCCCCGAGGCATTCCAGGCGGCCGTGGACCGGATCCTGACCGCACTTCCGGATGACATGCGCGCGGACCTGGAAGGCATCCCGATCGAGGTCGAGGAGCAACCTTCGGAGGAGGACCTGCTCGGGGACGAGCCGCCGCTGTCACCGATGATCCTGGGCCTCTACCGCGGACCGCCACTGGGCGTGGCGTGTCCTGCCGAGGCCACCGACCGACCCTGCCGCTCCATCGCCCTCTACCGCCGCAATCTGCAGCGGGCGGCCTCTGAGCGTGAGGATCTCGAGAAACAGATCGAGGTGACGCTCCTGCACGAGGTGGGGCACCTGCGGGGCGAGGACGATCACGAGCTCGAGGCGCGTGGCCTCGACTGAACCCGGGCAGCTTCTCCGGGCTCCCGCGCAGCGGCGGGGACACGCTCCGAAGCGGCCGCGCCGAGCGCTCAGCGGATCCCGAGCTCGCGCTTCAGCTTCTCGACGACCTCGAAGTACTGCTTCCGATCGAAGGGCACGTTGAGGATGTGGAAGTCCTTCTTGGACAGGCCCACGCAGCCGAAGCAGTAGGTGCAGTCACTGAGGTTGTGGCACATCACCAGGTAGGCGCTGTTGGCGCAGTTCTCACACTGGATGAGGTAGGCCGAGGCGTTGCAGCTCTTGCAGTCCACGCAGTGCGTGCAGTTGTTGCAGAGGGTGCAGCGCGTGCAGTGGGTGCACTGGTAGCAGGCGTCACAGTCCGTGCAGAACATGCAGTGGGTGCAGCGGGTGCAGCCGGTGCAGGCGTAGCTGCCGGGGTTGCCGGGATCGGAGCTGAAGGAGCGGGTGAGCTCGGCCAGCTGCTCGAGGAAGCCCCGCCGACCCAGGGCGGCGATCGCCTCCCGCGCTTCTTCGGGAGAAGGGGAGAGCCTGGGGGCGGTGCGGGCGCGGAGATCCTTGGCCACGGTCGCTCGGTCCTTCCTGGTTCGACCGCCCAGGGAAGGCTGGGCAGGCACGCTCGGGAACCCGCAGATCTACCGCAGTCCTCCCCGCCGGTCATGAGGTAAAGAAGACGGCGCCGTCATGGACCTCTCCAAGCTCAACCCCCCGCAGCGCGAGGCGGTCATCACCACCGAGGGGCCGCTGCTGGTCCTCGCCGGCGCCGGCAGTGGCAAGACCCGGGTGATCACCCACCGCATCGCGCACCTCCTCGACAAGGGCGTGCCGGCCCGGGCGATCCTCGCGGTGACCTTCACCAACAAGGCCGCCGCCGAGATGAAGGAGCGTGTGGTCCACCTGGCCGGGAAGCGGGCGCAGCAGGTCCTGGTCTCGACCTTCCACGCCTTCGGGGCCGAGGTGCTGCGCGAGGAGCTCCACCACCTGGGCTACCCGCGCAAGTTCGCCATCGCCGACCTGGGGGATCAGCTGGGTCTCATCCGGCGGGCCATGCGCGAGCGTCGCATCGACGACCGGGCCTTCGACGCGCGCAAGGTCCTGGTGGAGATCAGCCGCGCCAAGAACGCGGGGATCATCCCCCAGCCGCTGGAGGAGGGGAGGGGGGATGACTATGACCTGGTCACCTCGGCGGTCTTTCCCATCTACCAGCTGGGCCTCAAGGCCATGGGCGCGGTGGACTTCGACGACCTCATCGTCCTGCCCTCGCGCCTCTTCCGGGAGCACCCCGACGTGCTCGCGCGCTATCTGCGCCGCTTCCGCTACCTCCTGGTGGACGAGTTCCAGGACACCAACGCCGCGCAGCTCGAGCTGCTCAAGCACCTGGCCGGCGAGCGCCGCAACGTGTGCGCGGTGGGGGACGACGACCAGGCCATCTACAGCTGGCGCGGCGCCGAGGTGCAGAACATCCTCGGCTTCGACCGCCACTTCCCCGGCGCCAAGGAGATCCGGCTCGAGCAGAACTACCGCTCCACCGCGGTGATCCTGGAGGCCGCCAACGCGGTCATCTCCAAGAACGAGGAGCGCAAGCCCAAGCGCATGTGGTGCGACACGCCCGGGGGCCGCAAGGTCCGCGTGGTCACCGCGCCGGGCGAGGAGGATGAGGGGGCCTTCGTTGCCCGGGACATCCAGCGGATGCTGGCCGAGGGTGTCCACGCCGACGAGATCGCGGTGCTCTACCGCACCAACGGCCAGAGCCGCCCGCTGGAGGAGGCGCTGCGCGAGCGCAACATCCCCTACGCCATGGTGGGGGGCAGCGAGTTCTTCGACCGCCGCGAGGTGAAGGACGTGATCGCCTACTTCAAGGTGATCGCCAATCCCCGCGATGAGGTGAGCCTGCTGCGGATCGTCAACGTCCCGGCCCGCGGGATCGGCGATGTGACCATGGAGCGGCTCACCGCACACTCCCACCGCATCGGCACCGGGCTGTGGGCCGCCATGGAGGACGCCGACAACTGCCAGGACCTGCCGCGCGGTGCCGCCGAGAAGGTGAAGGAGTTCCTCTCCCTCATCACCCGCTACCGGGAGGCCTACGAGAAGGGACAGCTCGCGGACACCACCTCGCAGCTCCTCGAGGAGGTGGGGTTCAAGGAGGCGGCGCGTGCCCAGCTCAACTCGCCCACGGTCGCCGAGCGCAAGCTGGCGGGGATCGACCAGGTGCTGGTGTCCCTCTCGAACTACGAGCGCCGCGAGGGGAACAAGGCGAGCCTGCTGACCTACCTCAATCGCCTCAGCCTGGAGACCCGCCCCGAGGATGACGACGAGCTCCCCGGTGATCGGCGCGTGACCCTGATGACCCTCCACGGCTCCAAGGGCCTGGAGTGGAAGGTGGTCTACCTGATGGGGATGGAGGAGGAGCTGCTGCCCCACAAGGGCATGCAGGGCGAGCCCCAGAACCTCCCCGAGGAGCGTCGTCTGGCCTACGTGGGGATCACCCGGGCCCGGGAGCAGTTGATCCTGACCCGGGCCGCGATCCGGGTGCGGCGGGGCAAGGAGATCCCCCGGACGCCCAGTCGCTTCCTGGAGGACCTGCCGGCCTCGGTGGTGGAGCTGGAAGACCTGGGTGCCCCGAGGAAAGGGCCCCCCACCGAGAAGGAACAGCGCTTCTTCGGGAGCCTCCGTGATCGGCTGAAGGCCCGGGCCGAACCCTGATCGCTTGACAGCAGCGCCAACTCCACCTAAGTGACCGGCCCCCCCGAACCGTCGGATCAGACCACGGTGCGGGCCATCCCAAGAATTGAGGCGAGAAGCGGTTCACCGGCAGCAGTCGGGGGTCGCCAGCAGCCGCCGGAGCAGGAAGCCATGTCGCAGAGGACCTACAGCGCGAAGGCCGGAGACATCCAGCGCGAGTGGCACGTCATTGACGTGTCCGACCGGGTGTTGGGCCGCGCCGCCAGCCAGATCGCCACCTTGCTCAAGGGCAAGCACAAGCCGATGTACACCCCGTCCATGGACACCGGCGACCATGTGATCGTCATCAACGCCGCCAAGGTGAAGGTGACGGGCAACAAGGAAACCCAGAAGAAGTACTACCGGCATCCGTACGCCGGTAAGCCGGGTGCCCTGAAGATCACCACGCTCGAGAAGCTCCGCGCGCGGCACCCTGAGGACGTGATCCTCAACGCCGTCCGCCGGATGCTGCCGCGCAACGCGCTCGGTCGTCAGATGATGACCAAGCTGCGCGTGTACGCCGACGCCGAGCACCCGCACCAGGCGCAGAAGCCGGTGGAGCGCCAGGTCGAGGCCTGACGCATCCGCTTCAAACCTTTCAGGACGAGATTCACATGCCTATCCACAACGACAAGGGTTTCTACGCCACCGGCCGCCGCAAGGAGTCCTCGGCGCGCGTCTGGGTCCGCGCCGGTTCCGGGACCATCACGGTCAACGGCCGCCCCCTGGACAACTACTTCGGTCGTGAGACCTCGAAGATGATCCTCAACCAGCCCCTGACGGTCCTCGAGCAGGCCGACAAGGTGGACGTGGACGTGCTGGTGCGCGGTGGTGGCCTCTCCGGCCAGGCCGGCGCCATCCGCCACGGGATCTCCCGCGCCCTGTGCGTGCTGAACCCCGAGTTCCGCCCCGCGCTGAAGAAGGCCGGCTTCCTGACCCGCGATGCCCGCGCGGTCGAGCGTAAGAAGTACGGCCAGCCGGGCGCGCGTCGCCGGTTCCAGTTCTCCAAGCGCTAAGCGCTCGGAGCAGAATGGGCCTCCCGGATGTTGGGGAGGTCCGCACCGCACGGCGGGGACGCCGCTCTTCCGGAGGGAAGGGTGGGTTCCCGCCGCTGCTTTTGCGGGCCATAAACCTGTAGGCTTGGAGTCCCCATGGAACTCAACGAAATCCTTCAGATCGCGCTGCGGGGCGGAGCCTCGGACATCCATCTCAAGGCGGGCCTGCCGCCGATGTTCCGGGTCGACGGTTCCCTGGTGCCCCTCAAGGACGGCAAGCGGATGCCGCCCGAGGAGGTGCACCGCATGGTCTACGGGATCATGAACGAGACGCAGCGGGAGAAGTTCGCCAAGTCCAACGAGGTGGACCTGGCCTACGGCGTCCCGGGGCTCGGGCGCTTCCGCGTCAACGTCTTCCAGCAGCGGGGCACGGTGGGCGCGGTGCTGCGCGTGATCCCCTTCAAGGTCCAGAGCATCCGCGACCTCATGCTCCCTCCGGTGCTCGAGAAGATCGCGCTCGAGTCCCGCGGTCTGATCCTGGTGACCGGCACCACCGGCTCGGGCAAGTCGACCACGCTGGCGGCGATGATCGATCACATCAACACGTCGCGGACCAGCCACGTGATGACGATCGAGGATCCCATCGAGTTCCTGATCCGCGACAAGCGCAGCATCGTGAACCAGCGCGAGATCGGCGTGGACACGCTCTCCTTCGGTCAGGCGCTCAAGAGCGCGCTGCGCCAGGACCCGGACGTGATCCTGGTGGGCGAGATGCGCGACCACGAGACCATCGAGACCGCGCTGACCGCGGCGGAGACCGGTCACCTGGTGCTCTCCACGCTTCACACCCTGGATGCGACCGAGACCATCAACCGCATCATCGGTGCCTTCCCCCCGCACCAGCAGAAGCAGGTGCGCCTGCAGCTGGCCGCCGTGCTCCGCGCGGTGGTGAGCCAGCGACTGGTGGCGCGCGCGGACGGCAAGGGCCGCGTGGCTGCGGTCGAGGTGCTCCGCATGACCTCCCGTGTGCGTGAGCTCATCGAGGACAAGGACCGCACCAAGGAGCTCCACGACGCGATCCAGGAGGGGCACCTCTCCTACGGCATGCAGTCCTTCGATCAGTCCCTCATGCAGCTGGTGGGACAGAAGGTGGTGGCCTACGAGGAGGCCAAGCGTCAGGCGACCAATCCCGACGACTTCGCCCTGCGCTTCAGCGGGATCAGCGCGACCAGCGACAGCAAGTGGGACTCGTTCGAGAACCCCTCGGGGCAGGCGCCGGTGCCCGGCTCGGCCTCATTCGGTCAGAACCAGGCACCGCCGCCGGCGGCAGCGCCCAACCGCTTCTCCGGGGTCCGCCCTCCCGGGGCTCCGGCACAGCCGGCTGCGAAGCCGGCGCCCAAGCCTCCCGGGGATGACGACTTCCAGATCGAGCGCTTCTGACGGCCGACCCGGAGCGGAAGCCCAACCGAATGCGCAGCCTCCGAGGCCTCCGCTCGGAGGCGCTTCGCGAACGCTTCAGTGCCGGGGTTCTCGGGCGAAGGTCCTCAGGCGTTCGCCCCGCCGCTGCTGCCTCCGGTCGGAGACGCGGGGCGCTGCACGGGAGCTTCTGACGGCAGCGCTCGTGCGAAGGTCCTCAGCCGTTCACGCAGCCTCTGCCACCTCCGGGTTCGGAGACGGAGCGCCGCCCCAGGTGCTTCTGACGGCTCGCTCAGGCGAAGGTCCTCAGGCGTTCGCGCAGCCGCTGATGCCTCCGCTTCGGAGAGGTGGGCCGAACGCCCGGCTCCTGATGGCGGCGCTCAGGCGAAGGTCGCCAGCCGATCGCGAAGCCTCTGATGCCTGCGCGCGGAGAGGAGCTGCGCCTTCGCCAGGTGCTCGAGCAGCGCCTCCAGCGCGCTCTGGAGGCCGGGGCGCTGGTCCTTGTTGAGGCGGCGGCGTCCCTCGTCATAGGCGGCCTCGAGGTGCTCGCCGTGGATGAACTGCGGGCCCTCGTCCCAGGCGGCCCCGGTGAGGGCGTCGAAGGCGGCCTTGCGGATGGGATCTCCCGGCCGGCCCACGAAGTCATCGCGCAGTGACTGCACCGACTCGGGGGTGAGGGCGGCGAGCGCCGGGACCTCGACCAGGGACGTGGCGATGAAGTCCGCGTCGAAGCGCTCTGCCGGCTGATCCTCGTCGAAGGCCTCCTCCAGAATGAGGCTGGCGACCAGGGTCCGTGCCTGCTCCTCGGTGGCACCCTCGGCGAGGAGCGCGGCCACGGCGTCCTGGAGGGGGCCGGAGACCCGCGGGTCGTTCTCGAGCGCGCGCAGGGAGGCGTGGGCGGCGAGCAGGATCAGCGGCTCCACCAGATCAGGATCGTCGGGATCCTCGGGATCCGCGTCGGCCACGGCGTCGCGGGCGGCGGGGAAGGCGTCGGCCACCGAGAGCCAGAGCGCCTCCTCCGCATCCGGACCGACCTCGGCCTCGCGCCGCAGGAGGGCCTGGCGGCTGGGCTCGAGCTGCATGAAACGGGCGAAGAGCGGGTGCATGGCGTCCTGTTACCATGCCCCGGCCCGGCTGCCGCCGCGTGTTCCTTTGCCGAAACCCACGCGTCCAGAACCGGGCGCGCGTGCGCGGTCGCCTTCCCGCCGCCGCACGTCCCTCCAGCCCCCGCGTCCAACCTCCAAGCCGATGCGCCGCACCCGCCAACCCCGCCCACCCAAGCCTCCCGAGGATCCCCATCGGGCGGCCCTCGACCAGGCGCTGCGGCTGATCTCGATCCGGGCGCGCACCCATCAGGAGCTGCGGCAGGCCTTCCGGAGAAAGGAACTCCCCGAGGACGCTCAGGACGCTGCCATCGAGCGGCTGGTGAGCTGGGGATACCTGGACGATGCGCGCTTTGCCCGGGATCGGGCGCGGGCCCTCCTGCGCGAGGGGCGCCTGGGCAGCCGCGCCGTGGTGGATCGCCTGCGCCGCCATGGCCTCTCCCTCTCCGAAGCGCAGGAGGCGACGGCACTGGCGGAGGTGGAGCTCGAGGTGGACCCGTTGGAGGCGGCCCGGTCCATTCTCGAGCGCCGTGGACTCCTGGGTGCCGCGGACATGAAGACGCGGGCGCGCGCCTTCCGCCTGCTGCAGAGCCGGGGATTTTCAGGGGAGACGGCCCGGCAAGCGCTCCGACTGGCAGCGCTGGACCCGGATGGGGCAGACGAATAAAGAGCGTCTATGTCCCGCGCGTCCGTTCTGCTGTTCCTCCCGCTTCTCTTCGCCCTCGGCTGCTCCACCACCGCGACCCAGAAGGTGGACGCCGCGATCGCGGAGGCCGACTCGCCCGAGATCGCTGCCAAGCGCGCCGAGGAGCGGCTCGCCCGGGGAGACGAGGCCCTGTCGCGGAACGACTACCAGGGCGCGGCCATGAACTACGACTTCGTCCGGGTCAGCTACCCCTACCTGGAGGCCGCGACCACCGCGGAGCTGCGGCTGGCCGACGTGGACTTCGCCTCGGAGATGTGGGCGTCGGCGCGGGACCGCTACCAGACCTTCATCAAGCTCCACCCGACCTCGAAGCACGTGGACTACGCGGCCTACCGTGCCGCGCTCACCTGGTATCGCCAGACGCCCTCCGACTTCTTCCTGCTCCCGTCGCCGACCACCAAGGATCAGTCGGCCCAGCTGGCCGCGCACCGGGAGCTCAATGCTTTCATCCGCAACTACCCCGAGAGCGAGCTGTTGGATGAGGCGAAGGCCACCCTCCAGGAGGTCGAGAATCAGCTCGCCCAGCACGAGCTCAACGTGGCGACGTTCTACGGCAAGCAGGATCGGTGGAAGGCGGCGACCCTGCGCCTGCAGACCCTGGTGACCCGCTACCCCACAGCCAAGACGGCGCCCCGCGCGCTGCTCGAGCTGCATGGGGCGGCGCTGAAGGCCGAACAGCCCAAGGTCGCCCGCGGTGCCCTGGAGACCCTGGTCGCCAAACACCCCGAGACCTCGCAGGCCAAGCGGGCGCAGACGCTGCTCGCCGCCGCCCCGGGCGACGATGCGGACGCCGCCGAGCGCGCGCCGGCCGAGGAGACGGACGCCGACGGGGACGATGACCTCGGCGAGGACTGAAGGCCCCGGCTCGGGCAGACACCGACAGGATGGGTTCCGCGCGCTGGGGAGCGCGCTGGTGGTGGTGCTGGCGCTGAGCGCCGTGGTGCTCCTGGGGCCCAGGCTTCTCGGCGGGACCGGCTTCAGCAGCCCCGACGCCCGCATCCAGGGCCTGCTGCACGATGCGCTCCGGGACGGCACCCTCTTCGACATCCCGGGGAGCGACGTTCCGCTGCGCGCCGGACGGGTGCGCTCGAGGTTGCCCACCGTCGACGTCCTCGACGCGGACCGGGCGGTGGCGGTGATCACCCTGGATGTGACCGGGACCTTCGGCGACACCCAGGTCAGCTCCCTCGGCTGGGAGCGCATCCCCTTCGAGCGGGACGCGCGTGGGAGGTGGCACGCGCCGCAGGGGATGGCCCCGAGGCTCACCGCCTCGCTGGCTGCCCTCGAGTCCCGGCGCGCGGCACTCGAGGCCGGCGCATCCGACGCCGTCGACGCCCTCTCCACCGAGGCGGCGCCGCCCGCGCAGGAGCTCTCCCGGATGCGCGCACTGCAGGCCCTCGCGGACCGGCGCTACGACGTGGAGGCGTGGCTGTTGCGCTCCGAGCGGGATCGCGTGGAGGTGGCCGAGCGCTACCGCGTCCGCGGCACACTCCCCGAGCGACCGGTGGACGAGAAGGGGTTGCGGAACCTGACGCTGGTGCCTTCCGCCGACGGGGAGGGGCTCTTGTTTTCTCCGCCCCTCATGTAGGCTCCTGTCCCTCCCAGTTTCCGAAGAGGGGCCACCGACGGCGGGCGAGGCGCGAGGTCTCGCCGTCCCTCCTGCCCGATCCATGGACGAGGTCCTCAGACAACGCCTGACCCTGGGGCGCAGCTGCTTCGAGAAGAAGCAATACGCCGACGCGGAGCGGTACCTCAGTGAGGTGGCGCAGAAGGCCCCGCAGTACGCGGACGTCTTCAACATGCTCGGGCTCATCTTCCACGAGCAGGGGCAGTTCGCCCGCTCCCAGCGCGCCTTCGAGCAGGCATTGTCCATCAACCCCGGCTACACCGAGGCCGCCCTCAATCTGGCGGTCATCTACAACGATCTGGGTCGGTACGAAGAGGCCCGGGCGGTCTACCAGTCGGCCCTCGAGCGCAATCCCCGGGTGGAAGGGGAGCTCGACGGCTTCGTCCGGGGGAAGGTCGCCAACCTCTACGCCGATCTGGGGGACGTCTTCGCTCAGAGCGGCCTGTGGGACCGGGCCCGGGAGGAGTACCGCCGGGCGCTGGAGCAGGGGCCGACCTTCGTGGACATCCGCCTGAAGTTGGCCAACGCCTGCCGGGAGGCCGGGGATCTGGAGGCCGCGGAGGCCGAGTTCGCCCGCCTCGCCGAGGAGGCACCTGAGTTCATTGAGGCGCAGATCCAGCGCGGGGTGACACTCGCGGCGAGCGGAAAACGAGACGCGGCCCGCGCGGTCTGGGAGGATGTGCTGGCACGTCGTCCCGATCACCGGGGCGCCCAGATGTACCTGCGCCTGACGACGGGCGCACCAGGGGGTGGGCCGTGAGGCGCACCCCGACCCGGCAGTCGCAGACCATCACCTACCGAGAGGTTCAGTCGTCGTGAGCGCGTCCTACTCATCTCTACCCGGCCGGGCGTGGGCCCTGAAGTTCATCTCCGGGAAGTACCAGGGCGGCGAGTTCCCCCTGAAGGACGATCGCCAGGTCGTGGTGGGACGCTCGAGCGAGCTGGACATGGTGCTCGTCGAGGACATGGTGAGCCGCAAGCACGCACGCCTGGTGGTGAGCGGCGGGGTCATCACCATCGAGGACCTCAACAGCACCAACGGCACCTTCGTGAATGGCGAGAAGGTGCAGCGCGCGCAGCTCAAGGAGGGCGATCGCATCCTGATCGGCACCTCGATCCTCAAGCTGATGAGCGTGGGCGCCGGGGCCGAGCAGATCGACAACAGCGAAGCGCAGGCCCGGCTCGAGGCGGTGGCGCAGCAGGCCCGCTCGCACAACAAGACCTCGTCGATGAGCGGCCGGATCGAGGACATTCCGCTGCCCGACCTCCTGCAGCTCTTCCACACCTCGAAGAAGAACGGGGTGCTGGTGGTGACCGGCGATCGCGTGGGCAAGGTCTACCTGCGCGCCGGTAAGGTCTTCTACGCGGTGATCGACGAGAACCACGATCTCGGTCCCGCGAAGAGCTTCAACCGGATCGTCACCTGGGAGGCCGGTGACTTCGAACTCCAGCCGCTGGGCGACGAGGAGTTCATGGTCGAGCTGGACCAGCCCACCGAAGGCCTCCTGATGGACGCCCTCCGGCAGCTGGACGAGTTCCGCCGCATCCAGCCGCGCCTGCCGGCCCTCGACGCGCGCCTGTCGCTGGCCTCGCCGCTCAGCGCGCCGCTGCGGGATCTGAACCCGGATCAGCTCGACGTGCTGCAGGCGGTGCACAACTTCGGCACCCTCAACGGCGTCCTCGACAACAGCCCGGCCGATGACGTGACCGTGGCCGAGGCGGTGCTGGCGCTCCTGCAGGGCGGCTACCTCAAGAACGGCTGATGTCCCGTCTTCCCACCACACCGGCTGGACACGGTGAGGGGCTCTTGGGCTTCTCCCCCGGCCGGTGGTGGCTGTTGGCGTGGGTGCTGTGTCTGTTGCCCCTGACCGGCTCGGCGCTGCCGGTGGTGGTGCTGGATCCGGGGCATGGCGGCTCGCAGGACGGCGCCAAGGGGGTGCGGCAGAAGGAGAAGGAGCTGACCCTCGAGGTGACGCGGAAGGTGCAGCGCGCGCTCGAGGGCAAGGCACGGGTGGTGCTCACCCGGGAGCGCGATGCGGATCTGAGCCTCGCCCAACGGGTGGCGCGCACGAACGCTGAGGGGGCCGATCTCTTCGTCTCCATCCATGCCAACAGCATGCCCACGCGGCGCTCCCGTGCGCGGACCCACGGGGTGGAGACCTACTTCCTCTCGCTGCACGCCTCGGACGCGCAGGCCCGGCGGACCGCGGCGAAGGAGAACGGTGACGAGGAGGTGCCGGTGGCCCTCACCCAGAGTGATGCGCTGAGCATGATCCTCGACGATCTCGCGCGGCAGGGGGCGCACCACGACTCGGCGCTGCTGGCCGAGACGCTCCACACCCGGTTGGTGAAGGAGACCGGCGCCAACGACCGTGGGGTGCAGCAGGCGCCGTTCTTCGTGCTGGCCGGCGTCGAGGCGCCCGCGGTGCTGGTGGAGATCGGCTACCTCACCCACCCCGAGGAGGGCGTGAAGCTCGCCTCGGGGGCCTACCAGGACAAGGTGGCCAAGGCGCTGGCCCGCGGCATCGAGGCGTTCCTGACCGCGGTGGCCGAACGCGACGCACGCCCCGCGGCAGGTACCGCAGCGGCCGCTCCCTGACGCATCTGGGGCACGCGGCGGCGGCAAGCCTGCTATCAGGTTTCGCCTCTTCTCCATTCCTTCCCGAGGTGTCTCCGTGAAGCGCTCCTTCGATCGCGCCCCCCTGGCGCTCCGCCCCGTCGTTCTCACCCCCGGCGCCACCCGCTGGGCCGAAGGCAGCGTGCAGGTCGAGTACGGCCACACCAAGGTCCTGATCACCTGCTCGGCGGAGGAGCGGGTCCCGCCGCATCTGCTGGGCAAGAACCAGGGCTGGGTGACGGCGGAGTACGGGATGCTGCCGCGCTCCACCCACACCCGTTCACCGCGTGAGGCGGCCCGCGGCAAGCAGGGGGGGCGCACGCTCGAGATCCAGCGCCTCATCGGTCGGGCCCTCCGGGCCTCGGTGTCGTTGCCGAGCCTGGGCGCGCGGACCCTCACCCTCGACTGCGACGTCCTGCAGGCCGACGGAGGCACCCGCACCGCCTCGATCACCGGGGCCTACGTGGCGATGGTGCTGGGGCTGCAGCAGCTCAAGGCCAAGAAGGTCATCAAGGCCATGCCCAAGCTGATGCCGGTGGCCGCGGTCTCGGTAGGCATCGTCAAGGGCGAGGTCGTGGTGGACCTGGACTACGACGAGGACTCGACCGCCGAGGTGGACATGAACATCGTGGGCACCGCTGACGGCCGCCTGGTGGAGGTCCAGGGCACCGCTGAGGGCGCCACGTTCAGCCGCGAGCAGCTCGACGCCATGATGGCCGCCGGTCAGGCCGCGATCGCCGAGCTGTGCGCGGCCCAGGAGCGGGTGATCACCCAGGCCGCGGGCTGATGACGGAACCGCGCCAGGCCTCAGGAGCCACCATGCGACGCCTCTTCTTCGCCACCACCAACGCCGGAAAGCTGCGCGAGCTCGCGCGGCTCGTGGAAGGGCTGCCCCTCGAGGTCGTGGGACGCGACGCTTTCGGGGACCTGCCCGAG
The DNA here is from genome assembly GCA_035304185.1 of Myxococcaceae bacterium. Classification (GTDB taxonomy): domain Bacteria; phylum Myxococcota; class Myxococcia; order Myxococcales; family Myxococcaceae; genus DATGQN01. Next base: position 27,470 of record DATGQN010000007.1, read on the forward strand.
GTGGAGGAGACCGGAACCACCTTCGCCGAGAACGCACGCCTGAAGGCCCGCGCGATGGCCGAGGCCACCGGGCTGTGGTGCCTGGCGGACGACTCGGGGCTGGCGGTGGACGCCTTGAACGGCGCGCCCGGGGTGCACAGCGCGCGCTACGTCGAGGGCAGCGATCGGGATCGCTACGAGGCGCTGCTGCAGGCTTTGAAGGACGTTTCGGACGGCGCGCGCCAGGCACGGTTCCACTGCGCGCTCTGCCTGGCGGGACCGGAGGGCGTGCTCCTCGAGGCGGAGGGACGCTGCGAAGGGCGCATCCTCCAGGGACCGGAGGGGGAGGGCGGTTTCGGCTATGACCCGATCTTCGGGGTCGGGACCGATGGGCCGTCCATGGCGACCCTGTCACCGGAGCAGAAGCAGGCCATCAGTCACCGGGGCGCGGCCTTCCGGGAGCTGAAGAGCGGGCTGGTGGAGCTGCTGGGCCGCACCGCCTGATCCCCGGATGCCTCGGCGTCCACCCGGCGGTTGAAGGAAGGGCAGACGAGGTGCAGGGAAGCTTGCGCTCACCGCGGTAAATGCGGCAGGAAGGGCGCGTGGTTATGCGGCAGGTCCGGATCGGGGCGTAGCGCAGTCTGGTAGCGCATCTGCTTTGGGAGCAGAGGGTCGGAGGTTCGAATCCTCTCGCCCCGATCACCTTCCGCACCGCCAAGCGCCAATAGCTCAGCTGGATAGAGCACCGGCCTTCTAAGCCGGGGGTCCCAGGTTCGAGCCCTGGTTGGCGTGCTCCGGGTCGGGGCCGGGGGCAGGGTGCCACCGGCTGCGATCAAATGCGCTTGAAGTCCGAGGGGCGGATGGGTTACTCACCCCGTCCGCACCGGTAGGCTGTCCGCGCTGGTGCTGCAGTGACGTCGTACGGCGATCTTAGCTCAACTGGTTAGAGCACTGGACTGTGACTCCAGGGGTTACCGGTTCAAGTCCGGTAGGTCGCCCTCGCAGCACCCTTCGAATGCGCGCCAGTAGCTCAGCTGGATAGAGCATCGGCCTTCGAAGCCGAGGGCCGGGGGTTCGAATCCCTCCTGGCGCAAGTCGGCAACCTCCCGGAATCACTCGGAATAGTTGCCGGGTTCGAAGTCGAGAGCCGCCGCCGTTCGGAAGTTTCCGACTCCCTGCCGTTTCCCTCAGTGTGAGAGGTCCTGAGGTGTTCAGGCGCCTCGCGCGCTTCATCAGACCTGCTCCGGCTCCATCAGCTTCCCGCTCCGCGCGAGCTCCGGATCGGTGCAGGAGGCGAGATCGAAGCAGCAGGGACGCCGCTTTCCCCCACGCAGCTTGGAGATGCTGACCTCGACCCTTTTCGCCCGGGTCGCCGGGTTCCGGGTCGCTCCCACCCAGCGGACCCACTCCCAGCGGGCCATGGGCGTCAGGCTCTTCCAGGTCGCACCGAGATCCGGGGCCTCCTTGAGCGCACCTTGAAGGTCCTTCGGGATCCGGGGCTCCGGCCACTCCTTCTTGGGGACGAGCTCACCGTCCACCGCGTGGCCGAGCTCGAGGCCTGCCTTCTTCGTGACCCCGGCGTCCAGGGAGATCCAGTGCCCCCGGCGGCCGTCCGGCTCGATGACCGTCTCGAACGCATGACCGTCGAGCGTGGCGCGGACGGCGACCTGTCCCCGTGAGGGGAGCTGTGCGCTCGCGTCCGCGGGGAGGCGGACGATGCGTCGGTCGCCGATGCGCTCCACCCGGCTCGAGAACGGAATCGTCGGACCGGCTTCGGTCCTGTCGGCACGGGCGGTCTTGGGCATGGGTCGCTCCTGGGAAACGCATCCGGAAATACCACTCCCTGACATCCGCCTTCGACCTCAATCGGCGCCGAAGGGGCCCGTGGTCGTAGCGTGGCGTTCAGGGGGAAGCGCCCGGCCGGCTTCGCTCCTGCCGCGCTGAATCCCAGAGGCCATGGTGCCTGCGCACGGCCGATGAACGACACGAACCAGCGACCAGAGGCGCAGGTTGAGGCGGTTGAATTCCGGCGCTCCCCTCGCACGCTGGTCGTCCTGATCCCGCTGTGCATCGTGATGGTGTCCCCGGCGCACGCGGCAGAGGGGCTGACCCTCGAAGGCGCCCTCGAGCTGGCGCGGCGGCAGGCCCCGGCAGCGGCGAGAATCCGCGCCGAGGTGGAGGAAGCACGCGCGCGGATCCGCGGGGCATCGGTTCTGCTGGACAGCAACCCCGTGCTGGAAGTGTCAGCCGGTCCCCGCTGGAGCCCCGAGGGACGGCGTGTCGATCTCGGCGTCGGTCTGATGCAGGACCTCGAACTCGGTCGACGCGGCCCCCGCCTACGCTCGGCGAGATCGGAGTTCGCTGGCGCGCAGGCATCGGCCGAGGCCGCGATGATGGAGCACCTGCGACAGACCGCCATCGCCTTCCTCGAGGCGCTTCACGCGGAGCGGAGCCTCGGGTTGTCGATCGCCTCGGAGTCGCTCGGGGAGGCGCTGGTGCGGATCACCTCCGAGCGCCGTGATGACGGAAGTGCCACCGAACTCGACGTCCACCGCGCGCGGATGGAGCTCGCCCGGAGCCAAGCGGAGGTGCACAGCGCCAGGGTCACCCGGGAGCGCTCGCTCTCGAACCTGCGGGTCCTGCTGGGGCTGCCCTTCGACGCAGGGCTGTCGGTGACCGGCACGCTCGACACCCCCCGGCGCGAGGCGCTCGATGTCCTGCTCCGGCGCGCCATGGACCACCCCGAGCTGGCGGAGCTGGAGGCCCTCGTGCAGGCGGCGGACGCCGAGAAGAAGCTGGCAGAGGTGCACCGGTGGCCGGGGCTTGGCATCGGGATCGGCTACACGCGCGAAGCGGACGAGCAGTTTGCGCAGGCAACCCTCGCCTTCACCCTCCCGGTCCTCAACCATGGGCAGGGCGCGCGGGCGGAGGCGCACGCGCGGGGCCATCGACTCAGGGCGGAGCTTCAATCCCTCCGCCGGGCGATTGCGGTCAGGGTCCGCTCCGCCTTCGTCGTCCTGGGCCTCTGTCTCGATGCGGTGGCGACCTTCGAGGATGAGGTCCTGGACACGCTGGAGGGCATACAGCTGCGGACCCAGCGCGCCTACCGTGCCGGAGAGCTGTCCCTCACCGACGTCCTGACGTTGCGCCGGGAGGTTCTCGAGACCCGGCAAAGCCATCTCGACCGGCAGCTCGAAGCCGCGCTCGCGGCCGTGGAACTCGAGGCTGTCTCCGGCGGCCTGCGCTGAGGCTCACCTCAGCAAGGCGCATCCCGTCACGCTCGTCGCCAACGCGCTCACGCGGGGACCCCCTCCGGTCCCCTTCTTCACTTCCCTCTGCAGTCCCCAACCTGGGGAAAGAAGTTCCGCGTGTGCGTCCTCACGTGGCTGCCCATTCGGGCACCGTGCGAGCGCTCGTGGCTGGCCGGAACTTTGCAGGTGGCCGCGCCATGATCCGAAGCTTGCCGGTGTGGGTGCTCCTCAGCGTGCTCGTCGCGTGCGGGGGGGGCGACAGGGGAATCACAGACCCGCCACAGGACGACCCGCTCACGACGGACGGGGGAACCGATGCCGGGACCGACGGTGGAGAGGAGGAACCGCCGCCCGATCCACCGCCTCCCGACCCCGATGCGCCGTTCACCCTCCCGCCGCTGCAGACGAGCATCCCGCGCTATGACCTGCGGCTCGACCCGGCCGATGCTGAACGTATGAACGAGCAGGACCGCGAGCGCCCCTGGGAGGAGGCGATCGAGGTCGAGGGCGTCTTCGAAGCGGACGGCGTGAGCTATCCGGTCCGCCTGCGTCACCGGGGGGCTTCGTCCCGGGCCGCCTTCGAGAAGAAGAGCTGGAACGTCGACCTCGGCAGCCGGACCTTCGAAGGGCGCGATGACCTCAATCTCATTGCCGAGTTCCAGGACCAGACGTTGATGGTCGAGAAGCTCGCCTACGATGTGCTGGTGGGGATGCGGACGCGTGTCCCCCACGGAAAGTACGTCGCCGTCTGGGTGAACGACACCTATCACGGCATCTACCTCGACCTCGAACAGGTCGACGGGCAGTTCGTGAAGATGCGCGGCTTCCCTGACCGGGACGCGACCGTGTTCCGGATGCCCTGGAAGAACAGCGAGGTGAAGCTGCGGACCGAAGACCGGTGGGGCAACGAGTGGCGCGCCGGCTACCAGCTGAACAACGACTGGGTCCAGAAGACGAACGAGCGCAAGTTCGATGCGCGTCCCAAGGTCGATGCGCTCCTGTGGGCGGTGAACCGGACGCCCGATCCGATCCTCCCCGAGGTGCTCGATGCGCAACTCGATCTGGAACACCTGCTGCGGACGCTCGCCTTCGACGCGCTGATTTCGAACTTCTACGTCGAGGACTCGGAGAGCTACTTCATCTTCGACGCGGTCACCGGCAAGTGGACCTACGTGCCGTGGGACATGAACAACGCCGACGCGCGGTGGTGGCCGAGCTACGGGATCGAGGCGACCCCCATCACGAACCACCCCCTCATGAACTACAGCCTGTTCGATGCGTGGACGCACCGGCTGTATGAGATGCGCCTGCAGAGCGGCGATTTCTATGCCCTGCGAGACCAGGCGCCGGAGCTGGACGGCCGCACGGATCCGGTGCTCCCGAACTTCAGCAACCTCAACACCCGCATCTTCCTCCATCCCGGATTGCGCGAGCGGGCGCTTCAGATGATGGAGCGCCTCATCGACGAGGTGTTCAACCCGGAGGTGCTCCATCCGCGCATCGACGCGATGTACGCGCTGATCGCGCCTTACCAGCTCAACGAGCCCGGAGACACCAACCCGCTGTTCGACCCCTACCTCCTGGAGGTGGACGCTTCGGGGACGCCTGCGGCCGAGAAGTTCAAGCGCGGGCCGGCCTACCTCAAGCGCTTCGTCAGCGAACGCGTGGCATTCGTGAAGCAGGAGATCGCGAGGCTCCGAGCGATGACGCCCGACCTCGCCATCTCCGCCTTCGACCCGGTCGCGAACTGGGTCGAGCTGACGAACCGGACCTCTCAGCCCTTCGAGCTCGGGGGCGTGGTGATCACCCGCAACCTCCGCCGGCCCTTTGAGATGATCGAGACGGTGGACGGTCAGCCCCGCAACTTCAGCGCCGGGACCAACCGGGCGTTGGGGGCGCGGACGCTTGCCCCAGGGGAGACGATCCGTCTGGCGCTGGGGGAGCTTGGCATCACGCTCGATCCGGCGGGAGAGCTCGGGCTGTTCAGGGGGCCCTCCGTCGTGGGCGTGCTCGACGCGGTCTTCTACGGAGAGGTCGAGCCCGGGCAGCGTTACGAGCGGGAGGCGGACGGCATCGGCTGGCGCATCGTCCGCTAGGGGAAGGCCGGCCGGTTCAATGACCGGCCTGGTCGGAGAAGGCGTTGATGACGATCACGCCCGCGACGATGAGTCCCATCCCGACGATCGCCGGCAGGTCGAGGCGCTGCTTGAACGCGAGCCACCCGATGATCGAGATGAGGACGATCCCCACCCCCGACCACAGGGCATAGGCGATCCCGACCGGGATCGTCCGCAGGGAGAGGGACAGGAAGTAGAACGCCCCCAGGTAGCCCAGCATCGACCCGGCCGTCGGCCATGGACGGGTGAAGCCCTCCGAGGCCTTCAGCAGTGAGGTGGCGAAGAGCTCGAAGGCGATGGCGATGGCGAGGCTGACGTAGGCGGGCACGCAACCTCTCTATCCGCTGCGGTCAGCGCTGGAAACCGGGAGGGCAGGGGCTCAGCCCTTCCGGGCGATCACCGCGGCAGCTATGACGTCCCCATGCGCGCGCTCGAGTGGGTACTGCTGGCCACGTCCCTGGCCTCCGCGGCCGGCTTCATCTGGGCCTGGCTCGGATGGCAGAAGGCGAAGCTCTCCCTGTCTCTTGCAGAGGAGCGATTGGCGCTGATGAAGGATGCGCAGGAGGCGGCTGCCGAGTCGCTCCGGGCGCAGGCGCTCCGCTCTGCGGAAGCCGTCACCCAGACGCTCGTTGCGCGTGCAACTGAATCCTTCGAGGCCCAGGATCGTGTCGCGAGGGCGCGGATGGACGCGCAGCTCAAGCCGGTGGCCGAGACCCTGGTGCGCTTCCAGGAGCAGGTGGCGGCGCTGGAGAAGGCCCGCGCCACGGAGACCGGTGGACTCAAGGAGCAGCTCCGACTGTTGATGGAGGCCTCGACCGCGACCCGGGACGAGGCCCGGCGGCTCACCGAAGCGCTCAAGGGCAACACCGGGAGGCGCGGGCGTTGGGGGGAGGAGACCTGCCGCAACGTGCTGGCCGCGGCGGGCATGGCAGAGCACTACGACTTCGAGGCCCAGGTGTCGTTGGAGACCGACGAGGGCCACCGCCTGCGCCCCGACTTCGTGGTGAAGCTGCCGGGCGGAGGCGTGTTCGTCATCGACGCCAAGGTGTCGCTCGCGTTCGAGGGCGAGGAGGACGTCGACGACGAGACCCAGCAGCTCATGCGGTCCGCGCGCATCGCCGAGAGCATGCGGCGCCACGTCCGGGACCTCTCCTCCAAGGCCTACCAGTCACAGCTCGAGAAGAGCCCGGACTTCGTGGCGATGTTCGTTCCCGGCGATGCCTTCCTGGCCTCCGCGTTGGATGCCCAGCCGGAGCTGATGACCGACGCCATGGACGCGCGGGTGGTCATCGTGACGCCCACGACCCTCTTCGCCCTCTGCAAGGCGGTGGCCTACGGATGGCGGGTGGAGGAACAGGCTCAGAACGCACAGGAGGTGGTCCGCACCGGCAAGGAGCTCTACGCGCGCCTCTCCACCATGGGGACCCACGTCCTGTCGTTGGGCAAGGCGCTCGACAGGACCGTGGAGCACTACAACCGCTTCGTCGGCTCCCTGGAGTCGAGGGTCCTGGTCCAGGCGCGCCGCTTCGAGGACCTCAAGGTCGATACCCAGGGGAAGGAAATCCCGCCTCCGGTGGCGCTGGAGCGCAGCGTCCAGGGCCTCAGTGCGCCCGAGCTTCAGCTGCCAGGTGAGACGGGACCCGCCAAGGTGAGCGGCGGGTGAGGGTGCCTGAGCACGCGCGGGCGTCGTGCGGGCACCGCTGAGCCGGTCGCATGGCAGCTTTCGAATGACTTCAGACCATGAGCGCGTCCAGATTCGGGTCGGAAACTCAAAAGGACGATCGGGGGGCCGATGGGGAGAGCCCTCACGCGAAGCGGTCGGTCGCTTCGACCAGGGCCGCAGTGGTCTCCGCCTCGAACGCCGAATGCCCGGAGGCGGGCGTGATGATGAGCTCGGCCTTGGGCCACGCCTTCTTGAGCTCCCACGCGTTCTGAATGGGGCACACCACGTCGTAGCGGCCGTGGACGATGACGCCCGGGATGTCGGCGATCCGGTGGGCATCCCGGAGGAGCTGGTCCTCGACCTCGAAGAAGCCGCCGTTCACGAAGTAGTGGTTCTCGATGCGGGCGAAGGCGAGGGCGAACTGCGGATCCTCGTGGCTCTTCGCGAAGTCCTCGTCGATGTGGAGGTAGCTGGTCGCCCCCTCCCACACGCTCCAGGCCCTGGCGGCCGCGAGACGGGTGGCCTCGTCATCACTGGTGAGGCGGCGGTGGAAGGCGCTGATGAGATCGTGGCGCTCGACGACCGGAATGGCTGACACGTAGTGCTCCCAGGCGTCCGGGAAGAGGCGCGAGCACCCCTCCTGGTAGAACCACTCGAGCTCCCAGCGGCGCAGCATGAAGATGCCGCGCAGGACCAGCTCGGTGACCCGCTCGGGATGCTTCTGCGCGTAGGCGAGCGAGAGGGTGGAGCCCCAGGAGCCGCCGAAGACCTGCCAGCGCTCAATGCCCAGGTGCTCGCGCAGCTGCTCGATGTCCGCCACCAGGTGCCAGGTGGTGTTGTCCACGAGGTCGGCGTGCGGCGTGGAGCGTCCCGCCCCGCGCTGGTCGAAGAGGACGATGCGGTACTTCGAGGGGTCGTGGAAGCGCCGCATTTTCTCGTTGCAGCCACCGCCCGGGCCTCCATGCAGCAGGACCACCGGCTTCCCCTTCGGGTTCCCGCACTCCTCGAAATAGAGGGTGTGGCGGTCGTCGACCTTCAGGGTGCCCTGGTTGTAGGGCTCGAGCTCGGGATACAGCGTGCGCATGGGGCCTCCGGCGTGTGGGAGTAGGCGCGCACCTTAACCGAGGCGCCGGCCACCGAAAGTGCCGGAAGGGCCCCCGGAAGCCGCTGCCGCAGCGACGCGCGAGAAATCTCAACCCGGATGGGGGGCGCCGAGCGTAAGAAGCCAAGGGATGACGTTGCTGCTCGAAGATCGGGCACTTCTGGAAGGCTTCCGACGTGGAGAGGAGGCGGCTCTGGCACGCGTGTATGACGCCTATTCCGATGAGGTGGCGCGCTACCTGGCCGCGGGACGCTTCCTGGGAGGCGCCGACCGGGTGCGCGTGAGCCCCCTGGACCTGGAGGCCGCACACCAGGAGACCTTCATCCGCGCCTTCCGCCCCGAGACCCGGCGCAGCTACGACGGATTGCGACCCTTCGGGCCGTACCTCATCACCATCGCGCGATCGGTCGCGGTCTCGCTGCTGCGTGCCTCGGGGAAGCTGTCCCGGGAGTGGGTCTCCCTGCACGACACCCCCGAGGTGACCCAACTGGCCTCGGATGCCGTGGACCCGGAGGAGCAAGCCATGCGCGCCGAGGTCCGGGTGGCGGTCGGGGGCTTCCTGGAGAACCTGGCGGTCGGGGATCGTGAGCTCGCGCAGATCCGCTTCGTCGAGGGACGTTCGCAGGAGGGAACGGCGGCGGCGCTCCAACTCACGCGCGCGGAGGTGCGCACGCGCGAGGGACGCCTGCGCAAGGCGTTGACCCGGTACCTGAGCGCCAGTGGTTGGCTGGAGAAGGGGCGTCCCCTGCTATGAGTGACAAGGCCCCGCCCCACCTCAGCGACGAGACCCTCACCGAACTGGTGGAAGGGACACGCGGCGGACGCGCGCGGGAGAAGGCGCTGGCGCACCTGCGCAGCTGTGAGGCCTGCGCACAGCGACACCAGCGCTTGGTGGAGCTCTCGCGACTCCTGGCCGGCGGGGCGCTGCACGAGCCCACCGAGGAGGAGCTCGCCGCGATCCGTCAGGCGAACCGCGCTGCGGTGCTGGCCTCCGCCCGCGCAGCGCCCGAGACCGACGCGGTCGCTACCCGCGCGTCGGCTCCGTGGTGGCGGCCGCTTGCCATGGCCGCGGGCGTCCTGCTGTTCGGGAGCCTGGCGGTGTGGGGGACGCTGCGGACACCTGGGGTGAGCGACCCCGACCCGGTCGGTACGTTCGCCGCGCGGGGGGCTGATCGGGCCGCTCCAGGCGGCAGCCTGCGTGTCTTCTGCATGGACGCGGCGACCCCCCGGGTCCTGGATGAGGGAGCCTCCTGTCCGGCGGGTGCGGCGCTGGCCTTCGCCGTCCGCTTCGAGACGGCTCCCGAAGTGCTGCGCATCGAGTTCACCGGGGGAGCCGCTCCCGAGATCCACCCCATCGAGGTGACGCTGGTCCCGGGGAAGGAAGCGGTCCTGCCCCTCACCCTCACGTTGGAGGGGGAAGGGGAGCGGGTGGTGACCCTCATCGGGGGGCCGGCGCCGCTCCAGCAGCGCATCCGGGTGGGCGGGGCGCAGTGAACATCCTGGCGGCCGTCACGCTCAGCGTCCTCGCGTCCTCTTCGGATGGGCGCCGCGCGGTGGTCGTCGCGTTCAATGAGGCGGACACCCCCTCGCTGGCGCCGCTGCGGTACGCCGATGATGACGGCGCGCTCTGGGCAGAGGTCCTCGAACGGTTGGGCTACCAGACCGAGCTGCTCACCGTGCCGGACACCGACACCGCGCGCCGGGCGTCGCCGATGTTGGCGCGGGCGCGTCCTCCCACCCACGCTGCGCTGCGTGAGGTGGTCGAGCGGATCCGGGAGGGCAACCGGGCCGACAGGGCAAGGGGGATCTCCACCGACACGCTCTTCGTCTACGTGGGTCACGGAGACATCGATGACGCCGGGCGGGCCTATCTCACGCTCCTGCGGGGCCGCCTGTATCGGGAGGCCCTCGCCGAGGAGATCGTCGATGGCTTCGAGGCCGACTTCGTCCACCTCATCGTTGACGCCTGCCACGCGGCCGGCGTGCTCAGCACCCGGGGAGGTGACCCGGAGGTGCTCGCACGGCTGAGCGCGCTGCTCGCGGTCGAAGGCGCCCGGACCCGTCCCACGGTGGGGAGCACGTTCGCGGAGAGTGACTCGGGGAAGACCCACGAGTGGTCGCGGCTGCGCGCCGGAATTTTCAGCCACGTCATGCGCTCGGCGCTGCTCGGGGCGGCGGACGTGAATCTCGACGGCGAGATCGAATACAGCGAGCTCGAGGGCTTCGCCGCCGCGGCGCTCGCGGGAGTCACCGGCGCGCCCGAGCAGCTCCACCTGCGCCTCTCGCCCCCCGTCCAGAACCCCAGGCGGCCGCTGGTCCGGGACGTCCCGGAAGGCCCCACCCTTCCCCTGCCCGCGGACGCAGCGCTCTTGCGGGTGGCGATCAGCGATGCGGCTGGCACCCGGCTGGTGGAGCTGCATCGCGCGGCGGAACAGGCGCTGGTGCTGCACCTGCCGGAGCGGGACGCCTATTGGGTCGCGACGCCGGACGCGGAGGCCCGCATCGCCCGCAGGGAGCTCGCGCACGGCCCTCCCACCTTGGAACCGGTGGCGCTCTCCATGCGCGGACCCGGAGATGAAGGTCTCGAGGCAGGTCTGTTCCAGGTCCCCTTCGGCCGCGCGTTCTATGAGGGCTTTGTCGTCCAGGCGGACCGGCTGTCCGTGTCATTCGAGGCGCCAGGTCGTCCGGTGGCTACCCGACCGCGGTCTCCGGGGGGCTGGACCGGGCTCGAGTTCGGGCTCGCAGCGGGCCAGGCGCCCCTGGGGGTGTACGCGCTCTCCTCAGGTCCCTTCCTCGCATTCCGGACGGCGGGTGCACTGCGCGTGGGCGCGCGCGCCGGTTATGGCGTCTCGCCGCGTGCATGGATCGGAGGTGCAACGCTGCATCGGGTGGCGCTCCTCGGAACCGTGGGATGGGACGGGAGTGGGCCGTGGGGCCCGACGGCCGAGCTCGGCGCCGGCATCACGATGATCGGCGTGACCGGCGCCACCGGGCCGCAGGCGGATCTCACCGTCCCGAGCGCGCGTCTCGCGGTGGGTGCGCGGTGGCGGTTGGGCAATGTGCTGTTGCGGGGGGCGTTGAGCCTGACCTCGGACTTCTCCGAGGTGGACGGCCTGCGACGTCTGACGTGGCTGCCGACCTTGAACCTGGGGGTGGAGCGATGAGGCCTCTTCGAGCCCTGCTGCTGGTCGTTTTCCCTCTGGCCCTCGGCGGCTGTGATCCCATTGAAACCGGACTCATTGACCTGACGGTGGTGAGCTTGAGCGCCGCGGGGGAGGCGCAACCGGTGACCGGAGCCCACTGCACGCTCAGCGAGGGCGGCGCGGAAGATCCGGAAAGCGTGGAGGTGGAGGCGCTCGAGACCGACGCGGAGGGGCGGGTGCGTTTCACCGGGGCGCAGGTCGGCGTGCATACGGTGCGCTGCCGCCATGAAGCCGCCGGCGCCCCGTTGGCCGGGATGGTCGAAGTGGAGGTGCCGCGCGAGGCGGGACGCCCCGGCTGGGTCGAGGCCGAGCTGTCCGTGGCGCCCTTGCGTGCACCGATGTCGGTGGAGGCGAGCGCGCGGCCAGGCGCAGTGCGCGTCACCTGGACCCCGCCCGGTGAGCTGACGGTGCTGGGGTACCGGATCCGGACCCTCCCGGAGGGCGAAGCGTTCGAGGTGGGGCCCGACCAGCTCGCCCTCGACATCACCGAGCTGAAGCCGGGGACGCGCTACACCTTCGCCGTGGCGGCCCGAACACCGTTCGGGCTGGGACCGGAGGCGCAGACGCAGGAGGTGCGCGTTCCGACCGTGCCCGGGAGCCCGGTGATCCGCTCCGCGGTGCCGCGCGAAGGCGGGGTGTGGCTCGAATGGGAGGCGCCAGAGGATGACGGTGGGAGCCCCATCGTGGCCTACCACGTGGTGAGCAAGCCCGAGTCCACGCCAGCCACGGTGGAGGCTTCGGTGACCCGCTTCGAGGTGCGCGGACTCACCCCGGGAACGCCCTATCAGTTCACCGTGATCGCCGAGAACGCGGTGGGACTCGGCGCGCCCTCCGAGCCCAGCGAGGAGATCACGCCGGGGCCGGGCACGGACGAGCCTGCCCCTCTTCCTGACGAGGAGGGATGACGGGGCGGGTGGACGCGTGAGGCAGGACCTGAACCGGAGGTCGGAACCACCGCAGATTTCTCCGCCAGGTCGTGAGGGTGGCTGCGTAGGGGGCCCGCCGGAACCCTTCAGGAGGCACCCCGATGCGTTGGACCCCGTTGCTGGCAGCCCTGTTGTTCATGACGCGGGTTTCAGATCCAGGCACCGCTGGGATGGGTCTCGCACCAGGGCGCGGGCACCAACGTGGCGGTGATCGACACCGGCGTGGACCTGGGGCACCCGGATCTGCAGGGGAATCTCCTGCCCGGGGCGACGTTCGTCCCCAACACCTCCAGTGAACAGGATGACCACGGCCCATCTACGCGTTCGATCTTCAGACCGGGCAGCGGAAGCCGCAGACGCGGCGGGTCCGCAGCACCGAGCCGGGCGGCAACTACAGCCTCCCGCTCTACTCGACCGCAGCGATCGGGGACGTGGATGGAGACGGCACCCTGGACCTGGTCCTGGTCGCCCGCAACCAGCTGTATGCGTGGCGTCTCGACGCACCGATGAGCAGCCTCCACATGCCCTGGCCCATGTACCAGCGCGACCTCGCCAACACGGGGACGCTGCCGCTCCCTCCGGTGTGCAGCCTGGCGGTCCTGGACCCGGTCCTGCCGTGGTTCCCGAGCTGGTGACCGACATCAGGCCCATCGCCGGCTGAGACCTGCATGGCATCGGCGGCGGGCCCGGGTCGTCGGGTCTTCCGAGGGGTCGGGTGCCGCGTCGCGAGGCCTGAACGCGGACGCTGAGGGCCGGTGTGGCCCACGAGGTCCCCTCGGGGCAGGCCGTGCCCGCTTCGGTGGGCGATGCCCCCAAGCGTTTCCGACCTTCTCCGGCGATTCGGCCGCCCGGGTTCTCCGCCGCCCGACCGGAGTCGTGCCTCGGGGCGAACCCGAAGGACCCAGACGCTCTCCGGTCAGGACAGGCCCGGCGCTTCAGATTTCTCGACCAGGTTTTGCAGCCCGCTGCGTAACGCGTATCGGCCGGAAACCCCGAGGAGGCGTCACGCATGCGTGTGTCATGGATCCCTTACATTGCAGCACTTCTATGGATGTCGGCATGTGCCGGCGAGGAGGCGCCCCGCGTGACGACGGCGCCACCCGATGAGTTGAACAAGGCGCGTTCTCTGTCCCAGGGAGGGAAGGACGGGGATGAGGCGCCGTACCAGACGGAGTTCGGAGCCGAGGACGCACACGTCCCGGGCCGCCTCATCATCCAGCTCACGCCCGAGTTGACGGACGCGGTGAACGCAGACGCCGGGAAGGGAGCTCCCTTCAGCAGGTGGGCGTGGCCCGAGCCGATGCGCGAAGCCTTCGCGGAGCTGCGGGTTCATGCGGTGGCACCGGTCCTCCCATTGGGCGCGGCCTCACCCGAAAAGTTGGCGTCGCTGCAGGAGGTCTATGCACGGCGTCACCAGCGCGGGGCTCCGCAGGCGACCCTGCCCCGTCTCGATGCGTTCTTCCTGGTCGAGCTGCCCCTGGAGGCGGACCTGGTGCACGCGGAGGAGACGTTCGCGGCGATCCGTGAGGTCGTCAGCGTCGAGCCGGATGCCATCGTGCAGACGTTCAACACCTACGGGAACCCCACCTACCAGTGGGGCCTGCACACAATTCAGGCGCCGCAGGTGTGGAGCACCACCGCCGGCGCGGGCGTGAATGTCGCCGTCGTCGATACGGGCGTCGATCTCACCCACCCCGATCTGCAGGGCAACCTGCTCCCGGGGGCCACCTTTGTTCCCGGGACCGCCAGCGCGCAGGATGACAACGGGCATGGGACCCACGTCGCCGGTGTCATCGCGGCCGTCAACGACAGCCTCGGCATCGTGGGCGTGGCGCCCGGCGCGAAGATCATCCCCATCAAGGCGCTCAACAGCGCCGGCTCCGGGCAGACCACGTGGTTGCTCAACGCCTACCTCCACGCCCTGAACACCGGCGTCACCGACGTCATCAACAACAGCTGGGGCGGCTCCGGCACCTCCGCCGCCATGGACGCCGCGGTCCAGGCGGCCCACCAGCTCGGCATCGTCACCGTCAACGCGGCCGGTAACGCCTCGACGACGACCTATGGCTTCTTCCCCTCGAACATCGAGTACGGGCTCTCGGTGGCCGCGAGCACCGCGCAGGATGGCCACGCGTCGTACTCGAACACCGGCGTGAAGCTCGACGTCGCGGCGCCGGGCGGTTCAGGTGCCTCGCCGGCCCACTACGCCTCCGGCGTCCTCTCGACCGTGCAGGGAAGCTACGCGGGAGCGGGCGTGCTCCTCGATCAGGGCGCGAAGTACGCGCCGATGTCCGGAACCTCGATGGCGGCCCCGCACGTCTCGGGACTCGCGGCGCTGCTGCTCGCGGCCAACCCGGGCTGGACGGTGGAGCAGATCCGTCAGGCCATCCGGAAGGGCGCGACCGACGTGGGCGCCACCGGCTTCGATGTGACCTCCGGACATGGGCGCATCAGCGTGCCGGCCTCGATGCAGATCAGCCAGCCGCCCTCGGCTCAGATCATCCATCCGCGCAACGACGCGACGGTGTACGGCACCGCGCAGGTCTCCGGGTTCGCGCTGCCCTCACCCGGCCAGAGTGCGACCTGGGAGCTGTTCGCAGGATCGGGGACGGCACCGACGAGCTGGGTGTCATTGGCGCAGGGAGGCGGTGCGGTGAACGACGCGGCCCTTGCCTCCGTCGACACGCGGCTCGTCCCCGATGGCGAGGTGACGTTCCTGCTGCGGACCACCAACGTCCAGAACGGCCAGACCGCCGAGGATCGCAACCTCGTCCACGTCGACAACGTGGCCATCGCCTACCCGTTTGAAGGCCAGCACCTCTACGGGAGCCAGTCCATGGTGACCGGTCGGGCCGAAGGCGCGGGCCTGCAGTCCTGGACCCTCGCGTGGGCGCCCGGACACAACGCGACCGGCGGCTTCACCACCA
This sequence comes from Myxococcaceae bacterium, assembly GCA_035304185.1. GTDB lineage: Bacteria > Myxococcota > Myxococcia > Myxococcales > Myxococcaceae > DATGQN01. Next base: position 42,638 of record DATGQN010000007.1, read on the forward strand.
TCGCGAACGGGACCTCACCGGTGACGGCGAACAACCTGTTGGCCAATTGGAATCTCGGATCGCTCCCGGAGGGCGAGCTCTCGCTGCGTCTCACGGCCCAGTTCCCCGGACACGTCTCCACCCATCAGATCAACGTGCTCATGGACCAGCGGCTGCTGCCGGGCTTCCCGATGCGGATCCGGGATCCCATGGGGTTCAAGACGCCGAAGATCGCCGACCTCGATCTCGATGGTTCGGCGGAGATCGTGGTGGGTGACGCGGTCTACCAGTCCAACGGGCTGCCCCGTCCGGGCTGGACCGTGGACCCGAAGCTCGGGCGGACCGTTCCGGCCATCGCCGACATCGACGGCGTCCCCGGCCTCGAGATCGTCAATGCCTCGTTCGAGTCCTACTTCTACGACGCCTCACTTCCGAATGGGGGCGCCCCCGTCATCACGGCCAAGCGCGCGGACAACACGCTCGTGTGGTCCTTCCCCGTGACCCACGCGACGTCGACGGTCCACAACGGCACCCCATCGTCCATCTCGATCGGGAACGTGACCGGGGACAACGCCCTCGAGGTCGTCTTCACGATGCACTTCGTCTACGCCAACCCGGGCAACGTCTCGACGGTGTTCGTCCTCGACGCCGCGACGGGCACGCTCCTGCACCGCTGGGAGACGCCGGGGTTCAACTGGTCGGCCCTGGCGTTGGCGGACCTGGATGACGACGGGAAGCAGGACCTCGTCTTTGCGACCTACGAGTCCTCGACCCAGCTGGGCCGCGTCCATGCGATGCGCGGTGACGGCACCTACCTCCCGGGATGGCCGCAGGTGTCCCCCAGCAACCAGGGCTTCGGTGAGCTCGCTCCGGTCATCGGCGATGTCGACAATGACTGCCGCTACGAGATCCTCGCCGGCTCCACGCTCTACCGGCGCAATGGCACCACGGTTCCCGGTTGGCCCACCAACCTCATCGCCCGGTCGACCGGTGCGCTCGCGAACCTGCAGGGCGGATACCCGTTCGAAGTGGCCCTCGGCGGAGGCAACTCCGTCGCCAGCTGGTACGCGAACAGCAATGCGAGCCTGAACCTCGCCCTCACGAACACGTTCGAGAACCTGTACGTCATGGGCTTCAACGAGAACTACAAGCAGGGGCACCCGCTCCTCGCAGATGTCGACGGGGACGGGAAGATTGACCTGGTCCGGCAGTCGGAGCTGGGGACGGTGGATCCCAACCGGGCCATGCCCATCTACGCCTTCGACCTCCAGACCGGTCAGCGCAAGAGTCAGACCCGGCGGGTGCGCTCCACCGAGCCGGGTGGCAACTACAGCTTCCCGCTGTACTCCACCGGCGCCATCGGGGACGTGGACGGGGATGGGAGGCTCGACCTGGTGCTCGTCTCCGCCAACCAGCTCTACGCCTGGCGGCTCGATGGTGTGGCGACGCCCGCCAACATGCCCTGGCCCATGTACCAGCGCGACCTGCGCAACAGCGGCACCGCTCCCATGCACGTCCTCTGCAACCTCGGTGTCGTCAACCCGGGACCCTCGCCGTGGGAGCCCGACCCGGGTCCGGGGCCCGGTCCGGGACCTGCTCCCGGTGAACCGGCGCCCGGTCCGCTGCTGCCGAACTTCTGACGTGTCCGTGCAGGGTGGGGCGACACCACGCCTCACCCTGCCGTCGTTTCGGTGGAGCGCTCCCTGACGCGCATCTGATCCTGCAGCGCAGGGTGGGGCGACACCACGCCTCACCCTGCCGTCGTTTCAGCGGAGCGCTCCGGACGGGCGGCTCTGACCTTCAGCGCAGGGCGGGGCGGCGCCATGCCTCACCCTGCAGTGTCGCCGGCGCCCAGGCCTGCTAGGACGGAGGCCACTCATGATCACCGTCCACCACCTCAACGACTCCCGCTCCCAGCGCGTCCTCTGGCTCCTCGAGGAGCTCGGCCTTCCCTACGAGGTGAAGCGCTACCAGCGCGATCCCGGGACCCTCCTGGCACCGCCCGAGCTGAAGGCCATCCACCCATTGGGCAAGTCCCCGGTGATCGACGACGGGGACATCCGGGTCGCCGAGACCGGGGCGATCATCGAGTACCTGCTGGACGCGCACGGGGAGGGCCGGCTGCGCCCGCCGTCCGGAACGGAGGACGCGCGCCGGTTCGTGTACTGGCTGCACGCGGCCGAGGGCTCCGCGATGCCGCCGCTCCTGCTCAAGCTCGTCTTCTCGCAGCTCCCGAAGAGGGCGCCGGCGCTCATCCGTCCCCTGGTCCGGGCCATTGCCGGGAAGACGCAGCAGGGCTTTGTCGATCCCCAACTCGAGACGCAGTTCGCCTTCTGGGAGGCGGAGCTCGGACGTACGGGCTGGTTCGCCGGGGAGGTGTTCAGCGCCGCCGACGTGATGATGAGCTTCCCGGTGGAGGCGGCCGCGTCACGGGGGCTCGACCCCGCGCGCTTTCCGAACCTCTCGGCCTTCCTGCAGGCCATCCACGCGCGTCCGGCCTATCGGCGGGCCCTGGAGCAGGGTGGGGCGTACCA
>DATGQN010000008.1:0-119318 GCA_035304185.1 Myxococcaceae bacterium
GGGGGCTGGTGGCCTTCATCGTGGTGCTGGTCACCACCGTCACCGTCGTCGCCGCCACCCTGCAGCTGGCCATCTACGCCCGGCGCGAGGAGATCGAGATCCAGAAGCTGGTCGGCGCCACCGACCGGTTCGTGCGCGTCCCGTTCATCATCGAAGGGCTGCTCCAGGGGCTGCTCGGCGGTGCGCTGGCGTTGGGCCTTTTGCTGCTCTTCTCGCACCTGGCCGCCCCCCGCGTGGCGACCCTCCTGGGCTTCCTGCTGGCGGGAGCGCATGACGTGGAGCTGGTCCCCTGGCGGCTGGGGCTGGAGCTGCTCGCGGGGGGCGCCACGTTGGGGCTGCTCGGGAGCATGCTCGCGGTGCGGAGGTTTCTGCGGGTATGAGCCGCGTCGGTGCGTCGCTCCTCCTGTGCGGCCTCCTGGCGGGCTTCCCGCTGCGCGCCGCGCCGACCGACCGTGCCGAACGCGCCCGTCTCCAGGCGGCGCTGGCCTCAGCCCGCGCGTCCGAGTCCCTCCTGAAGGACCAGAAGATCGAGGTCCTGGAGACCCTGGAGCTCGCCGAACGGCTCTATCGCCTGTCCGAGGAGCGCCTGCAGCGGGCGGAGCGGGAGGTCCAGGCGCTGCAGCGTCGGCGCGCCCTCACCGAAAGGCTGACCGCGCTGGCCACCGCTTCGCTCGAGGCGCAGCTCAAGGCCCTGGGGCCGCGGCTCCGCCTCATGGATCGCCGCACCCGCCGCCGGCCGCTGGATGTGCTGCTCTCTTCCGAGAGCTTCTCCTCCCTGGTGTGGCGGCAGCGCGCGTTGGCCACGTTGGTCGCGCAGGACGTGGAGGCGGTGAAGCGCGCCGAGCGGACGCGGGCCTTCCAGGAGCGGCTGAGTGATGAACTGGGTCATCTGGAATCCGCGGTGGCCGAACGGCTGGTGGCGCTCCGGGATCACCGTGCCCGGGAACGGGAACAGCGGGCGGTGCTCACGGATCTGGTCAATCTGGTGCAGGCCCAGGAAGCGGGCGCGCGGCGGCTGGTGAACGAGCTGGAGCAGGCCGAGCGGAAGCTCGCGCGCTTTCTCGCACAGCAGGCGAGGGCGCCGGAGACCAGCGGCTTCGGGGCCCTGCGGGGCAAGCTCCCCCGTCCCAGCGAAGGGCCCATCCTGCTCGGCTTCGGCCCGGTGGAGCACCCGACCTTCAAGACGGTCACCGAGCACAAGGGGGTCGACATCGGCGCACCTGCCGGAGCTCCGGTGCACGCGGTGGCCGAGGGCAAGGTGGCCTACGCCGGCTGGATGCGCGGCTACGGGAACCTCCTGGTGGTGGATCACGGAAGCGGCTACCACACGCTCGTGGCCCACCTCGCCGAGCTGCTCCCGAAGGTGGGGGATGCGGTGGCAGTGGGCGAGCGGATCGGGCGGGTCGGCGACACCGGCTCGCTGAAGGGGGCCTACCTCTATTTCGAGCTTCGCCGACAGGGCGAGGCCCTGGACCCGTCGTTATGGTTCCGGCCGGTCGCCGAAGCGATCGCGCAGCCCTGACGCCGTTCCCGACGATGGGCGCTGCGCTGCCAGCAGGGAGGAAGATGCCGTGAACGTTCTCGAAGCGGTTCAAAACGTCACCCGCGCCTGGCTTCAGGCCCGGGGCGTCCGCTCCCGCACCGAGCGCATGGCCGATCACGAGGTGCATCACTACGTCCTCGAGGGGACCGGCGGTGGGCCTCCGGTGTTCCTGGTGCATGGGCTCGGCGGTTCGGCAAACGGCTATGCCGCCATCCTCTTCGGGCTGGCCCGGCGCTTCCGCAGGATCCACGCACTCGACATGCCCGGCCATGGGCTCTCGCCCGAGCCCGCCGTCCCGCTGACGCTGCGCGCGCAGATGGACCTGCTCCACGCGTACGCGCGTCGCGAGCTGCCCCAGCCCGCGTTGGTGGTGGGCAACTCCCTGGGGGGCGCGCTCTCCATCCAGCTCGCCGCCGAAGCGCCAGAACATGTCCGGGCGCTGGCGCTCCTCGCCCCAGGTGGCGCACGGGTGGAGGAGGCGCGGATGGAGGAGCTGTGGAACCACCTCGACGTCCGGACCCCCGAGCAGGCGCGGGAGATGAGCGCGCGCCTCTTCCACCGCCTGCCGCTCTCGCTGCGCCTCTTCGGCAGCCACATGCAGTCGTTCTATGGCACCCCCACCGTCCGGGCCCTGATCGAGGAGGCGCGTCGCGAACAGGCCCTCGCGCCCGAGATGCTCGCCTCCCTCCGGCCGCCGGTGTTGTTGTGGTGGGGGGAGGGCGAGCGCCTGCTCCCCTATGAGGGGGTGGAGTACTTCCGTGCGCACCTGCCCCCCGGGTCGAAGGTCGAGGTGGTGCCGGGCAGTGGGCACGTGCCGCAGATCGAGGTACCGGACCTGGTGGTGCAGCGCCTGGTGCGCTTTGCGGACGATCTCGGGCTCTGAGGGCGGGCCCGACGCGCGTGCCTCTTCAGCGCGCACGCGGGACGCGCTTCCCCGGCGCCAGGGATGTGAAGGCACGCACGGACGCCCGAGGAAGCTCACCCGGCGGGCGTGGATCGCCGGGTTCTCCGCGCCGGAGCCGGGGCGTCTCGGCAGCGCAACGGCGCGTTGGATATGCTCGGCCTTCGACGCCCACACCGAAGCGGCTGCCCGGTGGACGTCTGGCGTGGAGGTCCCGTGCTGAGGTCGCACCTGCCATTCGCACGCATTGCCCTGTTGCTGGGCGCGCTCTTGCTGACGCCCGAGGTGCAGGCGCAGGCGCCCGCATCGGGGCCCTCCACCGCAGAGGAAGACGCGGAGCGCTACCGGAGCCTCGAGACCTTCGCGCGGGTCCTCTCCTATGTGGAGGGCAATTACGTGGATCCGGTGGAACGCAGCCGTCTCATGGAGGGAGCCATCCACGGGATGCTGCAGACCCTCGATCCCCATACGGTCTACATGCCGCCCGACGTGTTCCGGGCCATGAAGATGGACACTGCCGGCGCCTTCGGCGGGCTGGGGCTCGAGATTGCGCGGAAGGGTGAGCGCATCGTGGTGATCTCTCCGCTGGATGACACGCCCGCGTCGCGCGCCGGCATCCGCGCCGGGGATGAGCTGGTCGCCATCGACGGCAAGGCGCTACGTGGGATGGAGCTCGCCGAGGTGATGCGCCTGATGCGTGGCGCTCCGGGTGAGAAGGCCCAGCTCACCCTCATGCGCCGCGGATTCGCCGCGCCCCGGACCTTCGCGGTGGTGCGCGACCACATCCGCGTCCGTTCGGTCGAAGGCGGGTTGCACGGAGATGTGGCACATCTGCGCATCAAGAGCTTCCAGGATCGCACCGACGCCCAGCTCCGGCGGGAGCTGGAGCGGTTGCAGGCGCAACTGGGCGACACGCCGCTCAAGGGCATCGTCCTCGATCTGCGCAACAACCCCGGCGGATTGCTCGAGCAGGCGGTGGCCGTTGCCAGCCGGTTCCTCGACGACGGTCTCACCATCGTCACCACCCGGGGGCGCAATGGCCGCCGCTCGGGCGTCGAGAAGAGCCGCGGCCCTGCGTCTCATGCGAACACGCCGATGGTCGTCCTCATCAACGCGGGGACCGCCTCCGCATCGGAGATCGTGGCCGGAGCGCTGCAGGACCATCAGCGCGCGGTGCTCATGGGGAGCCGCACGTTCGGGAAGGGGAGTGTGCAGACGGTGATCTCCTTTGAGGACGGAAGCGGCCTCAAGCTCACCATCGCCCGCTACGACACCCCCAGTGGCCGCAGCATCCAGGAGCGCGGCATCTGGCCGGACTTCCTCGTGGAGGAGCCGCCCCAGGGAACGAAGCCCATCCTGCGGGAGCAGGATCTGGCGCGCCACCTGGTGAACGAGACCGCCGCGCCCGATCCCCAGGCGCCGCCCCCACCTCCCCCGGAAGCACAGCGGGACTACGCCTCCACCCTCTCCATGAAGGACGCGCCCCTGCGCGCGGCCCTCAACCTGCTGCACCACGGGGGCACGATCCGCACCGCCACCTCCACACACTGACGCCTTCGGGTCCGGGCCACCGGACCCAGGACGTTCCGAACGCCATCCTCCGCACCTCTTCGGGCGTTTTGCTGAGAAGGGGAGGCACCTCATGAAGCGTCTGCTCCCACCCACCGCCGAGGCCCGCTTCATCGACGTCCCCGGCGGGCGGCTGCGGGTCCTGCATGGCGGAACGGCCCGCGACGGACGACGGCCCCTCGTCCTCATCCACGGAGGTGGCACCGACAACTCGGCGATCTCCTGGTACCGCCTCTTCGGGCCCTTCGGGGCGGAGCGGGAAGTCTGGGCGGTGGACCTCCCCGGGTTCGGCGGCAGCGTCGGGGTCCCTCCCGTGGGCGGCCCGGAGGACCTGGCTCGCGTGGTCCTGCAGGCGATGGACGCTCTGGGCGTGCAGGAGGCGGTGGTCGCGGGGCTCTCCATGGGAGGGGACGTGGCCCTCAACGTGGCGCTGCTCGCACCGGCCCGGGTGGCAGGGCTGATCCTCATTGCGCCCGGAGGCCTGGTTCCGCTGCTCCGCAACCGCACGTCACAGCGCTGGGCGTGGCGAGCCGCCCGACTGCCGGATGGCATCCTTCTTCCGCTCACCCGACTGGCCAACCGATTCGTGGACACCGCGCTGCGGGCGATCGTGAAGGACCCTTCCACCCTCCCTCCGGAAGTGGTCGAGGCCTTCGTGCAGGAGGCCCGGGAGCCACATGGATCGGTGGGCTACCTCCGCTACAACCAGGCCACCCTGGGCCGGGATGGCATGCGCAATGACCTGAGCGATCGGGTCCACGTCATCGACGTGCCCACCCTGCTGTTGCACGGAGAGGACGATCCCATCGTGCCGCCGGAAGGGTCGCGGCGTGCCGCCTCCCGGATGCCGAACGCACGGCTGGTCATGATCCCCGACTGCGGCCACTGGGTGCAACTCGAGGCGCACGACCGCGTCCTGCCCGAGCTGCTCACCTTCCTGCGGAAGCTCGATCTGCCCACGTGAGCCGGGGGACATCCAAGAACCCCACGGGTCGGCGGACGCTTGCGCCTGCAACGGAGGTCACCGGACGCCGGCAGTGGCGCTCCCGGGCAGCGTCGGGGATGCTCGGCGCGATCCATCCTTTTCCCCCGAGGGCTGCTCCCGGTGTCTCCCCGTAAGCTTCCCCGCCACCTGGTCTGGCTCGAGTCCTTCGTCACCGCCGTGGAGGCGGGGAGTCTCGAGGCGGCGGCCGATCACCTGGGGCTCGCGCGCTCGGTGGTGAGCGAGCACCTCAAGGCGCTGGAGCTCGCCTTGGCGGAAGGCGCCCCGTTGCTCGAGCGGGGGCCGGGACGCCGCCTGCAGCTCACCGCGAGAGGGGAGAGGCTGTACGAGGGCGCGCAGACGCCGCTTGCCCAGCTGGGGCTCAGGCGCCTCAAGGATCTCGCGGCCGAAGAACCCCCGATCCGCATCGGGCTCAACCCGACCGCTTCGCAGGTCCTCCTGGGGGCCATCGCCGAGGATGCCGCAGCCCGGGGACTGCGGCTGGAGGTGGCCTTCCTCGGCTCCTATGAGCTGGTGCGCCAGGCACAGCAGCGGCAGCTGGATCTCGCGGTCGGCTTCACGCCGCTGCCGCCTCATCGTGGCGTGGCCTCCCTGAGCCTGCGGGAGCTTCCCTTTGCGGTGCTCGCCGGGCCGGGGTGCGTGCTCGAGTCCCGGCTCGCGCGACGACGCACCGCCCGCCTGCGCGAGCTCGAGGGCCTCCCCTTCGTGGACTGGCTCCGGGATGACCCCTACGGCGGCGCCAACAGCGCGCGCTTCACCGAGCACGCGATCACCGTCCGCGAAGTGGCCCGGGTCGAGAGCTTCCTGCAGCTCTACGTGTTCCTGCGGGTGCACCGCGCCTGTGCCATCGGTCCCGACCTGCGGGGCTTGGGTCAGGTCCCCGAGGACATCCACAGCTGGCGCCTCGAAGAGCCCCAACCCCAGTCGGTGGAGCTGGTCGCCCTCTGGCCGGGCCGGGGACTCAGCCCGGGCGCCGAGGCCCTGCTCGAAGGGCTCAAGAGCAGGATGACGAAAGGACGGTAAACCGACGGTCCCTTCTGTTTTTGACGGATTTCCGTCGGCGCGCTGCGGATCTAATCATTGAGGCATGTCCGCTTCCGCCTCCCACGCCGGCCTCACCGCCGCGGTCATCGCCAAGCTCCCGCCCCACCTGCGCCGCTACGTCGTGGACCAGGACGCGGAGGCGTATACGCCCCGGGACCATGCGGTGTGGCGTCACATCCTGCGCCGGCTGCGCTCGCACCTCGCCGACAAGGCCCACCCCATCTACCTCGAGGGACTGGAGGCCACCGGGATTGGGACCGAACGCATCCCGTTGCTCGATGAGATGAACGCCAAGCTGGGGCTGCTGGGCTGGTCCTGCGTGGGCGTCCGGGGCTTCATCCCGCCCGCGGTCTTCACCGAATTGCAGTCGCTGGGCGTGCTGGCCATCGCCGCCGACATCCGCACCCACGAGCACGTGGGCTACACGCCCGCCCCGGACATCGTGCACGAGAGTGCCGGCCACGCGCCGATCCTCGCTCACGCCCGCTACGGCGACTACCTGAAGGCGTGCGGGCTGGTGGGCTTCAAGGCGATCGCGAGCGTGGAGGATCAGGCGGTCTTCGACGCCATCCGCAACCTCTCCATCGTCAAGGAGGATCCCACCGCCAGCGAGGAGGAGCTCGCACTGGCCGAGCTGCGCCTGAAGGCAGCGGGCAACAGCCGCCGCTACGTCAGCGAGAACACCCGCGCCAGCCGTCTCTACTGGTGGACCGCGGAGTACGGCCTCATCGGATCCCCCGAGCGCCCTTTCATCTATGGCGCGGGCCTGCTCTCCAGCATCGGCGAGGCGGAGCACTGTCTCACCGACGCGGTGAAGAAGGTGCCCCTCTCGGTGGCGTGCGCGGACCGCGACTACGACATCACCTCGATGCAGCCCCAACTCTACGTGGCGCGGGACTTCGAACACCTGTTCGAGGTGCTCGCCGGGTTCGAAGCGACGCTGTCGTTCCGGCGCGGTGGGGACGCCGGACTCGAGGAGGCGCATCGCGCGCGCAGCGTGAACCACCTGGTGCTGGGGGATGGACGCGAGATCACCTTCAGCCGCGTCATGTCGCTGCATCGTGCGCCGGCGCCGGTAGCGCCCGGGCTCTCCTACGCGTTGGTGGAGCTCGGCGCGCCGGTGATGCTCTCGCGAGGCGGCCACGCACTTCACAAGCCCTTCACCGGCCGCGCGTTGGTGGCCTTCGGTCCGGGCCAGCTCCCTTCGCGGGGGGAGTTCTCCTTCACGACGCCCAGTGGCCTGAAGCTCGAGGGCTTCATGGCCGGCGACCACGAGGTGCTGGCACTGCGCGCGTCGCTGAACGGGATCCCGCTGGAGGTGCCCAGTCACGCGCTGCTGTTCCTGGCGCAGGAGCTGCCCTCGGTGAGTGGGGGACCGGCGGATCCGGCCACCTGGGATCGCTGGTTCGGTGAGCTCGAAGCTCCCGAGGCCAGCGAAGGGGAGGCGCTCGCCCGTCAGCGCAAGGCGGAGGCGCTCGCGCCCGAGCTGGCCAAGCTCTACCTCGAGGTGCGGCGGCTCCGGGAGGAGGGGACCGCCACGCCCGCCCGCCTGTCCGAGCTGGCCGCCCGGGCCCGCGACTTCCCCGAGGATTGGCTCCTCGCTCAGGAGGTGGAGGAGCTCTCGCGGGTGATCACCGCTGAACGGGAGGCCTGCTCGCCGGCCTGAAACGCAGGTCGCGCGATGAAAAGAACTGGCGCGATCGGATCATCCCTGTAGCTTCGCGGGATCCAGCTCCCTTTTCGGGGTGGCCTCTTCGCGGACGTGGGGCCCCCGTGCATGTCGGACCTGCGTCGCCTCCACAGGCAGCCGGTCGCCGTCCGCTTCGAGCCAGCAAGGACACCGGTGATGCAACAGCGAGTCGCGGTCGTGATGGGGGGCGAAGGCCCCGAGCGGGAGGTGGCGCGCAAGGCGGGGGAGGGGATCTCCCTGGCCCTGGAGTCCCTGGGACATGACGTCGTCCGCACGCCGGTGGGACCGGATCTGGTGCGACGCCTGCGCGCCGCCCACGTCGATGCCGTGTTCCCGGTCCTGGAGGGCGCCACCGCACGCGAGGGCCGCATCCAGGCCGTGCTCAACTCCCTCGGCCTTCCCTTCGCCGGAGCCAATGGATTTGCCACTGCCGTGGCCGCCCACCTCGGGCACCTGCGCGGGCTGCTGCGCCTGCACAACCTGCCGCTTCCCCAGGGCTACACCGTGCTCCATCAGCGGGCGGATGCGGCGCTCGCCTCGCACGGGGATCTGGGCTTCCCCTGCCGGGTGCGGCCGGTCACCGCCGGCGTGGGTGGGGGCGCGATGCAGGTCGCGGCGCCCGAGGCCCTGGTCCCCGCGGTCCGCTGGGCGGGGCAGTACGCGGGAGAGGCCCTCGTCGAGCGGGAGGTCGAGGGCGCACAGGTTTCGGTCGCGCTCCTCGGTGAAGAGGTCCTCGGACTGGGCCCCACCCCGGCAGAAGGGCTTCGCCGCCAGGGCATGCCGCGCCTGTCTCCGACCCGCCGGGGCAATCTCGAGGCGCTGGCCCGCGCGGTCGCCCGGGCTCTCGACTGCCGCGGACCGCTGCTGGTCGGGTTCTCGGTCCCGTCCGAAGACAACGAGGTGATCGTCTCGGTCGATCCGGCACCGCGGCTGGTGCCCCGCGGGGCCTTCGTCCGTCTGGCCACGGGCGAGGGTCGCTCCTACGCCCAGCTCGTGGGAGACATTCTCGGGGCGGCGGATCGGGACGTGGGGCACCCGGACATCCCCGGATTGGAGCCCATCCAGCTGCCGGGGTTCGCCCTGGCCGGATGACCTGGCCCGCCGAACCGGGTCCGTGGAGCATTCCGCCAGCAAAGGACAGTCCCGCCTTCCAGGGTGACGGGTCCCCGTTAACCCTTTGACACGTAACGGCACCGGCCATACGGTGCGCGCCTTCCCGGAGGGGGACGTGTGGGTATCTCGCCCACTCTTCTCCGGCCTCGCTGACGTCCTGAATGCGGGTCCCGGGAGTCGGAGCGTCGACGATGACGACAGTGGAATGGCTCTTCCTGGCCGTTTATTTCGCGCTGCTGCTGGTGTTGGGCTTCTACGGCTCGCACCGGTACCGGATGGCCTACCTGTACTACCGGCACAAGTACCGGCTGCCGACGCCGAAGGGGACCTTGGAGAAGCTGCCCAAGGTCACCATCCAGCTCCCCATCTTCAATGAGATGTACGTGGTGGAGCGCCTGGTGGATGCGGTCTGCCGCATCGAGTATCCGCGCGAGCTGCTGGAGATCCAGGTCCTCGACGACTCGACCGATGAGACGGTGGGAATCGCGCGCGCGGTGGTGGAGCGCAATCGCGCCGCGGGCCACAACGTGGTCTACATCCACCGCACCAACCGTTCGGGCTTCAAGGCGGGCGCGCTGGAGCACGGCCTGACCAAGGCTTCCGGTGAGTTCGTCGCGGTCTTCGACGCGGACTTCGTGCCGGCCCCGGACTTCCTGCGCCGGACGGTGCCGTTCTTCGCCGACGAGAAGGTCGGGATGGTGCAGGTCCGCTGGGGCCACCTGAACCGCGAGTACTCGCTGCTCACGGAGGCGCAGAGCATCTTCCTGGACGGGCACTTCATCATCGAGCACACCGCGCGCAACCGCGCCGGCTGCTTCTTCAACTTCAACGGGACGGCGGGCATCTGGCGCCGCTCGACGATCGCGGACGCCGGCGGGTGGCAGCACGACACGCTCACCGAGGACCTCGATCTCTCCTACCGCTCGCAGCTCAAGGGCTGGCAGTTCGTCTTCCTGCCCGAGGTGGTCTCCCCGGCCGAGGTGCCGGTGGACATGAACGCCTTCAAGAGCCAGCAGCACCGCTGGGCGAAGGGAAGCATCCAGACGGCGCGCAAGCTGCTGCCGCGGATCCTCAAGAGCGACCTGCCGTTCGAGGTCAAGCGCGAGGCCTTCTTCCACCTCACCAACAACGTGGCCTACCTGCTCATGGTGCTCCTGAGCGCCATGATGCCGCTGTCGATGGTGGTGCGCTTCCAGCACGGGCTGTACGGCACGCTGTTCCTGGACCTGCCCTTCTTCATCGCCGCGACGGTGAGCGTCTGCGCGTTCTACGTGTCCGCACAGCGTGAGGCCGGGCGTTCCAGGTGGGAGCAGGTGAAGTACCTGCCCTTCCTGATGTCGCTGGGCATCGGCATGGCCATCAGCAACGCCCGCGCGGTGCTGGAGGCGCTGCTGGGGCAGCAGTCGGCGTTCGAGCGCACCCCGAAGACCGGCGCCGAGGGCAAGGCGGTGAAGGTCGCCGTCAAGAAGTCCTACCGCGGGAGCAAGGGGCTGCTGCCCATCATCGAGCTCTCCTTCGCCGCCTACTTCAGCCTCGCGCTCTGGTTCGCGATCGAGAAGGAGATCTGGACCTCGCTGCCCTTCCTGGTGATCTTCCTCGCCGGCTTCCTCTACGTGGGCGCCAGCAGCCTGCTGCAGGGGCGCTTCCGCATCGGACGCTCGTCGGGCAACGCGCCCATCATGAGCACCGGGACGCCTGTCGTGGAGCAGCGTCGGGCCGCCTGAAGACGGGCTTCACACGCATCCTGGATGTGAGAAGAGGCGGGGCCCCGGGTTCGGGACCTCGCCTCTTTCTGATCAGGGATTCGGGTGTGGGGGCTCAGGGATCAGCGAAGGTGCCGCCGCGCCAACGCTGATTCCGCGTCTCGACCCGCTGTTGCCCGCCGCTGACGCTCGAGTGCCACCCTGTGGCCCGATTGGAAGCGCCGCCAGAAATGCTCGAATACTCTCCGCTCGCTTCATTTCCTCCTCCCCCGGAAACGGTGGCCTGCGGTCCTTGGGCCAAGTTGCCGGTCCCACCAAGCACGGAAGCCGCATATCCGGTGGCCTCGTTATACGTGCCTCCTGAGACCGTCGAGCTACTGCCGAACGCAACATTGTTGGAGCCGCCCAGCACAGTGGCAAGACCGCCTTCGGTGCGCCCCGAGTTTCCACCGGCGATGCTGGAAGTACTCCCCACGCTCTCGTTCAACGAGCCTCCCGAGATCGTGGAGAACCTCCCTGACGCGCTGTTCAGGAAGCCGCCCAGAATGCTGGCACTCTCTCCAGAAACTTTGTTGCTCGAGCCTCCGCTGGAGCTGGCGGAAGGACCTGACGCCGAGTTGAACTCCCCCCCGACGACGCTGGCGTGCTCACCTGATGCAGTGTTGAAGTAGCCACCCGCGACGCTTGCGCCTTCACCCGTCGCCCTATTGGATTCACCGCCCCCGACACTTGCTGAGGCGCCTGATGCGTGATTCCAGCTTCCGCCGCTGACGCTGGCAAAGGGCGCAGAGATCGTGTTGTCGCGCCCGATGACTGCTCCTCCATAGGCAGTTGCTGGATATTTGTGCCGAACGCCGACGACCAGGTTGTGTGACCCCTCTCGTATGTCGGACTCGGAGCTCTGCGGTCGTTCGGAGTAGCCGATCACCAGGTTGCCCCGTCCGTTCACCTCCGAGGTGGCTCCGGCACCGTTCCGCAGGTGCACATTGACCCCGGTGATGACCAGCGCTGGATGTCCTTCGACCTCCTCGTTGCTCAGTGCGACGGTCTTCGACTCGAGCACGTCCAGCCTCTGAACGAGCAGGGCGGTCCGATCAAACTCGCGGCTGGTACGCGCGACCTCACTGTTGAGCCGCGATTCGAGCTGCTCAATCCGACGGTTCGCGTCCACGAGTTGCCGCTCAAACTCGGACGTACTCACCCCGGGCCCACAGCCCAGGAGGCTGGCGGCGAGCCCCCCCATCAACCACTTCTGCATGTCGTGCTTCCCCCTCTTCAAAGAGGGGGCGGAGCCTGCCCCGCGATCCGGACGCCTCCAACAGACAGGAGAGGTCGTCCGGTGTTGTCTTGGGGGCGGTGCCCACTACACGACGATTGGGTGACAGGCCGAAGGCGTGGGCTTCAGGGCACCCGGTAGCGCTCGAGCAGCAGGGCGTTTCTCAGCTGCGGCTCACCGCCGAAGATCCTCGCCCCGATGCGGGCGTGGCTCACGAAGAGCGTGCCGTTCACGAAGGCTGAATCGGCGAAGAAGCCGACCGCCCCCGAGTCGTTGAGGGACGGCAGCAGGCTCCAGCTGCTGGTGCGCCGTGCGAGCTGCAAACTGGTCTTGGTGGCGTTCTGGTAGGCCAGCAGGACGTCGCCGTTGGGCAGGAACGTCACCGACGAGTCGGTCCCCACGTAGCTCCAGTCGCCATCCGTGGAGCTGCCGCGATCGACGATCTCGGGCGTGCCGGCTGCGAGCCCTTCGAGGAGCTGGAAGCGCAGCTGGCGGGTGGAGAAGTCGTGGTAGGCCACGCCGATCCGGTTGCCGGCAGCGTTGGTCGCGATGGATGGGAAGTGCCCGGTATCCCCGTTGGCGTCGAGGACCACCGGCGCATCCACCGCGAGCGAGTCCCGGATGCGGAGCAGCTCGAGCCGTCCCTTGCCGTCCGTGCGCCGCTGATAGGTGACGTAGGCGTCCTGGCCGATGAAGGTGAGGGCCGGGTGCTGACCCACCCCGTCGATGCGCTCCTGGAGGCGGGACACCGTGGCCCGCGGCGCACAGGTGGCAGCGCCTCCCGCGATCACGCAGGACTCCGCATTGGGATCACAGGCGCTGCAGCCGGTGGTCGTCTGATGGCAGGCCGCTCCGTCGCCCGAGTCCGCGCAGACCTCGCCGGCTCCGCAGTCGAGGCACGGCGGCGGCGGGCGCACCTGACAGGCGACGGTGATGATTTCGAAGTCGGAGGCACTCGAAGGCGTGGACGTCGAGGCCCGCGCGAACTTGAGTGCCGTGACATAGGCGGGGTTGCCCGAGATGGTGCCCGGGCAGGTCGAGGGATCGAAGTCGGCGTTGCCGCCGCGCTGGAAGTAGGCGATCCCCAGCCGCCCCTGGCCATCGATGGCCATGCTCGTCCCGTAGCCGAGATCCGCGCGCGCACCATCCAGGGTGAAGTGGTCCCAGCTCCCCTGGGCATCGCGGACGGCCAGCTTGAGATCCGCCGACGGCATCGCCTGGTAGCTCACGAAGACGTGCGCGCCGTTCACCGCGATGGCCGTGTGGCGTCCCACGTCGGCGCCGGGCTCGATCATGCCGCCGCGCGGGCCGGACGGACCCCAGCGGATCGGCGCATCCTCCGGCAGACCATCCACGTACTCCTCGCGCAGGACGCGGCCGGCATTGTCACGCTGCTGGACGACGAGGTCGCCGTACTCTCCGTCATACGTCGAGAGCCACAGGCTCCCATCCGGCGCCGCAGCAAGGGCCGAGAAGCGGCCGAGGTCGGTCGAGCGCAGCGGGGGAAGCTCCTCACAGCCGCAGCTCACCGCCTGGATGTCACAGGTGTCCCAGAGGTTCCGCGAGTCGCCGACCGTGGCGATGAATCCGGGTGCGCACTGCGCGGCGCAGTCCATGGTCTGGCAGCGATCCAGCGAGGCCGAAGGCACGCAGGCCGTGCCCTCCTCGCAGAAGCCGCCGCAGGGCAGGTCCGCGAGGCACTCGCCGTTGAAGCAGGCCTGACCCTCGGGGCACTGGCCGTTCGGCCCACAGGTCTGGAGCATGCACCGCGAGGTCGTGCCGTAGGCGTCCCGCCACGTCTCACAGGTGCGATCCCCCTTGTCGCCGCAATCCTGGTCCGTCTCGCAGGCCAGGTAGCGGTCGCGGCAGGCACCGACGCTCGCAGGACAGGCCTGGCCGGGGCAGCACTCCGCCTCCGAGTCACAGGTGCGCTCCTGCACCACGCAGCACATCTGCCCGTTCTCGACCTTCTCGCAGTTGTAGTGCTCGCCGCAGGTGTTCGCCTCGGGGTCACACACACCGGGATGATCCGGGCGGGTGAGGGGCATCTCGGCACAGGCCGTTTCGGGATCCGGCCCACACGAACAACTGGCACCCACGGCCAGCACGAGGAGCATCAGGGGCAGGGACGAGCGACGGGCGGCGGCAGACGGCTGCATAAGGCCGCCAAGCCTAGCCCACCCGCTCACCGGACGAAGGCTCCTCACGTGACGGCCGCCACCCGAAGGTGCGACGCGCTGCGGCGAGACCCGGGCGGCTCCGGTGGGGCTGAGGGACGTCGAGGACCCGGAGCAGCGTTGCCGAGCCCCCGGGGGGACGTCAGCGGTCCTGGCCGCGCCGTTGGGCCCCCGGCCTCACCAGACGGTGCTCCTCCCGGGGCGACTCCCCCTGGGTCGGCGCGGGCGTGCACTCCGCATCCACGGCCACGTAGGTCGCGGTCGAGAGGGTCAGGCTCCCGTCGCTGCAGGCGGTGATGGTGGTCGGGAAGGGGACCTCGCAGGCGGTGCCATTGGGGAGGAATTGCTGGGCGACCGTGGCGCCGGTGAAGCCCTGAGGGCCGCGGGTGAGGGTGAGGACCGGGGCGAGCTCCGAGTGGGCCGGCTCGGCCTGCGTGAGCTCCTCCTCGAGCGACGACTCATCCCCGCCGTCGTCCTCCTCCGCATCGGAGGTGGTTGCACCTGAAACCGACGCCTCGTCGGTGGAGGGCGCCGCCACCCGTTGGGCCTGCAGGACGAGGGTCATGCCGTCGTCCTCTCCGAGGTACCGGTAGGAGCTGTCCCGCGCATGGACCCACTCTCCTTCGAAGGTCGCATCACAGCCTTCGGGGATCCGGATCTCGCCCCGGGGCGGGATCTCGGCCGTGGAAGTGGGGGCCTTGGGGCAGCCGGCGAGCGCCAGCGCCAAGACCATCAACGGCGCGAAGCGGCCGAAGCTGAGAGTGCCCATCCGTGTCACCTCGTCCATGTCGTCTGTGTCACTCGAACAGCGCCGCGACGAACTCGCTCGGCTCGAAGCGTCGGAGATCCGGGATCTGCTCACCCACGCCGACCCAGGTCACCGGCAGCTTGAGCTCGTCACAGATGCCGATCACCACACCACCCTTGGCGGTCCCGTCCAACTTGGTCAGGGCAATGGAGGTGAGGGGCACCGCTTCATTGAACTGACGGGCCTGCTGAATCGCGTTCTGGCCCATGGTCGCGTCGAGCACGAGCAGGACTTCGTGGGGCGCACCCGGAAGCGCCTTGCCCATCACGCGATGGACCTTGCGAAGCTCCTCCATGAGGGGGGCCTTGGTGTGGAGCCGACCGGCAGTGTCGCAGATGACCACGTCGGCGCCCTCGGCGACCGCGCGCTTCACAGCTTCGAAGGCCACGCTTCCCGGATCGGCACCCTCGGCGCCGCGGACCAGCGTCGCCTCCGCGCGCTCGGACCAGACCTCGAGTTGTTCGGCCGCCGCCGCGCGGAAGGTGTCGGCCGCGGCGAGCACGACCTTCTTGCCGTCCGCCTTCAGCTTCGCCGCAAGCTTGCCGATGGTCGTGGTCTTTCCCGCACCGTTCACGCCCACCACCATCAGCACGTGCGGGGGGCCTCCGCCCTCCAGCGTGGGGCGCTTGGGCAGATCGACGATGGTGGCGATCTCCTCGCGGATGACGTCCTTCATGCGGTCGGTGGTCAGCTCACCGCGCTTGGCCTTCTCGCGCGCCTTGTCCACCAGGTCCGAGGCGGTGCGCACCCCGATGTCCGCGGTGAAGAGGATCTCCTCGAGCTCCGCCAGGACCGACTCGTCCACCTCCCGGGAGCCGGTGAAGAGGCCGTTGAGGCGGGACATGAACCCCTGGCTGCGCGTCCGATCGAGGCCCGCGGAGAGGGTCCGTCCGGCCTCCCGCTGCAGTTTGGCGCGCTCGGCCGCTTCCGCCGCCTGACGGGCCTCCTCCTCCCGGCGGGCTGCGGCCGCGGCGGCTTCCTGACGGAGTCGCTCCTCCTCCTGACGCTCGCGGCGACGACGCTCCTTGGCTGCCTCTTCAGCCGCCTTCTCCGCGGCGTAGGCCTCCTTGCCCGCCTCGCGCTCACGCTCCTTGAGCGCCTCCAGCTGTGACTCGGTCTGGGCGATGGCGGCCGTGTCCCTGGCCTGCCGCTGCGCCTTCAGCGAGGACTCGAGCTCCTGGCGCTCGCGGCGCAGCGAGCGGACCTTCTCCTGCGCCTCCTCCTCCTTCGCCACGAGCGCGCGCTCCTCCTCGGAGGGCGGCAGTTCGATGCGCTGGACCGGCAGCTCTTCGGGGAGGGCCTCGGGCGCCTTCGCTGCGGGCGCCGGCGTGACCAACGGCTTCTTGCGCAGGGCCTTGATGACCCGGACCAACAACAGCAGCAGGACCAAGCCGACGATGCCCCAGGCGAGCAGGGTGCCGGGAGGGATGCCTGCATCAGGCGGGGTCGTCGGGACCTCGACGCCCGTGGTGGGGGCAGCAGGTCCCTGTTCGAGGGTGGGGCCGGGTGGTGGCTCGGAGAGGGCGTCGGCAGGATCGGGGACGGGCGTCGTTGCAGGTGCACCCGTCGCCTCGCCCGTGGCCGCTCCATTCACCTCGGCGTCACCCTGCGGCGCTCCCTCTGCAGGGCCGGCGTCTTCCGGAGCGGAAGGGGGTGGGGCATCGGCGGAGGGCGCCACCTCTTCGGCGGTGGTCGCGGGTGACTGGGACAGGAGGACGTGAAGGAGCTCGGTGTGCGGTTGCATAGACCCGCTCCGCATACCCCAAATCGCCTGCCGTGCGGGCCTCAGGCGAAGGAAGACCGATCTCGCATTGCTTCTCGGACACCCGCGAAGCCGCCTAAAAGGGCCGCATGCGCCGCTCCAGCTCCCTTCCGGCCTTCGCCGTCCTCTTCCTCCTGGCCTCGGCCTGCATCGTGGAGGCTCCGAGCTCTCCCGACAGCGCTGCCCGGGAGGCGGCGACGGTGGAGAAGGCGCCGGCGACCCTGGTGAAGAATGGGGCGGTGTTCGACGACCGGCTGGAGCTGGTGGGGGCCGAATTCAAACCGGGGCGGCTGACGCCGGGGGGCGCGGTGGAGGTGACGGTCTACTACCTGGTCCGCTCGGAGCTCAGCTCGGACCAGGAGGTCTTCGTCCACGTCGAGGACCCGAGCGGGCAGATGAACCGCTTCGTGCTCGACCATGCCATCGCCAATGGCGTCTATCCGGCGCAGCGTTGGAGGGTGGGGGAGACCCTGCGCGACAGCTACACCATCCGCCTTCCCGGTGACGCCTCCCCGCGTGCCGTCGACGTCTGGACCGGCATGTGGAATCCGAAGACCGGTGAGCGGATGAAGGTGGGGAACGCCGAGGGGGTGCGGCACGACGGGAACGGGCGCGTGCTCCTGGTGCAGTTGCCCGTGTCGCGCTGACGTCCCAGCGCCCGCTCCCAGGTCGACGCGCGGTGCCGGTCGGCCGCAGCCTTCACCGCCCCTGTTGGCCCCTGACGCCCGGCCGGCCTGTCCGGCGTGCGTCCCGGATGGTCGGGGACCTGCTCGCGTGTTAATGACCGCGGGGCTGGAGTGGATGGGGCGGACGCTGGTCGCTGCAGGAATGGGCGACGGGAGGAAAGTCCGGGCTCCGTAGGGCAGGGTGCTGGCTAACGGCCAGTCGAGGTGACTCGCAGGAAAGTGCCACAGAAAATAAACCGCCCGTGGGTCTCCCGCGGGTAAGGGTGAAACGGTGCGGTAAGAGCGCACCGCGCTCCAGGTGACTGGAGCGGCACGGCAAACCCCACCTGGTGCAAGAGCCAAAAGGGGAGCGCGCTGCCGGCAACGGTGGCGCAGGGGCGGCCCGTCCCAGTCTCCCGGGTAGCTCGCTGATGAGGCGTTGGGCAACCAGCGCCCTAGACGAATGTCCGTCGCTCTCCCGGTGAAACGGGGGAGAACAGAACCCGGCTTACACATCCACTCCAGCGCTTACCCTCTTCCGGGCGCGCACCCCGACCCGGGCGCCTTCGGGGCGTCGTGCGTCGCGGTGGTTTCCGGCTCCACGTCAGGAGCTGCACGAGAGCGCGGAACACCCGGCCTTGTGACGCGCCCACTCCGGCCGCTTCTGGGCGAAGTGTTCGCGCCCGGGCTGGGCCTCGAAGGGGCGGCGCATCACCTCGAGCAGGGTGTGCACCTTGGAGAGATCGCCCCCGTGCGCGGCGTCGATGGCCTCCTGCGAGAGCCAGTTGCGCAGCACGTACAGGGGGTTCACGCGATCCATGCGCGCGGCCAGCGCCTCGGGGGCATCCTCTTCGCGCCGCGTGCGCTCCCACCAGGAAGCAAGCCACGCGGTCCCCTCGTCGAGATGTTCCCGGGGCACCTCACCGTAGAAGATCCCGCGCAGCCCCTCCGGAAAGTGCGTCGGCGCCTGAGGCGCGCGGACGACCTGGGAGAGGCCCCGGAAGAAGAGGGTGAAGTCGGTCTCCTCCTTCGCGAGCCAATCGAAGAGGGACTGGACCCGCGCGGCATCCTCCTGGCTCTCGAAGTGGGTGAGGCCCAGCTTGGCGGCGAAGTGCGCGGAGTTCGCCTCGACGAACGTCTGTGCGTAGAGCTTGAGCCCCTCTTCCAACCCCTCGCGATCGCCTTCGACCAGCGGGGAGAGGGCCTCTCCGAAGCGCTCGAGGTTCCACAGGCCGATCTGCGGCTGATTCCCGTAGCAGTAGCGCCGGGTCCGCGCGTCGGTGGTGTTCGGCGTCCAGCCCGGGTTGAAGTCGTCGAGCCAGCCGTAGGGGCCGTAGTCGATGGTGAGCCCGAGCACCGACATGTTGTCGGTGTTCATCACGCCGTGGACGAAGCCCACCGCCTGCCAATGGGCGATGAGGCGGCCGGTGCGGCGGGCGACCTCGTGGAAGAGGGCGATGACCGAAGCGGGGCTCAGGGGGCCCAGCTCGGGGAAGTGGTGCGCCAACGTGAAGGACACCAGCTTCTCGAGAAGGGGGATGTCCCTGCGGCTGGTGGGCAGTTCGTAGTTGCCGAAGCGCAGGAAGCTCTCCGCGACCCGGCAGACGATGGCGCCCGGCTCCGGCGCCGCGTTGCCGTCGTAGAACATGTCGCGGACCACCTCCTCGCCGCTGCCGACCAGGGAGAGGGCGCGGGTGGTGGGCACCCCCAGGTGGGCCATGGCCTCGCTGCAGAGGAACTCCCGGATCGAGGAGCGCAGCACCGCGCGCCCGTCGCCGCCCCGCGAGTAGGGGGTGAGACCGGCGCCCTTGAGCTGCAGCTCGTACGGGCGCCCATCGGTGCCCGGAAGCTCGCCCAGGTTCACCGCGCGGCCATCGCCGAGCTGCCCCGCCCAGTGTCCGAACTGATGGCCGCCGTAGTTCGCCGCCCAGGGGATCTGTCCCTCCAGCACCGTGTTCCCCGAGAGCACGCCGACACCTTCGGCGGAGCGCAGCCAGGCCTCTTCAAGGCCGAGCAGGGAGGCGACCTCTTCGCTGTGGGCAAGCAGGGCGGGGCCGGCCACGGGGGTGGGGCGGACCTTCGACCAGAGCGCGCCGGTGACCGGGCGGGGGAGCGCCACCTCCAGGGGATCTCCGGGGAGCGCGTCGACGAAGCGGGAGCTGAAGGATCTCATCGCCCCCAAGCCTTGCAGTGCCCACCCACCGTCGCTATAGAAACCGCCCCATGCCACCCAACGCTCCGATGGCGGCGCTCGTCAGGCCGTAGGGCGTCTTGGCGTGGTGTGCTCCGACGACGGCCCCGCGCCACGACCCATGCTGTCGTCTTCCCTTAGGAGCACACCATGAAGATCCGCGACTTCTGTAAGACGCACTTCAAGCACTTCAATGCGGCCACGCTGGTCGACGCTGCCGAGGGCTACATCAAGCACCTCGACGGTGGCGGCAAGATGTTCCTCACCCTGGCCGGAGCGATGAGCACCGCCGAGCTCGGCATCTCGCTCGCCGAGATGATCCGCCAGGACAAGGTCGCCGCCATCACCTGCACCGGCGCGAACCTCGAGGAGGACATCTTCAACCTCGTGGCGCACAACCACTACGAGCGCGTCCCCAATTACCGGGATCTCACGCCGCAGCAGGAGCAGGAGCTGCTCGAGCGGCACATGAACCGGGTGACGGACACCTGCATCCCCGAGATGGAGGCCATGCGCCGGATCGAGAAGGCGGTCCTCGACGAGTGGGTGAAGGCGGATCAGGCCGGCGAGCGCTACTTCCCGCACGAGTTCATGTACCGGATCCTCCGCAGCGGGGTGCTCAAGGAGAGCTACCAGATCGATCCGAAGAACAGCTGGATGCTGGCGGCCTGCGAGAAGAACCTGCCCATCTTCGTCCCGGGCTGGGAGGACTCGACCCTCGGCAACATGTACACCTCGCACGTCATCACCGGCGAGGTGAAGAACGTGCACACGGTGCGCACCGGCATCGAGTACATGCGCACCCTGGCCGGCTGGTACGAGGAGACGGCGGCGAAGGCGTCGATCGGCTTCTTCCAGATCGGCGGCGGCATCGCGGGCGACTTCCCCATCTGCGTGGTCCCCATGCTCCACCAGGACCTGCAGCGGCCGGAGGTCCCGCTCTGGGGCTACTTCTGCCAGATCAGCGACTCGACCACGAGCTACGGCTCCTACTCGGGCGCCGTCCCCAACGAGAAGATCACCTGGGGCAAGCTCGGCGTCGACACGCCCAAGTTCGTGATCGAGAGCGACGCGTCCATCGTCGCACCGCTCATCTTCGCGTACGTGCTCGACCAGTAGTCGGCGCACCCGAATCGAAGCAGCGCCCCCGCCCGGTGGCTCCTCTTCGCGAGAGGCCACCGGGCTTTCTCGTTCCTGAACCCCCGGAAACATCTCCGCTTCGTTGGACCTCAAAGCAGTTGGGGGAAACCGGAGATCCGCAGTGCCCAGCTGCCTGGCAGGGCGGGCACGCAGGCGATCGCGTTGAGAACGTGGAAGCCGGTCGCTATGGTGTCCGGCTCCATCGCGCAGCCCAGCTGCGCATCCATTCCGCCTGAGTCGACGGCGTGGTGTTGCCCCCCTTCCTGCAGGCAGAGTCCACGTCCATCGCGATGGCTGGGCTCCACTCACACCAGGGGATCTCACCATGAACGTCAGGGACTTCTGCCGCCGGCAGTTCAAGCACTTCAACGCGGCCACGATGGTCGATGCCTCGGACGCCTACGTCGCGCATCTGGAGCGGGGCGGCCGGATGTTTCTGAGCATGGCCGGCGCCATGAGCACCGCTGAGATCGGGATCTCCCTTGCGGAGATGATCCGTCAGGACAAGGTGCATGCGATCTGCTGCACCGGGGCGAACCTCGAGGAGGACGTCTTCAACCTCGTTGCGCACGAGCACTATGAGCGCATCCCGCATTACCGGGACCTCACGCCCCAGGACGAGCTCGCGCTGATGGAGCGTCAGCTCAACCGGGTGACCGACACGGCGATCCCCGAGCTCGAGGCAATGCGGCGGGTGGAGAACCGCGTCATCGACGAGTGGGTGCGCGCCGACAAGGAGGGGGAGCGGCTCTTCCCCCACGAGTTCCTCTACCGCGTGCTGCGAAGCGGAGTCCTCGAGGAGCACTACCAGATCGATCCGAAGGACAGCTGGCTGCTCGCCGCCTGCGAGAAGAACCTGCCGATCTGGGTGCCGGGTTGGGAGGACTCGACGCTCGGCAACGTCTTCGCCGCCCAGGTCATGAAGGGGCACATCAAGAACGTCACCACCGTGAAGGGTGGCATCGAGGCCATGATGGCGCTGGCCGGCTGGTACGAGAAGACGACCACGAAGTCCGAGCTCGGCTTCTTCCAGATCGGTGGCGGGATCGCCGGCGACTTCCCGATCTGCGTGGTCCCCCTGCTGCACCAGGACCTCGATCGGACCCAGGCGCCGCTGTGGAGCTACTTCTGCCAGATCAGTGACTCGACCACGAGCTACGGCTCCTACTCGGGCGCGGTCCCCAACGAGAAGATCACCTGGGGCAAGCTCGGTGTGGAGACCCCCAAGTTCATGATCGAGAGCGACGCGTCCATCGTCGCGCCCCTGGTCTTCAATTACGTCCTCGCGGACTGAGGGATGACCTGAGGTCGGCACGTGCTCCGGAAGGTCTCCGGGGCACGTGCCGGCGTTGCGTCCCGCGTGTCAGGGCGTGATGGACCGCACGTGCGCTGCATCCTCCCGGTGCCCGGCATCCAGGGCGCCCTCGCTGGTCGGGAGGACCGGGCGGACGCTGCGGTGCGTGAGGTTGGGCGGAACGTCCTTGCCGGCGATGCGATCCCGGAACAGGGCGGCCCGCATCAGGAAGATGGTCGTCACCGGCATGGTCACCGCGACCAGGATGGGGACGAGCATGGCCTTGAGCACCGGACGTCCTTCGACCAGTGAGGACTGCAGCGCGGTGGCGATGCCCAGGGCCCACACCCCGATGGTCGTCGTCAACGTCGGAGGGTGGATGCGCGCGTAGAACGACTTGAGGCGTACCAGTCCCAACGCGCCGATGAAGCTGAACGTCGCGCCGGTGAGCACGAAGATCGCAATGAGCACCTCGCCCCAGAAGGGGAGCGCGGTCGGCGTCATTCGATCACCTCTCCCCTCAGGAGGAACTTGGCGAGCGCGGTGGAGCCTACGAAGCCGAAGAGCGCCATCAGCAGGGCGGCGTCGAAGTAGGAGTGGCTGTGGTACGAGAGGCCAAGGACCATGACGGCCAGCGTCGCACTCACGTACATGTTGTCGAACGCCATCACGCGATCCTGAGCGGCGGGTCCCCGGAAGACGCGGATGAGCGCGAGCGCAATTGCCGCGACCAGCAGCAGCAGCGCGATGCGCAGCGACCAGGTCAAGAGCGGACTCATTCGAAGATCTCCTTGAGGTGATGCTCGTAGCGGTTCTTGATGTTGGAGACGACGGTGGCCTCCTCCGATGCCTCCACCATGTGGACGAGCAGTTGGGTGCGGTCGAAAGAGACCTCGGCCCATGCGGTTCCCGGAGTGGCATTGACGATCATGGCCAGGAGCGCGAGCGCGTTCGGATCCCGGATCTCGAGCGGCACGTGGACGAAGCCCGACTCCACGTTCTCGCCCCTCTTGAAGAGCACCACCCTCGCCACGTGGAGGTTGGAGGCGAGCAGGTCCACCGTGACCTTCCCCATCAGACGCAGGATGGAGAGGGGCCGACGGATCCGGACCGGGGTGGGGCGGAGCTCCAGCGTCACCTTCGGGGCGACCAGCCCGACGACCAGCGCGATGAGGACCGTGCCGGGCGTGACGGGCTCATTGAGCAGGAGCCACATGACGAAGATGGAAGCCGAGAGAAGGGGGCTCGGGAGCAGCGCCTTCTTCATGGAACCACCTCCTCCACCTCGACGTCGCTCCGCTTCTTTGCCGGCGGCGGCACGGTGGCCGCTGAGAGCACGGCCTCGGCGTAAGACGCCGGATCGTGCAGCTCCCGCGCAATCTGCTGTGCATAGCGGGTGACCGGCCCCGCCGCGACGGTGAGCGCGATGCTCACCAGAAGCAGGACCGCCACCGGGAGGCCCTCGGCGAGCCGCAGCATCGGCGGGTCACGGTGCACGCTCGACCAGAAGTTGCGGATGCCCGCGCGGCTGAGGGTGATGAGGCTCATGAGCCCGGTTCCGAGCAACACGGCAACGAAGAGCCAGACCTGCCCCTGGAGCGCACCGGACACCGCGGGCAGCGCCATGGCCTCGGAGAGCATGAGGGACTTGGCCAGGAACGAGCTCAGGGGCGGGAGCCCGGCGATGATGAGCGCGAAGGTCATGAACGCGAGCGCGAGGAAGGCGATGGAAGCGGGGATGGGACGCCCCACGAGCCGCTCCTCGTCGTCATCGAGGTTCACGTTCTCGACCTCGAGGAACCGGGCCGAGAGGAACGGCGCCTCATCGGGATCGGTCGAGCCGGAGTTGCGCCAGCGTTCCACCACATCGGTGAGCAGGAACAGGGCGCTGATGCCGATCGTCGAGCTCACCAGATAGAAGATCGCCCCGCCGGTCACCGCCTCGCTGCGGAAGCTGAGAGCCGCCAGCAGCGTCCCCGAGGAGACGGCAATGGAGAAGGCGGTGATGGACGCGAGCCTCTTGGAGCCGAGCATTCCCAGCGCACCGAAGGCGGCGGTGATGGTGCCGAAGGCCAGCAGGGAGGTGCGGCCGTAGGTCTCGGACTGACCGGCGTAGAGGAGGGTCGACAGCCGCAGGATCGCGTAGACGCCGACCTTGGTCAGCAGGGCGAAGAAAGCTGCCACCGGCGCGGTCGCAGAGCGGTAGGCGGGCACCAACCAGAAGTTGAGCGGCCACGCGCCGGCCTTCGTCAGGAAGGCGACCGCGAGGACACCCGAGCCGGTATGCAGCAGCCAGCGATCCGCCTCGGGGACCTCGAGGACCCGCTGCGCGAGGTGCGCCATCGTCAGGGTCCCGGTGACGCCGTAGAGGGTGGTGGCCCCCACGAGGAAGAGCGAGGAGGCGGCAATGTTGATGGCCACGTAGTGGACCGCCGCGCTCACCCGGGGACGTCCGGACCCGTGCAACAGCAGGCCGTAGGAAGCCGCCAGCAGGATCTCGAAGAAGACGAAGAGATTGAAGAGATCGCCGGTGAGGAACGCGCCGCTCAGGCCCATCACCTGGAGCTGGCCCAGCGGGTGGAAGTGGACGCCCGCCTTCTCCCAGCGCGCCGAGGAGTAGAAGAGCGCGCAGATCCCGATGACCACCGAGAGCAGGACCATCAGCACCGAGAGCTGATCGGCGACCAGGACGATGCCGAAGGGCGCGGGCCAGTTTCCGGGGAGGTAGACGACCGGGCCGTTCTCCAGGACCCACCATGCGAGCACGAGCACGACGCCGAGGTTGAGGAGCCCGGAGATCGTGCTCATGGCCGACTTGAGCGGGCGGCGGCCTTCGCCGAGCGCGAGCATGCATCCCGCTGTGATCAGCGGAAGCAGGATCGGGACGACGATGAGGTGGGGCATGGCCCAGCTGATCAGCGCCCTCATCCGACACCGTCCACGTGATCGGTCCCGGTCAACCCGCGGGAGGCGAGCAGCACCACCAGAAAGAGCGCGGTCATCGCAAACCCGATGACGATCGCCGTGAGCACCAGCGCCTGAGGCAGCGGATCTGAGTAGTTCTCGAGATCCAGGGGCACCCCATCAACGATCACCGGCACCTTGTCGATGGCAAGGCTCCCGATGCTGAAGATGAACAGGTTGACCGCGTACGAGAGCATCGACAGGCCGATGACCACCTGGAAGGTGCGCGGTCGCAGCAGCAGCCACACACCCGAGCCCGCCATGATCCCGATCCCCAGAGAGAGCACGAGTTCCATCAGTGGTCCTCCACGTGACGGTGGGCGCGCACCGATTGGTGAGCGAGCGCGACGAGGATGAAGAGGGTCGAGCCGACCACCAGGAGGAAGACGCCCAGATCGAAGAAGGTGGCGCTTGCGAAGTGCACTTCCCCGAACAGGGGGAGGTGGAAGTGCCAGGTGTGGGAGGTGAGCAGGGGATAGCCGGCCACGAACGAGCCCGCCCCGGAGGCGGCGATGGTGAGCAGTCCCGCAGCGATGAGACGCCGTGGGTACACGTTCAGGTGCGCTTCGACCCACTCGGTCCCGGACACCACGTACTGCAGGAGAATGGAGACCGAGACCACCAACCCGGCGACGAATCCACCTCCCGGTTCGTTGTGGCCGCGGATGAAGAAGAAGACCCCGATCACGCCCACGATGGGGAAGATCATGCGGACGAGCACCGCCGGCACCATGAGGTAGCCGACCGCGGTGTCCTTCGCGTGGCGCGGATTCAGCAGGTCGGTCTGGAGATCGGTGGGCAGCGCCCGCTGTTGAGGCGGAAGGGCCATGATCTCCGGTGCCGGGCGGAAGCGCCGCAGCAGCGCGTAGATCGTCAGGGCCACCAGTGAGAGGACGACGCCTTCCCCGAAGGTGTCGAACCCACGGAAGTCGACGAGCATGACGTTGACCACGTTGCGGCCTCCGCCTTCGCTCAAAGCGTGCTCCAGGAAGAACGGCGCGACCGTCCAGCTGAGGGTGCGCGTGGAGAGGGCCAGCGCGAGGCCGGCCATCCCCAGGCCGACCGAGACGGAAATGATGAGATCACGCGTACGACGGACGCGCGCCTGCCGGCGGGTCCGCGCGTTGTAGATGCCCTTCTTGGGCTCACGCTGGGGGAGCCAACGCAGGCCGAGCAGGAGGAGCAGGGTCATGACCACCTCCACCACCAACTGGGTGAGGGCGAGGTCGGGTGCCGAGAACCACAGGAACGTGACGCAGTTCACCAGGCCCGCAACGCTCATCAGGATGATGGCCGCGGGTCGGTGGTACTTCGCCTGCCACGCCGTCGCGATGGAGGCGAGCCCTCCCACCAGCCACAGCAGCGCAAAGCTCGGTGAGAGGGGCAGCGGTGCGCGCGTGCCCGGACCGCCTCCCATCGCGATGGCGCCCGTGCCGACCGCGAACACGACGAGCATCATCGCCAGAATCTGACGCTGCAGGCCGGCGACGAGCAGACGGTTGCGGAACCAATGGGCGAACGCCGTCAGGTTCGCGAGGATCAGGACGAAGGCGCGGTTGCCACTGAAATGGCTGAGCACCGGAGGGACCAGGAGCCGGCCGCGCTGGCGGGCGTAGCGCAGGAAGAGGTACCCGGCGATGCCCACCGTCATGGCGATGATGCTCATCACCAGCGGCTCGTTGAACCCGTGCCAGAGCGCGAGGCTGTACTCCGGCAGGACGCCACCCACGACCGGGCCGGCGGAGGTGTTCAGGTACCGGCCGACCACCGCGGCGGGGGCGACCCCGACGATGATGCAGGCCAACACCAGGAGGGTGACCGGCAGGCGCATCCACACCGGCGGCTCCTCGGGCTCGAGCGGGACCTTCCCCACGCACGAGGGGCCGAAGAACACGTCCACGATGAAGCGCAGCGAGTAGGCGACGCTGCCCATGCCGGCAATGCACGCGAGGAGCGGCAGGCCGTACTCCACCAGGGGGATCGACTGGATGTAGACCGTCTCGGCGAAGAACATCTCCTTGGAGATGAACCCGTTGAGCAGCGGGACGCCGGCCATGGCGGCGCTGGCCACCACCGCCAGCGTCGCGGTGACGGGCATCTGTCGTCGCAGTCCGGAGAGGCGGCGGATGTCACGCGTGCCGGTCTCGTGATCGACGATGCCGGCCGCCATGAACAGGGAGGCCTTGAAGGTGGCGTGATTGAGAATGTGGAAGACCGCGGCCACCGACGCGAACTTGCTGTTCAGCCCGAAGAGCAGCGTGATGAGGCCCAGATTCGAGATCGTCGAGTAGGCGAGCAGCCCCTTGAGATCGTTCTGGAAGACCGCCACGTAGGCGCCGATCAGCAGCGTGGTGAGCCCCACGCCTCCCACCATCCAGAACCAGAGCTCGGTCCCGGAGAGCACCGGCCACAGCCGCCCCAGCAGGAACACGCCCGCCTTCACCATGGTCGCCGAGTGCAGGTAGGCCGAGACCGGCGTGGGGGCCGCCATCGCGTTGGGCAGCCAGAAGTGGAAGGGGAACTGGGCGCTCTTGGTGAAGACGCCGAGCAGGATCAACACCAGCATCGGGGCGTAGAGCGGGTGCTTGTGGATGAGGCCGCGGTTGGCGAGCACCACGTCCAGATCGAAGCTGCCGACGATGTTGCCGAGGATCAGGACGCCCGCAAGCAGGCACAGCCCGCCCATGCCCGTCACCGTGAGCGACATGCGGGCGCCGCGTTGCGCGTCCTTGCGGTGGTACCAGTAGCCGATCAGCAGGAACGAGACGATGGACGTCAGCTCCCAGAAGAAGACCAGCTGGATCAGGTTTCCGGAGAGGACCACGCCGGCCATCGAGGCCATGAAGGCGAGGAAGAACGCGAAGAAGCGCGAGGCCGGGTCCGACGAGGACAGGTAGTAGTGCGCATAGAGCACCACCAGGGCGCCGATCCCGAAGACCATCATCCCGAACAACCAGGAGAAGCCGTCGAGCCGGAAGACGAGGTCGATCCCTGCCGAGGACATCCAGGGGATGCGTTGGCTGATCACCCCCCCGTTTTCGACCCCGGGGAAGAGGAGGGCCATGCCCACGAAACTCACCACTGACGCGATGCCGGCGATCAGCGGCGCCCGCGTTCGGGCGTGGGTCGGCACCATTCCGGCGAGGAACGCGGCGCCAAACGGGAGAAGGACAAACGTCAGGAGGGGCATCGGGCGCGCATGATAGCCGCCGACCCCTGGTTTCTCAGGGGAAGTTGCCCAGCTTCATGAAGTTTCACGCGGGGTTAGCGAACCGACTCGGGCTCGCCGGGCAGGAGCAGGTCCCCGTAACCGGCGAAGAGCTGTCCGGCCAACACCCGCATCCTGCTGCCCCTGGGGCGGCGGCGGAGGGGGGAGTTGGTGGTCTCGTCGTCCGGGGCCGCGAGATTCATCCGGTGGCGGGCCAGTCCCCGCCCTCCCCGGTGGATGAGGGTCACCACGTCCCCATCGACCGACTCGACCACCGAGATGTGGGTGTAGCGGTCGTTCCGCTTCCCATCCCGGTTGGCGTCATAGGTGTTGTGGAAGACCGCGATGTCTCCCGGCCGCGGGGACTCCACGGGACGTGACGCCCGGAACATGGACTCGGAGAGCGAGCGGCCTGCGGGGAGCGGCACCGGGGTCACGGTTTCTCCGGCGAGGCGGAAGACCCGCTGAACGAAGGCGGAGCAGTCGCGGAAACGGGTCCGCTGCTCGAGCAGACGCACGGCGGCGGCCACGACCCGCTCGCGACGGGGATCATCGGCCGCGACCCGCACCGGGCTTGCGTCCTCGGGGGGCCGGCGGGTGGCGCTCAGGCGCATCTCGGAGGGATCCGACTCCGGGACCCAGAGCAGCCGGAGCGCAGGGTCGGGTCCCTTTCCGGGAGAGACCTGCGACATCGCCGAAACCAGCGAAGGGCGGGGCGTGGCGACACCGGGGCGCGGCAGGAGCAGGAGCGCGCAGGTCAGCGCCGCGCAGGTGCGGGTGAAGCGCGCCGGACGGACCGGCCACCGGACGCCTCCGGGCTGGCGGACGGAGGTGCGGCTCCGAAGCATCAGGGTCGTCGGGAGTGGCGACATACGACGTCTCTGGTTGGGGGCCCCCGCACCGTGAGGCACGCGGCCGGTGGCAGAGCACCCAGCCTTTCATGAAGGCGGGGCGAGGCCGAAACCCCGACGCGTGAGCGGGGCAGGCATTCGACGATCGCATGCCTCCGGTGGGTCCGCGGGTATGGAATGCTCGGTTCGGAGCGCGGTTGGTCGCTTTCCTATCGGGCGTGTCCGGCGCCCGGCGCAGGACGTACTGCAACTTTCTGAGGTGAGTGGATGCTGGGCAGCAGGCTGAGGCACGAGCGGTGGAGCGCAAAGGGCTTCGCGTTGTTGCTGCTTTGGGCGGGAGCTGCGGGGGCGGTCGAAGGACCGGTCATTCCCGGCGCGATCGATGGAGGCGTCCCCCGGGTGGAAGCCTCATTGGTCGCGGACGTGGACCGTGCGGCTCCGGGCGTGCCCTTCACGCTCGGCGTCCGGTTCCAGATGCCCGAAGGGTGGCACATCTACTGGAAGCACCCCGGCGAGACCGGGCTCTCCACCGAGGTGGCGTTCGAGGTGCCCGGCCTTCAGGTCGGAAGCCTCCGGTGGCCGTTCCCCGAGACCTTCCGGTCTCCGGACGGCTTCATCACCAGCTACGGCTACGGCGGAGAGGTGATCCTCTTCTCGGAGGCCACGCTGACGCCCGGCGCAGCCGCGGACAGTGTGCCGTTGCAGGCGACGGCCAACGTGCTGGTGTGCGAGGTCGACTGCATCCCGGCGGATCTGGAGCTCACCCTGGCGATCCCCGTGGGGGCAGAGGCGGTGCCGGATGCAGCGTTGCGTGAGCGGCTCGAGTCCTTCGCACCGCGCGTCCCGCTTTCTCTCGAACGGGCAGGGCTCGCGGTGCGTTTCGAGCCCGCGGACGCAGCGGACGCCGGGCTCCTTCGCGGGAGCGTCCTGCTCACGCGCACCAGCGGCTCCGCGCCGCTGGAGGTGACGAAGGACTTCTTCGCGCCCGAGCGCTTCGAAGGGTTCACCGGGGTCAAGCTCACACCGGAAGGCGAAGGACGCTTCACCTTCGAGGGACGTCTCAGCCCGGACGGGCTCCCGCAGTCACCGGAGGTGGTCGGGGCCCTGCGGCTCGGGTCGGGAGCGGACGCGCAGTTCGTCGAGCTGGTGTTTGCGATCGCCGGCGGAACCGCTGATGGCGAGGACACCGCTGCGGCGGCAACGGCGTCGGGGCGGTCGCCGGGCGCGCAGGAGACGGAAGGGGGAATCGGCTGGGGTTGGGCGCTTCTGCTGTCGTTCCTCGGCGGCGCGCTGCTCAACCTGATGCCCTGCGTGTTTCCCGTCCTGGCGCTCAAGGCCTACGGATTCACCCGCATGGTGCAGGAAGGTCAGGGTCGCGTCGGGGGACACGCGGTGGCCTATACCGCGGGCATCCTCGCCTCGATGCTGGTCCTCGCGCTGGCGGTCATCGGTATCCGGGCCGCCGGGCACGGGGTGGGCTGGGGTTTCCAGTTCCAGGAGCCGCTCTTCGTCGCCGCGGTCTGTGGGCTCCTGATCGCCTTCTGCCTGAACCTCTTCGGGGTCTTCGACGTGTCGCTGGGCGGGGAAGCCCGGCTGGCGGAGCTCGTGGATGCGCGTCAGGGACGCTGGAAGAGCGCGGGGGAGGGGGTGCTGGCGGTGGTCCTCGCGACGCCCTGCAGTGCGCCCATGTTGGGGACCGCCGTCGGCTTTGCGTTGGCGTCCGGCCCGGCGATGACGCTGGCCTCGTTCCTGGCGCTGGGATTGGGACTCGCGGCGCCCTTCTGCCTCCTGGTGATGATCCCCGGGCTCGCACGGCGGCTGCCGAAGCCCGGCGCCTGGATGCAGCACTTCAAGACCGTGCTGGGGTTCGCGTTGTTGGGAACCACCCTGTGGCTGGTCTGGGTGATGGGGGGACTGGTCGGCGTGGACGGCATGGGGCGCCTGCTGGCCTTCCTCCTGGTGATCGCCCTGGCGGCCTGGCTCTTCGGCCTCTTCCAATACGCGAACGCGCGGAGGACACGGATCCTCGCCGCTTTGGGCGCGGTCCTGGTCATCGGCCTTTCCGGCATGCAGTTGCTGCGCTTCGAGGTCCCGGAGGCCGGCGCCGATCCCGCGCTCTCCACCTCCCTGAAGGACGGCAAGCGCGTGTGGAGCGAGGAGGCGGTCCAGGCGGTGCTCGCCGAGGGTCGGCCCGCATTCGTCGACCTCACCGCGGATTGGTGTCTCACCTGCAAGTTCAATGAGCGAACGGTGCTCGCCTCCGATGACGTTCGCGAGGCCTTCGAGCGGCACGATGTGGCGTTCTTCGTGGGTGACTTCACGCGGCGCGATCCGGCCATCGCGGCGCTGCTGGCGAAGCATCAGAAGGCCGGCGTGCCCCTGTACCTGCTCTACGATCCCGCGCGCCCCGGGACCCCGGAGGTCCTGCCCGAGGCCCTCACCCCTTCCATCATCCGCGGCGCATTGGAGCGCCTCACCCCTTCATCCGGTTGAACCCCCACAAGGAGTCCGTGCACATGAAGCAGCTCATCTCCGCCCTGGTGCTGACCACCGCGCTGGTCCTGCCCACCGCCCACGCCGCCGAGCCCGCCACCGTCGGCAAGGCCGCGCCCGACTTCACCCTCAAGGACGAGTCCGGCAAGACCCACAAGCTCTCGGACTACCGCGGCAAGACCGTGGTGCTCGAGTGGACCAACCCCGAGTGCCCCTTCGTGGTCCGCCACTACAAGGCGAAGACCATGACCAGGACCCACGCGCCCTTCGCCTCGAAGGACGTGGTGTGGCTGGCCATCGACAGCACCTCGCACAACACGCCGCAGAAGAGCTCGGCGTGGAAGAAGAAGGAGGGCTTCAAGTACCCCGTGCTGCAGGATGCTTCGGGGAAGGTGGGCCGGGCCTACGGCGCGAAGACCACGCCGCACATGTACGTGATCGACAAGGACGGCGTGCTCCGCTTCGCGGGCGGCATCGATGATGATCCGCGCGGCCGTTCGAAGTCGCCCAACAACTTCGTCACCGCCGCGCTGACGGCGGTCGTCGACGGTAAGACCCCGGCGCAGCAGCACTCCACGCCCTACGGCTGCACGGTCAAGTACGCCGCCGAAGGCTCCTGAGTCCGGTGCCCGGGTGCGGATCCTCCGGTCCGCGCCCCGGCGCCTCCCGATGAGGAGGACGGTCGACGCGTTCCCCCTTGCCGGCTGCGGAGGCGTGCTGTCACGGCGCGCTGCACTGCCGACCCCGGGGGGGCATCGACGCTGCTGCAGGACCGACGCGCGATCCCCGTCAGGGGTTGCGGGCCATGTCGATGCGCTTGAGCGCCTCGAGCTCGGCCTCCAGCGTCGCGATGGTCGCCTCCCGGGTCGCCAGCTGCTCCTCGAGGTCCTTCATGGCGCGCTGGTCCGCGGCCCGCTCATCCTTGGCAGCCTCGATCGAGCCGGTGAGGACGGCGGCCTGGGCGCGCTCCTGCGCCAGCGTGGTCTCGAGCTCCCGAAGCTTGGCGTCGCGGACGCTCAGGTCGATGCCCGCCCGCTGAAGGGCGAAGCGCAATGCCTCGGTCTGGCCGATCTCATCCGCGTAGAGGGCGGCGAGCCGGCCCCATGGGGTCTCGTTGGCCTCGGCCGCGAGCACGCGCAGCTCGCTGACGATGCGATCCAGGTTCCCCGGGCCGCTGGCGGCGCGCTGGGCGAAGAGCGCGAAGAGTCGGGCCCGGAAGTGCGCGTCCGGATCCTTGTTCCGCTCGGCGAGGGAGGCGTACGAGGTGGCGGCCACGTCGTTGCGTCCACTGACGAAGGCGCGATCCGCTTCGTCGATGGCGAGCGGGTCCGGCGTGGTCACGCAGCCGCTGAGGGCGGCGAGCCCCGTGAGGGTCAGCAGTCCCCTTCGGAGAGGGCGGAGGTTCAAGGTGGCCTTCATGCAGTTCCCAACGGGATGGCGACGGCGAGACACGCGCCCCCCAACCAACCATCCTCAATCCAGATCGCGCCACGATGCGCAAGGGTGATCTCCCGGCAGATCGCGAGGCCGAGGCCGACCCCGTCGGCTGAAACCCCTTGGCGGCGGAAGAATTTCTCGAAGACGCGTTCCCGATCCGCGGGCGGGATGCCCGGCCCGGAGTCCACCACCTGCAGGACGGCAAAGCGGGCGTCTTCGGGGGTGGCGCGGGGGGGCACGTTCGCGAGGGACTCGCGGGACACGCTGCGCAGGTGGATCTCCACCGTGCCCCCGGCGGGCGTGTACTTGATGGCGTTGTCCACGAGGTTCTGCACCACCTGCAGGAGCCGATCGCGATCCGCCGTCAGCTGCAGATCGTCCGAGTCCTCGAGGGTCCTGGCCAGGGTGATGTCGCGGTCGCGCGCGCGGACATCGAGTTCGCTGACCGCATCGCGGACGACCTCGGCCAGGTTCGTCGGCGCCATCCGGTAGCGCAGGCCGCTGCGGACCACGTTGAGCTCGAGCAGGTCCCCGATCATTCCCGAGAGACGTCGGGCAGCGCCCGCGTTGAGGGAGATCATCCGCCGCTGCTGGGAGGTGAGGGGACCGGCGACGTCGTCGAGCAGGGCCTCATTGGTCTCGACCATGGCGACCAGCGGGGTGCGCAGCTCGTGGCTGATGCTGGAGATGAAGTCCGACTTGAGCCGCTCCAGCTCGGCGAGCCCACTCACCATGCGGTTGAACGCCGCGGCCACACGGCTCAGCTCGTCGTTGCGGTCTTCCGGGAGCCGGGCAACGAACGCACCCTGTGAGACGGCGACGGTGCCTTCGACGAAGGCATCCAGGCGGCGGCGCAGCTGGCGGACCACCAGGATGAGCAGGGAGGCGCTGAAGATGAGGGCGACCGCGGTGGCGGTGATGGCCGCGCGCCAGGCGTCAGCGCGTGCCGTCGCGGCGCTGGCGGCGTCGGCGATGGCCGCGGTATGGGCACGGGTCAGCAGGTTGCGCGCCTCCTGGGCCAGGGCCTCGATTTCTCCGGGGGCCGGCTGCAGGGTCACCGGTAGCGGGTCATGGGGCCCGTAGCCGTCCACGCTCAACAGCAGCTCGGCGGAGGTCGCCTCGCCCCGTCCTTCCCGCCGGTAGGACTCCCAGCGGTCGGCGAACGCCCTCAGCCCCCGGGCTTCGATCGTTCCGAACTCCTGGGTGGCCAGGGCCTGGATCTCCTCGTCGATCGCGAGACTGACCTCGTGGGCCTTCTGCGCGTAGCCCACGTCGTAGCTGACCGCGTACTTGCGCTGGTACTCGCTGAGGCTGTCCAGGCGCGCCGCGACGCCGATGCCCAGCCGGACCGCCGTCAGCTGACGCAGCATGAGCCGCTCGCTCTGGGTGGCCAGGTCCTGGAGCTTATCGAGGGTGAAGCCGAGCCCGACCACCAGGGGGAGCGCGGCGAGCGCGGCGCCCAGCGCCACGCTGCGTGAGAGCCTCATCGCAGATGTCCTACCGCGAGGCCTCTCACCGATGATCCTCGTCGAAGATCTTGAGCTTGTTGCGGATGGTCTTCACGTCGAGCCCCAGGCGCCGCGCGGCCTCCGCCTTGTTGTTGCCGGTCTTCTTCAGCGTCTCGAGCACCAGGATGCGCTCGGCGTCGGCGAGGGTGAGGCCGTGGGGAATGACGATGCCGTGGCGCGCGGGAGGACCGGAGGCGTCGCCGTCACGGGTCGCCTCGCTCATCCCCAGGTGCTCGGGCTGGATGGGGCCCGGGTTCGCCGCCACGAAGGCGCGCTCGATGACGTTGCGCAGCTCCCGTGCGTTCCCCGGCCAGTCGTGCGCGGCGAGGGTCGCCAGCACCTCGTCACTGAGGGGGGGAAGGGCGGTGCCATAGCGGCGCGCGCAGTCCGCGAGGAAGTGCGCCGCGATCAGGGGCACGTCTTCCGCACGTGCGCGCAGGGGGGGAACGTCGATGCGCAGCACGTCCAAGCGATAGATGAGGTCGTGGCGGAGGAGGCCCTGCTCGACCGCCTCGGTGGGGTTGCGGTTGGTGGCGGCGATCACCCGGACGTCGCAGGGGATCTCTCCCCGCCCGCCGATCTTGCGGATCCGCCCGTCCTCGAGCGCGCGCAACAGCTTGGGCTGCAGCGCCATCGGCATCTCGGTGACCTCGTCAAGGAAGAGGCTGCCCTCGTGGGCCTGCTGGAAGAGGCCGATGCGCGCGTGTGTGGCGCCGGTGAAGGCCCCCTTCTCGGCGCCGAAGAGTTCCGCCTCGACGAGTGATTCCGGGATGGCCGCGGCGTTGACGATGACGAACGGCTTGTTGCTGCGGCTGGAGAGCTCGACGATGGCCCGCGCCACCAGCTCCTTGCCGGTCCCGCTCTCCCCCACGATGAGGACCGGAGCGTCGCTGTTGGCCGCGGAGCGGATGCGCTCCTGCATCCGGAGCAGGGCGGCACTCCGACCCACCATCCCACCGAAGGGCGGCGGGGGAGGCTCGACGGCGTCCACCACCGCGCTCTCCGTTGAAGGGGCTGTGGCAGCGGAGACAAGGCGCCGGCCGAGCTGGGGCGCCGCTTCCAGGTGCCCCTTCAGGGCCTGATAGTCGAGGGGCTTGGTGAGGAAGTTGGTGGCGCCGGAGCGCATCGCCTTCACCGCTGTGTCGATGGTCCCGTAGGCGGTGATCAACAGCACCGTGCGCTCGGGGACGCCCGCCTGCAGGGCCTCGAGCAGGTCCAGCCCGGTCGCGTCCGGCAACACCAGATCGGAGACCACCACGTCCGGCTGGAAGCGTTCGACCGCGGCCTTGGCGGCGGCGACGGTCTCCGCGGTGCGGACCTCATAGCCCCAACGGGACAGCCGGGCCTCGAGGACCTCGCGCATGGCAGCCTCGTCATCGACGACCAGCACGCGCGTGCGACGCGGCGGAAGCTCCGCGCTCAGAACTTCTCCGGGGATAGGGGACGACATCTGGGGCGGAGCGTAGTGGGAGGGGCCCGGATCCGCCAACCGGGTGATTTTCCCCGACGCCTGGACGCCCCCCCGACATGCCAGGGAAGTTCTCCCCGGTCGAACGCCCCGAAAGGGCCCGATATCCCGGCGAGGTCCCGGATTCCCCCCGGGAAAGCGGTTGCGCACGGCGGTTGCACAAGGGCCTCGGCCATGAGCGAGCACCTGCGAACCCCACAGCCGAATGACGTCCTCCCCCGTCGTGCCCAGCGTCGTAGCCGCCACCTCGGAAACGCCCTGCTGGTCATCGTCTCCTTCCAGGTCGGCCTGCTGCTCCTGACGCTGCTGCGGCCCGGCCGTCTCCCCCTCGGCCTCGACGCCTTCGATGCGAGCGCACCCTCCACCTGGATGCTGCTCGGGCTGCAGCTTCTGGGACTCTGCCTCTCGTTGGTCGTCCTCTGGCGGGTGATGCTGGTGGCGCGCTACCGCGTGGAGGAGGACGTGGGCGATTGGCGGCTGCCCCGGGTGACGGTGCTGGTCCCCGCCTACAACGAGGGACGGCAGGTGCTCTCCACCCTGCGGAGCATCGCGCACAGCCGCTATCCCACCGGGCGCCTGGAGATCATCGCCATCGACGACGGCAGCCAGGACGACACCTGGTCGTGGATCCGCCGGGGCGAGGCCGAGCTTCCGGGTCTGGTGAAGGCGGTGCGCTGTCCGAAGAACGGCGGCAAGAAGCACGCGCTGGCGCAGGGCGTGCGGCGCGCGCGGGGTGAGGTGATCGTCACCCTGGACTCCGACTCGGAGGTCCTCCCGGACACGCTGCGGCTGCTGGTCGCGCCGCTGGTCACCGATCCGGGCTGCGGTGCGGTCGCCGGCAACGTGCGTGTCCTCAACCGGCACCAGGGGGCGCTCCCCCGCATGTTGGATGCCTGCTTCACCGCCTCCTTCGACTTCGGCCGCGCCGCCGAGAGCATGGTGGGCGGGGTGATGTGCTGCCCCGGCGCGCTCTCCGCGTGGCGGACCGGGCTCTTCCGCGCCAACCTCGACACCTGGCTCTCCCAGACCTTCTTCGGCCAGCCGGCGGCCATCGGCGAGGACCGGGCGCTCACCAACCTCATCCTCCGCTCGGGTCACACGGTGCGCTACCAGTCCAACGCCATCGTGCTCACCCAGGTGCCCACCCGCGCCAAGCAGCTCTGCCGGATGTTCCTGCGCTGGGCGCGCAGCAACGTGCGTGAGTCCCTGGTGATGGCAGGCTTCGTCTTCCGCCTCCGCACGCTCGATGGCCGTCCCATGCGCGGCCTGCGCGTCCTCTACGTGGCCTCGGTCCTGAGCACGCTGGCCTCGGCGCTGCTCTTCCTGCCGCTGCTCGTCGCGCTCGTGGGACGTCCGGGCATGCTGCCCCTCTACCTCGCACTCAGCGCGGTGGGGGCCCTGCCGAACCTGGCCATCAACTTCGCGGCCCGGGATCTGCGGACCGCGCTCTGGGCGCTCCCCTGGGGGATCTACTCCACGGTGGTGACCACCTGGATTCCTTTGTGGGCGCTGCTCACCATGCACCGCAGCGGCTGGCTCACCCGTGGCGCGCCGGCCCTGGCACCGCAGAGCGCCGACATGGGCTCGATGGTCGAAGGCGCGCCGGTCAAGGCGGCCTGACGCACCCGCTCCGGTGCGCAGCACGGGTTCCCATGAGGAGCCCGCTGAACGGCAAAGGCCCGTCCGCCCCGGAACATCGAGGGGCGCACGGGCCTTCGTCCATCCGGGCCGCACGGCGGCGCCCGATCCACAAAAGCCCCGTGGTCCCCGGAACATCGAGGGGCGCACGGGCCTTCGTGCATCCGGGCCGCACGGCAGCGCCCGATCCACAAAAGGCCCGTGGCCCCCGGAACATCGAGGGGCGCACGGGCCTTCGTGCATCCGGGACCGTACGGCCGCCCCCGGTCCTTCTGGGCTCAGAGGGGCTTGCGGACCTCCGGAGCCTTGGAGGAGGTCTGCCCGCTCTTGCTGCCCTTGGCGGGGATGCCCAGCTCGCGCAGCAGCGCGTCTGCATGCTCGACCTCCTCGAGGTTCCAGAGGAGGTAGCGGACCTCGACGCTGACGTTGCGCGCGATGCGGGGATCGAAGCCGAAGTCGTTGGTGATGTTCTCCCAGACGCGATCGAAGTTCGCGCCGACGAAGCGGCCCTTCCCGTCGATCACCGGGCTGCCGGAGTTGCCTCCGGTGGTGTCGAGGTCGGCGAGGAAGTTCACCGGCACGTCGTGGAGCGTCGCGTCCCGCCACCGCGAAGCCCCGGCATTGGCGGCGGCCTTGCGGACCTTCTCGGGGACGTCGAAGGGATCCTCCCCGGTGTGCTTGGCGAGCATCCCCGAAAGGGTCGTCTGCGACTTCATCCACACCGCATCGCGCTGGGTGTAGCCCTGCACCTTGCCGATGGAGATGCGCAGGGTGGAGTTCGCATCCGGCGCGATGTGGCCCCGGGTCTGGGCGATGACCGCCGACTGCCAGGCCGGACGCAGGGCGTAGAGCGCGCCCTGCTTCTCCTGTGATGCCTTCACCAGCGCCTCGTAGGACTCAGCGAGCGAGAAGGCCAGGTTGAGGAGGGGGTCGCGACGCGCCTTCAACTGCTCCGGCGTCTGGGTGAGCATCTGCGCCCGCTGGGTCGGGTCGAGCACCTTCGTGCGGCGGAGCAGGGTGCGAATCGAGGTGTCCAGCGTCCGGCCGGTCCGCTTCCCGAAGGTCTTGTCGAAGCCTTCGATGCGGGTGGAGGCGGGGAGCTGGCGGGCGCGATCCGCGAACCAGGCCATCATCCGCTGCTCGGCGGGGAGAGAGACCGAACGCTGCTCGGTTTCCAGGCGGGAGAGCAGCCGCGGCAGCTCGCGCTCGCGCATGTCGGGGAGGCGCTCGGCGTCGGAGAGCTGCTTGGCGTGGCTGACGCGGACCACCTGAACCGCCATCCACAGGGCCTTCGAAGGCGAGGTCGTCCGGGGGCTGAGCGTGGAGAGGAGGAAGTCGCGGGCCCGCGTCTTCGAGGACTCGGCGGCCAGTCGTCCCAGTTCCTCGTGCGCCTCGAGGGCCGGCTTGAGCTTCGGCTGTGCGCGCGCGAAGGCGAGGATCTCCGCCTCGCGCTCGTTCTGGCGCTCGATGAGTCCGCGCTTCTCGAAGCCCTCGAGCTGGCCGGCGAGATTCTTGTAGCGGTTGGACCAGGTGCGCGTGGTGTTGGCGGTGGCGATGCGCGCCGCGCTGCCGGTCTTGGCGACGTCATCGAGGATCGCGAGCCACTCTCCGTAAGCCTGATGCGCGGCGGGGTAGGCGTCCTCGACGATCTGGTTCAGCTCGGCGGCCACCAGCCGGCGGGAGGTGGACCCCGGGTAGCCGAGGATGGCGACGAAGTCCCCCGGAGAGACGCCCTCGGTGGAGAGAGGGAAGTGGAAGCGGGGCTTGTATGGAACGTTCTTCGCGTCGTGCGGGCGGGGGGTGCCATCGGGCGCGACATAGGCCCGGGCG
This sequence comes from Myxococcaceae bacterium, assembly GCA_035304185.1. GTDB lineage: Bacteria > Myxococcota > Myxococcia > Myxococcales > Myxococcaceae > DATGQN01. The sequence goes on from DATGQN010000008.1 coordinate 39,277, forward strand.
ATGGCGAAGTCGCCGCTGTGACGCGGCCACATCCAGTTGTCGACCTCACCACCGAAGTTGCCCACGCCGGAGGGCGGCGCGTAGACGAGGCGCACGTCCATCAGCTCCACCGTCTCCACCAGCATGTAGATGCGGCCGTCGTCGTAGATGCGGACGTCGCAGCGCAGGGTGGGGGGCTTGGAGCAGGCGTTCTCCATCTCCTCCTTGCGCTTGTCGATCGCCTCGTAGCGGGCCATCGGCTCCTTGTGGGCCGCGACGATCTTGTGGAACTCGGAGGTCACGTTCCGGAAGCGGCGGGGGACGAAGACGCGCTCCGCCTTGCCGGGGAGCTCCTCGGCCCGGGTCTTGGCGAGGAAGCCCTCTCCGATGAGATCCCGCTCCGGCGAGCTGTGCTGCTGGATGAGGGAGAAGAGGCAGTGGTGGTTGGTGATGATGAGGCCGTCGGGAGAGACGAACGCCGCCGAGCACCCCCCCAGGCTGACCGCTGCCGAGAGCAGGCCGGTGCCTTCCTCGGCGTTCCAGAGGGAGCTGGCCGGGACCTCGAGGCCCTGCGAGCGCAGCCACTGCGGGTTCATGGAGAGGAGCTGCTCGGGCATCCACTTGCCGTCGATGGCATGAGCGGGGAGGGCGAGCAGCAGGAGGCTGAAGAGAAGTCCCAGTCGCATGGGGTGGGGTGATACCGCATGACGCCGGCCCATGGGCAGCAGCTAGGATGCATCGCCCATGAACGGTCCCCCGCCCCCCGCCTCATTGCTGACGCCCTCATTGGCAGGGGCCCCCGCGCATCAGCTCCTCCTCTCGCCGCGGGCCACGTTCCTCACCTCGTTCTTTGGTGGGCCCATCGCGGCGCTGATCCTCATGGGGATCAACCTCCAGCGGCTCGGGCGGTTGAAGCGCGAAACGGCGGCTCTCGTGGTGGGCGGCGTTCTGGCACTGGGTGCACTGGTCTTCGGCTGGGTGATGCTCGCCCAACCCGAACTGCTCGGCTCGCTCGCCCCGGAAGGTGCGCGCCGCGGGGGGAGCTGGGTGCGCCGTCTCAACAACCTCCTCGGGGTGATGACCTGGGGGCTCCTCTACCTCCGCATGCGGGTCGACCTGAGGGCGGCCGAGCTCTCGCGGGGGGAGTTCGAGAAGCCCTGGAAATGGGCGGGGATCGCGATGGGCGCCTCCATGGTGCTGCACATGATGGTGAACATGGCCGCCGCTTATTCGACCCTCTGAGCCGGGAGCACCCATGGGCGCCGCATTCGAACTGACGCGTCAGATCGACCACCTGCTCGACGTGGAGCGCGTGGAGGAAGCGCGCCGTGCGTTGAGCCAGCCGCTGAGCGAGTCGCCGGACTCGGCAGAGCTGTTGTTCCTGGCGGCGCGGGTCGAAACCGTCGCGGGTTCCTATGAGGAGGCGGAGCGGCTCCTCCATGACGTCCTCGCCCATGCGCCAGAGCACGACGGCGCGCGCTATCTCCGATCGGAGCTGTTTCGGGCCTCCAAGCGCTATCCGGAGGCGGAGGCGGAGCTGCTCGGCCTGCTGCGAGATGCTCCCGCGTCGGCCACCCTGCACGCGATGTACGCGCAGGTGATGTTCGAGACCCTCCACGTGGAGAAGGCCCAGGCGCTGGTGGACGAGGCGCTGCGACTGGACCCGGAGGAGCAGCTGGCGAAACTGCTCGCGGTCCCACTCGCCATCAGCACCGGCCGGATGGAGGTGGCGGAGTCCCAGGTCTCCGAATTGATGCGGGACGCTCCGGATGCCGAGGCGGTGTCGCTCACCCTCATCACCTACCTGAACAGCCGGGGACGCAACCGTGAGGCCGCCGAGGTGGCTCGAGGGCTGTTGCGGGCCCGCCCCAACGAACCCGAGATTCTGAACCTGCTCATCGAGCTGCACGCCGAAGCGCACTGGAGCAGCAAGCCGCTCGCGCCATTGCAACGCTTCGGCTTCGGCGCATCCATCGGCCTCTGGATCGGGACGGTTCTGGTCCTTCAGGGCCTCCGGGCGCTCGACCAGCCGGAGCTGGCGGGCCTCTTCGGACTCACCGTGTTCGTCTACGTCATTTACTCGTGGGTCCAGCCCCCGCTCATCCGTCGGTGGCTGCGTCGGAGGGGGTTCTGACGATGGAGCAGTCACGCGCCGGCCTCGAGCGACAGCTCGTCGAGGATCCGTTCGATCACGCCACGAGAGCGCACTACGCGCGCCTGTTGCTCGACGAGGGCGCGTTGGAAGAGGCGACCCGCCAGTACACGCTGCTCGTGAAGCAGGTGCCGCAGGAGGCCGCACCGGTCCTCGGGCTCGCGCGCTGCCAGCTCCGGGCAGGCGAGCTGAACGCGGCCCGGGAGACCTATGGGCGGGCGCGGGAGCTTGCCGGCTTCATCGAGGATCCCGAGCTCGCCGAAGCATTGGGGGGAGCGCGGAACGGACCGGTGCTCAAGGTCGTCGATGGAAGCGAAGCGGAGACGGAGGGACCGCTGGCGGAGGTCGTTCCGATTCAGGCGTCGGGGACGGTGCGCTTCGCGGACATCGTGGGGATGGAGGCGCTCAAGCGCACCATCCGGCTGCGCATCGTCGAGCCCTTCCTGAAGCCGGGCCTGTTCCAGCGATTCGCCAAGAAGAGTGGGGGCGGACTGCTGCTCTACGGACCGCCGGGGTGCGGCAAGACCCTCATCGCGCGCGCCATTGCAGGGGAGTGCAGGGCGACCTTCATCTCGGTGGGCATCAGCGACGTGCTCAACATGTGGATCGGTGAGAGCGAGCGGAATCTCGCCGCACTCTTCGAGAAGGCCCGGGCCAATCGCCCCGCGGTGCTCTTCTTCGACGAGTTGGACTCGCTTGCCTACTCCCGCTCCAAGGCGAGCAATGAGCACACCCGCTCGCTGGTCAATGAGTTCCTCAGCCAGCTTGATGGCCTGAGCGGCGACAACGAGCGGATCCTGGTGCTGGCGGCGACCAACATGCCCTGGGACGTGGATGGCGCGATGAAGCGGCCGGGGCGCTTCGACAAGCAGATCTTCGTCCCGCCCCCGGACGCCGAGGCGCGGGCCGAGATGTTCCGGCTCAAGCTGCAGGGTTTGCCGCTGGGCCACATCGACCCCGTGGCGCTGGCGCGGATGACGTCCCATGCGTCCGGGGCCGACATCGACGGGATCATCGAGGAGGCCAAGGAGCGCGTGCTCGCCGACATTGTCGAGTCCGGTGATGAGCGTCTCCTGAGGCAGGACGATCTGGTCGGCGCCGCCCGCGACACGCAGCCCTCAACCCTGGATTGGCTTCGCACCGCGAAGAACCTGGTCAAGTACGGGGGAGACGGCTCCTACAAGGACGTCGAGGCTTACCTGAAGGCGGAGCGGCTCTGAGCAGCAGAGACCTTCCGACGATCACATCCGCTCGTCGATGGCCCGGTTGCTCATCTCGTCGGCCTCGGCGTTCTGCGCGCGCAGCACGTGGGTGAGCGTGGCCTTCTCGAAGGCGGCGATGAGCTTGCGGGCGCGATCGTAGAGCGGCTTGAGGGTCGCGCTCTTCACCTGGTAGCGGCCCTGGAGCTGGCGGATCATCAGCTCGCTGTCGGCGAAGATCTGCACGCGGCGCACGCCCAGCTCCCTGGCGCGCTCGAGGCCGATGATGAGGCCCATGTACTCGGCGTGGTTGTTGGTCTGCCGACCCAGGTACTTGCCGAGACGCTCGAGGACCTTCCCCGTGGGATCGGTGATCACCGCGCCCGCGCCCGCTGGACCGGGATTTCCGCGGGCGGCCCCATCCGAATAGATGCGCACCTCCTCAGCGGCGTCGACGGCGGAGTGCTTCGGAGCAGGGGAGGGGCGCTCAGGCGGGGCGGCAGTCTTCGGGGCGGCGCTCGCGGGCGTCCGCTTCCGTGATTCCAACGCCTCGGCCGCAGACGCGGCGCGCTCCAGCGCCTCGGCGAGGCGCGAGCGGTTCACGCCCGGGAAGGCACGGAGCGTGTGCTCCAGACCTTCCTGTCGGGCGATGTGGCGCAACAGCTCCGCGTCGGTGGGCGTGACCATGGCGCAGGTGCAGATCGGGACGACGTGAGAACGGTTCAGCCGGCCTCAGTGGCCTGCGGCGTCTCGAGGGCTTCGGGCTGGTAGATCATCCGCTTGCAGTTGGGGCAGATGTCCGTGCCACGGCTGCTGCGCAGGTTGTTCGCCAGCTGGGGCGGAACGCGCATGTTGCAGCCGGTGCAGGTCGCGTCATCGAGCGGAACCAGGACCGGGAGCCGCTTCTTGCGGATCGACTCGTAGCGACGCAGCAGGTTGGAATCGACGCCGCGGGTGGCCGCCTCGCGCTTCTTCTCCAGCTCGCCGGACTGACCCTTGGCCTCGACCATCTTGGCCTTGAGCTCGTCCATCCGCTTCTGGATGTCGGACTGCTGCGTGGCGAAGGTGCGCTCGGCACCGTTCAGCTCTTCGCGGGCGGAGCCGAGCTCGCGGGTGATCTCGACCAGCTCCTCCGACATGTTCAGGTTGGCCTTCTTCGCGATGTCGATCTCGCGGGCCAGGGCCGAGTACTCACGGGTCGAGCGCTGCTCGGCGAGGCGCGCCTCCCACTTCTTCACCTTGTCCTTCTCGTCCGAGATGGTGTGCTCCTTCTCGTGACGCTGCCGCTCGAGGTCGGCCACCTGGTCGCGCTTGGCCTGGACGGCGCTGCGGGACATCTCGAGCTCCTTTTCGAGCTCAGCCAGGTTCTTGGGGAAGATGGAGTGGGATTTCTTCAGGGCGGCGAGCTCGAGATCGACGTTCTGGAGCTCGGCGAGGGCCAGCAGTTTCTCCTTCAACGGTGATGCCTCCGGGGGGCCGCCGCTCGAGGACCGGAGCGCGCGGGAGGGACTCCTCTAGCAGCATGACTCCGCAACGCCAACGCTCCATTCGACACGTTTCGACATCGTTGAACAGGCAGGCGCACGAGCGCCGGGCCCGTCACGCAGATGCGGGGAGACGCGCTGCGCGCGAGATGCGAGCATGGTCGCGCCCCCTCATTTTTCCGAAAGGTGGATGCGAGCGGCGCTTGGCTCGCCGAGCGGTGCCTCCCGCACCACGCCCCGCCATGCGCCCCATTCTCCTGTTCGTCCTGCTGTCATCGACCCTTCTTGCCTGCCAGAAGGAGGAGGCGTCGTCCCGAAGACCGCAGGGGAGAACCACCGGGCCCTCCGCGTCCCGGGCTCCTGCGCCGGGGGACGCGCAGGTGCGCGGCAAGGTGTTCCTGTACGGCGCCCCTCCACCGGCCGAGCTGGCCACTGTCGCCTCGGTCGAGGCCCATTGTGGCGAGTCGGTCGTCGATCCGTCGGTGAAGGTCTCCGACGCCAATGGCCTGGGCGAGGTGGTGGTCTTCCTGGACGTGGACGAGGGGCCCGTCCTGGAGGGAGCTGCGGAGCCGGTGCTCGATCAGCAGGGGTGTCGGTACGTTCCGGCGGTGCTGGCCGCGCGCGCCGGGGCAGAGCTGTCGGTGCGCAACTCCGACCCCCTCATCCACAACGTGCGCTCGGTGGCGTCGGGGCGCTCCCTGTTCAACGTGGCGATGCCGCTCGAGGGGATGCGCATCCTCCGTAAGCTGCCGACGAAGGCCGGGGTCGTGGAGGTGGGGTGTGATCTCCACCCCTGGATGCGCGCGTCGGTGCGGACCTTCGCGCACAGTTGGTTCACCAGCACCGACGCCGAGGGACGCTTCAGCCTCGGGGGGCTGCCGGCCGGGCGCTACCGCATCGGGTTCTGGCACCCGCGGCTGCCCGAACAGTTCCACGAGGTCGAGCTGGTGGATGGCGAGACCGCGACCCTGGATGTGGGCTGGAAGGGCGCCCAGCTCGAGGGGCTCCCGCGCCTCGCCGGTAGCCGATAGCAGCCGGGGCGTGGCGCTCAGCCCCAGCGCGTGCGCACGTACATGCTCACGGCGTGGAGCGAGACGCGCGCCGGTGCGCACGCGCCCATCCGGCCGCCCGCAGTCGCGGTCGGCCCGTCCGGAGGTGGGCGCTCGACGAGGGCGGGTCGGGTCGCTGGCGCTGAGGGAAAGGGAAGGCCGGGGATGCAGCGCGGCGGCGCTGCGCGGGGCGTGATCACCCGCTGACGCTCCTTCTTCGAAGGGTCACGTCAGGGGGACCTTTGCCGGTGTCGCGCGCTGAGGTGCCGCCGGAATGACGCCCGCGGAGTCGGCGTCAGCCGGCGACCCGGCTCAGCTCGCGCGTTGAATGACGATCTCAGAGATCGTCGTCGTCCCCGAGCTCCTCTTCCTCGTCGTCGGAGGCGTCGTCGAGGAGATCGTCGTCATCCTCCTCCGTCTCCTCCTCATCCCGGTCGAGAACCGGTGCGGGCACCGCCTTCACGGCAGCGGCGCGGCTGCGCTTGGACTCCGCACCGGGACGGAGTGCGGGGCTCTCACGTTGGTCCGCCCCGCACTTCGGGCAGATCGGATCAGGCTTCTTGAGGTCGTAGAACTTCGTCTCACACTTGAAGCAGACGAACTTGTTCCCGAGGTCCTTCGCAGGCATTTCGTGCTCCTGTAGGCAGGGGCCGTAGAATGAGCGGCGCGCTCATATGGGCGCTGGCTCCGTCAAGTCAATGGCTGTTGGACATAAGGACGCGGGAGAGGCTCTTCCGCGCCCTGATTCCCGGGAAGTCCGTTCAATGAACTTCGTCTGCCCCCAGTGCGCCCGCCGCTACACCATCGCGGATGAGCGGGTGCGCGGCCGCACCATCAACGTGCGCTGCAAGGCCTGCCAGACGATCATTCCGGTCACCGGTGCCAACCCGTTCGAGGAGGAGTCCACCCGGGCCCTCTCCCCCGAGGACCTCCGCCAGCTCCGCGCCACCGAGCGCGCGCTCTCCGAGGGACGGGCCCCGACTGCACCGCCCGCTGCCCCTGCTCCGGCCCCCGTCGCGCCTGCGGTCGCACCGGCCGCGACGGGCTGGTTCCTCATGGTGAGCGGCAATCAGGAGGGACCCCTCGGCGAGGCGGAGATCGAGGCCGCCGCGCGCCAACAGCGCCTGACCGCCCGGACCTATGCCTGGAAGGAGGGGATGGAGGACTGGAAGCGCGCCGGGGACGTCCCCGAGCTTGCCAGCCGCATCCGGGCGCACGCGCGGACCGCCTCGGCCCCTCCTCCGCCGGCGGTGCGTCAGCGCCCCACCCAGCCCGGGCCGGCTGCAAAAGGTCCCCGGGAACCACAGGCGCCGCTGGCCTCCCTTTTCGATGACGTGGACCTGGGCGGCGAGGCGCCCGCCGGCTCCCGCCCGAAAAAGGCGAAGCAGAAAGCCGCCGCTGCCGATCCGTTTGCCGCCCTGTCCTCTGAGGAGGTCGAGCCGCCACCGCCGGGCGAGGCGACGCAGTTCTTCATGGCGCAGGCCGGGGTGAGTCGCCGCAACCCGCCCTGGAAGATCGCCGCCTTCGCGGTGGTGGCACTCGCGGTCCCGGCAGTGCTGCTCTACATCCTCTCCACGCACAACGTGGTCCGACTGCCTTTCGGCAAGCCACCGGCGCGGAATGACGTGGCGCAGGAGTGGGAGTCCACGGGTGGGGATGCCGCCCTCAAGGCGCAGATGCTCGGACAGCGCGCCGAGGAGGCCCAGGCCCCCGCCGAGGAGGAGACCGTTTCAGCGCGCGCATCACGTCCCCGGCGCAAGGCGGCCGATGGCACCCGGGACTCCGGAGCGGCACAGGCGGCAGCCCTCTACGCACTCGATGAGAAGCAGGACACCGGTCCCATCGCCCGACGGGCAGAGGCGCGCGTGGCGGGTCCCAGCGGCGGAGAAGGCCCGGCGCCCGAGAACATCGCCCGGGTGGTGGGCGATCGACAGGCGGCCTTCCAGTCGTGCGTGGAGCAGGAGCTGCGACGCAATCCCCGCTTCCGCGGAGGCAGGGTGGGGCTGACGGTGACCGTCAACGGCTCGGGGGCGGTGAGCGCGGCCGAGCTGGATCGTCGCGACCTTCAGGGGATGCCGGTGGGGGACTGCATCACCGGCACGGCGAAGAAGATGATCTTCGCCTCGTTCCAGGGAGACCCGGTGCAGCTGGTCATCCCGCTGGTGCTCACGCGGGTGAACTGAGCCTCAGGCCTCACGCGGGTGAGCTCGGGCCCGGAGCGCCACGCGGGTGAACGGAGCCGCGGTCTTCACCCGAAGGTGCCGATCCGCTCGAGGCTCCACCCGCGGCTGAGCGGATCTTCAGTCGAGGTCGAAGCTGCCGGTCCTGGGGGGGCCTCGCAGTGCGCGCTGCCGCGCACGGCTGGCCTCGGTCGCCTCCCGATCCACCACGCCCCGGACGAAGTCGATCACATCCCCTTCGCGGGCGTCGGCCGGCAGCAGCCGGCGTTCGACCGTCTGCTGGGCGCCGTCCACGAAGAGCACCGCCTGGTCCTCCTCGAAGCGGTCCACGGTCGCGCGAGCCGGAAGTCCGGCAGGAGGCGCCTGGGGATCACTCATGGTCTGCAGTCCTTGGCCGGGGTCTTGGCCTTCGCCGCCGCCTCGCGGGTGGTGAAGTGGACCAGATTGTCCTTCTTGATGTGCTGGGCAGCAGCGCAGTCCGCCTTGTGGAACACCTTGCTGCGCTTGCTGGCGACGTAGACCTCCCGGCTCTCGTCAATGAGCGCCGAGGCCGGAACGGCTCCCGCGCGGGCGCCCCCGCTGACCAGGGGATGCACCACCAGGGTCTCCGAGCGCGACTTCGTGGTCCGCATCGAAATGCCCGAGGCGTTGATGCGCAGGGTGATCTCCCCATCGACATCGGTGCGGACGACGCGTGCCCCCACACCCTCGAGACGATCGAGGGTCTCTTCGGCGGGGTGACCGTAGGTGTTGTCGGCGCCGCAGGAGATGACCGCGAGCTTGGGCTGGATGCGCCGGAGGAAGGGCGTGGTGGACGAGTAACGGCTGCCGTGGTGGCCGACCTTGAGCACGTCGGCCCGGAGGTCGGTGCCCAGCTTCATGAACTGCGCCTCGGTCTCCGGCTCCGCGTCCCCGGTGAAGAGCACGGTGTGATCGCCGTAGCTCAGCCGGGCCACGATCGAATTGGCGTTGGGGTCGGAGCGGGTGTCCAGGAGGAAGGGGTGAAGGGGGCGCTGCGGCCAGACCACCGTCAGCTTGGCGCCGCCACCGAGGTTGATCTCGAGCGGCTCGTCGCGTTGCTCCGGATTCCGGTCGGTGGTGCGCACCTCGATCTTGTGTCGTGCCAGGGTTTCGAGAAGGGCGGTGTAAGCACCGGTGGCGTGCTCGAACCCCGGCTCGAGGTAGCGCTTCGCCCCGACCTTCTCGATCACCTTCACGAAACCGCCGAGGTGATCGAGGTGGGGGTGGCTGAGGATGAGGAGGTCGATGGGGCCGCTGGTCAGCGTGGAGACCCGCCGCGCGAGCGCATCACCGGCTTCCGGCGGGCCGGCGTCGATGAGGACGGTGCGTCCTTCCGCGGTCTTGATCAACGCCGCGTCGCCTTGGCCGACGTCCAGGAAGTGGATGGTGAGGGTCTGAGCTGCCGCGGGCAGGGCGCACAGCCACGCGAGCAACAGGGAGAGGCGTCCGAGGTGGGTCCACACGGCGCGGCAGCCTATCGCGGTTGGACCGGACGTGCTGGCGGGCGCGCGGCAGGTGCGTGACATCCGCGTGCCAGGAGGCTTGAATCCTCCTCCCCGCACCATGACCCCAGCACAGCTCCAGCGATTTCAGGCCGCCCTCCAGGCGCTCCTCGACGAGCTTTCAGAGAAGGCTCCCGCCGTCATCGAACCCAATCGGACCGACGTCGCCCGGGTCGGGGGGGACGAGGACACCCAGGCGCTCAATGAGATGCACCAGGTGATCGCCTCCAACCGCAATCGCCAGGCGGCGGGACTCTCCGCCCGCATCCTGAAGGCGCTGGGCAAGATCCGGGAGACCCCCGAGGAATTCGGGCTTTGTGAGACCTGTGAGGAGCCCCTCCCCACCAAGCGGCTGGAGGCCCTGCCGTACGCTGAGCTCTGCGTTCCCTGTCAGTCGGAGAAGGACGGGCCGCGGGGACCCATCAAGCGCAAGCACCTCACCGACTTCGCCTGAGGTTCACCCATTGGCGGCCACCGGTCCCGGCCCCTGATGGACGACGATCGCTCTGGGCAGGTGTTGAAGCCTCTACCGCCCCGGCCGGTGAGCAGGCAGGCTACCGGACCCATGGACACGAGCGAACTGAGGAAGCTGGCTGAGACGTGGCAACGCAGTGACCCGGACCCGACGACGGCCGCAGAACTCGCGGCGTTGTTGCAGGCGGAGGACGCCCAGAGCGCCGCCTCGCTGTCCGATGCCTTCGCCATGTCCCTGGAGTTCGGAACGGCGGGGCTGCGTGGCATCCTCGGCGCGGGGCCCAACCGGATGAACCGGGCGGTGGTCCGCCGCACGACCGCGGGGCTTGCGCGCTATCTCAAGCAGACGGTTCCCGACGTCACCGAGCGCGGCGTGGTCATCGGCCGTGATGGGCGACTGATGAGCGCAGAGTTCGCCGAGGACGCCGCCGCGGTGCTGGCCGCCGAGGGAATCCCCGCGCACGTCTTCGAGGATCTCGCGCCGACGCCGCTGACCGCCTTCACCGTGATCCGCCTCAACGCGGCCGCGGGGATCATGGTGACCGCGAGCCACAACCCGCCCGAGTACAACGGCTACAAGGTCTATTGGGGCAACGGCGCGCAGATCGTCCCCCCGCACGACAAGGGGATCGCCGCCGCCATCGAGCAGGTGGAACCGGCCAACGAGGTGGCCCTCATCGCGCGCGGCGAGGCCGCTTCACGGGGACTGTGGCGCGCGGTCGGCCAGGACACCATCGAGGCCTACCACAGCGCCCTTCAGGACCTCCGGGTGCACCGCCGGGATCAGGACGCCCTGACCATCGTCTACTCGGCGATGCACGGCGTGGGGGGACGCTGGGTCGTCGAGGCGATGAAGCGGGCCGGATTCACCCGCGTGCATCCGGTCCCCGAGCAGCAGGAGCCGGATGGCCATTTCCCCACGGTGCGCTTCCCGAACCCCGAGGAGCCGGGGGCGATGGATCTCTCCATCGCGCTCGCGGAGAAGGTCGGCGCGGACCTGGTGCTGGCCAACGATCCCGACGCGGATCGCCTGGCGGTGCTCGCCCGGGATGCGGCCGGGAAGCTCGTGGCGCTGACCGGCAATGAGGTGGGTGTCCTGCTCGGTCACTATCTGCTGAGCCAGGATCGGGGGGGCGCGAAGGGGCCGCCGGCGGTGCTCACCACCATCGTGTCCTCCTCGCAGCTCGGCGAGATCGCCAAGGCCTTCAACGCGAAGTACGACGAGACCCTCACCGGTTTCAAATGGATCGCCAACCGCGCGATGGAGCTGGAGAAGAGCGACGGCGCGCGCTTCCTCTTCGGCTACGAGGAGGCCCTTGGATACACCGTGGGCACCGTCGCCCGGGACAAGGATGGCATCGGCGCCGCGCTGGTCTTCGCGGACCTTGCCGCCTGGTGCGCGGGGCAGGGGACCACGGTGCTGGGCTACCTCGAGCGCATTCAGCGTTCGTACGGCCTCTACGTCGCAAGCCAGGTCAACTTCACGCTGCCGGGCGCGGAGGGACTTGCGACCATCGCCTCGATCATGGAGGCGTTCCGTAGCCGCCCGCCATCGAAGGTGGGAGCGCACGCCATCCGCGTGCGCCGGGACTACCGCGAGAGAACGTCGGTGGAGGAGGGGACCACCTCGAAGCTCTCGCTCCCGCCGAGCAACGTGCTGAGCTACACGACCGAGACCGGCGCGCGCATCACGGTCCGGCCGAGCGGGACCGAACCCAAGATCAAGTACTACTTCGAGCACCGCGAGACGCTCAACGACGATGAGCCCATGGAGACTGCCCGCACGCGGGCCGCTGCAAAATTGAAGGAGCTCGAGACCGCCTTCTTGTTGCTGGCGCAGGAGCGCGGACAACCGTAGGAAGGGGGCTTCTCCCCCATTACGAGGAGTTCGAGATGCGAAGCACAATGTTGGCGTTGGTGGCCCTCGTCGGCCTGGTTGCAGCGCCGGCGCAGGCGCAGCGGGCCGGTCAGGGGTGGTCGGTCCTGGGTGCGACGACCATCGGGGACGGCGGGATGGCGCTGAACGCCCAGTTCGGCTACCCCGGCGTGTCAGCGGAGTTCCTCGCGGGGCTGGGCAGCGTCGATATCGGCATCCGCGGGACCTACAACTACGCGTTCGAAGGTCTGACGGAGCGCTACTACCAGCGCTCGGGGCTCAAGGGTCAGGCGCTGCTGCGGCTGAACGTCCTCCAGGGGCAGCGGGTCAACCTCGGCCTGCGGTTCGAGCCCGGCATGCTGGCGTACTTCTCGCGCAGCACCACCGACACCGGGCTCCTGTTGCCGTTCGGAATGACGCTTGGCATTCCGGTGAGCAGCGCGCTCAACCTGGGCCTCACCGTGGACATCCCGATGTACGTCCTCTGGACGCGGGGGCCGCTCCCGATCTCCTACGAGGGACTCCACGTGCCGATCCTGTTCGGGGCGGGCGCCGAGTACTTCGTCGACAAGAACATCGCGCTGACCGCGCAGATGAAGATGGGTCCCACGCTCTTCCCCCGGGGCGGGGCGGACTTCACGCTGCACTTCCTCTTCGGCGTGGCGGTGAAGCTCTGATGCACGGCTGAACGCCCCCGGCCTCCACGGGCTTCGGGCACGTTTTCCTTGGGCCATGGTGTCTCCGCGCAGTGACCGCGGAGCCCATGGCCCGATGTGTTTCGGGCAGCGCCACCGCCTCAGCGCGTCTCGGGAGACCAGGGGGTCCCCAGCGCCGCCGGGGGACGCGTCCGTCGTCCCTGCAGGCTCAGCACCAGGAGGGTGAGCACGTACGGGAGGGCGAGCAGGAATCCCTGTGGGATGGCGTCGACGATCCCTCCCACGCCCGAACCCAGGGAGATGCGCAGCGCGCTGCCCGCGGAGAAGAAGAGCGCGGCGCCGGCGGCACCCAGCGCGCTCCAGCGACCGAAGACCATGGCGGCCACCGCCATGAAGCCCAGCCCGGCCGGCATGTGCTGCTCGAAGCGATCGAGCACCGACAACGACAGGGCGGCGCCTCCCAATCCGGCGAAGAGTCCTCCGGCGACGACGCAGAGGGTTCGCAGTCGCAGCACCGGGATGCCCAGGGTCGCCGCGGCAGTCGGGCGCTCGCCGACAGTGCGGACGCGGAGGCCGAAGGGCGTGCGCTGCAGCAGGATGTGGAGCGCGAAGGGAAGGACCAGCGCGAGCGGCGTGAGCCAGGTGTGTCCGTTGAGCGCCCGCAGGAGCGGGACGCCCTCCAGCAGCTCGAAGCGGTGGCGGGTGAGCGCTGCGATGGAGGGGGTTCCGTAGGGCTGGAACCAGGTCTCGAGCAGGAAGGTGACTCCCGCCAGGGCCACCAGGTTGATCGCCATCCCCGCCACCACCTGATCCGCGCGCGCCTTGAGGCAGAGCAGCGCGTGCATGGCTGCGGTGAGCGCACCGGCGAGCATGCCGACCAGCAGCGCCACCGGGGTGGGAAGCCAGAGCGCGCTGACAGCGGCGCAGAACGCCCCCAGCCGCATCATCCCCTCGACGCCGATGTTGATGACGCCGGAGCGCTCGGAGAGCACCGCGCCGAGGGTGGCGAAGACCAGCGCGGGTGCCGCCGAGAGCGTCGCGGAGAGCAGGGACTCAAAGACGGCAATCACCGCTCACCTCCTTCGGCCTTGGAAAGCGGAGAGGACGTCCTGTCTCCGGTCCCGGTCGCGCCGTCATCGTCGTGGGAGGCGTTGGGCGCACCGACCCCGGCCTCTGCACCGTGGACGCGGTTCTCTCCGGGAGGGAGGGGGGGGCGCATGGCATCTCCGTTGGCACCGGGCGCTCCGGTCTCGGGACGCACCCGGCGCGCGAGCAACTGTCCCCAGGCCCAGTTCGCGGCGACGAAGAGGAGGGCGAGGCCCTGGACGAGCTCGGGGAAGCTCTTGTGTACGCCGAAGAGCTGCAGCCGGGTCCCACCTGCCCGCATCAGGCCGAAGAAGAGGGCGCTCAGGCCGACGCCCAGTGGATGGTTCTGCCCGATGAGGGCGATCCCGATCCCATCGAAGCCGTAGGGCGCGCCGAGGCTGCCCGGGTACTTGAACTCGGTGCCCAGCACCCACACCGCGCCCGCCAAACCGGCCAGCGCCCCCGAGACGAGAAAGCCGCTCAGGACCCGCCGTTCACCGGCGATGCCCGCGGTCTGTGCCGCCTCCGGAGCGAGCCCCGCCACCCGCGACTCGAAGCCGTGCACGCTGCGGAAGAGCCAGAACCAGACGAGGACCAGGGCGCTCAGCGCGATCACCAGCCCGAAGTTCATGCGGGAGAGCGCTCCGAACAGACGCGGCAGGTGCGCGGTGACCTGAACGTCGTCGGTCCCGGAGCGGGATGCGCCCAGGGTCGCCGCGGCCCGAAGCGGACCGACGGCCAGCCAGTTGTCGATGAGGCTGATGGCGATCCAGTTGAGCATGATCGTGGAGATCACCTCATGGACCCCGCGGCGCAGCTTCAGCACCCCGGCAGGGAGGGCCCAGAGCGCGCCGGCCACACACGCCACCAGGAGGCACACCGGGACGTGGAGCCAGGCGGGCAGGGAGAGCTGCGCACCCACCACCGCCGCGGCGAGCGCACCGAGCATCATCTGGCCCTGGGCGCCGATGTTGAAGAGCCCCACCCGGAAGCCCACCGCGACCGAGAGACCCACCAGCGCCAGGAGCGAGGCCTTGATGGCGGTCTCTCCCAGGGGGCGGGTGATCAGGGTGATCCGCCCTCCCTGAAGCCAGCCACCGATGTCGCCGAGGCCCCCGATGAAGAGCTGCCCGTAAGCCTCCAGCGCCAACGGGAGGGAACCCTTGGCGATCGCCAGGCCGACGAGACACAGGAGCAGCGCGAGGGCCACGCTCAGGATCGAGGGGAGGGCGCGACGGAAGCGTCCCGGCTCAGGCATGGGCCTCGGCTCCCATCATCAGGCGCCCGAGCACCTGGGGATCGAAGGCACCCCGGACCTGGGTTCCGGTGATGCGGCCGGCGTGCAGGACATGGATGCGGTGGGAAAGGGCGAGGACCTCGTCCAGATCGAGGGAGATCAGCAGCACCGCGGCGCCTCGCTGCGCGACCTTGCGCAGGCGGTCGTGAAGCGCGGCGACCGAGCCGAAGTCCAGACCCCGGGTGGGCTGCACCGCCACCATCACCCGCGGGTTGAGATCGAGCTCACGCGCCAGCACCGCCTTCTGCTGGTTGCCTCCCGAGAGCGCAGCCATGGGAAGCGCCGGATCCCCGGGGCGGACGTCGAAGTCCGCGACGAGCTTCCGGGCTCGCGTGGATCGCCCGCTGAAGTCGATGCGTCCACTCCTGGCGAAGGGTGCGGTCCGCTGGCGTCCCAGTGCGAGGTTCTCCTCCACGCTCATCGCCCCCACCACGGCACGTCGATGTCGATCCTCGGGGATGTGGGCCACGCCGCGCGCGCGAAGTGCTGCCGGGCTCGGCGTCACGAGGGCCTCGCCCCCGACCCGCAGCTCGCCGTGGGTGAAGGACCGCAAGCCGGTGACCACCTCGGCGAGCTCTGACTGACCGTTCCCATCGACACCCGCGATGCCCACAATGTCCCCGGCCCGGAGCTCGAGGTTGAGGTGGGTGAGCACCGCGCGGCCGCCTTCGATCACGCTCACCTCGCGCAGCTCGAGCAGTGGAGCGTCGGCACCGGTGGGGGCGGCATCGTCGGATGTGACCTCTGCCTTCGGCCTGGCGACGGTGGGGGAGGCGTGGGTCGCCTGGGAGGCCTGGAACTCGGCGAGCGCGTCTGCGTGCGGATCGTCTCTGGAGGTTCCCATCATCAGCGAGGCGAGCTCGGCGATGGAGGTCTGGGCGGTGGCGGCCTCCGCGACCAGGCGTCCCCGTCGCATCACGGCGACCCGGTGGGCGACCTCCATGACCTCACGCAGTCGGTGGGTGATGAAGACCACCGTGGTCCCGGCGGCAGCGAGCTCCCGCGCGACGCGGTAGAGGTCCTCGGCCTCCTGGGGCGTGAGGACCGCGGTCGGCTCATCGAGGATGAGCGTCCTGGCCTCCCGATGCAGGGCCCGGACGATCTCGACCTTCTGCTGCTGCCCCACGCCGAGCCGCTCGACGGGAACCGACGGGTCGAGCTCGAAGCCGAAGCGGCGGCAGGTCGCCGCCACCTGTGCCTGGGCCTCGCGCACATCGAGCAGCCCGCGTCGCGTGGGCTCCACCCCCAGCACCACGTTCTCCGCCACGGTCAGCCCCGGGACGAGCATGAAGTGCTGGTGCACCATGCCGATGCCACGCGCCATGGCATCCGCGGGCGTCCGCAGTCGCACCGCACGGCCGTCGAAACGGACCTCTCCGGAGTCCGGCCGGTAGAGTCCGTGCAGCACGTTCATGAGGCTCGACTTGCCCGCGCCGTTCTCTCCCACCACGGCAAGCAGCTCGCCGGGGCGCAATTCGAGCGACACGTCATCCAGCGCCAACGTCGCGCCGAAGCGCTTGGTGATGCGGTGCAGGGAGATCAGGGCACGGCCTCTCGTCCGACGGCGCCGGGCGTGGTGGGAACGGAGCGGGCTCCCTCGGCGATCTCACGACCCAGCGCCTCCACCTGCGCGAGGATCGCGTCCTTGTTCTCGAAGTCTGCGCGGACCTCCGCCATCGCCACGCCCTTCTCGGCGAGCCCCAGGGTCTGGTGGCCCGCGGTGAAGCTGTCGTTCGCGGCGTCCCGCGCCGCCTCGTAGACCGCCAGGTCCACCCGCTTGACCATGGACGTCAGCACCACCTCGGGGGCGACGTGCCATTGGTCCGAGTCGACGCCGATGGCCCACACCTCGCGTCCGGCCGCGCGCGCCTCCTTCACCGCCTGGATGACGCCCAACCCGTCCGAACCCGCGGCATGGAAGAGCACATCCGCACCCTTGGAGATGAGATCCTGCGCCACGAGCTTCCCGGCAGAGACGTTGTCGAAGCTGCCCGTGTAGCCGACGCGCACCTCGGGGGCCTTCGCGCCTTCCTCGACGGCCGCGGCGCCCGCGCGGTAGCCCGCTTCGAAACGCTGGATGAGCGCGATCTGCATTCCGCCCACGAAGCCGACGGTTCCGGTGCGGCTCACCCGGGCGGCGAGCGCACCGACCAGGAAGCTGCCCTCCTCTTCGCGGAAGACCACGGTCCGCACGTTGGGGAGCTCGTGCGGACGCCCCTGGGGATCCAGGAGCTGCGAGTCGATGAGCACGAAGTTCGCGTCCGGGTTGCGCGAGGCCACCGCCTCCACGGCGTTCTCCAGCATGAAGCCCACGCCCACCGTCACCGCCGCGCCCTGATCCACCAGGAGCTGGAGGTTGGGCTCATAGTCCTCCTGCGCCTTGCTCTGCAGGACCAGTGGGCGCACCTGCACCGGCTTGACCGACTCGCGCAGTGGCTCGGGGATGGAGGCGAGACGCTCCTCGTCGGTCGCCGGCCTGCTCGCGCCTTCGACCACCTGCCCCGCGGCCCACAGCTCCAGGCCCCGGAGGGCCGAGTCGTTGAAGCTCTGGTCGCCGCGGCCGCCGACGTCGGTCACCAGGCCGACGCGCGTTGCACCCGCATCTGCGGCAGGCCTGTTCGCGCCACATTGGCACGCTGCGGCAAGAGGGAGGGAAACCAGGGCGAGAAGCAGGTGGGAGCGGCTCATGGGGCGGCTGATCTAGCAGAAGTTTCCGAACCGACGCGCGACTGCCTTAGCCTGTGGGGGTGACTCCCTACGAACTCATCAAATCGAAGCGCGACGGGCTGGAGGTAGCGCCCGCGCAATTGTCGGACTTCATCGCGGCCTACACGCGCGGCGACGTGCCCGACTACCAGATGTCGGCGCTGCTGATGGCCATCTACTTCCGCGGCTTCACCGCCCGGGAGCTGGGCGGCTGGACCCGCGCGATGCTCAACTCGGGAGAGGTCATGGACCTCTCGGCCATCCCGGGGCGGAAGGTCGACAAGCACTCCACCGGCGGGGTCGGCGACAAGGTGAGCCTCTCCCTCGCTCCGCTGGCCGCAGCCTGTGGGGTGCCGGTTCCGATGATCTCCGGGCGCGGTCTGGGGCACACCGGCGGCACGCTCGACAAGCTCGAGTCCATTCCCGGTTTCCGCGTCGACCTGTCGATCGAGGACTACCGACGCCTGGTGCGGGACGTGGGGATGTGCCTCATCGGCCAGACCTCCTGGCTCGCCCCCGCGGACAAGAAGCTCTACGCCCTGCGTGATGTGACCGCGACCGTGGACTGCATCCCCCTCATCGCGAGCTCCATCATGAGCAAGAAGCTCGCGGAAGGGATCGACGCTCTGGTGCTCGACGTGAAGGTCGGCAGCGGCGCCTTCATGAAGACCGTGGAGAACGCCCGCACCCTCGCGCGAACGATGATCGGCATCGGTCGGGAAATGGGGCGGGACGTCCTGGCGCTCATCACCGACATGGAGCAGCCGCTCGGCAACACCGTCGGCAACAGCCTCGAGGTCATCGAGGCGGTGGAGATGCTCAAGGGGCGTGGTCCCGAGGATTACCGCGAGGTCACCCTGGCGCTCACCGCTGAGATGCTGGTCGCGGGACACGTCGCCGCCACGCCGGAGGAGGCGCGCCGCAAGCTGCAGGCGGTCATCGACGATGGTTCGGCGGTCGCCAGATTCCAGCAGATCATCGAGGCGCAGGGAGGAGACCCGAAGGCCATCGAGGACTACTCCCGTCTTCCCACCGCCAAGCACGTCCATGAGGTGAAGGCGCCCCAGGGAGGTTTCATCTCGGCGATCGACACCGAGGGTGTGGGCCTCGCGGGTGTGACCCTGGGCGCGGGCCGCGAGCGCACCGACAGCGTCATCGATCCCGCGGTGGGCTTCACCCTGCTGGTGAAGGAGGGCGCCAAGGTCGAGGCCGGCCAGCCCATCGTCCGCATCCATCACAACGGTGGTCCGGCGGTGGAGGCTGTCGAGGCGCGCCTGCTCAAGGCCTACCGCATCGAGGAAGCGCCCCCGAAGCAGCGACCGCTCATCATCGAGCGCATCACCTCCGAGAGCTGACATCCCCCAACCCCCAGCGCGGCGTGGACGCAGTTCCTCAGGGACGCTCCACGCCGCCGCCCACCTCTCCACCGCGCGGCTCCCGAGGCGAACCCGGGCGCGCGTGTATGCCGGGTCCGACTCCATCGGAAGCGGGCCGGAAGAAAGGACCGACATGTCCCTCTACGACGACGTTCAGACCACGGTGAAGGCGGTGCGGGAGCGCGCCCCTCAACACGCCGAACCCCAGGTGGGCATCATCCTCGGCAGCGGCCTCGGCGCGTTCGCGGACCGGCTCGAGGACGCCGTCGCGATTCCCTACCAGGAGGTTCCGGGGTTCCCCCACGCCACCGTGGTGGGACATGCGGGTCGGTTGGTCCTGGGGCGCCTCGGGGGCGCCACGGTGGTCGCGATGCAGGGGCGGGTGCATGGCTACGAGGGCCATCCGGCCTGGCAGGTCGCGTTCCCCGCGCGGGTCCTCTGCGGCCTCGGCATCCGGGTGCTCACCGTGACCAACGCTGCGGGCGGCATCAACGCGGACTTCCGGCCGGGCGATCTGATGGCCATCACCGACCACGTGAACTTCACCGGTCAGAATCCGCTCACCGGGCCCAACGACGAGCGCTTCGGGCCGCGCTTCCCGGACATGACCCGCGCCTACCACCCGGTGCTGCGCAAGCTGTTGGCCGGGGTCGCGAAGTCTCAGGGCATCTCGCTGCAGCAGGGGGTCTACGCCCAGGTGACCGGCCCGACCTATGAGACGCCGGCGGAGATCCAGATGCTTCGCGCGGTGGGGGCGGACGCCGTGGGGATGAGCACCGTCCCCGAGACCATCGTCGCCCGGCACATGGGCGTGCACGTGGCGGGCGTGTCCTGCATCACCAACCTGGCCGCCGGCGTGGACAACGCGCCGCTGAGCCACGACGAGGTGGCCGAGGTCGCCGGCCGTGCCCGGGCCGCCTTCACCCGGCTGCTCGAGGACTTCCTCCCGCAAGCCGCGAACGCCGAACTCTGATTCGCCCTGTTCGGCCGACGCGGGCCCGGGGCATCTTCGGACGCTCCGGGTCAAGCGAGGCACCCACGAAGGTCGGCAGGTGGATGCCCCAGGCCAGGCTGCCGCCGGGCGTCGCCGATGCGGCGCCTCAGCGCCCTTTTGACGCTCCTCTCTGGTGAGGACTGTGAAACCGAAGCAGGTGCCTGAACGCGGTGGGTGAACGCCTCCCCCGCCGCGCTGACGGACGGGGGATCCGGCAGGGGGCCTCCAGATACACCACGGCCCTGCGCCTTCGAACTCACGGGGAGGCCGGAAGGGCAGGGCCGGGTGTGCTGCATCACCGACCCGGAGGCGTGCTCCGGATCGGTGTGCTCATTTCTGTGAGGCTCAGCGGGGCGAGAGGCCCAGCTCCTCGAGGAGGCGGGTGGTCCCGTAGATCGAGCGCATCGCCTCGGTCATGCCGGCGGTGTGGACGCCGACCGAACGGTTGAGTGCGGGGTCGAAGCCGTACTCACCGCCCAGCGAGTGGATGTTGCCGTCGAAGACCAGGCCGGTGATCTCTGCGTCCTTGTTGAACATGGGGGAGCCGGAGTTGCCCCCGATGATGTCGTTGGTGGTCACGAAGTTGAACGGCGTGTCGCCCTTGATGGCGTCCTTGCGCAGCAGCCAGGACTGCGGCAGGGCGAAGGGATCCTCGCCGGTGGCGCGCTCGAAGGTGCCCGACATCACGGTGATGGGATCGATCTGCTCGCCGTTCTCCACCCAGCCGGTGACCTTGCCGTAGCTCAGGCGCGGCGAGAACGTGGCGTCCGGGTAGATGGAGGTGCCGTAGACCTCGAAGCGCGCCTTGGCGATGCGCTCCTGGTTCTTGTCGAAGGTCGCGGCGAGCTCCTTCTCCACCGTCTGGCGCAGCTCCTCGCTGAAGGGACGGAGCTTGCGGGCGAAGACGATGGCCGGATCCCCGGAGGCCTCAATGGCCTGCAGGCCGCCCTCGAAGAGCTGCTGGCGCGCCGCGGGATCGGCGAGCTTGCTGCCCTGGGTGATCTTCCTGGCGAGCGTCTCCGGGCTGTCGTTGCCCAGCAGCGCCTTGACCGCCGGATGATCCGGGCCGAGGTCCGCGCGGAAGTTCGAGAGCCACACCGCGATCGTGATCTCGTCGACCTCGGGGTAGACCGGCACCGGGGCTGCGAGGCGCGCCTTGAGCGAGGGCAGACGGGCCTCGGTGTAGGCGGCCTCCCGCTCGTTGTTGGGCTTCTGGAGCTCATGCGCCGCGTTCACCAGCGCCCGGCCGTAGCCCAGGAGCTGCGAGTAGGGACCGCCGAGCAGGTAGGTCGCCGGGACCCGCAGCTCCTGGCTGCGCTTCACGGCCTTCTCGATCTCGTCCCACGCGGAGCCGTACTCACGCCGCATGCGGCTGTTCGCGTTCACCCGCTTGCGCAGGGTGTTCTCCTGCTCCACCAGCTGGGCGAAGAAGCGGGGATCCACCAGCGCCTCGCGGCGGCCACGCAGCGCCTTGAGCGAGTTCTCCAAGCCGAAGATGAGGCCCTGTGCGGTGCGCGCCTGCTCCGGTCCGCCCTTCGCGTACTGGGTCAGCGCGCCCTTGAGCTCGGCGAGTCCCATGAGGCGGTTGGGGAGCTGCACGTCGCGCGCGTAGACCAGCTGCGCGATGGTGTTCAGACGGTTGGTCGTCCCCGGGTTGCCGGAGATGAAGGTCAGCTCGTCGGGCTGCGCGCCCTTCTCGGACCACTTGAAGTAGTGGTCGATCTTCGCCGGCTTGCCGTCCTTGTAGACGCGCAGGAAGGTCATATCGAGCGTGTAGCGGGGGAACTCGAAGTTGTCCGGATCGCCGCCGAAGAAGGCGATGGCGGTCTCCGGCGCGAAGACCATGCGCACGTCCTGGAACCGCTCGTACTGGTAGAGGTGGTACTGGCCACCCTGGTAGAGCGTGACCATGTCGCAGCGGACCTCGTCGGAGGTCGCGCAGGCCTGCTCGAGCTCGCTGAAGACGGCCTTCTGCGCGGCGACGAACTGCTCACCGGAGAGGTTCGCGGTCGCCTTGTTCACGCGCTCGGTCACGTCCTCGATCTTGACCAGCTTGTTGATCTCGACGCCCGGGCACATCTTCTCTTCCTCGAAGCTGCGCGCGAAGTAGCCGTCCTTCATGAAGTCGCGCTCGGCCGTCGAGAGGTTCGCGATGCAGCCGCGTGCGCAGTGGTGGTTGGTCAGCACCAACCCCTGCGGGGAGACGAAGCTGGCGCTGCAGCCGCCGGCGAGCCGCGCGCTGGAGAGGCGCACGTGATCGAGCCACGCCTGGTCCGGTGAGAAGCCGTAGGCCTCCTGCACCTTCTTGGACGGGAAGTTGTCGAACGTCCACATGCCCTCATCCGCCAGGGCGGGGGCAGCGGCCAGCAGCACGGTTACAGCCAGCAGGCGTCTCATGGTCATCCTCGGTGCCGCGCGGGCGGTGGTGCCGGGCGGCGGTTGATCAGCTGGGGATGCGGCTCCAGTCCAGGAACTGCACGTGGTGGTCGTCGAGCTCGAACTCGACGGAGGTTCGGGCTCCCAGAACGTCACCGGCTACCTGTACAGGTAGCGGGCGATCGAATTCCATCCGGGCCTTGGTCACGAAGAAATCATGCATGTGGGAGAGGGGGTGCACCCCTCGCCAGAGGCGCACGGAGTTGACCACTCCACGCATGATCTTCGCCCCGTAAACCCGGACATTGAGGCGGTCGGGGATGAGGCGCGCGAACGGGTAGGCCCTCAGACCGAAGCCGTACTCCTCGATGGTCGCGGCTCCCGCGACGCCCAGGACGCCGTCATAGAGGACGCTGCCGTGCCCGTAATCGGAGAGCACGACCCGCCGGCCCTTCGCGTCCACACTCTGGACGTCCTGGCCCAGGTTGAAGATTTTGACCCGGGGGGGGCCGCCGCCGAAGACGTGGCGCGAGACCGTGCGGGTGTAGAGCGCCGTCACGTAACCCCGGAAACCCCGGTGCGCGTCGCGGATGGGGCCGGCCGGCCATCCTTCGAGCTGCGCCTTGAAGTCCTGGAGGAGGTCCGCGTCCCAACCCGTTCCGGCGAAGGGACCCACCTGGCCCTCCACCCGCACGAGGTTGAAGGGTTGGGTCGGCAGCCGCGAGAGATCGAGCTTCGCGAGGCGCTTGAGCGCGCGCTCCACGTTCTTCGGGACGTCGGCGACGCGGGCCCAGGCGTTCCCGGTCCCCAGCGGAAGTATCCCCATGGGGGGCAGGGGGACGTTGTGGCGGAGCAGGGTGTTGATGAGGCCGGTGATGGTCCCATCGCCTCCACCCGCGAGCAGGAGCGAGGGTGGATTGCGCTTCAGCTCGCCGGTGACGAACGTCTCGAGCTCCTCCAGGGTCGAGGACACCAGGAGGCGCGCCTCGGGGAGGAGGCGGCGGACGAGGTCGGGCGCATCCTGACGACCACGCCGGGAGTTCAGATTGATGATGACGGCAAGCGACATGTCGGCCGCCGCAGTCGACACGATCCGGCCGCCAGTGTCAGCAACCATCTCCGCCTGCCCCACGGGCAACCGGCAGGGTGCCGTCGCCGCCGGGCCTCACGGGGATGGGTTTCCCTCGCCTTGCGGGCCCATAGCATGGTCAAAGCGGCGCGGCGTCACGCTCGGTGACGCCGGAAGTTCCAGGAAGAAGGCATCAGGAAGTGACAGCAGCAGGTGAGACCCCGGTGGGCGCGGAGGGCTTTGCGGCACTCGGGCTCGATGAAGCGTTGTGTGGTGTGTTGGCAGAGCTGGGGTACGAGGAGCCCACCCCGGTGCAGCAGGCGGCGATCCCCATGCTGCTCGAGGGACGGGACGTCCTGGCCCAGGCGGCGACGGGGACCGGCAAGACCGCCGCGTTCTCCCTCCCGTTGCTGTCGCGGGTGAAGGCTCCCGGGAAGGGGCCGGCCGGCTCTCCCTCCCTGTTGGTGGTCGCCCCCACCCGTGAACTCGCGGTGCAGGTCGCCGAGGCGATCGAACGCTACGGGCGTGCCGCGGGCGTGACGGTGATCGCGGTCTACGGCGGCCAGGACATCGTCCGTCAGCTCAAGCCCCTCCGCCGGCCGGTGGACGTCGTGGTGGCCACGCCCGGGCGGGCGATCGATCACCTGCGACGTGGCACGCTCAAGCTGGATCGCGTGCAGGCGGTCGTCCTCGACGAGGCCGACGAGATGCTCGACATGGGCTTCGCCGAGGAGCTCGAGGCCATCCTCGAGGCCCTGCCCGAGAAGCGTCAGACCGCGCTCTTCTCCGCCACGCTGCCCTCGCGCATCGCCAAGCTCGCCGAGAAGCATCTCTCCAATCCGGCGCGGATCCAGATCAAGCCGCGCGCGGCGACGGCCGGCTCCCTCCCAAAGATCCGCCAGACCGCCTATGTCGTCCCGAAGCGGTTCAAGGAGCTGACCCTCTCCCGCGTCCTCGAGCTCGAGGCGCCCCACAGCGCGATCCTCTTCTGCCGCACCCGGCTCGAGGTCGACCGGCTGGCCGAGGTCCTCATGCGGGACGGCCACGCGGTCGCGGCGTTGCACGGAGGCCTGACGCAGGAGCAGCGCGACCGGGTCCTCCAGCGCTTCAAGGCCGAGAAGATCCGGATGCTCATCGCCACCGACGTGGCGGCGCGCGGCCTGGACGTGGAGCACCTCTCGCACGTGGTGAACTACGATCTGCCGACCTCACCGGAGCCCTACGTCCACCGGATCGGCCGGACCGGACGGGCCGGACGCGAAGGGGTGGCCATCAGCCTCCTCGACACCCGGGAGCTGCGCCTGCTGCGCAACGTGGAGCGGGTCACCGGGCAGCCGGTGGAGATCGCCACCCCGCCGAGCCCCGCGCAGCTGCGGGAGCATCGCATCGCGAAGATGCGCGCCTCGGTCGCCGAGCGCCTGCGCAGCGAGCCTGCCGCGGACGTCTGGGCGGCGGTCCGGGAACTCTCCGCGCAGGCCGGACACGAGCAGCTCGCCGCGGCTGCGCTCTCCGCGCTCCTCGAGCTGCGTCATCCGGGACACGAGGATGACGACGTGGAGATCCCGCCCCCCTCGGCGCGCGCGCTGGCCGGCCCGCCCACCGAGAAGCAGCGGCGGCTCGAGGGCCAGCGGACGCGGGAGGGCGGCGCGGGGCCCTCGAAGCGCGAGCGCTGGTCGACCCGGGATGGGGAGCCAAGCGGTCCGCGCGACCGGAGCGGCCCGGGGGCGCCGAAGGGTCGCCGGAACATGGGCCCCACCACCCGGCTCTTCGTGGGCCTGGGGGAGACGGCGGGACTTCGTCCCGGCGATCTGGTCGGCGCGCTGGCCAATGAGGGGGGGCTCTCTCCCAAGGACATCGGCGCGATCGAGATCTTCCCGCACCACGCCTTCGTCGAACTCTCCACCGGGGTGGTCGACGAGATGCAGGAGGTGCTGCGCGGGGCGACGCTTCGCGGCCGCAAGGTGAAGGTGGAGCGGGACCGTGGCACCGGGCGTCCCCGGCAGGCAGGGGAAGGGCCCCGCAGCCCCCGACCGTTCGCGCCGAAGGGCGGCCCCAAGGGCCCCAGGAAGCCGCGCACGTTCCGGGGGGAGTGAGCCCCGCCGGCGACGGAGCGTGCCGCGCCCGCGCGCAATCATTGCGGGCAGGGGGGGCCTTGACGTTAGGATCCCCGATCCCCGCCGACCCGGCCGTCGGCGGGCGATCGAGGAGGCTTCATGTCGGACATTCCCTGGGACGCGCTGTTCGAGGCCGCGACCGCCGTTCGCGAGCGGGCCCACGTGCCCTACAGCAACTTCCCGGTGGGCGCGGCGGTCCTGTATGCCGACGGCTCAATCGTCAGCGGCTGCAACGTGGAGAACGCCACCTTCGGGTTGACGGTCTGTGCCGAGCGGCTGGCCCTGGCGACCGGCGTGGCAGAGGCGAAGCAGGAGCCCAGGGCCATCGCCATCGTCGCCAACGCCCCCACGCCGTGTCCGCCCTGCGGGATGTGCCGCCAGGTGATGGCGGAGTTCGCCACCCCCGAGCTTCAGGTCCGCTCACGGACCCCGGCCGGAGAAGAGGCCGCCTACAGCCTCGGAGAGCTCCTGCCGCTCGCCTTCACCAAGTCCTTTCTCTAAGAAGGACGGACGCGGACGACCTCTGCGTCTCCCTGAAACCCGATCCGTCCCAAAGGCCACGTCCGACCCCTTCATGGTGTCGGCCGCTCCTTCAGGCCCCGGACGATGCCGGCATGCCCCGTCATGCCAGGAGCTCTGAAGCGCCTTGGACCTGCTCTTGACCGGTGGCACCGTGGTCACCATGAACCCTGCGGGCGAGGTGCTCCAGGGAGACGTCCTCATTCAGGATGGGCGCATCGCCCGCATCGGGAAGCGCCTGCGCCCCACCGGGGTCCGGCGGGTGATCGACGCCAAGGGCGCGGCGGTCATCCCGGGCTTCGTGCACGGGCACCTGCATGCCTGTCAGACGCTGATCCGCGGCCGGGCAGATGGCCTCGAACTCCTCGACTGGCTCCGCGACCGCATCTGGCCCTACGAGGCGGCACATACCCCCGCGTCCCTGCGTGCGTCGGCGGACCTGACCTTTGCCGAGCTGCTCCTGGGAGGGGCGACCGCCGCCCTCGACATGGGGACGGTGCACCACTACGACCAGGTCTTCGAGTCCGCGCGGGATGCGGGCATCCGCCTCACCGGCGGGAAGGCCATGATGGATGCCGGGCAGGGCGTTCCCCGGGGCCTGCGCGAGACCACCGAGGACTCCATCGCCCAGAGCCTGAAGCTCCTGGAGCGCTGGCATGGCGCAGAGGGCGGCCGGCTGCAGTACGCCTTCGCCCCCCGTTTCGTCCTCTCCTGCACCGAGAAGCTGTTGCGGGAGGTGGCGCGGCTGGCCCCCGAGAAGCAGGTGCGCATCCACACCCACGCGAGCGAGAACCCCACCGAGTGCGACGTGGTCCGGCAGAAGACCGGGCGTGACAACGTGGCCTACTTCCATGACCTGGGGATGACCGGCCCCCACTGCACCTTCGCGCACTGCGTGTGGCTGACGGCGGAGGAGCAGCGGATTCTGCGGGAGACCGGCACCGTGGTCTGCCACTGCCCGGGCAGCAACCTGAAGCTCGCCAGCGGGATCGCCCGCATCCCGGAGCTCCTCGAGGCCGGGGTCCATCTCTGCCTGGGCGCGGACGGGGCCCCCTGCAACAACAACCTCGACATGTTCACCGAGATGCGGCTCGCGGCCCTGATCCACAAGCCGCGCAGCGGCCCGCTGGCGATGCCGGCGGAGAAGGTCCTCGAGATGGCCACCCTGGGAGGCGCCCGGGCGCTCGGACTCCAGGACGAGATCGGCTCACTCGAGGTCGGAAAGCGGGCGGACATCGCCGTGGTCGACCTCCAGGGCGTCCACGTGGTCCCGGAGGCCGAGCAGGTTCACAGCCAGCTGGTGTACGCCTCGCGAGCGAGCGACGTCCGCCACGTGCTGGTCGGGGGCCGTCAGGTCGTCTCCGACGGACGCCTGCTGACCCTCGATCGTGAGCGGGTGGTCCGCCAGGCGCAGGTGCACGCCCGCAGGTTGCGGGAGCGGGCGGCCTGACCTTCCGGGCGCAATCGACACATCATTCAGAACGTCCGCGTGAGAGCAGGCGACCGGGGCCGACCGTCCGCGTTAAGGTCCGTCCCTGAATTTTCCAGAAACGCCGTGGCCGCACCGCAGCAGGGTCGGTGGGGCCGGACGCACGAAAGAGGAGTGACAGGTTATGTGGGAGCGCTTCAAGCGGGCCATGCGCAGCCTCGGCGGGTTCTTCGTGAGCTCGATCGAGAGTCCGGAGCTGATCCTCGAGCAGAACATCCGGGACATGAACGATCAGGTCCCCAAGATGAACGAGTCGATCGCCATGGTCCGGGCGAATCTGACGCTGCTCGAGAAGGAGAACGCCAAGTACAAGGCGGAGCTCAACAGCCTCACCGCCAAGGTGAAGGCCGCCATCCAGGCGGGGCGGGATGATCTGGCCGGGCAGTTCGCGGTGAAGCTGCAGACCGAGCGTTCCGCCCTCGAGCGCAACGAGGCCCAGCTCAGCACCGCGCGGGAGGCCTACGAGAAGGCGCTGAACGTGAAGAAGGCCTTCATGCGCGAGAAGGACCGCAAGACCCAGGAGGCGATGACCGCCATCCGTGATCACCGTCGCGCGCAGTGGCAGTCCAAGGTCGCCGACGCCATGGAGTCCTTCCAGGTGGCCGGCGTGGACGCGACGCACGGGGAGATGGTCCGCAAGGTCCAGGAGCAGACCGCGATCAACGAGGCGCGTCTCCAGCTCGCGCTCGAGAGCTCGGATCAGGCGACCATGCAGATCGAGGAGGACGCCGAGCAGCTCCAGGCCATGGAACTGGTCAACCAGATGAAGCTGGAGATGGGGCTGACCTCTCCCGCGCCGGTGGCCGAGGTGTCCGAGGGCGGCGAGAAGACCATCGGTAAGAAGGTCGAGGTGAAGTAGTCGCATGCGGTGGCAGCGGGGCGCAGGGCGCTGGGTCACCCTGGGCCTGTTGGTGGTGGTGGCCGCGGGAGTCCTCGGTCACTGGATGGGATGGAACGATCGCCTGCTGACGCGGTTGTTTCCCGCGGCGCGTCCGTCCCTGCACCTGACCGCCGGAGATTTTCCAGCGGGAGTGGCCGCTCCGCTGGGGGAGGTCGCAAGCATCCCGCTGCGGCCGGCGCGCCTGGGGTTCACGCCGCGGGGATCCTCGGCGGCGCTGCTTCTGGCGACCTCGGGGGTCCTCACCCCCGGCGGTGACGAGGTGGTTGCCCGCGAGGGGCTGCTCTCCTCCGCATACGCGCTCGACAGCCGCTCGGTGGTCTTCTCCAACGAGCTGGCGCTGCGCGATGCCTTGCGGGCGGGCGGAGACCACGGAGGCGTGGACTTCGCCGCGGTGAGCGTGGACCGGCTCGCGGCGTGGGGATCGACGCTGCGGGATGCGGCCCCCAAGACCCTGCTGTTGATCGGGCGCAGCCGTGGCCAGGAGGCCCTGGCCGCGGTGGGGTTCAACCAGCTCACCGGGTTGAAGGGGAAGCGGGTGGCCTACGCGCCCCACGCGAGCGCCTCCTATTTCGGCCTGTGGCTGCTCTCCCGCGCCGGGTTGCGCCTCAATGACGTGCGCTGGATCGAGCTGCCCGCGGTGCTCGACGCCGGACAGGCGCTGCGCGAGGGGCGGGCGGATGCCGCCCTGGGCCTGCTGGGGGATGTGGAGCTGGCCGCCCGGGACCGCAACGGGGAGGTGCTGGCCACCACCGCGGACGCGCCGCATCTGATCGCCACCGTCCTGGTCGTCCGCGGAGAGTTCGCCGCGCGTTATCCGGACGCGGTGCGCCGGGTCATCCGGGGGCTGCTGGACGCCCAGCAGGAAGTGCGGTCGTCTCCGGTTCAGGGTGCGCGCCTGCTCGGAGAGGTCGCTCCTCAATTGGGAGATCCGAACCGCGCCATCGAGAGCGCCCCCATGGCGGACCTCGCCGACAATCTGGCCTTCTTCGGCCTCTCCGGCCCCGAGGCGCCGGTCACCTATGAGGAGCTCTTCCGCAGCGCGAGTGAGCTCTTCCTCCGGCTGGGGCGCATCAGCGCCGCGCCGCCGGCCAGCGACACGCTGGACCTCTCACCGCTGAAGTACGTGGCGCGCAACCGCCGTCCCTGATGGAGTGAGCACCGTGTCCCGTCCACGCTCGCGGTTCTGGAAATCCTTCATGCACCCCGCCAACCTCATGTGGTTGGGGGCTGCCGGCGCCCACTCGGTGATGAGCGGCGAGCCGATGACCGCGCTCGTCGCCGCCGGACTCGAGGGCGTCTACCTCGTCGGCTCGGGGATCGCCGCCACCCGTCGGCCCACGAAGGTGGTCTCCCGCGACAGCGAAGCGGAGCGGCGGCTCGAGGCGCTGATGGCGGACCTCTCGCCCTCCCAGCGTCAGCAGGCCGAGGCCCTCCGCGATCTGAAGGGCCACATCCTGGCGAACTACCGGAAGCTGCCGGGAGGCAAGCTGGTGGCTGCCAACAGCGAGGCCCGGCTGGATGCCCTGTTGACCAGCTTCGTGCGCCTCCTGGGAAGCCTCAACAACTACCGCTCCCATCTGAGCAAGGCGCCGCGCAAGACCGTGGAGGCCGAGCTGAAGGAGCTGCGCGAGGGCATGCGCGAGACCTCGAACCCGCGTCTGAACGAGGTGAAGGCCAAGCGGGTGGAGATCCTCGAGAAGCGGCTGGCGCGCTTCCAGCTCGCCGAAGAGAGCCGCGAGGTGGTCAGCCATCAGCTCGCCGCCATCGAGGACCTGCTGCGGCTCACGCTCGAGCAGTCCATCAGCATCCGCGATCCGTCGTCGGCCGCCCTGCAGCTCGAGGCCCTGTCCGCAGGTGTCGAGTCCAGCGAGGAGACCGTCCGGGAGATGGAGCGGATCATGGAGATCGGTGGCGAGGAGCTCTTCCTCACCACCGAACTCAACGAGCGCGAGCGGGTGCGTTGAGGGATCTCCGGCCGAAGGTTGACATCGGGGGGCGGGCCGCCCTGCACTGCGCGGCCGTGAACCGCTCCATCCGTCCGCTCCTGATCCTCGTCCTCCTCGCCACGTCGCTCGCCGCCTGTTCGCGCTGCGGCTCCCGTCCCGAAGCGGGGAGCGAGCGGACCGCACTCGCCCGGGTGCCTACGGACGCCGCCGGCGCGCTGTGGATTCCGGACCTGGGATTGTTCGGAGAGCGGGTGGCAGAGCTGCAGCGGCTCGAGCTCCTCGATTTCGCCGCACCCATGCTGCGCCAGCCCTCGGGGACGGCGCTGGTCGATGCGCTGGTCCGCCAACTGGGCGTCGATCCCCGGACGCGGGAGGGCCTGAAGGCCGCCGGACTCGAGCCCGGGCGTGATGCCGCCTTCGCCTCGCCGGTCTCCGGTGAGCTGCTGTCGGTGCTGCCGGTGAGCGATGCGAAGGTGCTCGAGGACAACGTGCGCCGCCTCGCCCAGCGCCTCCTCGCCGCCCGGGCCGTCACCGAGGTCCGGGTGGGCGAACACCGGCTCCTGCACTTCTCCAGACGCGAGGGCTCGCCTCCGGTGCTGGGGTTCGCCGTGGTCGGGAACTTCGCGCTCCTGCTGACCGAAGGCCTGCTCGGCGATGCGGAGCGGGTGGCGCGGCTGCTCTCCGGGTCCGACGAGGGGATGGCCGCCAACGCGGTGTTCTCCGCCTCCCGGCAGCGGCTGGGAGGCAAGCCGTTGGCGTGGGGCTACCTCGCCGGTGGCCGCGGGCTTCTGCCCCAGGGAACGGTGGAGGGGGTGGGGGCGGCGTTTGATCTCAGCCTCTCGGGCCTCTCCATGCGGTTGGATGCCCCCTGGCCGGATGACCGCACGCTGCTGCCGGCGCTGACGGTGAAGCAGCGCTCGGGCAAAGCGCTCGGATGGCTCGCCAGCGACAGCTTCGCGGTCATGCGCCACGCGGGTGATCCCGCCGCGCTGGGCGGCCTCTGGACCTGGCTCGTGGGGGCGCGCGCCACCCGGGCGGCAACCGAGGCGGGCATCGACGTCGAGAAGGACATCCTCGGGAATCTGGAGCCGGGCATCGTCGCGGGCCTGAGCCTCTCGCCGGGGGCGCGGATCACCTCCATGACGGCGCGCCAGGCGCGCAGGTCCAACCCCTTCGACTGGACCGAGCTCTCGCTGGTGGCGACGGCCCGCGATCCGAAAAAGGCCGAGGCGACGTTGCAGAAGGTGCCCCAGCTGGCTCCGCGGCTCGGTGCGAAGCTGACGCCGGACACGCGGGAGGGCGTCCCGGTGTGGCTCGCGAGCTGGTCGGCCGGGGAGGGGACCCACCTGGCGCTGGTGGAGAACCACGTCGCCATGGCGTCTCCGGAAGCCGAGCTGATGGAGCTCATCCGACGGCTCAAGGAGGCTCCCGGAACTGCCCCCATCGCCGAGGATCTCGCGCCCCTCCTCACCGGGCATGGGCTCGCGCTGGTGGTGGACCTCCATCGACTGGCCGACGCGATCCGCGCCCTGCCCGCGGATGCCTGGGGCATGGGTGGCTTCGCGCTCAAGCCGACCACCGTCCGGTGGCTGGACGCCCTCAAGGAGCTGCGCGCCGTCAGCCTCACCGCGGACGCCAAAGGCCAGGCGCTGCAGGCGGAGCTGCGTCTCCATCTCGAGGTGAAGAAGCAGTGATCCACGTGCGTGGGCTGCGCAAGGACTACCTCGAGGGCAACGGCGAGCGGGTGAAGGTGCTCGACGGTGTGGACCTGGAGGCAGGGGCCGGTGAGTTCGTCGCCATCGTCGGCGCGTCGGGGAGCGGCAAGTCCACGCTGCTCCACATCCTGGGAGGGCTCGACACCGACTGGGAGGGGGAGGTCCGCGTGGCGGAGCAGAACCTGCGCGGGCTCTCCGACGCGGGCCTCTCGCGGCTGCGCAACGAACAGGTGGGCTTCGTCTTCCAGTCCTTCCACCTGGTGCCCGGACTGAGCGCGCTCGAGAACGTCCGACTGCCCGCGCACTTCCGCGCGGGGATGTCGGTGAAGGAGGAGGAGACCCGGGCCCGTGAGGCGCTTTCACGGGTCGGGCTCGCCGGCAAGGAAGCGCGTCCGCCTTCGAGGTTGTCGGGCGGCGAGCGGCAGCGGGTCTCCATCGCCCGTGCACTCTTCTGCCGACCGCGGGTGCTGCTCTGCGACGAGCCGACCGGGAACCTGGATCCGCAGACGGCGGAGGGGATCATCTCCCTGTTCCACTCGCTGGTGGCCGATGGGCTCACGCTCCTGGTGGTGACCCACGAGGACCGGCTGCGGGCCGCGGCCGGACGCGCGCTGCGACTGACCGATGGCGTGTTGAAGGAGGAAGGCGTGGTGCGCGCGTGAGGTGGGGAGCGCTTCGACACCTCGTGCGCCTGTCGATCGCGCGCGATCCCCGCGGTTCCCTCTCGTCGATCTTCGGCGTGGCGATGGGCGTGGGCACCCTGGTCTTCTTCGTCGCGCTGGGAAGCGGCATCGGCAACGTCGTGCGCGAGCAGGTCTTCCCGGTCGAAGCGCGGCTGATTCAGGTCGTTCCTCCGACCGTCTCGGTGGGCGCGCTGCTCGGCGGCGGCCGATTGGATGATGCGGCGGTGGAGCAGCTCGCGGGGCTCCAAGGCGTGGTCGCCACCCACCGGCACATGGACGTGCGGGTGCCGTCGGTCATCGGCTTCAACGGGGACTTCTTCGGTCGCCAGCTCCGCATGGGCGCGGAAGTGGCGGTGGAGGGGGTGGAACCCGGGCTGCTCGCGGCGCACGTGGATCCGGCCCGCTTCGTGGACGCCGGCCCCGAGGCCCCCATGGCGGGGGTCGCCTCCACCCGGCTGCTCGAGATCTACAACCGCAGCTTCGCGCCCTCGCGGGGACTGCCCCAGCTCTCCGGTCGCATGCTCGAGGGTTTCACCGTTCCCATCGAGATCAACCGCTCGTGGGTGTCCGGCAGGACCGAAGGCCCGATGATCCCGGCGCGGGTGGAGGTGGTGGGCCTGTCACCGCGCGCCATGCTCGCCGGGGTGACGGTCCCGCTGGAGACCGCCCGCCGGCTCAACGCGCAGGCCGGGGCGGATGCCGAGACCTACACCGCCGTCACCCTGGAGCTGGAGACGCCCTCACAGGTTCCCACGGTCAGCCGGCAGGTGGAGGCGATGGGCTGGGAGATCGACGATCAGGATCGCGAGCTTGCACGCACCGCGGGGGCTGCGGTGCTGCTCACCACGTCGGTGCTCGCCTTCCTCTCCCTGCTCATCTGCCTGCTGGCGGCGGTGAACATCGCTCACGCGCTCTCTGCGAGCGTCCGGGCGCGGGAGAAGGAGCTGGGCGTCTACCGGGCCGTGGGTGCCACCCGCGCGGCGGTGAAGCAGTTGGTGATGGCGGAAGGAGCGACGCTCGGGCTGCTGGGAGGCGCGGCCGGCGTCGCCACGGCGTTCCTGTTCGCGGCGCTCACCGATCTGGCGGTCGCCCGCTGGGTGCCGGACTTCCCCTTCAAGCCCCAGACGGCCTTCGCCTTCCCCTGGTGGCTGTGGGCCGGCGGCATCGGGCTCGGGGTGCTCGCGGCGCTGGTGGGATCGTTCGGTCCGGCGCGGCGCGCGGCTGCCACCGACCCGGCGCGGGTGCTCGCGGGATGACGGGCGAGGCGGTCGACCCTGCGTCGCAGCAGCACGTGCCTCCCTCCGAGCCTTCTCCGGCGCCGGGCGCAGGGAGGGCACAGCGTTGGATCAACCTCGCGGCCTTCGTGCTGCTGATGCTCGTCTTCGGCGGCGATCTGCTGGACGCCTACCGGGCCCAACACGCCGAGGTGACCGCCATGACCGCGCCCCCCCGCGCCGCGTTCGCCGCGGTGGCGGTGGCGCTGACGCTGGTGGCCGCGGGCGTCAGCGTCTACGGAGCGTGGAGAGGAAAGGGCGCGGCCTTCCGCGGCCACCGGTTGCTCCCCATCGCAGCCTCGGTCCTCCTCTTCGTCGATCTGCTGGTGCTCTCCGACGGGATGGACTTCCCCTCGCACGAGCTTGCCGCCGCCGCGCTCGGCCACCTGGAGCAGCGCGCGTCGAACCTGTCGCAGATCGGTGAGGTCGTGTCCGACCGGGAGGTTCTCGAGCCCATCCTGGCGGAGCTGGGCCGCCCCCCCTATCTGGTGAAGGGGACGCCGCTCACCTCATGGGAGCTCGAGCTCCGCACCGGCTGTGAGGGCCCGGTCAACACCGCCGAGGGCCGGCCCGCGGGGACGATCTTCTATTGCGTGTCTCCGGATGGAGGACGCGCGTGGCTCACCGCGGTGGGCCTCGACTGGTCGCGTCGCTTCGGATCACCGGAGATCGCGGCGAGCCCGCGCGGCATCCTGCTCGGCACGGTGGAGCCGCTGCCCATGCAGGCGCCGCCGGACGCCTTCGGGGGGCCCGACGCCTTCCGCGATCGCACGGGTCGCTGAGCCGGTGACGATCAGACCTCCACCCCACGTCGCTCGCGCCAGGGGCCGCGCACCTCATAGGTCCGCCCTGGACGTCGCTGGGAGCTGAAGTAGAGGCGGGTGCCGTCCGGACTGAAGGCAGGACCCGCGATCTCCGATCCGATGACACCGGTCAGCTGCAGGACCGGAAACGCGGTGCCGTCCGGACGCAGCGCGACAATGCGCATCTCCGGGCCATCCTCGGCAACGAGGATGTTGAGGCCGTCGCCCACCAGGTTGTCGACGTGGTGGATGACGGGCGTCTTCGACGTCCGGGGATCGTAATGGATCCGCAGCGTCTCCCGGGTCGGGTGGTACGCCCAGATGCGTCCATCCCCCTTGGTCGAGAAGAACACCTCGTCGCGCTGGAACCAGATGCCTTCCCCACCATCGAAGCGCTTGGCTCCCGGGACCTGGTGGCGGGTGGGCGAGTCCTTGGCGAGGACGTCCGGGATTTCCTTCCAGGCGACCCCATCTGCGGTCTCGACGAGTATCTCGAGGACCCCTTCGGAGAGGTCACCCCAGCGCTCGGGACGGAAGCGGTAGAAGCCTCCGTCAGGGAGATCCTCGGTGAGGAAGACGGTCTCCACCTGTGGCACGGCCGCGGCGGCCTCGTGACAGAAGACGCCCATTGCGCTCCGGGCGACTGCCGGTCGTGTGCCGGTCGGATCGCACTCCCACACCCGTCCCTTGTGGATCTCCTCGCAGGACAGCCAGGTGCCCCAGGGCGTGGGGCCGCCCGCGCAGTTGAAATGCGTCCCATCCAGGATGCGGCGCGCGTCGGTGATCTCTCCGGCGGACGAGAAGCGCACCATGCCCACGCCACCGCGTCCGTTCCGCACCTCGCTGTTGGAGACGTAGATCCAGCCCCCATCGTCGGTGGCGAAAACCGCACCGCCATCCGGAGCCGGATGCCAGGTGTAGTCGGTTCCTTTGACCCGCTCCCCGGTGGTGGCGATCACCCGCGAGGTGAATCCCTCCGGGAGTCGCAGGCCGTTCGCGTCCGCGGGAAGCAGGGGGCCGAAGCGCGCATCCGGTTCGGCCCGGACGGTCCGACACCCTGCGGCAAGCGGGAGGATCCCACCCGCTGCCATCCATGCGCTCCACTGCAGCAACGTCCTTCGCTCCATCCGCTCCTCGAACACATGTGTCGACGCGCGCCCATTGAGGGAGACCGCGTCGGTTGACCCTCTTTGTAGCCGATCGGTAAGGTCCGCATCTTCTCAAGCCCCCCTGCCAGAAGGTCGAGCCCGCGTGAGCGTTCAGTCCCCCAGGCGGAATCCCATCCCGTTCGGGACCTACCTGCTGCTGGACCGGATCAACATCGGGGGCATGGCGGAGGTCTGGCGCGGAAAGTCTTTCGGAGCGGAAGGCTTCGAGCGGCTGGTCGCCATCAAGCGGATCCTCCCGAACATCGCGGAGGAGGCCGACTTCAAGTCGATGTTCATCGACGAGGCGAAGCTCTCGGTCCTCCTCAGCCACGCCAACGTCGCGCAGGTGTATGAGCTGGGGGAGCTCCACGGCAGCCTCTACATCGCGATGGAGTATGTCGCGGGCAAGGATCTCCGCTTCGTCTTCGAACGCTCCCGCAAGCAGCAGGACCCGCTGCCCATCCCGTTGGTGTGTCACGTCATCCAGCGCGCCGCGGAGGGGCTCGATCACGCGCATCGCAAGAAGGATCAGGCCGGCCGCGAGCTGAACATCGTCCACCGGGACGTGAGCCCACAGAACATCCTCCTCTCCTACGACGGAGAGGTGAAGGTCATCGACTTCGGCATCGCGAAAGCGGCGGGGTGGGGGACCAACACCCAGACCGGGGTGCTGAAGGGCAAGTTCGGATACATGAGTCCCGAGCAGGTGCTGGGGCAGAAGATCGATCGCCGCTCCGATGTCTTCGCGCTGGGTGTCTGCCTTTATGAGCTGCTCACCGGCGAGCGCCTTTTCCAGGGCGAGAGCGACTTCTCGGTGTTGGAGAAGGTGGCCAACGTCGATGTGCAGCTCGCGCGCCCGTCCCTCCAGGGATTGCCTGCTGAGCTCTCGCGCATCGTGACCCGGGCGCTCGCCAGGTCTCCCGAGGAGCGCTACCCCTTCGCCAGCGATCTGGCTGATGACCTGGAGCGCTATCTCCACACCTCCGGCCGCTACTTCGGACGCAAGGACCTGATGGGGTTCATGCACGACGCGTTCGGTGAGGACATCGACAAGGAGCTCGCCCGGCAGAAGGATTACGCGGCAGTCAGCGCCACCCCGGAGATCCTCGAGGAGATTGCCCGGGGCGTGAGCGCAAAGCCTTCACGTCCGATCCGCACCCGGACCGGGGAGCTCCCCATCTCCCTGCCTTCGGAGCGGGACGTGCCTGAGGGGCAGCAGACGGCGATCGGCTCCTCACGTGGTCAGCGTGTGCAGGCGATGCGGGCGCACCCGGAGGCGGAGGTTCCCGCGGAGGAGGTGGGGACCCTCGAGGCGAGCCACCCGGAAGACACGCAGGGTGCATCGCCGGCCCCTGAGGTGACGCACACCCGCTCCCAGTCACTGCCCCAGGCGACCCAGGTCGGGCGGGCTCCGGAGGCGGCCGCTTCGGCGCTCCATCTGGAGACCCACGTCGGACCGCGGCCGGAACCCAAGGTGGACGTCGCGCTGGTGAGTGCCTCGACCCACGTCGGCCCGTCGCCAACCCGCCCTTCGTCCAGGGTTGCAGACGGAGAAACGCGGATCGGTCCTGCGCCCAGAGCACCGAGCGCACCGGCTGCCCCACGCGAGGCGCCCCGGCGCAGCCCGACGGTGGGGATGCCGATCCCGGGCATCCTGTCCATGGAGACCCACGTGGGGGCGGCCCCGCTGCCTCCTGCTCCGGACCTCTCGGAAGACAGCACCACCGGCTCCAGCGGGGATCCGCGCAGGGTGGGCAAGCGCGCAGAGCGCGCCGTCGATGTTCGTGGCGAACATGCGCCGGAGGAGCGGGATGCAGGGGGCGATCCGGAGGGCGCCGCCACATTGGCCACTCCCTCGCGGCTCGTTCCGGACCTGGCCGATGCCACGCTCGCCGGCCCCTCCCGGCTGTCACCTGATGACGCCGAGGAGCTGCACGCCCCGCTGGAAGGGGAGACGCCGGATGCGACCCTGCCGCTTCCCTCGGACCTGAGCCCGTCTGCAGCACGGCCGACGTCGCTCGCCCACCCCTCGCCGATTCCGGAAGACGCATCCGAAACCCTCGCCACGCCTTCGCGGCTGCTCCCTCCCGAGCGTTCCCCCGATGGGCCGGAGGGCGCGGGACGTCGGCGCCCGCGTCGGAGCGTCGCAGAGAGGGGGAGCTCCCAGCCCGTCGCGACCACGCCGCTGCCCTCGGCGGCAGCTGGGGAGGGGGCTGGCGAGTCGGAAGAGGCCACGGACGCGCAGGGCCAGCGTCGCAACTGGGCGGCAGCTGCCGTTTCCGGCAACGGGCCGGAAGAGGTCACCGACGCGGAGGGACGCCGCAACAGGGCGCCCAGGAAGGTTCGGAGCGACGGGCGCCAAGAGGCCGCAACGCCCGGGGAAGACACCGACGCCGGCCGCTACGCAGATCTCCCGGAAGAGGACACCGACGCAGGACCGCGTCACCGTGCTGCGGAGACGGCGGTTCGCGCCCGGGGGGCACGTCAGGAGCCCGAGCACCTCCACACGCACCGGGCCCTTCACGACGCTGATGACGAACACGGGGAAGATGAGGCGCATGCGTCCTTCGGGGACGACGACGAGGCGCAGCGCATCGACGCGGAGGACCCGGAGACCTTCACCCGCCCCCAGAGGGTCGGACGTGCGCGGCCCCTCCCCATCGGCGCCACCCGCTTCGATGGGCTCTTCGACGCCAGGGCCCGCCGGTTCACCCGCCGGGATCTGTGGCTGGCCGGGCTGGCGGGGGCCGGCCTCTCCCTGGTGCTCACGCTGCTGGTGTCATTGATCAGCGGGCCGCGCAGCACCGGCCTGATCCTGGTCGAGGTGGTGGGGGTTCCGCCGTCGAAGACGACCGTCCGGCTGCAGGGCAAGGAGCTTCCGCCGGTGATGCAGTTCCCGGTGCGCGCACCGGCACCGTTGGGAGAGGTGGAGATCGAGCTGAGCGCGGAGGGGTACCGCCCCGCCAGGCACCTGGTCCGCCTCACGCAACCCGGCGAGGTGGCCGAGTTGCGGACCTCCCTGGATCCCCTCTGAGCCCCTCCCGCGCGCAATCCGTCCCCCACCGGCGCGTGAAGGAGCCACAATCCGCAGTTGCCAATTGCGTTCGGAGACGAGCGCCACCCGGAGGACGCCGCTAGAGCACACCATGGCCAAGCGCTTGAAGAAGGATGATCCGCTGGCGGGACTGCCCCCATGGGCCCAGACCCTCGCCCAGCGCTACTACACCAAGACCGTCAACACCTTCCTGCTCCACGGCGCGGTGAGGGATCTGCACCCCGTGCTGGGGCAGGACGGCGAGCAGGCTTACGGGTCGCTGCGGACCTTCCTCTCCGACGAGCTCTTCGGCGGACGCGACCACGTCCTCTTCTACGACCGCTCCAGCGGGATCCGCGCCGCGCATCCGGACACCCAGAAGGAGCTGCACCGCTCGTTGTCGGCCTACGACACCATCTACGGGACCGACTACGCCAAGGCGATGCCGCGGGACCCGGGCCGGGCACTGCAGATCCTCGAGAACTTCCTGCGCACGCGGCTGGCGGACGGAAAGTCGGCGGCGGTGATCATCGACTTCGCCGAGTCCATTCTCCCCGCCGGAGATGTGGGTTCGCTCTCCATCGAAGATCGCTTCGCGCTCACCACGATCATCCGCTGGGCCCATGACCCGCAGCTGCTCGCGGCGGACTGCTCGGTGGTGCTGCTCTCGGAGAACCTCGCGGACGTCTCGCCCCGCCTGGCCCGCAACCCGTACGTGGCGCACATCGAGCTCCCGCTGCCCACCGAGGCCGAGCGCCTCGACTTCGTGCGCGTGCGGCTCAAGGGCCAGCGGCTGCAGAGCTTCAGCGACGTCTCCCTGGCCGTGCTGGCAAAGATGACGGCGGGCCTCTCGCGCCTGAACCTGGACCGCCTGCTCACTGAGGCCCTGGAGCTGGGCGTGCGCATCACCCCTGAGCTCCTCAAGGCGAAGAAGAGCGAGATCATCCAGGCGGAGTGCCACGGGCTGCTGGAGTTCATCGAGCCGGCGCATACGCTCGACTCGGTCGCCGGTCACACGCGCGCCAAGCAGATGCTGGGGGAGGCGAGCAACGCCCTCAAGCGCGGCAAGCTCGACGTGATGCCCATGGGCTACCTGGTCGCGGGACCGGTGGGGACCGGCAAGACGTTCCTGGTCAACTGCTTCGCCGGGGACATCGGCGTGCCGTGCGTGAAGTTCCTCAACTTCCGCAGCCAGTGGCAGGGCGTGACCGAGGCGAACCTGGAGAAGATCTTCAACCTGCTCAAGGCCCTGTGGCCGGTGGCGGTGATGATCGACGAGGCCGACGCCTTCCTCGGCAACCGCGACGCGAGCGGCGACAGCGGGACGTCCAGCCGGGTCTTCGCCTCCATCGCCTCCTTCATGGGCAACACAGAGTACCGCGGCAAGATCATCTGGTTCCTGCTGACGTGCCGCCCGGACCTGCTGCCCATCGACCTCAAGCGCCAGGGGCGGGCCGAGGAGCACATCGCGCTCTTCTACCCGCAGGACGGTGAGGAGGTGGACGAGCTCTTCCGCGTGATGGCGAAGAAGACCCGGATCGAGGTCCCGGGGCTCGAGTCCATCAGCGCCCGCTTCCCGGAGCAGATGAAGTCCCTCTCCGGCGCCGACATGGAAGCGATCCTGGTCCGTGCGAAGTTCCGTGCTCTCGCGGCCGGGCACGAGAAGGTGACCGAGCAGGATCTGGCGGACGTGCTCGAGGACTTCGTGCCGCCGAGCTATCCGCTGGAGGTCGAGCTGCAGAACCTGGTCGCGGTCCAGGAGTGCACCAGCCGCTCGCTGCTTCCGGAGCAGTACCGGGGGATGGAGCGGGATGCGATCAGCCGCCGGGTCCAGGAGCTCAAGGTCCTGCTCGAAGAGCGGTGACGTCAGGCCCGGATGATCCCCCGGTGAATAGGGGGCGCGGATCCGACGTCGGGGCGCGCGGTTCGCGTCCCTTGACGTGCCAGCGCCCTCGGCTGCCAAGATCTGCGGGGGGCGGTCGTCCTGACGAGACCGCCACCCGAAGACCGACAACCCTCGCTGGCCCCGGAGTTCCTGCATGTCGTTCAAGACCGTCGTTGGTGTGCTGATGGGGGCCAGCGTGATGCTGGGCTGTGCGTCCGCTTTCTCGCGCATCACCCCCGGGATGACGTCCTTCCAGGTCACCGAGGTGATGGGGACCGGTCCCAGCCGCGCCCTGGAGTTCCAGGACGGCAGCGTGGCGTGGTTCTACGGGGCGGATCGGTGCGTTCGGATGCGGGATGACGTGGTGGTGGCCAAGGAGGTCACCGAGTACGAGCGCGGCCTCTCCACCCCCTGGGTCGCGATGACGCAGGAGCGGCCGGCCCAGTGCGCTCCCGCGGAGGAGCGCGTGGACACCCAGCGCACCCACATCCACACCCCGATCGGCGTCTTCACCAGCCAGGATGCGAAGAAGAAGTCCGTGCCCGAGCAGCCGGCCGAGGTGACCGAGCCGCCGCTGCCCTGAGCAGGTCTGAAGGTCCAGGTCCGGTTCGGACTCAGACGATCCGCCGCTCGAGGTGGGGGCCGATCCGGGTGAGCAGCTCGTAGTGGATGGTCTCGGCCCAGGCCGCGAGGTTCTCGGCGCTGAGGCGGGCGTTTCCATCCTCTCCCAGCAGCGTCGCCAGCACGCGGGGCGCGGCGGGCTCGGCGCGGGTCACGTCGATGACGATGTGGTTCATCATGACGCGTCCGAGGACCGGGCAGCGGCGCCCGTTGACCAGGACGTGTGCCCGGTCAGAGAAGAGCCGGGGGTAGCCATCGAAGTAGCCCAACGGGAGCACCGCGATCCGGGTGCGCTCCTCCGCGCGCCAGGTGCAGCCGTAGCCGACGTAGGAGCCGGGCTCGATCCACTTGACCAACTGGCTCTCGCAGCGCCACGAGAGCACGGGCCTGAGCTCGGGGAGGTCACCGAGCACCACGCGCGCGGACAGACGGGTCTCGGCACTGGGCCACAGGCCGTAGAGGGAGATGCCGATCCGCACGCAGTCGAGCCGTGCTTCGGGCAGGACCAGGGTCGGGGCGCTGGCCGCGAAGTGACGCTCGAGTGGAGCCTGGGCGGGCAACAGCTGACGCAGCCGTTCCACGCCGGCATCGAAGGTGGCGAGCTGCCGACGCGCAAACGCCTGTTCGGTCACGTCCTCGGTGTTGGCGAAGTGGGAGAGGGCGCCCACCACCTCGAGCACATCCAGGGACCCGGTCAGGAACGCCGCCTCCGTCGGAAGCTGGTCGAGGGTGAACCCTTCGCGGCTCAGGCCGGTGTCGAGATGGACGTGGACCCGGAGCCGGCGACGGGTGCCGGCCTTCTGGAGGGCCCGTGTGATGTCGATGCAGGAGGGATCCGAGATCACCGCATCGATCTCCTCCTCGGCGAGCTCCAGCGCCTCTTCGGGACTGATGGCGCCCAACACCACCACCTGCCGCCGCGCCCGCGTTTCGCGCCGCTCAAACGCGCGGATGGCCAACGCGTCGAGGGGCGAGATCACGTACAGCACGTCGACCAGTTCGTGGACGTGGGGGAGGAGGGCCTCGAAGCCGTGGCCGTAGGCGTTGCCCTTGAGCACCGCGCCGAAGCGGCGGGGAACACCCGCTTCAGCGTCCCGGCCGAGAAGGGCGCGGAAGACCTCCACGTTGTGCCGCAGCGCCCCCGCGTCGAGCTCGAGGTAGGAGGCCCGCGCCGGATGTGCCGGCGAAGGATAGGCAGGACTGGGTGGGCGGGGCAGCGGACGCATGGGCCTCAGAGGGTCATAGCGTGGCATGAGCAGGCCGCGCACGTTTCCGATCATGCGCCTGCTCCGAAAGGAAGCAGGAGGGTGAGGGCCGCAACCCGCCCCGATCGTGGGGGCAGCGGCCCAGGTGGGCCCGGAGCGCCTCCGCATCGACGTGCATGCCCGCAGCGCGGACGCGGACCGTGTCGTCACCTGGAAGGGACCGGGAGCCAGGGGCCACGCGCGCCCGGGATGCCGCGGCGATCCGGGGGGGGCGTGGGACCAGCAGCCTCGCGTTGAGCCGCAGTGGGGCCTTCGGAGACAGCCCGTTCACCTCGCGCAGGACCCGCGGGTGGGTGCCGTGGCGCCGGGCGACCCGATAGAGGGAGTCACCGCGCCGCACGCGGTGAACGACGGCGGAGAGCTGTTCGGCGCGGGAGGCGGTGGCCAGACGGGCGCGGAGGGAGCGGGCGCTCCCGGGCGGCACCCGCAGGCGATAGGGGCGCTGGGAGGACGCGGGTGGGGTGAGCCGACGCAGCAGCTCGGGATTGAGTTCGCGCAGGTGCCGCTCGGTGGTTCCGGTGGCCTGGGCCACGAAGTACAGCGCGACCTGCCGATCGAGGGGGATCTGCTCGAACTCGAGCGGGGGCAGGTAGTCGAACTCGGCGTGGCTGAAGCCGAAGGCGGTGGGGTGCTTGGCGATCAGGGTCAGCGCCAGGATTTTGGGGACGTACTCGCGCGTCTCCTTGGAGAGGTGCTTGCGCAGCGCCCAGTAGTCCCTGGCGCCGGTCTCCTCGAGCAGGCGTCGCACGCGGCTGCCTCCGGTGTTGTAGCCGGCGAGCGCCAGGTACCAGTGCCCGAACTGACCATGGAGCTTCGAGAGGAAGCGGGCGGCGGCCCGGGTGGACTTGCTGGGATCCCGTCGCTCATCGACCCAGAACGTCTGGCGCAGCCCGTAGGCGCTCCCGGTGGCGGGGACGAACTGCCAGGGCCCGGCCGCTTTGGCGGGAGACACCGCGCTGGTGGTGAGGGCGCTCTCAATCATCGCCACGTGAATGAGATCCAGGGGGACCTGCTGCGTGGAGAGTGCGGGTTGGATGAGCGGTTGGTAGCGGGTGAGGCGCCGCATCATGGTGCGGAGGCCGGCGCGGCCCTCCTGCTGGTAGTAGCGGATGAAGCGCGCGACGTCGGGCCTCAGCTCGATCGGCAGATCGGCGTGGGGCGCGAAGGCCATGGGATCGAGGACCTCGGGGGCATGCACCCGGGGCACGACCACCTCGGCGAGGATGCGTTGCTCGCGCAGGCTGAGCTCCCGCATGCCCTCCGGCGGCGGGGGAAGGGGCAGCGGCTCTTCCTCGACACCGCTCGCGAGGGCCTGGGTCCCCAGCAAGATGGTCAGCAGGAAGGCGGAGGTCCGGACGCGCCGTCCCGGCGGCCCCTGGTTCAGGAGGTTCACGGCGCGGAGGGTCGCGCGGTTCCAGGTGCGCGAGCGACAGCCGACCGGACGAGCCCCGGCTCATGCGCTCGGAGGCCCCTTATCCGCGAGAGCCCCACGTCCCGGATTCACAGCGGCTGGCGAAGGCAGGGCATGAATCCCGGGCCTCAGGGGGCCGCCGGGGCCTTCGTCGAGGTCTCGGCGCGGGGCGCACCGTGGCCCGGTCCCACCACCCGCGGCAACCAGGTCTTCAGGTCAAAGTTCGGAGAGTGCTCCGCGTTGTGGCAGGTGGCGCAG
Source organism: Myxococcaceae bacterium (assembly GCA_035304185.1). Lineage (GTDB taxonomy): Bacteria > Myxococcota > Myxococcia > Myxococcales > Myxococcaceae > DATGQN01. Next base: position 83,819 of record DATGQN010000008.1, read on the forward strand.
GCCTGCGCGTCCGCCCGCTGAACCAGTGCGGCAGGGGCGCCGTCGGTGATGTGGGCGCTCCCCGGACCGTGGCAGCTCTCACAGCCGACGTCGGTCCACGCTCCGGTCTGATCGAGCCTGCACACGCCGCCCGGCTGTTGCCAGCCGACGAGGTGGCACCCCACGCAATCCAGGTGCCCCTGCTTCTGAACGTCGACCAGGGTCTGCCACGCGCGGGCGTGTCGGGTGGTCTCCCAGAACGCCATGGCGTCGGGATGGCAGGCGGCGCAGGTCTGCGTCCCGACGAACGAAGGTCGGCCTGCGGCCGGTTCCGCACAGTCCTCCCCGTGGTCGACGGCCCACGCCAGGTTCAGACGCGAGACCTCACCGGCGTGCTGCGCCAGACGGGCGTTCACCGCCGGCGACTCGGGCAGGGTGGGGTCCAGCGCGATGAAGCGCGTGGTGAACGCGCCCGGCGACAGCGTCGGCTGAGAAATCTGCGCGAGCGCCGCGCGGCGGGCCTGAAGCTCCCGCGACTTCTCCACCTGCAGCGCGTACTGCGCGTGCTCCTTCGCTCCCGGACGGTCGAGCTGGGCGGCGAGCAATCGGATGCGGCCGTCGAGCGCCTCGAGCTCGCGTCGCAGCGCGGAGGCCCCCGCTTGCCACACCCAATTGGACGCCCCGCTCCGCGGCCCGCCGAGATCCACGCGCAGCACGCTGCGCCCCCGGCTCTGTGGAGAGGCGAAGATCCGGCCGCCCAGCTGGCGCATCCGGTTCTCCTCCGCCCCTGCGCCGGCCTCGGGTCCCGAGGTGACGACCAGCGGCACGTCGAGGCCTTCCCAGTCCAGCGTCACCGCGCGATCCATGGGGAGGGGGACCAGGGCCACGATGAAGTCCGCGCCTTCCTGTTCGGCCGTCGCGTGCGCCGACGCCAGCTGCGACCGGTCCGTGCCGGTGACGACCCACAGGGACGTTCCACCCCCGGTGGTGAGCAGGTGACGGGCCTCTCCGGAACGCAGCCCGGCCGGCATCCCCACCGGGGCGTCCTTCGCGGCGGCGCGATCGAGCGGTCCGCTGACGGAGGCGAGAGGCTCGAGCCGGGTGAAGACGTCGGCGATGACCGCCGCGCCCGCTGCATCCTGAGCCGCGCGCATGGGCACGGAGTGCTCGGACGGGTAGAGGGTGTTGCCGGCATCGAGGAGCGCCACATGCGGGTGGGACGCGCGGGTCTCCTCGACCAGGGCTGCCAGGCGCGCGATCCCTCCGCGCAAGGAGGCGCTGCATCCACAGGGTTCCAGCGTGCCCTCGAGCTGGGCGGTCACGACCAGCACCGCGTCCGGAGCGGGAGCCGCGCGGGGAGGCTCAGGGGCTGGAACGGAGCGGGTGCAGGCGGAGAGGAGCAGGAGCAGCGACAGCAGCCGCCATCCCGACGGATGACGCTCCCGCTCCCGGCTCACCAGAGGATGCTCTGCACCAGCTCGTCGACCTTCTCGCCCATGGCGTCCAGGCCGTTCGCCTTGGAGAGGGAGCCGTCCGCGCCGACCTGCTCGGCGAGCTTCTCCAGCTCGTCATCGGGCAGGGAGGAGAAGAGGACGATGGGGATGTCCTGCGTGCCGTACTCGTTCTTCAGCGTGCGGCAGATGTCCGTGCCCTTGGCCTCGGGCATGTGGATGTCGGTCAGGATGAGATCCGGACGCCAGCTGTGCAGCGTCTTCTCGAACTCCATGAGGGTTGCAGTCGCAACGACCTCGTAGCCGCGGGCCTCGAGGACCGCCTTCTCCATCGCGAGCGTGATCTCGCTGTCGTCGATGAGTAGGATGCGCCGCTTGGTTTCCACCGGAGTCCTCGTGGTCGGCCCCATGTCCCGGGGGCCGCTCCTGACGGGACCCGCGTATACCACACTGCGGCAGGATGGCACCTGCCTTGGTGAGGGAAGGTGCGACCTTTTTCCGCGACGGCCGGCCTCGGGGCCCCGTCCACCCGCGGGGCGGCCTGAGGAGGCATGAGGTGAAGGGCACGCAGCAGGCCACGGACTGGTACCGGCACCCGGCGTATTACGAGGCCATCTTCGGGACCGACACCACCAAGGAGTTTGACTTCCTGGAGGCGATGCATGCCCGGCATGGCAACGGTGGCCGGCGCTGGCTCGAGCCTGCCTGTGGCGCCGGACGGCTCATCGAGGAGGGGGCCCGGCGGGGCCTGACGATGTTCGGCTACGACCTCTCGGACGAGATGCTCGCCTTCGCCCGTGCGCGTCTCACGCCCACCCTGCGCCGGCGCGTCACCCTCACCGAAGGGGACATGGCCACGTTCTTTAATCCGGAGCTGGAAGGGCGCTTCGACGTCGCGTTCAACCTGGTCTCCACCTTCCGCTACCTGGACAGTGACGAGGCGGCCTGCGCCCACCTGCGCAACACCCGCCGACTGCTCGCACCGGATGGACGCTACTTTCTCGGCTTCCATCTCACCGACTACGCCCGCTCCGATGAGGAGACCGAACGTTGGAAGGGTGAGATCGATGGCGCCGCGGTGGACTGCTTCACCTGGGAGGGCCCGCCGGATCGCAAGCGCCGCCGCGCTCCCATGACGAACCGGTTGCGGGTGCGCGGACCGGACGTGAATCTCGACATCAACACCGAATGGAACTTCCGGACCTGGAGCTCGGCTGAGGCGCGTTCTCTCTTTTCGCGCACCGGCTTCCGCGTGCTTGCGCGACACGACTTCGACTACCGACCCGACCAGCTCGCGGCCTCGGACCGGCTCGACAGCATCTTCGTGTTGGCGCCCAGCGAACCCTGAGGGCGTATGCGGCCCGTGGACTTGCGCGGATCGCGAGGCGTGCCTAGCGCCTCCCCTGCACCGGAACACCGACTGTCAAGGCGCCGGCCGTGCAGGCAAAGCGCGTCTGCGGTGGATCTCCGGCGCGAGTGAAAGCCTCCCGCGGATTGTTGGACCTGATGAACGAGGCTGGAGTCGGGGCGGCGCGCAGGACGTACGCCGGCAGCGATCCGCTGGTGGATCGCCACGGTGTGAACCGTGCGTTGCTCCGACGAGGCGCGAGTGGATCCCCGTTCGCGGTGCCCGGAAAAGGAGCCCTGAATGCGACCCCTTCGATCGGACGGTGTGAACGACAGGCTGCAGGAGCGGCCCATCATGGACCCCGAGGCCCATACCTGGGTGGACCCCATCGACGCGAACCTGGACATCGGTCTTGCCGGAGATGCCTGGGAGACCCTGCTCGTCGGCACCTTCCCCCTCGGTGAGGAGGCGGATGCGGACGACATCCGCACCGACCAGATCGACCGGTTCCCGCAGGCGGATGACGACGACGAGCTGGATGAGGACGCGTACACCGCGCGTCCGCGAGACACCGGCGGTCCCTACGGCGGCCCCCTCCCTGAAGGTTGAGGCGCAGGCCACGGGCGGCCCGCAACGCGCATCCCGGGCCCTCCATTCCCCAGAGAATCCAAGGGGATCCACGCGCCCAAAGGCATAGCCCTCCGGGCGCGTTTCGCTCTAGAACGTCCCCATGGACTTGGACATTCGGGCGCTGAATGAACGTGTCGCGGAAGAGGCCTCCTTCGTCGAGCTGCTGAGCCGCGAGGTCGGCAACGTCATCGTCGGTCAGCGCACCATGCTGGACCGCGTGCTCATCGGCCTGCTGTGCAATGGGCACGTGCTGCTCGAGGGCGTCCCTGGGCTCGCAAAGACGCTGACGGTCCGGACGATCGCGGATGCGATCAAGCTGAGCTTCTCGCGCATCCAGTTCACGCCGGACCTGCTCCCTGCGGACCTGGTGGGGACGACCATCTACAACCAGCACAGCGGCGCGTTCGCGGTGCGCCAGGGCCCGATCTTCGCGAACGTGGTGCTCGCCGACGAGATCAACCGCGCCCCCGCCAAGGTCCAGTCCGCGCTGCTGGAGGCGATGCAGGAGAAGCAGGTCACCATCGGTGAGCAGACCTTCCCGCTGCCCCGGCCCTTCCTGGTCCTCGCGACGCAGAACCCGGTGGAGCAGGAGGGGACCTATCCGCTGCCCGAGGCGCAGGTCGATCGCTTCATGCTCAAGGTGAAGGTCTCCTACCCGTCGCGGGACGAGGAGCGGGTCATCATGAACCGCATGGGCACCGGTGAGTCTCCACAGGCGACGCCGGTCATCGGTCCGGACGAGATCGAGCGCGCCCGCAACGTCGTCTCGGCGATCTACGTCGACGACAAGGTGAAGGAGTACATCCTCGACGTCGTGTTCGCGACGCGTGAGCCGCTGCGCTACGGGCTCAAGGATCTCGACGGTCTGCTCCAGTTCGGCGCGAGCCCGCGCGCGACGCTGGCCCTCCTGCAGGCCTCCCGCGCCCACGCCTTCCTCCGCGGCCGCGGGTTCGTCACCCCCGAGGACGTGAAGGCCATCGGCTTCGACGTGCTCCGCCACCGCGTGTCGCTCACCTACGAGGCCGAGGCCGAGGAGCTCACCCCCGAGCGGATCATCCAGCGGGTCTTCGATCGCATCGAGGTCCCCTGACCCCCACCGGCGCCACACCGCGGAGAACGCACCCCCGACATGCTGTCCAAGGAGCTCATCCGCCGGATCCGCCGCCTGGAGATCCGGACCCGGAAGGTCGTCGCCGATTCGTTGGCAGGTCAGTACCAGTCCGTCTTCAAGGGGCGGGGCATGGCCTTCAGCGAGGTGCGGCAGTACCAGCCCGGCGACGAGATCCGCACCATCGACTGGAACGTCACCGCGCGCATGCGCGAGCCGTACGTGAAGGTCTTCACCGAGGAGCGTGAGCTGACGGTGATGCTGCTGGTGGACGTCTCGGCTTCCGGGAGCTTCGGGAGCCACGGACGCACCAAGTCGGAGATCGCCGCCGAGGTCGCAGCGCAGATCGCCTTCAGCGCCACCGCGAACAACGATCGGGTGGGGCTCGTGCTCTTCAGCGATCGCCTCGAGAAGATCGTGCCTCCCCGCAAGGGCCGCAAGCACGTCATGCGCGTGGTCAGCGACATCCTCACGCACCGGCCGGAGGGCAGGGGGACCGATCTGAGTCTGGGACTCAACCGGCTGCGACAGCTCGCGCCACGTGGGGCGGTCACCTTCCTGATCTCCGACTTCATCGCGGAAGGCTACGAGGGCCCGATGCGCCTGGCCGCGCGGCGCCATGACCTGGTCCCGGTGGTGATCTCCGATCCGATGGAGGAGGGGCTTCCTCCCATGGGGCTCATCGCCCTCGAGGATCCGGAGACCGGGGAGCGGGTGCTCGTGGACTCCAACGCGAAGGTGGTGCAGCAGGCCCTGAAGCGACATGCCGCCGAGCGACGCGCAGCGCGGGAGCAGCTCTTCCGCAAGATCCGACTCGATCACGTCGCGCTCAGCGCCGGCGATGATCACGGTCTCGCGCTGCAGCGCTTCTTCAGGCTCCGGGCGCGGAGGCTCGCAGCATGAGGGCGGGCATCTTCTCAGGGCTTGGGCTGGCGCTGCTTCTGTTCGGGAGCTTCACGGCGGTTGCGCAGGCGCCTGCGGATCCGGAGGCGGTGCCGCTTCAGACGGCCCCGACCACGGCCGATGGCACGCCCGGGCAGGCAATCGCCCCGTTGGAAGTGACCTCCGAGCTCTCACAGGTCGAGGTGACGCTGGGGACACCCTTCACGCTCACCCTGTCCCTCCGACACGACGCGTCCCAACGTTGGGAGCTCACCGCAGCCGAGGAGCTGGGGGCCTTCTCCCTTCTCAATCAGCAGCGCGCGCGCACCGACTCGGAGGAGGGCGCGCGGACCACCTTCACCCTCGAGCTCGCGCTCTTCGAACTCGGCGAGCAGCAGCTCCAGGTCCCCTTCGAGGTCGCGACGCCGGAAGGCGCGCGCCCCTGGATCTCGGAGCCGGTGATGGTCACCGGGTTGGCCTCCCTTCCGGATGAGGTGATGGAGGAGGGCGCTGAGCTGCGGGGCTTCAAGCCTGCGGAGGATGTGCCGGTCTTCACCCTGCGTCTGCTCTGGTACGCACTCGCGATCGTCGCGCTGCTGGTGATGTTCTGGTTCCTCTATCGCTGGTGGCGCGCGCGGCCTCCGAAGGTCGCGCCACCGCCGGTGTTGCCGCCGCTGGACGTCCGCACCCGCAAGGCGCTGGTCGATCTGCGCGCGGAGAAGCTGCACGAAGCCGGAGAACAGAAGGCCTTCTACAGCCGCCTCTCGGAGATCCTCCGGGCCTATGTCGGCGAGCGCTACGGCGTGGAGGCCATGGAGAGCACGACCTATGAGCTGAGCGTCGCCCTCTCTGAGACGACGGCGCCCACGCGCGTGGTCGGCTCGACCCGGACCATGCTCGAGGAGGCGGACCTGGTGAAGTTCGCCAAGCTGCAGGTCGATCCCTCCGCGTGCGAGGCCGCCATCGACGCGGCCCTGCGGCTCGTCGACGAGGCAGAGGCCGGGTTCTCGACGCCTCCCAGTCCCCCGACGTCAGGAGCGCCGGATGCTGCCTGAGGGGCTCCAGTTCCAACACCCGCAGGCGCTGTGGCTGCTCGCGCTCATCCCGCTGCTCATCTGGGCGGCGGTGGTGGGACATCGCACGCGCGCCGTGGTCCGCTTCCCGCTGGCCCACGTCCTGGTCCGGCGGGGACGCGGCATCCGTGCCGTGGCCGTCGTGCTGCTTCCCTTCCTGCAGGCAGCCGCGGTCCTGTTCCTGGTGCTGGCGCTGGCCCGTCCCCAGGAGCGGGGAGCACGCATCCGTGACTTCACCGTCGAGGGCATCGACATCGTCATTGCGCTCGACCTGTCGACCTCCATGGAGGCGGCGGACTTCAAGCCCTCCAACCGCCTGAACGTGGCCAAGGAGGTCCTGCAGAACTTCATCGCCAAGCGCGTGAACGACCGCATCGGCCTGGTGGTGTTCGCGGGCGTGGCCTACACCCAGGCCCCCCTGACGCTGGACTACCGGGTGCTGCTCGAGGTGGTGGACCAGCTGCGCACGCGGGTCCTCGAGGACGGAACCGCCATCGGGGATGCGCTGGCGACCTCGCTCAACCGCCTCCGGGACTCGGATGCCGAGAGCCGGGTGGTCGTCCTCATCACCGACGGCGACAACAACGCCGGCCGCCTGTCTCCCATGGATGCGGCGAAGATGGCGGTGGCGCTCGACATCCCGGTCTACACCATCCTGGTGGGCAAGGGCGGCAAGGTCCCCTTCCCCTCGGGACGCGATCTCTTCGGGAACTCGACCTACAGCATGGTCGAGCTGCCGGTGAACCCGGAGCTGCTTCAGGAGATCTCCCAGCTCACCGGTGGTGAGTACTACCGCGCCACGGATCGCCAATCGCTCGAGGATGGCCTGCAGCGGGTCCTCGATCGGCTGGAGAAGAGTGAGCTGCTCGAAGGGGGCGCGGCGGCGAACGTGCGGGAGCTCTACGCGCCCTTCCTGGCGCTGGGGCTGCTGCTCGGCCTCTTCGAGTTGGTGGTCCGCATCGGGCTCCTGAGGGTGTTCCCATGATGGGGCCCTGGACGTTCACGCTCCTCGGGGAGCAGATGCAGCTGGTGCGGCCCTGGGCGCTCCTGTTGGCGCTCGCCTTCCTGGCGCTGATCCCGGTGGGCGTGGTCTTCGGGAGCCGGCGCATCGTCCGCATCCGTGAGGTCTTCGGCGCACGCCTGGGGCCGGTCCTGACCGAGGGCGTCTCCGTCGCCCGGCCCATCCTCCGTTCGGTCCTCCAGTGCCTGGGGTTCGCGCTCCTCGCGGTGGCGCTCGCCCAGCCTCAATGTGGAGGGACGCCCGAACCCATCCGCCGCGAAGGTCTGGACGTGGTGGTGGCGCTCGACGCCAGCAAGTCCATGTTGGCGAGGGACGTGGAACCGGATCGCATCACCCGCGCCAAGCTCGAGCTGACGACGCTCCTCGATTCCCTGGGCGGGGATCGCGTGGGCATCGTGGCCTTCGCGGGCCTGGCCCACGTGCAGTGCCCGCTGACGAGCGACTATGCGGCCGCCAAGCTCTTCCTGCGGGCGGTGGATCCCCAGGACATGCCGCAGGGGGGAACGAACGTCGCGGATGCGCTGAACACCGCGGCGCGCATGCTCGAGGAGTCCGGCTCCGGCGTGCAGGATCGGGTGGTGGTCCTGCTCACCGACGGGGAGGACCTCGAAGGCAACGCCCGCACCGCGGCCGAGGCGCTGGCGGCCAAGGGCATCCGGATCCTGGCGGTGGGCATCGGCAGTGAGGAGGGGGAGACCATCCCCATCTTCAACCGTCGCGGGCAGCAGGTGGGGATGCAGCGGGGCCCGAACGGCGAGGTGGTGGTCTCCCGTCTCGATGCCGCGGGCCTGCAGCAGCTCGCGGAGCTCACCGAGGGCGCGTACTTCCACGTGCCCCGCGGGGTCGCCGTCACCCGGGTGGTCGAGCGGCTCGATGGGATGAAGAAGGCCGAGTACGAGAGCCGGGTCACCTATCGCTACCAGGAGCAGTTCCAGCGCTTCCTCTTCGCCGGTCTTCTGTTCTGGGCCCTTGGACTGTTGGTGCAGCCCTCCCGGCGCGTGGGGAGGGAAGGGGCATGAGGCGCGCTGCCTTCGGCCTGCTCCTCCTGAGCGCGCTCGCCGCGTTGCCTGCCGGCGCGATGGGGCCGTTCCACGAGAACCCGCCCGAGGTGGTGGAGGGGATGACCGCGCTTGCTGCCGGCAAGCCGCAGGAGGCCCTGGACGCCTTCGACGCCGCCAAGGCGCGGCTGGGCAGCCGACCTGAGCTCGAGCACAACCGGGCGCTCGCGCTGGCTGAGCTCGGGCAGCGTGAGGAGGCTGCGGCCATCTTCAGGGAGCTCGCCGAGGACCCGGCGCTGTCCCGGGAGCTACGCGCGAAGTCGGCCTACAACCTCGGCAACGTCCACGCATCAGGCTCTGCGCGCAAGGAGGCCATTGCAGCGTACCGCCGGGCGCTCACCCTCAACCCCGGAGACGCCGACGCCCGCCACAACCTGGAGGTGCTGCTGCGCAACGTCCCGCCGAAGCAGGATGCACCCGCGGACGGAGGCCAGGACACCCCCGACGGCGGTGAGCCCGAGGAGACCGGGCAGGACGGCGGCCAGGACGGCGGGAGCGAGGACGGCGAGTCCGACGGCGGCGAGGACGATGGGGGGGAAGATGGCGGCGAGGGCGACCGCTCCCAGGAGGAGGGTGACGCCCAGGACGGTAGCGAAGAGGGGGACGGTGGGGAGGAGGGCCTCGACGGCGGCACCGATGGAGGCCAGGACGAAGGGTCTCCGGAAGATGGGGGCGAGGAACCCGGTTCCTCCGAATCCGCAGAGGGAGCGGAGGATGCCGGCACCGACGGCGGTGACGATCAGGGGGACGCCGGCGACAGATCGGAGCGCGGACCCGACGCCGGCGAGCTCGACGGAGGCCAGGGGGACGCCGGAGAGGATGCCGGTGACGATCCCGCAGAGGGCGAGGGGGAGGACGGGGACGCGGGGAGCGATGGCGGTGATGGACGGCCCGACGGCGAACCCGAGGACGCGGACGCGGGAAGCGCGGGAAGCGGCGCGGGCACCGAGGCCCCCGAACCCTCCGAGGGCGAGCAGGAGGGCATCTCCGCGCAGGAGGCAGAAAGCATGTTGGACGCCATGAAGCAGGACGAGCGCAACCTGCAGCTCTGGCGGTTCCAGGGAAGGAAGAGGCCACGGGATGGCAACCAGAAGGACTGGTAGCGCCGCGCGGCTGGCGGGGGTGTTGGCGGCGCTGCTGTGGGCGGGTGCTGCCGGTGCGCAGTCGCCAAGCCTCACCATGGAAACCGAGCACGAGGTGGTCGGCACCGAGGACACCTTCCGGGTTCAGATCGTTGCCAGCGACGTGGGTGGCGACGCGCGCATCCATCCGCCCGAGACGCCCGACTTCCACATCCTCAGCCGCCAGGGCGGGGTGAACCGCTCCATCTCCATGGGCGCCGGTGGGACGCGGATGAGCACCCAGCGCACCCTGACCCTCGTCCTCCAGGCCCTGCGTCCCGGCGTCTTCGAGCTGCCCCCCGCGACGCTGGAGTCCGGAGGCGAGGTGTTCCGCACCGCGCCCCTGACCATCACCGTGAAGGCGGGCAGTGTGGTGCAGCCGCGCCGTCGTCCCGCGCCCAGCCGATCGCAGGATCCCTTTGCCGGCCTCTTCCCCCCGGGGCTGCTCGACGAGCTGATGGACGAGCAGTTCATGGGACGGACCCGGAGTCGAGGGGAGCCCACCGGGAAGGACTTCCCCGGCGTGCGCATCCCGACCCGCGAACCGGATCTCTTCATGCGCACCTTCGTGGACCGCACCCGCGTGCGGGTCGGCGAGCAGGTGACGATGACGATCTGGATCTTCAGCAGGTCGGATCTCTCGAACGTCGACGCCTTCATGCTCCCGAAGCTCGAGGGCTTCGTCACGGAGCAGATCGACGCGCCCACCAGCCTCGCGCCGCAGTACCGGACCATTGAGGGCGTGCCGTACCGGGCGTACATGCTGCGGCGGACCGCCGTGTTCCCGGTGCGTTCGGGCGAGCTGACCATCGGCCAGGCCAGTGCGGACATCACCACCGGCTACCTCTACGCCGGAGAGCGCCTCACCCGCCGCACCCCGGCGCTGACCATCCAGGTCGAGCCCCTGCCTCCCGGAGCCCCCGACGGGATGGCGCCGCTGCACGTGGGAGCGTGGGAGCTTTCGGTGGAGTCGAACCGCACGACCGTGGAGCTGAACCAGCCGATCGAGGTCGAGGTGAAGCTGTCGGGACGCGGCAACGTGCGCAACCAGATGCCGCCCCGCCTCGCGCCGAAGACGGACGACTTCCGGGTCTTCGATCCCACCATCACCGACGAGGTGCGCACACCGCAGGGCGTGGTTCAGGGCGAGCGGGTGGCCAAGTACGTCCTGGTCCCCAAGCGCACCGGCACCCTGACCATTCCGGAGCTGACCTATCCGCACTTCAATCCGGACACGGGTCGCTACGAGACCGCGCGCAGCGCCCCCTTCCGGGTCACCGTGGTCCCGGGAGCCGGCGGCGGAACGGTCGCGCCCGACGGCGGAGGGCTGAGCGCCGCACCTCCCAGCGCGCGCAATCAGGTGGCCCAGCAGACCGGCATCCATCCCATCCGGGCGCAGGCCTCCTTCCGCTCGCCCGCGGCGCCCCTGCCGAAGCGGGCATGGTTCTGGCCGCTGGTGGTGGCGCCGGTGGGGCTGTTGGGGGCACTCGCCGGCGCGGGCGCGCTGCATCGACGGGTGCGGGAGGCACAGAGCGGGGACGGTCAGAAGCGCCAGCAGCGGGCCGCGCACAAGCGGCTGACCAGGGCCCAGACGCTCCTGCGTGATGCCGCCCCCGCCGCGTTCTACGCCGAGGTGGAGAAGGCGGTGCTCGAGTTCCTCACCGCGAAGCTCGCGACGCCGGTGCAGGGGCTGACCGGTGAGGCCCTCCAGGAGACGTTGACCTCCCGGGGGATCGACGAGGCCCAGCGTGCGCGGGTGAAGCGGGTGCTCGATGCCTGCGCGCTCGGACGGTACGCGCCCGGCCAGGACGCCGGCGAGCGGGAGCGCGTGCTCGAGGACGCGAGCGCCCTGATGCAGGGCTGGAGGGTCGGATGAGCCGGGGGAGCTGGTACACCGAGAGCGAAGCCCAGGCGATCTTCCGCGAGGCCAACGAGGCGCACCTGCAGGGTGACTTCGAGGCTGCGGCGGCCGGCTACCGCAAGCTGCTCGAGCATGGTGCAGGGGGGGCGGACGTCCACTTCAATTTGGGGACGACGGCGCTGGAAATGGGCTCGCTGGGAGAGGCGGTGCTCCATCTGGAGCTCGCGCGACGCGAAGGGGGCAACGACCCTGACGTCGTGGGCAACCTCGCCCTGGCGCGATCCCGTCAGCTCGACGCCCTGGTGGGGGATGGGGAACCGGCACCCTTCCTCGAGCGGCTGGCGCACGCCACGCCGGTTCCGGACACCGGCGTGAGCTTCCTCATCCTCTGGGTACTGGGCTTCCTGCTGCTGTGTGCGCGGCGATTCACCCCGGCACGTCTGCGGATGGCGCTGCTGGTCGGCGCCATCGTCTCCCTGGTGGTGGCCGTCCCGCTGGGCCTGCTCACCGCCAACCGCACCTGGGTGGACGCGAACGTTCAGGACGCGGTGGTGATGGCCAAGGTGTCCCAGGTCCGGGAGTTCCCGTCCGAGAAGGGCGCGGTGGCCTTCGAGATCCACGAGGGGCTGGAGGTCCGCATGCTCGCACGCGAGGGCGGCTTCGTGCGGATCCGGCTGGCGAATGGACGGGAGGGCTGGACGCGTCGCGAGGACGTGGCTCCGGTGAACTGGACGGGAGCCGAACGGTCACCTACGAAGGGTGGCTGAGGCGCGGTCTTCCATCCGCACCCCTGAGCGAGGCGACGTGAGCGAGCCGTTCCACATCCTGCTGGTCGAAGACGAGCCGGTCATCCGGGAGCTGGTGAGCAGCATGCTCTCCGAGGATGGGGTGGAGGTCACCTGCGCGGTGGATGGCGCCGAGGGCCTCAAGCTCGCCAAGAGCGGCGACTTCCAGCTCGTGCTGATGGACGTGGTGCTCCCGAAGCTGGATGGGATCACCACCCTGCGGATGCTCAAGGCAGACCCGGAGACGGCGGACATCCCCATCTACATGCTCACCGGTCGGACAAAGAAGACCGATGTGACGGCGGCAATGGCCGCGGGCGCGGATGGCTACATCCACAAACCCTTCCGTGGCGCCGAGCTGATGGACCTGGTGGAGCGGCTGCGCCAGGCGCGCAGGTAGGGCGCTGCTCCGCGCGCTTCCCAGCATCGACGGTTGGGGATGCTGCGTGGGGGCGCCCCGATTCGAAGGGGAGGCGCGCCGTTCACCTCTCCGGACGCGGTCAGCGCGCGCCCCGGGTGAGGACTCAGGGAAGGCGGGGGTAGAGGTAGCGGGCGAGGGCGAACATGTCGTCCCAGTCCAGCTCGCTGAACTCCAGCGCCACGCCCTTGTCGGTGAGGCGGCGCACGGTGCAGTCCACGAGGATGTCGCGGTCGTTGGGCAGCGGGAGCACGATGTTCACCTGGTGCCCGGGGAGGGCCTGGACGCCCTCGACGAAGACGCCGGCCATCGAGAGATCCTGGGTGCGGTGCAGCACCGAGCGGCCATGGCGGAGGACCTTCACCATGAAGTCCGCAGACACGCGCGGGTGGTAGCGCTCGCGCAGCTCAGAGAAGTCTTGGATGGATGGCTGCATGTCGTCCTCCGGGGAGACACTCGAAGTGAGGGGCGGTCACACCGGACGCTCCGGTGCAACAGGGTGCGACCACTCTGAAGCAAAGGCGGATCGGGGCAACTTTTCGGACGAGGGTCCGGCACCCGGGACGTCCGGGGATGGCCTTTCTCCTGGGCACGGCCGCAGGCACGCACCGTGAAAAGGCCGGGCCGCGCGGACCGCACCGCAGCATCCAACCGCCGCGGTCCCCGAGGAGAGGCCCATGAACCCTTCGCCCACCCGCCTTCAGCCGCTGCAGTTCTCCCCGAATGCCGGACGCACCACGCCGCAGCGTGACTTCGGCCAGTTCCTCTCGCAGGCCGCGGGCACCATCAGCAGCGTGGTCGATCTCTCGCTGCGCGCGGCGGTGCCGGGAGGGGTGGTCAGCGGCGTGAGCCTCGCCACCGGTGCGGCCCGTCAGGTGGCAGGGCTGGTGTCGACGCCGTCGCCGATGAACCAGGTGGCCCCGTTGACGGTCTCCACGCCGGCACCGGAGCGGGGCTTCGGCGCCCCGGCTTTGCAGGGTGGCCTCACGCCGTCGGCCCCGGCAAACGGCACGCCGGGAGAGATGCTCGAGACGCAGCGGCTGATGCAGCTCGAGAGCTTCGCCTTCAACCAGCAGTACCTGCAGCTGCAGAGCGAGATGCAGCGGGAGAGCAGGCAGTTCACCGCGGTCTCCAACGTGATGAAGGTCCGGCACGACTCGGCCAAGGCCTCCATCAACAACGTGCGCTGACGAGGCCGCCATGCACATCACTCAGGTGGCGGCGGCCGTTGCGCCCACGGGCGTCGGCGGCGCCGTGAGCGCTCAGGGTTCCCGGCCCGGGCGTGGAGACTTTGCGCAAGCCATGAAGGTCGCCCGGAGCGCCTCGGCGGGCGTCCAGGAGGCGCCTGCATCCCTCCGGGTGGAGGAGCCCCTCCGTCCCGACGTGGCACACCGCACCCGGTTCTCGGAGAAGGTGGGAACCGCGGTGCAGTCGGTGGCGGAAGCGCAGGCCCGGCTGGATGCGGTGCTCCGATCGGCGCAATCCGGGCGGGGACTCTCTCCCGCAGCGCTGCTCGGATTGCAGGCGGATGTCTACCGCTCGAGTCAGCTGCTGGAGCTGGCGGGCAAGGTCGTGGAGCGGGGGAGCGCTGGCGTCCGCCAGGTGCTCACGACACAGCTATGAGCCGCCTTTTCCGAAACCCCCGACGGCCTGCCGGGTGCCTGTGCGCGCTTCTGCTGTGGTTGCTCACAGGCTGCGACGTGCAGATTCACCACGGGCTCGAGGAGCGCGAGGCCAACGAGATGGTGGCCGCGCTGCAGCTGGTGGGGATCACCTCCGAGAAGGTCGCCGAATCGGGAAGGGGGAAGACCTGGGCGGTGCAGGTCCCCGCGGAGCTGCAGGCGGCGGCGGTCCAGCAGCTCAATGCGCTGGGGCTTCCCCGGGTGCGCCGCGAAGGCATGGCCCAGGTCTTCGCCTCCGGTTCCATGGTCCCCACCCCCACCGAGGAGCGACTGCGGGAGAGTCATCTGCTCGCGGAACAGGCGGTCCTGGCGCTCGAGCAGCTGGAGGGCGTGGCGGGCGCACGCGTGCAGCTCTCGCTTCCGGCCCCGCTGCGTGGCGCGAGGGAGCGCCCGCCGGCCAAGGCCTCGGCGCTGGTGAAGGTGCGGCCCGGGGCCCTGCCGGAGGTGATCCCCATGCGGGGTGACATCCAGGAGCTGGTGGCGGGCGGCGTCGACGGGCTCTCGGCAGCGGACGTGGCCGTGGTCATCCAGGAGCTTCAGGCGCCGCCCCTCCCGGTCGCCAGCGGGGAGTCCCGTTTCGAGCAGGTGCGACGGCTCGTCGCCCCGGGGCTGCTGCTGGTCGGGCTGCTGGCGTGCGGCATCTGGATGGCGCGACGACGCAGCGCGGCCCCCCCGGTGGAACAGTCTGAAGCAGCGATCACGCCCGCCCGCCCCAGGGTGGCCACCGCCCACGGCTTCGAGGCGCACGTCGCGGACACGCAGCTCCCAGGCCCGCCGCCTTCGGGCCGCGCGCACCCGGGGAGTCGGACGGGCTGAAGATGCGATCCGGTTGGGAGAGGTGAAGCGCAGGGGGAAGACACCATGCAGGCGACGAGACTGGTGCGGCGGGAGCGGAAGGAAGCGGTGGCGTTCGAGCCGACCCGGATGGGGGATCGGAGGGCGGCGGCGCCGGCGGGGTTGGCCCTGGAGGCGCTGGTGCTGGCCTGCAGCGCCTTTCGCGGCAAGGGCGCACGTTCACTCTTCGAAGGGCTGAGGCGCGTGGACCGGCTCCGCGCGCGTGCCGAGTTGGAGCGGCTGCAGGCGGAACGATCCGAGCGGCGCCAGCGGGCGTTGAGCCTGGCCTTCGGGGTGCGGATGGATGCCGATGTCCGCCTGAACCTGCTGGCCAACGAGGTGCCCCACCTGCTGCGCGCCGAGCTCCTCCGCCAGCTCCCCCGCGAGCACCGGCCGGGCTTCCCCTCGCAGGCGCCGCAAGCCTCGCCCCGGCGCTGTGCCTACACCCGCCGCCTGGCGGAGCGCCTCCTCATCGAAGCCATGCGCTGACCTCCAAGGCCAACCCGGACGGGCCCACCCCGGGGCTCCGACCGCCCCGCGGGACCACGCATCCCGGTCGCGGGACGGAGGTCAGCGAAGGCCCGGGGGAGCGACCTTGGCAGGAACCTTGAAATGGCGCCGCGGACGCCCACACCCCGGAGGTGCCCATGCAACTTCAACCCCTCGAGCCGACGCGCCACGCACAGCCCCTGCGGCTCACCACCGCCCGACTCACGCGGGTCCACCTCGCGCTGAATCACCGGCCGCTGCTGCGAGCCGCGGCGGACGCTTTGACCAGCTCGGTCTGCGCGGACCTCTCCAGCGAGCTCGAGCTGCGCTTTCAGTGTGAGGCGAGGCTGCTGCCATCCGCCGTCCGACCGGTGGATTCGCTGGCGCAGCCGGCAGGGTTTGCGCTTCTCGAACTCTCCGCCTCCTCCGAGGGCGCGGTCCTCGAGATCGAGCTCCCCTTCCTCGCCGCGTTGCTCGGACGGCTCGCGGGCCTTCCCGCCCAATGGACGCCGGTCTCGCGACTGACCCGGATCGAGGAGGCCACCTTCGGCTACCTCTGCCTGCTCGTCCTCGAGCGCATCCGCCGACATGGCGGGGTGTGGAGCAGCCTGGGGCCACGCCTGGTGGGGGTGACGTTGCAGCGCCGGGAAGCGTTGGCGGGGCTCGAGGGGCGGCAGCGTCATCTGGCCTTCGGCCTCGACTTCTCGATCGATGGGCTCGAGGGAACCGGAAGGCTGCTGGTCCCGGGGACCGCGCTGCGCAGCGTCCTGCACACCCAGTCCGAGCCACCTCCCCAACAGCTCGCGCCCCCGGTTGCAGCGACAACCATTCCCCTGCGCTGCGCGCTGACCGGCGGTTCGCTCTCCCGGACCGAGCTTCGGCGCCTGGCGGCAGGAGATGTGATCCGGCTTCCGGAGGCATCCCGGGGGAGGGAGGGGCTGAGCGGCCCCTTGAGGCTTTTCACCGACGACTTCGAACTCAGGGCGCTCTTGGGGCCCGCGGGACTTCGCTTCACCGGCGCATCGCTGCGCCCATCGCAAGGAGAGACAGACATGGCGCAGGACACCCAGGGGGCCGTGGGCGAGGCGACCGAGCTGATGCCGGCGCTGCCGGTGGACGTGGAGGTGGAACTCACCCGGCTGCGGATGACCCTCGCCCAGCTCGCGCAGGTGCGACCCGGGCACGTGTTGCCGCTGAGGATCGACCCCGGTGAGCCGGTGGTGCTGCGCGTGGGGGAGCGGGCCATCGCGCGGGCGGAGCTGGTCGACATCGAGGGCGAGCTGGGTGCACGCATCCTCTCGCTGCTCGAGTGAGGCGCACCGTGCGTTGGCGTTCTCCGCAGGGACGGCTGCTGCTCTCCGGTGCGCTGTTGGCCGGTCTGGTCCTGACCGCGATCGCCCGACAACAGGGTTGGGGCGGAAGCGGCGTCTGGATCGCCGTGGCCTGCCTCGCCGGTGCGGGTTGGCTGTGGAAGCAGGGATCGCTCGGACGCCCCGGCACCCCCGAGGAGATCCCCCTGGAGGTCCGTGCCCGGACCGGACTCTCCCCCCGCTGCGGCCTTGCGCTCATCGAAGCGGAGGGGGAGCGCTATCTGGTGGTCCACGGCGACGGCTTTGCGACCGTCCACGGGATGCCCCGTCGGGAGCCCCCCGAGCTGCCCGTGGGCGCCGCTGATGCGCGCGTCCTGCGCGCTCAGAAGGGGCTCTGGCAATGAGAGGGACCCCCTTTCCCCTGGGCGTCGCGGTCGGGCTGCCTGCGCTCGCCGGCGCCGCCCCCTCCAGCGCGGACCTGGCCTCCCTCTCCCAGGCCGCGCCCCCCCTGCAGATGCTGCTGCTCCTGGTGGGCATGAGCCTGCTGCCCTTCGCGGTGGTGCTGCTCACCAGCTTCGGAAAGATGGCGGTGGTGCTCTCCCTGACCCGCTCGGCGCTCGGGACCCAGCAGGCGCCGCCGACACTGGTGCTCACCGGCCTGGCGGTGGTGTTGACCTTCCACGTGATGGCGCCGGTCGGTGCGCGGATGTCGGAAGCGCTCGAGGCGGGGTGGGTCGAAGGTGGCGATCTGCAGGATGCGCTGCACCTCATCCCCCGGGTCCTCGAGCCGCTGCGCCTCTTCCTCCTCCGCCACGGGAGCGAGAACTCCCGGCTGCACTTTCAGGAGCTGGCCCATGAGCTGCGGGGTGGCGAGGGCCCTCTCCCGGATGCGGAGGCCCTCTCCATCGTGGTGCCGGCTTTCGTGGTCACCGAGCTGGGCGAGGCCTTCCAGCTCGGCTTCCTCATCTTCCTGCCGTTCCTGGTGCTGGACATGGTGGTCGCCAACATCCTGCTCGCGCTCGGCATGCAGACCCTCTCGCCCAGCCAGGTGAGCCTGCCCTTCAAGTTGCTGCTCTTCGTGGCAGTGGATGGATGGGAGCTCCTCGCCCGCGGTCTGGTGCTGGGCTACCGCTAGGGACGCGCCATGGACACCGAGCTGCTGTTGTCGCTGGGGCGGGAGGCGCTGTGGCTGATGGTCCTCGCGAGCCTGCCCCCGATCGGAGCGAGCCTGCTGGTGGGCCTGCTCTCCGGCGTGCTTCAGGCGGTGACGCAGGTGCAGGAGAGCACCCTCTCGGTCGTGCCCAAGCTGTGCGCGGCCGTGCTGGCCCTCATTCTGTGCGGCCCCTGGATCGGCGCCCAGCTCTCACGCTTCGCGCATCAGGTCCTCCTCGCGCTGACGGTGGTGGGCAGGTGAGCGCGCCCGGCCCGGCGATCGCGGGGTTGCTGCTGCCGCACGTGGTCGGCCCGGGGCTCATCGCGGCCAGGTTGCTGCCGGTGGTGTTCCTCTGCCCCCTGTTCGGAGGCACCTCCGCACCCCCGACGGTGCGCTTGTCCCTGGTGGTCGCCTTGGGGGGCTTTCTGCACGTCGCCGGGGGCGTCCGCGCGGCGCCGGAGCTGCTGGAGGATGGGCGGTGGATCGCGGGGTTCATCAGGGAGCTGGTCTTCGGAACCGCGCTCGGACTGGCGGCAGCCGCTCCGTACGATGCGGCGAAGCTCGGCGGGCGGTTCATCGATCTGGTGCGGGGGACGTCGGCAGAAGCTGCGCTGCCGGTGGCAGGGACCCGTGAATCTGCGACCGGGGAGCTGCTCAGCCGCTGGCTGCTGGCCTTGGGTGCGGTGACCTTCGGGCTCCCCCTGACGTTGGAAGCGCTGGCCCGGACCTATGCAGTGGTGACGCCCGGGGTGCTGAGCGACGGAGCGCTCTGGGTGCAGGAGGCCGCACTCCTGGTGGGAAGCGCCATGGCCGCCGGGCTCGCGATCGGGGCACCCATCGCGGCCTTCTGCCTGCTGGTGGATGGCCTGCTCGCGACCGCCGGCAGGTTGGGAGGGGGGGCGAGTCTCCAGGAGGTGTCGGCGCCGGCGCGGATTCTCGGGGGCGCGGTGGTGCTGTGGCTCGGCCTGGGCTTCATCGGAGGCAGGCTTCTCGATGAACTCGGAAGGGTCGCCGGTGACCTCGCGCGGATGTCGCCCTCATGAGCGAGAAGAACCAAGCCGCCACGCCCAGGCGGCTCGAGCGCGCGCACCGGGAAGGTCAGGTCGCGCGCAGCCGATTGGGACCGGGTGCCGCGGCGCTGGTGGCGGGAGGCTGGACCCTGAGCGTGCTCCTTCCGGATTGGTGGCGTGAGCTTCAGGCGCTGGTCGGCTGGCTCTGGTCCACGCCACTTCCACCCGTCATGCATGCCATCCGGGGGCTCACGTGGCACACCGGTCGGCTGATCCTTCCCGTGGCAGGTGTCTCCGCCCTCGCGGCGTTGACCGTGCACCTGACCGTCACCGGTTGGCATCCCATGGTCTCGTTGCTCACCCCCCGACCGGACCGCATCAGCCCGGTGGGGGGCTTCAAGCGCCTCTTCTCCGGTGGGCGCTGGATCGAGCCGGTTCTCAGCCTGCTGTTTCTGCTGGGGATCGGCGGGTGGTTCTACGGGAGGCGGGGCGCACTGCTGGAGGGGTGGCACCGGGCGCTTCGCCTGGAGGGCGCAGGTGCCCTGGCGACCGCGCTGGTCCAGAGCCTGTCGGCGCTCGCGTCGTTGGCCGGCCTGCTCCTGGTGATCGCCTGCGTGGAGGCCATCTGGGCCCGGCACCGCCATGCGCAGTCACTGCGGATGAGCACCGAGGAGGTGAAGCGCGAGCATCGGCAGTCGGAAGGGGACCCACAGCACAAGGCGCAGCGCCGGGCCCTTCACCGCCAGTTCGTCACTGGCGGCAGCGAACGCGGCGTCGCCAAGGCGACCGCGGTGGTGATCAACCCCACCCACCTCGCGGTGGCGCTCCGCTATGCCCCCGATGAGCATGAGGCGCCGTACGTGGTCGCGAAGGGGCGGGCCGCCGACGCGAAGGGGGTCCGCGAAGAGGCCCAGCGACTGGGGATCCCCATCGTCCGGGACGTTCCGCTGGCGCGCAGCCTGATCCCCCTGGACGTCGGTGAGGCCATTCCTGAAGAGCTCTACCGGGCCGCCGCGGTGGTGCTGGCCCACGCCGGGACCTCCACCCCGCTGAGCGACGTCGGCTCCGGGGCCGGCTGAGGCGGGGGATGCGTGCGTCCTCCTCCCTCGCCGGAAACGGTCGGCGGGGACATGGACCCTGTCGCAGGGGAGGCCTGCCCCAAGGCACGGACGCAGAACAGGAGAGGGTCGGCCGCAGGGCGCAGGCCCGGGCCTGAAGAGGCCTGCGCATCCGGGGCGCTGCATGGAGCGAAGCGGCACTCCTCCTGCAGTCCGCCGCGGTGACACCGGGGCTTCAACTGGAATCGGAGACCCCATGCGTCCGGCGCCCCGGCCGCGCCATCCAGAGGAAGGGACCGCATGCTGCGCAGAGGCTGGTTTGAGGGGCGGATCTCCGCCGAGTGGGTGCTCGCACTCGCGGTCTCGATGGTGCTCGCAACGCTGCTCATCCCGTTGCCGCCGGCCTGGGTGGATCTCGGCATCGCCCTGAGCCTGGCCCTATCTGTCACGCTGTTGGTGGCGTCGCTGGGCGCGCGTGAGGCGCTGCAGGTTTCCGCCTTCCCGACCGCGCTGCTGGTCACCACGCTCTTCCGGCTCGCGCTCAACGTCGCGTCCACGCGGCTCGCGCTGTCGGAAGGCCACGCGGGCCGCGTCATCGAAGCGTTCGGCACCTTCGTCATCCGCGGCGACTACGTGGTGGGCGCGGTCGTCTTTGCGATTCTCGCCCTCATCCAGTTCCTGGTCGTGACCAAGGGGGCGGAACGGGTGGCGGAGGTGTCCGCCCGCTTCTCCCTGGACGCCATGCCCGGCAAGCAGATGTCGATCGACGCCGACCTCCGTGCGGGGGCCATCGATCAGGCGCAGGCCCGTTCACGACGTCGGCACCTCGAACGCGAGAGCCAGCTGTTCGGCGCCATGGACGGCGCCATGAAGTTCGTGAAGGGCGATGTGGTGGCCGGCCTCATCATCACCCTGGTGAACCTGGCGGGCGGCACCGCCATCGGCGCACTCCATCACGGCATGGCGCTTGGCGAGGCCGCTTCGGTGTACGCGCTCATCGCCATCGGCGACGGGCTGGCCTCGCAGATCCCTTCACTCGCGGTCACGGTGGCCGCGGGCATCGTCGTCACCCGGGTCGCGCCGGAGGAGGCCCGCGACGGACTTGGGACCGAGCTGGTGCGGCAGTTCTTTGGTCGGGCCCAGGTGCTGTGGGTGGTCGCGGCCCTGTGTCTTGCCATCGCCCTGATCCCCGGCATGCCCCCCATCCCCTTTCTGCTGCTGGCTCTGGGGGCGGGGGCACTCGCGTGGCGCGCTGACCATCGGGAGGCAGCCGCCGAGGCGAAGGCGAAGCAGGAGGATGCTGCCCAGATGCAAGGGAGCGATGCGGCAGGCGAGGGACACCACCAGGCGAACCAGGCGCTGTCTCTTCCTGAGTCACCGCTGGTGCTCGAGCTTGCCCCGGACCTCACGCCCCTGGCGCAGGAAGAAGGGGCGGCCTTCGTGCATCGGGAACTGGAGGCCCTTCGCGATGCCCTTTTCGGGATCAGCGGGGTGCGCATCCCGGGCTTCTGTGTCAGGGCCGGCGTCACGCAGCTCCCCCGGGGAAGCTATCGGTTGCTCCTGCACGAGGTCCCGCTGGGGCAGGGCCACGTGGAGCCCGGCGCGCAGTACGCGCGGTGCGCTCCGGAGGCGCTGGCCTGTCTGGGCGTCAGCGGGACCGAGGCGGAAGACCCCGGAGCGCTTGGGCCGCTCACCCGGATTGACCCGGTCCACGTCTCCAGATTGGAGGCCGCTGGAATCCGCACGCGAAGCAGTGGAGCGCTGATCTGCGATCACCTCGCGATCCTCCTGAAGGGCCGGCTGGCACCGCTCCTCGGCGTGCAGGAGGTGCAGGGCCTGCTCGATGCACTCGAGCCCTCGGCGCCGGTCCTGGTGCGCGAGGTCCTTCAGAAGGTGCCGCTGCCGCTGCTCACCGACGTCCTCCGGCGCCTTGTCCGGGAAGAGGTGCCCATCCGGCCGCTGCGGCCGATCCTGGATGCGCTGCTTTCCCCCACCGCGGAGGGCGACGCCCCGGCCCTCGCCGAACTGTGCCGGAGCGCGCTCTGGGCCACGCTCAGTCACCGTCACGCCCACGAGGGAGCGTTGTACGCGTGGCTGGTCGACCCGGAGATCGAGGCATGGATCCGGGAGCAGCAACAGGGGGCGCCGGCCGCCCCCGAGCGCATCACCCGGCTGCTCGAGTCCGTGCAGGGGATCGCCTCCCAGGGGCGCGCGGTGGTCCTCGCGGCCCCGGACATCCGGGCGACGCTGCGGCGACTGTGTGAGGGCAGTTGCCCCGAGGTCGCGGTGCTCACCTATGGGGAGTTGGACCCGGCGCTCCGGGTGCATCCACTGGGAAAGCTGGCGGCCTGATGCGCCTCGTCTCCGAAGCGCGGACCGGTTCGTCAGCCTGCTGCCGGGGATGGACACGGGAGGCTCCGGAGGACTTCCGCAGCGTGAGCGGCGTGTCGCGGACGACATCGATGGCGCGCTGAAGACGTGAGGATCGGTCCGACGTTCAGCCACCGTGCCGACCCCACGCACGGCTCAGCGCGTGCCGATCACCGGCGGGCCTCCCTTGGAGAGGGCCTTCTTGCCGAGGATGCGCTGCTCACAGCCGAACCGCGCGGTCCGATAGTAGGGCTGGGTCTTCGGTGCCAGCGCGATGGCTTGCTCGTAGAGCTCACAGGCGATCTCGTGATCTCCGAGCACGTCGCGCAGCAGCGCCACGTTGAAGAGTGCGGGGTGATGTTCGCGGTTCTTCGCGAGGTGGGCCTCGGCGAGGACCAGCGCCTTCTCGAACTCGCGTGCACGAACGGCGGCGAAAATGGGATCGACGTCGCGGCCGCTGCCCTGCAGGGAGAAGGACTGCTCGAAGTGGCTGGGGGTGATGCGCTTCAACAGCGCCTTGGCCGCCTTCTGCGAGGCACACCAGAGCAGGTCATCGTCCGAGGACACCTCTCCTTCGTCATTGAACGCGTCGTCGCAGGAGCCCTCCACCGGGACCGAGATGAGGATCGGCGTGCCGTCGTTCTGGACCATGGAGACCGTGAAGGCCGCGGACGCGATCACCCCGTCCTTGAGGCCGCTCCTGGAGACCACACCCTCTCTGACCTTGTACTCGGTGACGTCGAACCGGAACCCGGCCTCATTCCCGGCGAGTCCGATCAACGCGCCATCCTTCTCCAAGGAGACGTGGTCCCCCTCCACCACGAGGTCCATTCCCTCCAGGCTGCGGTCCTTCACCGAGTAGTAGCCGTCGCCCGTCGCGTTGATGGCAAGCGTTCTGTAGAAGTGGGTGACCGCCTCCTGGTCTCCACGGGCTTCGACCAGCGCGAGCGCTCGGGCGCGCGGGACGACGATCTCGCCGGGGCTGTAGGTGCGAAGCGTCACGCTGGGGGGGACGCAGCTGATGGCGAGCAGGGACAGCGCTGCCAGCAGCGGCAAGAAGAAGGCTCTCATGGCAGCACTCGCTGGAAGGGGAGGGGAGACACGCCGGGCCGCCGACGCGCCGATCGGTCAGATCTTCATCCTCGCGTGCGCCGCCGACCCCCTGCGGTGCCGCCTTCTCAGCCGTCGGAGCCGGAGCGGGGCGGCGCGGGAGGCTCTTCGGGCGAGGCCTCGGTGGAGCCCAGCTGACGGTTCACCCGGTCCCGCAGCTCCTTGCCGGTGCGGAAGAGCAGGCCCCGCTTGGGCTTCACCCGGATGATCTCCCCGGTCTTGGGATTGCGACCCTGCCGGCCCTCGTAGTGCTTCACGTGGAAGGCGCCCAGTCCCCGGATTTCGATGTTTTCTCCGCGGACCAGGGCCTCCTTCATCGAGCGGAAGATCGTCTCGACGGTGACCTCAGCCTGCTTGGGCGTCATCTTGCTCTTGGCCACCAGGACGTTGACCAGGTCTGACTTGAGCATCCAGTCCTCGTGGAGTGGGCGGGAATCCGAGGGGGGCACGATAACAGAGCCCGCTTTGTGTTCAAGGGCCCCAGGAGTGCAACCCATTGGGAATGCTACGGATTCTCCGCGACCTCCGCAGCCTGGAGCTCCCTCGAGGTCTCCAGGAGGGGATCCCCCAGGCCCGCGAGGTCCAGCCAGGTGAGCAGGCGCAGGTGCGCCGCGCTGGCCTCGTCGGCCCGCTCGAAGTGGCGCTCGAGCCGGGCGAAGTCCGGGGGGAGGGGCTCCTCGAAAGCTCCGTCGGGTCGGTCGAGGCTGAAGGCCCCGATGGCCCGCATGGTGTCCTCGAGGGTCAGGGCCGAGGGCGGCCGGGCCAGCTGGATGGTGCCCCGCCATCCGGAGACGACCAGCCCCGCGCGCTCCAACCGCCGGACCACCTCCATGACCAGCGAGGTGGGGACCTGGAGCGCCCGGGCGAGCCCGGTGGGACGGGGCGGTGTTTCTCCCTGCAGGAAGGCGGCGGTGGCGACCTGGGCGATGCGCGCGGCGACCAGGGCCCGTGCGCGGGGGTGATGCCGCAGGGTGTGGGAGAGGCCCAGGGCGCGTTGGCGGGACAGCTCCACCGCGTAGGAGAGCCGGGCGCCGGAGAGGACCGCCAGCCAGCTCAGCCACAGCCACGCCAGGAAGAGGGGCGCGGCGCCCAGCATCCCGTAGATGGGATCGTAGCGGATGATGCGCAGGGCAAAGGCGTCGTAGCCGATCCGTCCCACCTGCCAGAAGAGACCGGCGAACGCTCCGCCGATGAGCGCCGAGCGCCAGCGCACCGGCGCGTTGGGCGCCAACTTGTAGAGGAGGGTGAGCACCAGGATCGGCAGCGTGAGCTGACCCAGGCCCAGGATGAGATGGACCGTGGTGCCGAGGTAGCCGGAGAGCTCGAGGATGAACGCCCGCACCACACCGGTGGTGGCGATGGAGATCGCCGCGAAGATCGGCCCCACCAGCAGGACCAGCAGGTACACCACGCCGGTCACCAGGATGGAGCGGCGCCGCTGGACATTCCACAGCTCGTTGAGCGACGCGTCGAGCTGGCGCAACAACGAGCCACTCGAGACGAGCAGCAGCAGGAGCCCCACCGACCCCACCGCGCGGCTGCCGACCGCCTCGAGGAAGCGGGACAGGAAGGCCGCGCCCTCGTCCCGCACGCCCGGCGCGAGGAGGGAGAAGATGACGTGCCTGAACGCGGCCTCCATCCGGCCATCGCCCAGCCGGTGGAGGATGCCCAGCGCGAGGCTGGTGATGGGGATGAGGGAGAAGAGGGTGATGTAGGTGAGCGAGCCTGCGCGCAGCGCGATGCGCTCGCCCCGGTATCCGCGCGCGACCGCCCGGAGCTCGAGGTATCCCGTTGCCGCGAACGACCCCAGACGGGTGTGTTCCAGCGGACGCCAGAACGTCAGGAGCAGGGTCTCCCAGCGGTGTTGCCACCGGTTGGTCGTCCCTGCGCTCAACGCCCTGTCTCTCGCGCGGAAGCGGTCACCCGCGACATGCTACTCCTTTGACGCCCCCGCCTGTGCAGGGGCCTCGGAGCGGCCCTGGCGGGAGTCGCCCTTCGCGCTTCCCTCCTTGCGACCGCCGCCCCCGCCGCGGTTGCGATCCCGTCCGCCGCGTCCGCCGCGCTCCCGGCCCCGATCGCGACCGGAGCCGCCGCCGTTGCCGTTGCTGCCGCCACGGTGATCGTGGGACTCGGGCCGGGCGTAGTCGCCGTGACCCTCGGCGCGGTTGGCGGTCAGGAAGTACCCGGAGGAACCGGTGATCCGGTACTCATTGCCCTGCACCGTGCGGCCGTAGATGTCGTACTGCTCGCGATGGTGGTTGGCCTGCGCGCGGACCTGGATGGTCTTGTTGAAGCGATCCATCAGGTGCCGCAGCTCCTGGCGCTCATCACCCTGAAGGAGACGGGCCACCTCGCTGCTGCAGTGGATGACCACCGTCTGGTCCTTGTAGCCGGCGGCCTCGCGGCGGATCTCGCGGAAGATCTCGTAGGCCACGGTCAGGGCGGTCTTCACGAAGCCCTTGCCGTCGCAGTACGCGCACTCCTCGTGGAGCATGCGGCCGATGGACTCGCGCACGCGCTTGCGGGTCATCTCCACGAGCCCGAGCTCGCTGATGCGCAGCACGTTGGTCTTCGCCTTGTCACGTCCCAGCGCTTCCTGGAGGGACTTGAAGACCTTGTCCCGGTTCTGCGACTTCTCCATGTCGATGAAGTCGCAGATGATGATGCCGCCGATGTTCCGCAGCCGCAGCTGGTAGACGATCTCCTTGGCGGCCTCGACGTTGATCTTGGTGATGGTCTCCTCGAGGCTCTTCTTGCCCACGTAGCGGCCCGAGTTGACGTCGATGGCGGTCAGCGCTTCGGCCTGGTCGATGATCAGGTAGCCGCCGCTCTTGAGCCACACCTTGCGCTGGGTGGCCCGCGCCAGCTCCTGCTCGATGCCGTAGGCGTCGAAGATGGGCTCCTCGTTGTCGTGGAGCTGCACGCGCTCGCTGAGGTTCGCGTCCTGGGCGCTCACGAAGGAGAGGATGCGCTCGTACTCCTCGCGGTCGTCGACGACGAGCTTCTCCACGTCCTGGGCGAAGAGATCACGGGTCGCGCGGAGGATGAGATCGAGGTCCGAGTGCATGAGGCCCGGACCATTGCGCCGCTCGTTCTTGCGGACGACCTGGTTCCAGATCTCGATGAGGAAGCGGATGTCGCTCTCGAGCTTCTCGGAGGGCACGCCCTCGGCGACGGTGCGGACGATGAAGCCGGTCCCGGGGGGACGCATCTTCTCGACGATGTCGCGCAGCCGCTTGCGCTCCTTGTCGTTGCCGATGCGGCGGCTGATGCCGACGTGATCGACGGTGGGCATGAAGACCAGGTGCCGGCCGGGGATGGAGATGTGGCTGGTGAGGCGGGCGCCCTTGGTGCCGATGGGATCCTTGGAGATCTGGACCACGACCTCCTGACCGACCTTGAGAACGTCCTCGATGCGCGTCTCGCGGGTGGTCTTGATCTTCTCCTTCTCGCCGTCCTTCCGACCGTTGCCATTGCCGTTGCCGCGGTCGCGCTGGCGGGCTTCCTTGGCGTCGCGGGGCGTGCGCTTCTCGCCCCGGATCTCGCCCTTGTTGCCCCGGCGGCGGCCGCGACGTCCGTCGCGGCGTCCCTTCCGCGCCTCCTCGCCACCCTCGGCCTTCTCGCCGTCCCGGGTCTGGGCCTGCACCGCATCGCTGGCGTCGGGGTCGTCCGAGGCCTCGCCCTCTGCTGCCGCGCTGGCTTCCCCGCCGTCCGCGTCATCCGCGCTGCCGGCGTCATCGGCCGTGCCTCCGGCCTCGTCGCCTGCGGCCTCTTCGGCGCCATCCTGCTCTGGCTCGCCGGCGTCCGCGGTCCCGGCGTCGGGGGCTGCGTCTGCCTCGGGGGCCGGGGCCCCGGTCACGGCAGCGGCGTCGGCGCGGGCTTCCGGTGCCACCGCCGCGGACGTCGCGGAGTCGCCACCGTTGCCGTTGCTGACCGACTCCTTCACCAGCAGGGGCGCCGTCTGGGCGTCGTCCCCCGCGTCGTCGGAGGGCTGGGTCTCCCGGGCAGCTTCGAAGTCGATGATCGCGGAACCCGCGGCCTCGGACTCGAGCATCGCGTACTCACCTGTGATGCTCGGCTCGCTGACGATCTCGAACGCGGCGTCCTCGTCGTCGTTCTCGTCGTCGTGCGCGTGGCCGTGGTCGGCCTCGGCCGTGGCGTCGGGAGGGGACGCCTCGGAGCCGGCCGCGTGGACGTGCTCCTCGCCGTTCTCGGTGGCCTCGGGGACGTCGGCGACCTCTTCGTGCTCACCCTCGGTCAGCTCGAACTGGGCGCGGGCGAAGTCGGGATCGTAGACGACGTCGCTCACGTAGAGGAACGCGGCCTTGTCCAGGCCGATGTCCACGAAGGCCGCCTGCATGCCGGGGAGCACCCGGACCACGCGGCCCTTGTAGATGTTCCCGACGATTCCCTTGTCCTTCTTCCGCTCTAGATAAAACTCCGCGATGTTGCCGTTTTCAACGAGCGCCACCCGGGTCTCGCGACCGGCGGCATTGATGACGAGCACACTGCTCATGTTGAAGTCCTGATGTCGCACGAGGCGGTCCCTCCCCACCCGGACGGGGACAGGTGGGACGGAACGCGGCCTGGCGCGTGTAGTGGGGAACGGTGGACGACCCCGCGGGAGCTCTTCTCGCGCGATGGGGGAGTGCTGGCGTCAACACGCGTCCTCTTGTTGCATGGCTGGGCCCCGAGCCTCCGGGTCGCGGGTTTGTCTCCCGTGCCACCGGCCCTCTGCCGGTGCCCCTGCTGCACAAATCCAACGTCGGATGTTTCGTCACCGCGTCGGTCGGGGCAGGAGACGCGCGGGCCAACCCGTGGCGGATCCCGGTCAGCCTCCGTACGGCAGAGGTCTTTGGGGGGCCCAGGGTCGGGACGCGCCTTCCGGCGTCCGACGTCGACGGTGAGGTACTCCCGTCTCAAGTCTTCTGGACACCATGCCGATCCGGGAGCAGGCCCCACCGGGGACCCTCACGGCGACAGCGGATGTCACGAGGCTCGAAGACTCACACGGCGGGGGGATCGCCGCAAGACCATCTGCGGACAATCCGTCGCAACGCGCCCGCCGGGTGACAGCTCGGCCGGGGACCGGGGCCCGCGGGGTGATGGCGCGCTGCGTCAGGCTTCGGCCTGGTGGGGGCGCTGCCGTCGCTCGGGCTTCTCGGGGCGGGGCCGACCTCGGCGGACCAGGCGCAGGCCGGTCCACACCGCGTCGATGTAGCAGATCTTGTTGTCCACCAGGCCCAGGTCCAGGGCGGACAGGCGCACCGTCTCCTCCGAGAGGGCCGTCTGGAGGGCAACCGGGGACGGCCAGCACACCCAGATCCCCCCCTGCTCGTTGATGGTGCGGGCGATGGCCGGCAGGCGCTCGATGAGCTCGCGGTGGCTGGTGGCGAAGAAGAGCACCAGGTCCAGTCCGCTGCGTGCCGTGACCAGGAACTCCACCCCGTCCGGCAGGGGATTGAGGCGGTGGACGAAGCCCGGCGGCGGGTTGATGAGCGACAACTTGTGCCCCGCCCGGATGCCAAGGGCCGTGGTCAGCGAGGCCAGCATGTAAGGGGTCATGGGCGGGGTTCCACGTCGAAGCCGGATTCATCCTCCCGCAGGGGCCGGGGCTCCGTGCGGACGGCCGTGACGGTCGCGGCCGAAGGTCCTTTGTGGCACCACGCAACGAAGGCTTGCAAGGGGTCGGGCCGTCCCTGCGCTTCCGCAGACACGCTGCCATCGTCCTCGTTGCGGACCCAGCCGGTGAGGCCGAGCCGCTGCGCCTCCTCCCGCGCGCTGGCCCGGAAGTAGACGCCCTGCACCTTTCCTTCGATGCGCAGCGCCAGGCGCGCTCGTTCAGCCATCCTCTTCGCCTCCGCTCTCCGGCTCGATCCCCAGGGTCTTCAGGAACGACGCCTCATCCAGGATGGCCACTCCCAGCTCCTGGGCCTTCTTCAGTTTGCTCCCCGCCGCCTCACCGGCCACCAGCCAGTCGGTCTTCTTCGACACGCTGCCGGACACCTTGCCTCCCCGGCGTTCGACTTCCGCCTTGGCCTCATCGCGGGTGAAGCGCTCCAGGGTTCCGGTGATGACGACCGTCTTTCCCTCGAAGGGGCCTCCGGCGCGCTCTTCGGGAGGGACCGGAGCGACGCCCTCGGCGAGCAGGGCCTCGATGCGGGCCCGGTTTCTCTCCGATTGGAAGAAGTCGTGGAGCGCGGTGGCCAGCACCGGCCCGACGTCGCGCACACCCTGAAAGTCTTCGAGGCCCGCTTCGAAGAGGGCGGGCAGCCCGCGGAAGTGATCCGCCAGCTGGCGGGCGGTCGTCTCGCCGACATGGCGGATGCCCAGCGCGTGAAGAAAGCGGCGCAGCGCCGGCGTGCGGCTGCGATCGATGGCCGCGAGCAGGTTCTCCACGCTCCTGGTGCCCATGCGCTCCAGGGAGAGCAGCTGGGTGTCGGTGAGCCGGTAGAGGTCGGCGGGCTCCTGGACCAGCTTGCGCCGTACCAGCTGTCCCACCAGCTCCTCGCCCAGACCCTCGATGTCCATCCCCCCGCGCGAGGCGAAGTGGACCAGCTGGGCATGGAGCTGCGCCGGGCAGCCCAGGGCGTTGGTGCAGCGGATCACCACCCCTTCCTCATCCCGCTTCGCCGGCGCATGGCAGACCGGGCACTCGGTGGGGAACACCCAGGGCACCTCGGTGCCGGTGCGCCGCGAGGGGATGGGTGCGACGACCTCGGGGATGACGTCGCCGGCACGGCGCACGAAGACCCAGTCGCCCTCGCGCACGTCCTTGCGCCGCAGCTCGTCCTCGTTGTGCAGCGTGGCGCGGCTCACCACCACGCCGCCGACCTTCACCGGCTCCAGGAACGCCACCGGGGTCAGCGCGCCGGTGCGGCCCACGTTCACGTCGATCTTCTCGACCCGGGTGGCCATCTCCTCGGGGGGGAACTTGTAGGCCACGGCCCAGCGCGGGCTCTTGGAGACCTGGCCCAGCCGCAGGCGCAGGTCCTCGGCGTCGACCTTCACCACCAGACCGTCGATCTCGTAGGGCAGGGCGTGCCGCTCGGCGAGCAGTCCGTCGTAGATCTCCTGGACCGCCTCCAGCCCCCTGGCCCGGGTGTTCTTCGGGTTCAGCGGAAGGCCGAGGTCGGCGAGCGCCTGGAGCTTCTCCCAGTGGGAGCTGAAGCCCGGTTGGCCGGACCACTCGCCGATCTCGTAGAGGAAGATGGAGAGGGGACGACGGGCGGTGACCCGCGGATCGAGCATGCGCAGGGTGCCGGCCGCCGAGTTCCTGGGGTTGACGAAGAGCGGCTCCCCCGCGGCCTGGCGCTCGGCGTTGATGCGCTCGAAGTCCGCCTTCTTGAGGAAGACCTCTCCGCGCACGGTCAGCCGCTCCGGGGCCTTGCCGGTCAGGCGCAGCGGGAGGCTCTTGATGGTGCGCAGGTTCGGGGTGACGTCCTCGCCCACCTCGCCGTTGCCGCGGGTCGCCCCCCGGGTGAACACCCCGTTCTCGTAGAGGAGCTCGACCGCGAGCCCATCCATCTTGGGCTCGCAGACGTAGTCCACCGCGCCCTGGCCCGCAGTCTTCTGCACCCGGGTGTCGAACTCGGCGATCTCCTCGGCGTCCACCACGTTCTGGAGGCTGAGCATGGGCCGGGAGTGGACGACCTTGGCGAACTGCTCGGACGGTGCGCCGGCGACCCGCTGGGTGGGGGAGTCCTCGACCACGAGCTCGGGGTGCGCCTCCTCCAGCTCGACGAGCTCGCGCATGAGCGCGTCGTATTGGGCGTCGCTCACCTCGGGGGCGTCCAGGACGTAGTAGCGGTGGTCGTGGTGGCGGATGGCCTCGCGCAGGGCGAGGACGCGATCCTGGGCGTCGGTGCGGTTCACAGGGCACCTTCCGGTCCGGCTTGACAGGCCATGGGGAGGTCCATAGCCTGATTCACGTCGGTCGGCACGCGGGTGCTGTGCATCTTTCCCCCGCAGGCGGCTGACATTTCCCACCTCATCTTCTGCATCCAGGTGTTCCCTTGTCGGGAAGGCCGGTTCAGGACCAGGGGGCCCGTCCCATCCGTCGGCGCCGCCTGTGACACCAACCGGGCTCCCCGAGCCTCCTTGCCTCTCCAAGCCTCCCTGTGCGTGGCAACTCCCGAGGCGAGCCTCCCCCCGCGTCCTGCACCATGCCCATTCGTAAGACCCGCGCCACCAAAGAGAAGTCTCCCGAGACCGAAGAGGGGACGCCCGCGACCCCCGCCCCCCGCCGCAAGACGACCCGGGCGCGCGCCGCAGCCGACGAGGCGAGCCCGGCGCCCAAGAAGCGCACCCGGAAGGCGGCCGTGGTCGAGGAGCCCGCTCCCGAGGTCGAGCCCGAGCCGGAGTTCCGGCACGAAGCCCACGACGACCGGGACGATCACGATGAGCCCGAGCGCGACGAGGACGAGGAGGGCGTGGCGCGTCCGGTCCTGACCGCGATGCCCCGCCCGGTGCGCGACGATGAGCTGCAGGAGTCAGGGGGGCAGTACCCCGAGTCCGAGGCCGCCGCGTCCCTGCCGCCCCCTCCCGAGCCGCCGGTGCCGAGCATCGACACCAGCGAGGGCGCGCCCATGCAGGTGCTCAAGCTCAACGACCTCAAGCGGATGCGCATCACGGATCTCTCCCGGATGGCGCATGACCTGGGCGTCGAGGACTACCAGGGCCTGATGAAGCAGGACCTCATCTTTGCGCTGCTCTCGGGCATCGCGGGCAAGCGCTTCGAGGTCCACGCCGAGGGCGTCCTCGAGCTGATGAGCGATGGCTACGGCTTCTTGCGCAGCGCGGACAGCGATTACCAGCCGTCCCCTGACGACATCTACGTCTCGCCCAGCCAGGTGCGGCGCTTCAACCTGCGCCCCGGCGACACGGTCAGCGGCCCCATCCGTCAGCCGCGCGAGGGCGAGCGCTTCTTCGGGCTGCAGAAGGTGGATCTGGTCAACTTCGTGGACCCGCGCAGCGAGGGGGCCCGCGAACGGATCCTCTTCGACAACCTGACGCCGCTCTACCCGACCAAGAAGCTCAAGCTCGAGCATGACTCCGCGGAGATGACCACGCGGATCATCGACATGTTCTGCCCCATCGGGCTCGGGCAGCGCTGCCTGATCGTGGCGCCTCCGAAGGCCGGTAAGACCGTGCTGTTGCAGAACATCGCGCACGCCATCAGCCGCAACCATCCGGACGTGATGCTGATCGTGCTCCTCGTGGACGAGCGTCCCGAGGAGGTCACCGACATGCAGCGCAACGTGCGTGGAGAGGTCGTCTCCTCCACGTTCGACGAGCCGGCCACGCGCCACGTCCAGGTCGCCGAGATGGTGATCGACAAGGCCAAGCGTCTGGTGGAGCAGGGTCACGACGTCTGCATCCTGCTCGACTCCATCACCCGTCTGGCCCGCGCCTACAACACCGTGGTGCCGACCAGCGGCAAGATCCTCTCCGGTGGCGTGGACGCCAACGCGCTTCACAAGCCCAAGCGCTTCTTCGGTGCCGCCCGGAACATCGAGGAGGGCGGCAGCCTCACCATCATCGGCACCGCGCTGGTCGACACCGGCAGCCGCATGGATGAGGTCATCTTCGAGGAGTTCAAGGGCACCGGTAACTCCGAGGTGGTGCTCGATCGCAAGCTGATGGAGAAGCGGATCTTCCCCACGCTCGACATCAACAAGTCCGGTACCCGGAAGGAGGAGCTGCTGCTCCCCGAGCAGGACCTGGTGCGCATCACGGCCCTGCGGCAGGTGCTGCACCCCTTCACGCCCATCGACGCGATGGAGTTCGTGCTCAAGCACATGCGCCCGACGGCGGATAACGCCGAGTTCCTGGGCAGCATGAACCGCTGAACAGATTCCGTCAGGAGGGGAGGGCGGAGCATTCCTCCCCGCTTGGCGCATGGACAGGATGCGCGATCACCATGTCCCTGCGTCCCCTCCTGCTGGTGTTGGGCGTCCTGGGCCTCGGTCTCGCCGGTTGCGAGACGGGCCTCATCGACGACCCCTCCCTCTTCTGCGCAAGCAACCCACAAGCGATCTGCTACACGGACGCCGACTGCGTGCCGGAGGATTGCTGCGGGATGGGCAGCTGCTCGGTGCATGTGGATGACGCTCCCCAGTGCGGCGGCGTCACCTGCAACGGGAGCTGCGATCCGAACACCACGGATTGCGGCTGCGGCCTGCCGGTCTGCCGTGACGGGACCTGCACGGTGGCCCGGACCACGGGCGACGGCTGCTGATCACAGGTCCCGCTGCGCTGGCGTCATGGACTGGAGCTTGGCGGAGACACCCGCCCCCGGCCGTCCCCGCAACGCGATCCTCGACGCGCGCACCTCACCGGAGACTGAAACGGGCCCGGCAGGCGGTACCGCTTCATCCCACGCGCAGGCCCGGAGCCATCAGCCGGTGCCTTCGGGGGCACCTGCTGAAAGCGTCTCCGAAGCCACCGCCTCTTCCGCGGCGGCCAGGGCCTCCTGCGAATCCCCGATCGAAGCATCGGAGGCGTCGGCGGGGCGCTGGGCCTTGAGGCGGACGAAGTCGAAGCTCGCCACCAGGACCGAGGCCACCGGAACCGCGAAGAGGGCCCCCACCAGGCCGAAGGTGTGCTCACCGGCGATGAGGCTGAAGGCCACCACCACCGGATGGATGCGCGCGGCGCTGCCCATGATCTTGGGGTTGAGGAAGTAGGCCTCCACCGCGTGGATGCCGATGATCCACAGGAGGATGCCCACGCCGGTGCCCAGGCTCTGGCTCAGGCCGATCAGCACGATGGGCACCGAGCTGATGATGGTCCCGAAGATGGGGATCAGGCTGAAGATCGTCGCGATGAACGCCAGGATGAAGGCGAACTTCACGTCGAAGAGCAGCAGGCCCACGAAGGTGAGCGCGCCGTTGACGAGGCAGATGGCCCCCTGTCCCCGGACCACACCGGAGAGGCTGCGGTCGATGCGGGTGAGCAGCAGCCGCGCCTCATCCAGCGTCTCGGGGGGCAGCAGGCTCGCGGCGTAGCGCCGGATGTTGGTCGCGTCGATGGAGAAGAACGCCGCCACCATCAGCACGAAGAACAGCATGAAGATGCCGGCCACCACCTGGGTGATCACGTTGCGGGTGACCCCGACGATGTCCCCCACGTTGGACTCGAGGAACATCACCCCGCTGCGGGTGGCGTGCTCGATGGTTCCCTGGAGGTCGACCTGGATGGCGGTCTCGTCCACGCCCAGGCTGCTGCGGGCCAGCGCGACCGCGACGCCCCGATCGTGGAACCACGCCTCGGCGCGATGGGCGAGCTCTTCGATCCGCTCGGGCGTCATCGAGTGGGCGAAGGCCAGGCCGCTCTTCGTGATGCGCACCAGCTCCGCATAGAGCTGCGGGAGCACCGAGATGAAGAAGAGGTAGAGCCCGAGGAAGAAGGCCGCGTAGATGACGAGGATTGCCACCCACCGAGGCAGGTGGAAGCCCCGGATGCTCAGCCGCTGGAGCCCATGGACTGCTGGATGGATGAGGTAGGCGATGAGGCCGGCACCTGCGAAGGGCAGGATCACCCCGCGGAAGAGGAAGGCCACCGCGAGGAGAAAGACCCACAGCCCCGAGAGCAGCAGCAGGCGGGTCCGGGTGTCGACAGGTCTGGGAGTGCGGGCGGGATCCATGGGACGAGCGCATCATAACGGGCGCCGTCCCGAGGTCCCGGTTCCGTCACATTTCGCTAAAGAAATCACCGGGGGGCCCGCTTCGGCCTGCTGGCCTCCTGC
>DATGQN010000009.1:0-4299 GCA_035304185.1 Myxococcaceae bacterium
TCGACGGTGAGGGCCCGGACGCCCTCGGGGGTGGTCACCTCGAGCATCCCGCTGTCGCCCAGGCGTGCGCGACGCATGAGGGCCAGCTCCGACGGGAGGGGATTGGGCGCATCGAGCGGGGGCGCTCGACGCTTCACCCGCCGCCCGGCCTCCCCTTCGAAGGGATTGGGGGGCGCCTGGGCCGCAGCCGGAGCGGGCGGCGGCACCGCGGTCGCCCCGGTCTCGGTCGCCCCGGTCTCGGTCGCCCCGGCCTCCGCCGCCGCAGGCTCCGCGTGGTCGGTCGACACCGCCTGGGGGGCACCGGCGCCGTCCATGGACTCGGGTGCCTCGGACGGGGTGGGAAGGACCACCTGGGCCGGGCGCTCGAAGGAGCCGGAGGTCTCGGCGCGCGGTCCGGACGTCGGCGGCGTACCGAGGAGCAGCGCGAGTGCGAGGGGGCGAAGGCGGGACATCGGTGGAGGCACTTGGATGCTTCCGGCTCCAAGCGGCCGCCAGGGTAGCCTCCCCCTGCGGCACCTCCAAGAAGTCACCCTGCTTCCCACGCGACACCCCGCTCGCCTAGGGTGCGCGCCCCGTGACCTTCTTCCAGGAAACCCTCATCATCTGGCGGGCCGAGCTCGCCCGGGCGGCGCGAAGCGGCAGGGTGGTGGTGCTGCTCGCCCTCTACGCCCTCTTCTCGATCCTCTCCCTGCTGGCCATCAGCGGATTGCTCCGCCTCGTCCGCAGCCAGATCGTGGGAGAGGCGGGAGGGGACCCGGAGGCAACGGCGGCCTTCGAGGCGGCCCTCCAGGATGGGCTGTTGGGTTTCCTGGTGGGCGAGGCCGCCGCCGGAAGCGCGAGCATGCAGGCGCTGCCCATCGTGGTGCTGGCGGTCTTCCGGCTCACCCTCTTCTTCCTGCCCGCCTACGTCGCCCTGGTGGGCTTCGACCAGATCTCCGGTGAACTGGGCCCCCGTTCCTTCCGCTATCTGGCGGTGCGCAGCCGGCGGGCGAGCGTGCTGGCCGGCAAGTTCCTCGCCCAGGCCACGCTGCTGGTGGGCCTGGTGCTGATCATCGACCTGCTCATCGTGGGCTGGGCGCTGGTCTCCGAGTCCGGCTTCACCCTGGGCGCGGCGATCCCGGGACTCATCAAGCTGTGGCTGGTGGCGACCCTCTTCTCCCTGGCCTACCTGGCCCTGACCACCCTGTGTTCGGTGCTGGCGCGCAGTCCCGCGGTGAGCCTGGCGCTCAACTTCCTGCTGCTCTTCGCCTTCTGGTTGGCGGACGCGGTGGGCAGTGGCCGGGCGGCCCTCGCCAAGGCGGAGGGAATCGACCCGCCGGTCTCCGCGCTCATCCGCTACCTCTCCCCCTCCCATTACGCGAGCGGGCTGCTGCATCCGGACCTCCAGGCTGCGGGCCTCTCCGCGCTGGCCTACGCCCTGTTCGCCGCCGGCTTTCTGCTGCTCGCTCTGCTCGCCCTGAACACGAGGGACGTATGAACCCGGCCGCCTTCGAGTTGGTGGACGTCTCCAAGGTCTTCGGCGCCAAGCGCGCGGTGGAGCAGCTCTCGCTGCGGGTCCCCGAGGGGAGCTGCTACGGGCTCATCGGTCCGAACGGAGCCGGCAAGACCACCACCTTCTCCATGCTGTGCGGCTTCCTGCGCCCCACCGCCGGGGAGGTGCGCATCCTGGGCCGTCCGGTGGATGCGCCAGGCGCCCTCAAGGGCCGGGTCGGGGTGCTGCCCCAGGACGCGGTGCTCCCCGCCGGCTGGAAGGTCGGCCCCCTCCTCACTTACTGGGCCCGGCTCTCCGGGGTCGAAGCCCCCGAGGCGGCCGCACGCGAGGCGCTGGAGAAGGTCGCCCTCGCCGACGTGTGGGGCAGCGGCAGCCAGACCCTCTCCCACGGCATGACCAAGCGGGTGGCCCTCGCCCAGGCGCTGCTCGGCAACCCTCCGCTGGTCCTGCTCGACGAGCCCACCGCGGGGCTGGATCCCAAGGTCGCCGCCCTGGTCCGCCAGCTGGTGGAGTCGATGCGCGGCAAGCAGACGGTCCTCATCTCCAGCCACAACCTCGAGGAGCTCGAGCGGCTCTGTGACGGCGCGGCCATCCTGGACCACGGCCGGCTCGTCCAGGCCGGCAGCATGTCCGAGCTCACCGGCGCCGCGGTGGGCTTCCAGGTGGAGCTGGTCCCCGGCAGCGACATTCCCCTCGCTGAGATCCTCGCCGTCCCCGGCGTTCAGGAAGCGGTCGTCGATCCCAACTGGCAGCTGCGCGTGCGCCACACCCCGGTGGAGCCCACCGTGGAGGTGGTGGTGGCCGGCGTGGTGCGCGTCCTGCTCGACGCAGGCGTGGGCTTCCGCTCCATCAGCCGCGGCCAGCGGCTCGAGGCGCGGGTGCTCGAGGTCACCTGAGAGCGGCCGCTTCCGGCCTCACCCCCGCCGCTTCTCGACGAGGGCGATCCACACGCCGTCCCGGGGCGCCACCTGACGCAGGAGGTGCCCGGTTGCGGCGCTCCACGCCTGCAGATCGGGAACCACCGCGGGGTCGGTCGCCAACAACCGCACCCGCGCGCCGCCCTGCAGCGGTCGCAGCGCCTTGGCCAGCAGCGCAATGGGCATGGGACACGCCTGCCCGCGCGCGTCGACGTCGATGACCTTCGGCGCGGTGCCGGAGGTGGAATCATCCTGGGAAGGGGGAGCGCTCATGCTGGGTTCAGCTGCCGCCCCTGTGTTACCAAGCACCGTGGCCGTGGGCCAATCCTGCCCCCGCGCGCCCCGCCCTCAAAGCGCAGGCCTGAAGACATGAAGCCGCATCTCATCATCGTGCTCCTGGTGGCCATCGCGGTCGGCGTGGGGCTTGGACAGCTCGTCAAGCGGCCCCGGCAGGCGGAGCCCATGGAGCCGGTCGCCGAGGCGGTCCCGGTCCAGCGCCCCGCCGCGGCGGAGGCGCCGGCCGAAGAGACCACCCTGTCCGAGGTCCCCCTCCGCGACGACGCGCCCTCCTTCGGTCCCCGGTACGCGAAGGTGACCATCGTCCAGTGGAGCGATTTCGAATGCCCCTACTGCGCGCGGGCCTCGACAACCGTCCGGGAGATCCGCGAGGCCTATCCCGAGGACGTCCGCTTCGAGTTCCGCCATCAGCCGCTGCCCACCCACGCCCGCGCCATTCCGGCCGCCATCGCCGCCCTGGCGGCTGACGAGCAGGGTCGGTTCTGGGAGTACCATGACCTGCTCTTCCAGCAGCAGCAGGCGCTCTCGGACGACGATCTCGAGGCCTACGCCCGCATGGTGGGGCTCGACCTGCCCCGCTTCCGCCGCTCGCTCCGGGATCCCCGGCACGAGGCCCGCATCCGCGAGGACGCCGCAGAAGGTCGGCGGTTGGGTGCCCTGGGGACCCCCACCTTCTTCATCAATGGCCGCAAGCTGATGGGGACGCGGAGCATCGAGGACTTCCGCCTCCTCATCGATGCGGAAATCGCCCGTGCCGACAGCCTGCTCGCCCGCGGAACGCCCCGCGAAAAGCTGTACCGGGCCCTGCTGGATGCGCCGCCGGCGCCCCCGACGATCGACGACGCCCCCTCCCTGGGTCCTGAAGACGCACCGGTCACCATCATCGAGTGGAGTGACTTCGAGTGCCCGTTCTGTGCCCGCGGCGCCGAGCGGCTCCGGGAGATCCGCGCACGCTACGGGGATCAGGTCCGCATCGTCTACAAGCACCGTCCCCTGCCCATTCACCCGCAGGCCCAGCTCGCCGCCGAAGCCTCGTTGGCAGCGCATGCGCAAGGGCGGTTCTGGCCCTTCCACGACCTGCTCTTCTCCCACCAGCAGGAGCTCAACCGGGCGCTGATGGAGCGCTTCGCCGAACAGCTGGGGCTGGATCTGGTCGCGTTCCGCGCGGCGCTCGACGAGGGCACGTACGCGGCGCGCGTGCGGCGCGATGCGTCGGAGGCGCTGGCTCACGGCGCCCGCTCCACGCCGACCTTCCTCATCAACGGGCGCAGGGTCCGGGGCGCCCAGCCCCTGGCGACCTTCGTGCAGGTCATCGATCAGGAGCTCGCCCGGGCAGCGAAGCACCAGGCTCCGAACGCCGCCACCGCGCCTGCCCCTTAAAGGAAGGGCCCTCGGCGCGCGGCCCGGAGGCCCCGGGCTCGGGAAGAGGCGGCCCCCTTCGCGCGTTGCCGGCCCCGAACCCGCCCATAGAGGGCCGTTCAACCGACGCACCACGGCGGTTGCGCCTCGGAAAGGGCGTTTGTTATCAAGCGCGCTCCCGCGGGCCCGTGACTGGCCGCACGTCAGATCCCCCAAGGAGTAGAACCCGAATGA
>DATGQN010000010.1:0-15609 GCA_035304185.1 Myxococcaceae bacterium
CCCATCATCCACCTCCGTGGCATCGGCGATGTTCTGCTGCCGCTTCCTCCCCGTCCCGCGGATCGCCGCGACGACCGAGCGCCAGGAGAAGGCGAAGGAGGTAAGGGAGCTGGTGACCATCATCCCCACGCCGGGCCACAGGAGCCAGGTGTTGAGCGGCCCGAACCACGCGGCCTCCGCAGCGCCGGCGGTGACCCATCCCCGGGCGAGGATCTCCGGCCCCACCAATCCCCACGCGACGACCCCGCCAAGGAGCAGGGACAGTCCGGTGCGCAGGCCGACCAGCGCGCCCACGCCCATCATCATCAGGGTGGGCTCGAAGGCGAAGGTCAGGTTGAAGAGGCTCGCGCTCTTGCCCGCGGCGCCGTACTGGATGGAACCGGGAAACCCGAAGTTGGGGAGCTTGGCCACGGCCTGAGTGAGCTTGACCCCGGCGGCGACGATCGCACCTCCGGCCAGATGCTTCACCCGCGCGAGGGCTTCGGCGCCGGTGGCGTACATCTCCTTGAGGGCCTGCGCGGTGGCGATGCCGCTGGGAAACGGCAGCTGATCCACGAGGATCATCTGCTTGCGGATGCCCAACCCCACCACGACGCCCACCAGCGCCACCGCAAAGAGCCACACCACGAGGACGCCCCAGGGGAGGGTCTGCCCGGTGATCATGGTCATGGCCGGGATTGCAGACACCAGCCCTGCCGAGGAGATGTTGGCGCCCGCCGAGGCCGCGGTCTGCGAGAGGTTGTTCTCCAACATGCCGTAGGGCCGCGTCCCGAAGAGGCGCTGGCTCAGGTTCCAGAACCCGAAGGCGATCAGCACCGCGGTGATGGACATGTTGAAGCTCCAGCCGACCTTGAGTCCCGCGTACACGTTGCAGAGCGAGAGCCCTCCGGCGAGCAGGAAGCCGGTGAGCAGGGCGCGGAGCGTCAGCTCGCGGGCCGAGGGCGCGGAGATCGGAGGCGTGGAGAGCGTGGAGGCGGCCGAGGCAGCGTCCGGAGC
Organism: Myxococcaceae bacterium; assembly: GCA_035304185.1. Taxonomy (GTDB): domain Bacteria; phylum Myxococcota; class Myxococcia; order Myxococcales; family Myxococcaceae; genus DATGQN01. Next base: position 997 of record DATGQN010000010.1, read on the forward strand.
GGCCTGATTGGCCGGGGCGGGCGAGGTCTGGGTCATCCGGCGGAACTTTCCAGGGGAGGGTCCCGCTGCGTCAAGCAACCAGGCATGGCCGCATTGCTTCGACATCCAAGCAGTTCGTCGGGATCCGGGCCGTACTCACCAGCGCAGCGGACGACGCGAGAGCTCGGCTGCGAGGTGGCGGTGCAGCGTCATGGCCTTGTCCACCGGCAGGTAGCGCAGCTGCAGGCCCGTGCCGGGCGCGGCGCCCGCGGTGTCCAGATGGACGGTCGCGGTGCCGAAGCGGCGATCGAGGATTGAGCGGTTGATCGATAGCGCCTGCAACTTGTCGAGCTCGGCAAAGCGGACGATCCGCGTCGGCCATCCGGAGCGGATGACGACCAGCTGTGAGGTCAGGGCCCAACTCGCCTCCTGCGCCTCACGGTACGCCCGGAACAGCGACCAGGGCAGAAGCAGCAGCGCGAGCAGTGCCCACGTGAAGCTGAGCCTTCCGGCGATGGCGAAGCCGAGCAGGATGCCGGCCACGAGCATCGCGAAGGCCAGCCCCCCGATGGCCCGACGCCACCACGCCCCCAGGGGAATGGAGCTGAACACGAGGCTGCTGAACCCAGCCCCCGGGAGCAGATGATCCACGAGCGACGCACAGGTTTGCGGCGACGCGAGGGGGATGAGCGTGCTCACGCTGTGGCGGGCCTCCTCTCCTGCCTGCCGCGAAGCGATGTCGATCGACAGCGTGCTGCGCCCCATCATCCGCATGAACAGCGTGGATCGCTGGGTCCAGCTCTGGATGCGGCGCCGCGAGACGCTGGCGCGGATGATGGACAGGAGCCCCTTCTCGGTCGTGAGCCGCCGTTCCTCCTCGGAGAGGCGGAAGCGGAAGTCCTGCACCAGGGTGACGATCACCGACAGGACCTTCACCGCCAGGTAGCCGATCCCCAGCGCCTGAAGCGCCGAGAGCACCAGGACCACCCAATTCACCGCGAGCTGTTCGGACAGACGAAGTGTCGCGGGCGTGATGAGGCGCGTGAAGAGATCGCCGGGAAGGGAGGCCAGGGCACCAAAGGCTGCGCCGACGGCGACGAAGCCGCGGTGGGACAGAAGCCCGAGCAGCAGCGTCTCCTTCAGGGACAGCGCGAAGAGGACGTTCGTGGCGGGACCGGCTTGCGCTCCGAGGTCACCTCCCGCGGGAGGCACCTCCTGGTCGGACCCGACATCCGTTGCAGGTGCAACCTTCTGGACCGTCCCTGCGCGTCGCCGGATGAGCGCCTCCAGCGCGAGGGCATCGTCGATGGCCAGCACCTCCATCTCCGCCTCGGGGCGTTCGCTTCCCGCGGATTCCAGGCGCACCTTGGCGACCCGGAAGATGCGGTGGAGCAGCGTCTGCTCGATGCCGACATTGTGGATACGGGCGAAGGGGATGACCCGGAGGCTGCGCTCGAGCAGTCCGCTGCGCACGACCAACGCGTCCTCTCCGATGCCGTAGCGATAAGTGAGGTACTGCCAGATGGAGGCAAGTCCCACGCCGGAACCGCCCAGAAGCGGCGCCCAGAGCAGCGGGTCGTTTATCCAGTTGGAGGCATCGAGCCCGCCCCGGCGCATCACCAGGACCAGCACGGCGGGGACCACCAGGACCTTCAGGCGGGACACCAGCGTGAACATCCAGGAGAGGGGATGGAGCCGGTGGGGCGCGTCGGACACGGTGGGGCGCTTCACCGGGACCGCTTCGATGATGGGGTCCTTCTCGGGATCTGCCACCGGTCCGCTCACGAGGCGTCCTGGTCAATCTGTCGACCGAGCCGATCGCGCAGGCGCTCGGCGTCCCCCTCATCGAGATTGGAGAGGCTGACGGCGCCGTGCTTCGAGCCGGCGGTGTAGACCACCAGCGTGGCCAGGCGGTTGGCCTGCTGCAACGGGCCACGGGTGAGATCCAGGTGCTGCACCCGGTTGATGGGGACCTGGGTCTCGTGCTGCCAGAGCCGCCCGTGACGCAACCAGATGCCGAGGGAGTCCAGACGCCAGCGCATGCGGCGGAACCGGCGCTGCGAGATGAAGATCCCCAATGCCAGCCCCGCGACGCCCACCCCGGCGGCGACTCCGAGCGCCAAGGTGCTGTCCTCGGCCAGGGTGGCGATGATCAGGAAGGCGGCCAGAATGACCGGAGCGATCAGGCCCAGGACGCCGAGCAGCTCACCCGCGAGGTGCACGAACAGGGCGCGCTCCGGCAGCGGATGCCAGGGCGCCTCGGTGGGCGTCTTGTCGACGGGCTGGGGAGGAGCTGCCGGAGGGGAGGGGTCACTCATGGGGAACGCACACCATCCATGGACGGGCGGGGGGGCGACGCTGCGGGCGGGCGCCGGGTCTCAGGCTCACGCTGCAAGCGGGCCATGATTGCACAGCAACGGGCCCCGAAAGCCCCCTCCGACCTTGGGAGCGTCCCCTCCGTGGGGATCAGACCGGCAGTCGCGGGCCCTGGGACTCCGAGCGGGCGCCCAGGGGAGTTTTCCGGGGACTTGCGAACTTTGAAGGTCCGGGCGCAGCATCGGCGCCCTCTTTCACTCTGACGGGAATCTCTGCCCATGGCATCGAGCGTCGTATCGGAACATCGTTGGCAATTCGTGACCACCGGCGGGCTGGTCCAGGTGCGGCTGCGCAATGCCCGGGACCTGCTCGCGCTCTCCCAGCTGGACCAGAAGCTCTGGGCGGCGCTGAGCTGCCCCACCGAGGGCCTCAACCTCGATCCGGCAACCCTCCGCGACATCGACGAGGACGGCGACGGGCGGGTGCGGGCGCAGGAGCTGCTCCAGGCGATCGCCTGGACGGGAAGGATGCTCAAGGATCCCGAGGTCCTCGTCCCCGGTGACGCGACCCTCCGGCTCTCCTCCATCAACGACGCCGATCCCGAGGGCAAGCGGCTGAAGGCCTCGGCGCTGCGGATCCTCGAGGCCCTGGGGAAAGAAGGAGCCGAGGAACTCTCCGCGGCGGACGCCAGCGACAGCAAGGCCATCTTCGCCACCAGCCGTTTCAATGGGGACGGTGTGGTTCAGGCCGAGGCGGCCGGCTCGCCGGCGCTGGCCGAGGCCATCACCGACATCATCAAGACGGTGGGGTCGGTGGAGGATCGGACCTCCAAGCCCGGCGTGAACGCCGAGCTGGTGGAGACCTTCTTCAAGGAGGCGGAGACCTACCGCGCGTGGATCCGACGCTCCCGGGAGGACGCCTCCATCCTGGTGCTGGGAGAGGACACCGCCGCGGCCCACGACGCCCTGGAGGCGGTCCGCGCCAAGATCGAGGATTACTTCCTGCGTTGTCGTTTCGCGGCCTTCGATGCGCGCTTCATGCCGCCGGAGAAGCTGGACGACGCGAGCATCGCGGCCCTGGGCGAGCCGGTCCTGTCGGGCGAGACGCCTGCGCTGGCGGCGATTCCGTTGGCCTCCCCGGGGGTGGGGCGCGCCCTCCCGCTCAACGAGGGGCTCAACCCGGTCTGGGTGTCGCGCATCGCGGCCTTCCAGAAGCGGGCGATCGAGCCGCTGTTGGGCGCGCGCACCGAACTCACCGAGAAGGACTGGGACGATCTGGTCGCAAAGCTCGCGCCCTTCGCGGCGTGGAAGGCGGAGCCTCACGGTGGCGTGGTGGAGCCGCTGGGGATCGACCGGGTGGAGGCGCTGCTGTCCAACGGGACGCGCGCGGCCCTCGAGGAGCTCATCGCGCAGGACCTCACCTGGAAGCAGGAGGCGGAGGACGTCTTCCTGGTGGATCGCCTGGTGCGCTACCACCGGGACCTCTTTCAGCTCGCGCGAAACTACGTCTCGTTCCAGGACTTCTACTCGCAGCAGCCTCCGGCGATCTTCCAGGCGGGCACCCTCTACATCGACACCCGCTCCTGCGACCTCTGCGTCCGGGTGAACGATGTGAACGCGCACGCGGCAGCCGCGGCTTCGAGCCAGGGCTACCTCGCGTATTGCGACCTGGTGCGGAAGGCGACCGGGGAGAAGATGTCGATCGTCGCGGTCCTCTCCAACGGGGATGCCGACCACATGCGCGTGGGCCGCAACGGCGTCTTCTACGACCGGAAAAACCGGGATTGGGATGCGACCGTGGTGAAGGTGGTCGAGAACCCGATGAGCCTGCGGCAGGCGTTCTTCTCGCCGTACAAGAAGGTCGCCAAGCTCATCGAGACCCAGATCAGCAACTTCGCCTCGTCGCGTGAACAGGCCGTGGATGCCCAGGCCAAGACCGCGGTGGAGGGTGGGACCGTTGCGCTGAACGAGGGGACCGCGCGCGTGGGTCCCACGAGCTTCGATGTGGCGAAGTTCGCCGGCATCTTCGCGGCCATCGGGCTCGCCATCGGCGCCATCTCCGGCGCGTTGGCGGCGCTGCTCTCCGCCTTCGTCGCCCTGTCATGGTGGCAGATGCCGCTCGCGCTGCTCGGCCTGCTCATGGTGGTGTCCGGCCCGTCGGTGTTGCTGGCGTGGCTCAAGCTCCGCCAGCGCAGCCTTGCTCCCATCCTCGATGCGAATGGCTGGGCGGTGAACTCCCGCATTCCGCTGAGCGTCGGCTTCGGCGAATCGCTCACCCATCTGCCCCGGGTCCCGACCACCGCGCGTGTCCTGCGCCGCGATCCCTACGAGCGCCCGAACCGCTCGCTGCAGGTGGCCGTCACGGTGCTGGTGCTGGTCTCCCTCGGCGTCGGGGGACACTTCGCCTGGAAGCGGGGGCTGCTCCCCTGGAAGCCGGCGGCAGAGACGCCCGTGGCCACGACCCAGGCGGACGCGGCCGTGGACGCCCCGGCCGAAGCCTCCGGGGCACAGGCGGAAACCTCACCCGAGTGACGGCGAAGGCCGCGAAGGGGCAGCAGCCCTTCAGAAGACCCCGCTGAAGGTGACGCCGGCGGGGGACATCGACATCTGCATGCGTCCGGCGGGGTCGAGACGCTGCTCCTGCCTGGGGTGGAGGAGCAGGGGGATCGCCACGCCGAACGCGCTGCCCAGCGCCGCGCCCACCAGGACGTCCGAGAGGTAATGCTTGTCGGCGCCCATCCGGAGGTAGGCCACGCTTGCGGCCAGCGGGAGCCCCACGGCCCAGATGAAGCCGCGGTAGGGGTACTCACGGAGCTCGGCCATGGTGCCCAATGAGGTGACCAGGGCGAACGCCAGGTTCGCGTGCCCGCTGTAGAAGGACATGTTGTCGTCGTGGCTGTGGACGAACTCGACCTCGGGGTGGTCGACGGCCCGGTAGGCATAGGGGCGTTGGCGCCCCGCGATGAACTTCACCGTCTGGTTCGCCAGCGCGGAGAGCGCGGTCGCCTGCGCCACGATGAGGACATCGCCGGGCATGTTGCCGGGGTGACCGGTTCCCACCGCCATGGCCGACATCGCGCCCAGCGCGCTCAGGGGGATCACCCCGTACGCGATGATGTCGGAGAGGCGCCCTGCCGCCTTCACGTTGTCGCGCCAGACGAGGTGGTCGTAGCCCAGGCGGTCGAAGCCGTTGAGGGCGTCCTCTCCGTTGGGGCCGCGATCGCACCAGCGGCAGCGTTCCGGATGGAGCTGCGGCTTGAGGAGCTCACTGGAGAGCCACAGTCCCAGTGCGGCGCCGGTCAGGGAGAGGTCCAGCGCTGGTTGAAACTGAAGCGCGTGAGGGCCGGCATCCGCGGCGAGGGGGGCGGCGGGTTGGGCCGGGGCGGCGGCGAGGAGGACGGCGAGGGAGAGGGCGAGCACGCGGACAGGTTAGTGAATCCGCAGGCGGGAGAAGCGGAAAGCGAAGGCTTCCGTTGCTCAGCGACGCCCCAGCGCCGCCTCGATCTCGGAGGCGATGGCCTCCGGGGTCCGGCCGTCCACGTCCACCGTGATGTCGGCGAGGGCCTGGTAGGCCGTTTCGCGGGGCGGGGCGAGCTGCACCAGGGCGGCGTGGGGATCCAGGGCGAGGAACGGGCGTCCAGAGGGGTCCCGGGCGAGCCGATCGGCGAGGGTGTCGAGGGAGGCGCGCAGCCACACGATCCGGAGGTCCGGTCCGCGCTGCGCCAGCGCCTCGCGGACCACGACGTTGAGCGCCGCGCTGGCGGGCAGGGCGCCCACGAACGTTCCCTCACGCCCGATGAGCTCCAGGGCGATCGCCGCTTCGATCCGGTGGAACCCGGAAAGGCCCTGCGACTGGAGCAGGGCCTCCTTCGCGCTCCCGGCGTGCGCAGCGACCAGGGTGTCGTTGTCCAGGTAGGGGATCCCCCGCGCTTCAGCCAGGGCCCTGCCGACCGAGGACTTCCCGGCCCCCATCAGCCCCACGAGCAGAATGCGCGAGGGCGCGGCGGTCATGATCTACCGACGGAAGGAGCGATGCTGCCCGCCCACCGTCCCGCTCTGGGAGCCGTCCGACCAGTCGACGGTCCCCGAACCGTGTGCCTCGAGGACCAGTCGCCCACCGGAGACCACCACCACATCGGCATCGCCGCTGCCCTGGGTGGTGACGAAGGCCGCCTTGCACCGGAAGTCGTCGGCGTCCAGATCACCCGAGCCGGAGAGGACCGCGCGCAGGGTGTCGCCGCACATGCCCTTCACGGAGAGATCCCCGCTTCCGGTGAGGTTCGCGTTCAGCGACTGGGCGCCACCCTCGAGGGTCACATCGCCGGAGCCCTGCACCGAGACCTGCACGCCCTCACGCACCCGGAATCCCTTCGCCTCGAGGTCGCCTGAGCCACTCACGGTGATGTTGGCGGTGCGGAAGTTCCCCTTCAGGTCGAGGTCACCGGAGCCGCTGAGCACGACGTCCAACTTCTCGCCGTCCCCCCCCTCCCAGTCGAGGTCTCCCGAGCCGGACAGGGTGAGCTTCACGTCGGCAGACTTCTGGCGACGGCGGAGGACCTTCATGTCCGCGGAGCTCTCCAGCGCAATGGCCTCGATGGAGGGGGTCCTCAGCAGGATGCGGGAGCGCTTGTGGAGGTTGAGGGAGTTGCCCACCATGCTGACCGTCAGCACGCCGCGCTCGACGTCCAGACGGACACGGCTGGCGAGGTTGCTGTCGACGTGGACCTCGGCGCCTTCGGTGGGGCCTTCGCTCAGCACGATGTCGATGGGGGCCTGGACCCGGATCGACGAGAAGGCCGGGACCGGCACGTGGGTCTGCATGAGCACCCCGTTGCCGCGCGTGGGGACCTGATCCCAATCCTGAGCCAGGGCCGGAGAGGCAGCGAGCAACGGCAACATTCCGGCGGAGAGGGACGCGAGCTGACGGAAACGGAGCATGGAAGGCATCATGCGCACCGGAACGCTGTCGCACAGCACCGATTGCACCCGGACGTCTCCGAGGGGAGGCGGATCAGCCGAAGACGAGCAGGGCGGCGGCGATGAGGACCGCCAGGACCAGGGTCGCGGCCTGAAGGCGGTCGGTGGCCCGGGGCGCCAGGTTGCTCCCCAGGCGCCCCACCATCCAGGCGAAGGCCACCATCCCCAGCGTGCTGCCCACCGCGAAGGTGAGCAGAAAGCCGACGGAAGCGACCAGGCTGGCTGAGACCAGGACCGGAAGCATCAGCAGGAGCGCGGCGGCCCCGGTCACCCCGTGGACCAGTCCCACCAGGAAGGGTGCCCGGGTATCGACCGCGACGGCCACCGCCCGCCTGCTCGTCTGCCAGCTCCAGGCGGTGGTCACCAGCAGCGCCAACCCGGCCAGGCGCACACCCCAGGGGCCGAAGCGCGCCAGGTCCACCACAGCCGCCAGCAGGAGCAGCGGTAAGCCCAGCAGCAGGGTTCCCAGCGCATGCCCCACCCCCCATGCGGTCCCCACCGGAAGGGCGCGCGCAGGGGCCCGCAGCACCACCGGGGCGATGCTGAGCAGGTGATCCGGGGCGGTGACCGCATGAACGGCTCCCGAGCCGAAACCGAAGAGGAGGGCGAGGGTGAGGTTCACGCGGTCCTTTCAGGAAGCACAACAGGCAGACACCCGGTACACACTGTGCCTGTCATGTCCGCCCTGCACGCACCACCACCCCCTGCGGTCGTCGTGGGAGACGACGGGCTGGCCCGCCCGGCCTGGGCTGCACGGGATCCGCTGCTGCGCGCGTACTACGACACGGAGTGGGGCGTCCCCATCCGGGATGAGCCCGGCCTCTACGAGCGGCTGGTGCTGGAGGGCTTCCAGGCGGGGCTTTCGTGGGCCACCATCCTGCGCAAGCGGGACGCGTTCCGGAAGGCATTCGCCGGCTTCGATCCGGAGCAGGTGGCGACCTTCGGTGAGGCGGAGGTTCACCGGCTGCTGCAGGATGCGGGGATCGTCCGTCACGAAGGAAAGATCCGGGCCGCCATCCAGAACGCGCGCGCCACCCTGGAGCTGCGCCCGTCCGGAGGCCTCAGTGCGCTCATCTGGTCCCATCTTCCGGAGCGGACGCCCGTTCCCCGACGCCCCGAGGATCTTCCTGCCCAGACGCCGGAGTCCGCCGCCCTCTCCCGGGCGCTCAGACAGCACGGCTTCCGCTTCGTCGGGCCGACCACCGCCTATGCGCTCATGTCGGCGATCGGGATGGCAGATCTGCATCTCGTCGGAAGCCACCGCCGAGGGTGCTCCGGCCTGTGGCACCCAGACGGCACCCGCCGCTGACCGCCGGTAACCCCTTTGTACCGGCGAATCGCATTGCGGAAAGGGGAGGCGTTGAGCCTGACGGAACCGGTTGCACGTGCAAGGGGTTCGGGAACCTTCTGCCACCCCGCCGCTCACTGCTCCAGCATGCCCGGTGGCCCTTCGGATCCGGCCTCGTAGGTGTCGAGAGGGGCACGTCCCTCACCCCAGGCATCGAGCACCGGCTGCAGCCAGCGCCAGGCCGCGAGCGCTTCCCGGGGATCCACCGAGAGGGTGTGTCCGCCGCAAAGGAAGTCGCGCAGGACGTGCGCATAGGCGGTGAGCTTTGCCGGAGGCGGGGTAGCGGCGAGGGTGAGCGGATGCAGCTCGGACGTCCGCTCGTCGGAGGACGCGAGCGTCCACTGCACGCCGCAGGGACCGTCGATCCCGATCGCGAGCTGGCATCTCGGGGCGCCCCGTCCTTCCTGTCCCTCCGCGGGGCGGAAGTGCAGACAGAGGTCCTTGCGCATGTGCGCGACCGCCTTGCCGGCGCGGATGGAGAACTGCACCCCCTCCCAGCGCGGCGTGTCGATCCGGAAGCTGAGCGTGGTGAAGGTTTCGGTGCCCCGCTCCGGATCCACCCCCTCCTCGTCGGCGTAGTCCGGGACCTTCTTCCCTTCGCGGCCCTCCGGCGTGCGCAACGTCCCGGCGGTGTAGCGCGCCCGCCGGACCGAACGACCCAGATCGGCGGGGTCGAAGGGGCGCAGGGATTCGAGAAGGCTGCGCCGCGCCGCCTTGAGGGAGGGTCCGTGCTCCGGATCGTCCGGGAGCTCCATGGCCACGTGGGCCAGCAGTTCCAGGACATGGTTCTGCACGACGTCCTTGAGCGCACCGGTGCTGTCGAAGAATGACGCCCGTCCCTCGAGACCGAGGGTCTCCTCCCAGCGAAGCTCCACCCGCTCGATGAAGCGGCCATTCCAGAGACGCGACAGCACCGGATCCCGGCCCCGCATGGCGAGCAGCCTGCGGACCGGGCGCATGCCGAGCAGGAAGTCCACCAGGTAGATGCTCTCCGGCCCGGAGCGCTCCTGCCAGCGCCGGACGTGCGCGTGCAGCGACTCGGCGCTCTTGAGGTCGTTCCCGAAGGGCTTCTCCAGGGCCACGCGGCTGCCTTCAGGGAGCCCGACGTCCCCGAGCACCTGGAGCGCCTGTTCGAAGACGCCCGCCGGGAGCCCGAGGTAGACGCCCACCGGACCGGGAGTGGCCTTCAGCGCCTCCTCCACCGTGCCGGGGTCCTCGAAATCACTCTGCACGTAGGTCAGCCGCTTCAGGAGCGCATCGACCGCATGCCCGGGGAGGTCGCTGGCGAATGCGTCGAGGGACGCGCGTGCCTGCTTCCGGAACGCCTGCTCCGAAAGCGCCTTGCGGCCGGTCCCCACGATCCTCAGGTCGCCCAACGCGTCTTCTTGCTCGAGTCCCCCCAGGGCGGGGAGCAGGTAGCGCGAGGTGAGATCACCGGTGGCCCCGAAGATCAGCAGTGCGTTCATCATGCCCCTGGATCTGGGCACCGGCGCGCGCGCGGGCAGCGCTTTCCCGGGCAGACGCAGGCGCCGGCGCGGGTCGGACGCGCGGGCTCGCATGCCTGCCCGGCCTCCGGCATCCGGCACGACCGGAGGCGCGAACAGCGCGCTGCAGCACCTACATCGAGGGGGTGACGCGGCGCGAGATGCGCTTCAACCTGCTGCGCTTTGACGGGAGGGGAGCCGAACCGTGTGGTAGGGCTCCCCCCGAACCACATCAGCCTCGCAGCCGCGTCTCTTCGGAGGGGTGTCATGAAGTCGGTCGTCCAGTACCCAGAGGGTCACGTCCTGCTTCGCAGTCTCGTGCGCCCGATGCCGGTGATCGCGCGGGGGGAGGGCATCTACCTCTTCGACACCGACGGGAAGCGCTACGTCGACGCGTCGTCGGGGGCGATGGTGGTGAGCGTCGGCCATGGCAACCGCCACGTCGCCGACGCGATGCACGCGCAGCTCATGAAGGTGGGCTACGTCAACGGCACGCACTTCACCTCGGAGCCCACCGAGGAGCTCGCCGAGCGGCTCGATGCGCACGTCCAGCGGGAGCTCCCGGCATTCGGAGCCTCACGCGCGGCCTTCCTGTGCTCCGGCTCCGAGGCCGTCGAGGCCGCCATCAAGTTCACGCGCCAGCTGTGGATGGAGCGGGGCGAGGCGCAGCGCACCAAGATCATCGCCCGGACGCCCGGCTACCACGGCAACACCCTCTACGCGCTCTCCGCCTCGGGCCGGCCCCACTACCGCACCCTCTATGGACCGCTGCTCTCGAAGGTGCTCACCACCCGGGCGCCGGTGCGCTACCGAAGCGGCCTCTCGTCCTGGGACGAGGCGGCGGCCGACGTCTACGTCGACGAGCTGCGCGCGCTCATCGAGTCCGAGGGTCCTGAGAGCATCTGCGCCTTCATCGCCGAGCCGGTCATCGGATCGTCGGCCGGTGCCGCGGTGCCGCCTCCCGGCTACTTCGCGAAGATCCGCGAACTCTGCGACCGGTACGGCATCCTGATCATCGCCGACGAGGTGCTCGCCGGGACCGGGCGCTGCGGCACCTTCTTCGCCAGCCACCTCACCGGACTCACCCCCGACGTCATCGTGCTGGGGAAGGGCCTGGGCGGGGGCTGTGCGCCCCTCTCGTCGGTGATCGTGCGACAGGCGCAGCTGGAGGAGGTCCGCGTCGGCTCGGGGGCCTTCTCCCACGCGCAGACCTACCTGCAGGCTCCCTTCATCACCGCTGCGGGCGTTGCGGTCCTCGATTACTTCGAGAAGGAGCAGCTCCTCTCGCACGTCACGCGCGTGGGGCAGATGCTGCAGCAGGCACTCACCGAGGCCCTCGCGCCGCTCCCGCACGTGGGCTGCGTCCAGGGCGTCGGTCTGCTCGCCGGAGTGGAGCTGGTGGCCGACAAGGCGACCCGCGAGCCATTTCCGCGGAGTCAGAAGGTCGCAGAACGTCTGGCAGCGACCTTGTTCGAGCGCGGTCTCATCGTCTGGCCCAACGTCGGTCAGGCCAACGGTGTCGACGGCGATCTCTTCATGGTAGCCCCGCCACTGGTCATCAAGGACGACCAGATCGGGGATCTCGCAGCTGCGCTGAAGAAGGCGCTGGAGGAGTTCAAGGTATGAGCTTTCGCATCACCTACTCGGTCGTGGACGCAGACATGGGTGAACTCAATCGCGAGTTCGACGCCACCGTCGCGAAGGTCCGCGAGGAGCTGGGAGGGACCTTCCCTTCCTGGATTGGCGGCGAGCCCGTCGAGAGTGGCAGCTTCCTCGAGTCGCGGCCGCCGTTCGAGACCCATACGCTGCTCGCGCGTTTCCACACCGCGACCGAACAGGATGTCGATCGCGCAGTGGGCGTCGCAAAGAAGGCGCAGGTCGAGTGGGCCCGCACGCCGTGGAAGGAGCGCGCACGGCTGATCCATGCCGCCGCGGACCTCATCTCCGAGCGCCGCATGAAGCTCTCCGCCGTCGCCACCTTCGAGGTGGGCAAGAACCGGATGGAGTCCCTCGGTGACGTGGAGGAGGCGGCCGATCTCTTCCGCTACTACGCGCAGCAGCTCACCGACGCCAATGGCCTGTCGCAGCCGTTGGGCAAGCTGAGCCCCAACGAGGACACCCGGGACGTGCTGCGTCCCTACGGGGTCTTCGGGGTCATCGCGCCCTTCAACTTCCCGGTGGCGCTCTCGGCGGGAATGAGCGGAGCGGCGATGCTGGCCGGCAACGCGGTCATCCTCAAACCCGCAGAGAGCACGCCCTGGTGCGCCCAACTCCTCTATGAGTGCGTGCGTGACGCGGGCATTCCCGCCGGCGTCTTCCAGGTGCTGCACGGCTCCGGTGAGACCGTGGGCAAGGCCCTCTCCAACCACCCCGGACTCGACGGCGTCGCCTTCACCGGGAGCTCGGAGGTGGGGATGGAGCTGTTCCGGATCATGTCGAGCAATGGCCGCATCCGGCCGTGCCTGATGGAGATGGGTGGGAAGAACGGCGCCATCGTCACCGAGTCGGCCAACCTCGACGACGCGGTCGAGGGCTGCGCCCGTTCGGCGTTCGGCCTCTCCGGACAGAAGTGCAGCGCCCTCAGCCGCATCTACGTGCACCGTTCGAAGTACGACGCGTTCGTGGAGAAGCTCGGCGCCCGGGCGAAGGCCATCGTGGTGGGGGATCCGACCCGCAACGAGGTCTTCATGGGCCCGGTGATCGACACCGCGGCCGTGAAGCGCTTCGAGGACGCGGTGGCTCAGGCGAAGGCCGACGGCAAGATCATCGCCGGCGGTGAGCGTCTGAGCGGAGGCACGTACGACCACGGGACCTTCGTGGCCCCCACCGTGGTGACCCTCCCGGCCAAGCACCCCCTCAACCGGAAGGAGCTCTTCCTTCCCTTCGTGACCGTGGCCCCCTTCGACACCCTCGACGAGGCGCTGGAGCTGCTCAACGACGCCGACCACGGCCTGACCGCGGGCATCTTCAGCGCCCGGGAGGCGGACGTGGAGACGTTCATGGACCGCGCGGAGGCCGGAATCCTCTACGCGAACCGCAAGACCGGCGCGACCACCGGCGCGTGGCCGGGCGTGCAGTCGTTTTGCGGCTGGAAGGCCTCCGGTTCTACCGGTAAGGGCGGATGTGGACCCTATTACCTTGCGCAGTTCGCGCGTGAGCAGTCCCAGACCCGGATGATCGCATCATGACGACGGAAACCCTCAAGCCCCTGATTCAGACTCCGCTCCCCGGCCCCAAGGGCCAGGAGATCATTGAGCGGGACCTCCGCCACAGCTCCCCGAGCTACATCAAGGAGTACCCCCTGGTCGTCGACCGCGGCGAGGGGCCCTGGGTGTACGACGTCGATGGGAACCGCTTCCTCGACTTCATGGCGGGCATCGCCGTGGCGTCGACCGGTCACTCGCACCCGAAGGTGGTGCAGGCCATCAAGGATGCGGCGGAGAAGTTCCTCCACATCTGCTCCACCGACTTCTACTACGCGCGCTTCTCCGAGATGGTCGAGCGCCTCGCCGGGTATCTCCCGGACATGGGGCCCAAGAAGGTCTTTCTGACCAACTCGGGCACCGAGGCGGTGGAGGGCGCCATCAAGCTGGTGCGCACCCACACCGGACGGCAGAACATCATCGCCTTCCAGGGGGCCTTCCACGGCCGCACCATGGGCGCCATCTCCCTCAACGGCTCGAAGGTGACCCAGCGCGCGCACTTCGGTCCGCTTGTCCCCGGCGTCTTCCACGTGCCCTACCCCGCGGAGGGGGGGCCCGACTCGGTCCGCATCATCGAGGAGGAGCTCTTCAAGCACTACGTCGCGCCGGACGAGGTGGCCGCGATCTTCATCGAGCCCATCCTCGGCGAGGGTGGCTACCGGCTTCCCTCGAAGGCGGCCCTCCAGGGGCTGCGTGACCTCTGCGACCGCCACGGCATCGTGCTGGTCTACGACGAGGTCCAGTGTGGCGTCGGCCGGACCGGGACCATGTTCGCGGCGGAGCACTTCGGCGTGATGCCGGACGTCATGTGCCTCGCCAAGGGGCTCGCCTCCGGAATGCCGCTCGGGGCGATCGTTGCACGTGAGAAGGTCATGACCTGGGGTCGCGGAACCCACGGGTCGACCTATGGCGGAAACCCGGTGTGCTGCGCGGCCAGCCTCGCGACCCTCGACGTCATCGAGCCCCTGCTCCCGCAGATCAACCGCGTGGGCGGCGTGATGGTGGAGCGGCTGCGCGGCATGGCGAAGAAGCACCCGGTCATCGCCGACGTTCGCGGTGCCGGTCTCATGATCGGAGCCGAGTTCCTCGTCCCGGGGACCGGCGAGCCGGCGGCCGAGTACGTGGCCGAGCTCGAGCAGCTCGCCTTCCGGCGCGGTCTGCTCCTGCTCTCGTGTGGCGTGTCGACGATCCGCTTCGCCCCGCCCCTGGTCCTCACTGAGGACGAGGCGAACGTCGGTCTCGACGTCCTCGAGGGCTGCATCGAGACCCTCGATGCGAAGTACGGATTCCAGAAGAACTGAGTCCGG
>DATGQN010000011.1:0-2094 GCA_035304185.1 Myxococcaceae bacterium
CTCACGGCAGCGCCACCAGGTCGGCGACGTTGTTGTACGTCCCTCCGTAGCAGAGCTGCAGCGGCTCCTTGGGCGCCTCGGCGCTGAAGCCCCGGACCTCGGTGAAGCCCTCAGGCCCCACGGCGAGGATGACCACCCGACCGGCTTCGTCGGAGATGTAGACCTGCTCGCCCTTCACCGCCATGCGGCCGGCCTTGGCGAGCGGGCAGTCCTCGGAGGTGCAGACGAACGGATAGGTCTCCACGTGGGCGTCGTTCACGTCCAGCAGCACGATGGCCGACTTCTCCACCGCCACGGTGTTCCACGCCGCATCGTAGACCGCCTTGCCGGCGCAGCTGGCGACCAACATGTCGCCCACCGCGACGAGGTCGTAGACGTTCTCGCAGCCATCGGGATCGAGCACCACCGTGGTGGCCTCTCCGCTCACCGGGTCCACCTTGGCGAGCATGCCCGGGCCGCCGGGGGTGTAGCTCGGCTGGTAGCTGTTGAGGGGCAGGTAGAGGTGCTCACGGTGCACGATGATGCCGTGCGGGGTCGCGCGCGGCTGGGCGTCCGCATACGGCATCAGATCGAGCCCACGCAGATCGATGTGCGAGACGACCTGCGGCTGCGTGCGATCGCTGATGTCCACCACGGCGATCCGGTGTCCCGGATCCTCCTCGGGCTCGGACATGAGGTTTCCGTAGAGGGGCACGTAGAGCGTCTCACCGATCCGGGCGATGTCCTGCGGGCTGGTGTTGGGACCGAAGTTGAGCGCGCCCACGGAGCTGAAGCTGTACCCGCCCCGCGCATCCGCCCCACCGGCTTCGAAGATGTGCAGCGTGTTGTCGAGGGAGGCGACCGCGTAGAGGTACGGAGGATCGGCCAGGACCTCCATCGGCGACCCTCCCGTGGTCAGCGGCTCACCGACGGGCGCGAGGAAGGCGTTGTACTGGAGGATCTGGTTTCCATAGGTCGAGACGAGGGGATTGCCTTCGTACTGGCCGATCGCCTGCAGCCCGGTCACGCCGGTCGCCACCGGCGCTCCGGCATCCCCGGCATCGGAGAGCCCCACCACCGTGGCGTTGGAGCCGCAGATGCCCACCAGCCCGTAGGCCGCCCGGACGCAGGTCGAATCCGCGCAGACCTCGAGCTCGCCGCAGACGTTGCCGCAGGCGCCGCAATGCTGGCCATCGCTCTCGGTCGCCACGCAAGCGCCGTTGCAGTCGGTGGTGCCTTCGCGGCAACCGCAGACGCCTTCGGTGCAGATCTGCAGGGCTCCGCAGGCGATCCCGCACCCGCCGCAGTTCGCCTTGTCATTCATCGGATCGATGCAGGCCGAACCGCAGGACTCGAGGCCGGGCGCACAATCCGCCGCCGAGCTCACGCAGCCGCTGAACGCGAGCGCGCCCACGCAGGCCAGGGCCATCCACAGGGCCTTGGAGGTTGAAGAGAGGGTCATCAGGGAGTTCCTCATGGTGGGGGTCATCATTCTGTGCGGGCCCCTCCTCCCGCGCCGGTGTGTGCCCGGAGCGAGAGGTGGAACGCGCGGGGGGGAAGGGGATACCCGGCCAGGTCGTGGACGCGGGCATCGGTGAGGTTGCGGGCTTCGAAGACCAGCTCGAGGGGAAGCGCAGCGGAGCCCGTCCTCCAGGTCATGCCGGCATGCACCAGGGCCCGGGCGGGAATCTCCGTGCGGTGATCGCGGCTCGCGAACTGCGCGCTCTGGGCCTCGAGCGTGGCGTGCACCCTCAACACCTGCGGTCCCCCTTCCAGGCGGAGGTGGCCGCGGTGCTCGGGGCGATAGGGCAGCGCCTTCAGGTGATAGCGGGGGTCCTCCCGGAGGTCGCGCGTGCGCATCCAGGTCCAGTTCGCCTCCGCCGCGAAGAAGCGCCAGGGCGTGAAGCGGAGGGTCGACTCGGTGCCTCCCACGTCGGCACCGGGCACGTTGTAGGGACGCGGGAGATTGGGCGGGAAGAACTCGTAGGTGATCAGGTTCTCGTAGAGGCCGTAGTAGGCGGTGACGCTGGCCTCGATGACCCGGGTCTCCCATGCCACGCCCAGGTCGCCGCTCACCGCGCGTTCGGGGAGGAGTGCCGGATTGGGCGCGAGCCC
>DATGQN010000012.1:0-31474 GCA_035304185.1 Myxococcaceae bacterium
GGCGCCCCGACTTTCAGGCCGGAGGGGCCAGGCGGGTCCGGAGCCGCTCCTTCACCCGGGGGAGATCGTCGGGAACCTTCACCGGCTCGAAGCGGCTGGTCTGCGGGTCCTCCCGCTCCACCTCGATGAACGCGGTGGAGAGGACCGGGGCGGCGTCGGCATCGGTGAGGTGGGTCACCTCGGCGGTGACCTGCTCGAGCTGCAGCACGGGCTGCCCACCCACCTGCTTCTTCGCCACCCGGAAGGGCAGCTCCAGGGCCCGGTTCAGGAGGGGCTCGAGTTGGAAGTGGAGGTTGTTGGTGGAGATGGTGCGGTGTGCCTCCGGATCCACCTGCTCGATGAGCAGCATCCGGGCTCCCCGGCGCACCGGGGCGGCCCCCACGTCCGGCTTGCCGCTCTGGGCGTTGAAGCGGGGCGTGACCTCGGCGCTCATGTCCGCCCCGAGCTTCAGGTGGAGGCCCACCACCACCGGATCAATCTGCGCCGCGAGGTTGTCGACGTTGGAGAAGCACAGCACGCGCACGCCCTGCTCCCACAGGGTCGCCCCCACCCCGCTCTGAACGAGCGCCCGGAAGACGTCGCCGTGGCCGCCCGGCGCCATGGCCTCGTTGGGGTCCTCGGGCTCGAAGCGGCTCCACTCCGGCGTCAGCCGCGGCAGCATCCGCTGGCGGAAGCAGTGGATCGGCGCCCCGGGAAAGGCAGCGCGCAGATGGTCGCGGATGGGCCCATCGGTGATGGCGCTGGTCATGATGGCGACCGGCACATCCCGTCCCGCCGCCTGGCCTGCCCGGCGGGCGTCCTCGAGCTTGAGGTCCAGGAAGGTGGCCTCCCCATAGACCGGCACCAGGGCCTTCACCGCGCCGCCGAAGCGGGTCCCGGCGCCTCCGGCCACGATGAGCGCCGCCACCTCTCCCCGCGAGAGGGCCGCTTCCCCCGCGGCGCGAAGCTCAGCGTAGGCGGGCGAATCCGCCGCAGGGATCCGGTGGAGGTGGTCGGGAGGGACTTCCTCGACGGGCTCGGGAGGTGCCTTGAGATCCGCCTGGTGCTGCGCCCGTGCCCGCTCGACCAATGCAGCGAACGCCGCGTCGGAGAGGGCGTCGGGAGGCGTCGTCGCCGGCACTCGATCGGCCGGCTGCTCGGGGTGCGTGTCCATGGCGGCAGAGACTGCGCCAGCCCGTAGCCGCTGCCAAGCGTCTGTGAGGGCGGGAGGGGCGGCGGGTTCACTGCGACCCACCGCGTTCACGTCACATGTGGAGTCCCAGGCCCAGGTAGGGCCCGAAGTATCCCGAGTGGAGCCGCTGGTAGCCGTTCGCGTGGCCCAGGTCGTTCAGGTAGGTGGCGCGCCATCCCGCGCGGAGCGACAGGCCACCGAAGTTGAGCGCCCAGGCGGCGGTGGTGTCCAGACGGAAGAAGGGCACCAGCGTCAGGTGGCCGTCGAGCTCGAGATCCACCGGACCGCCGATGTGGATGACCATCGAGCCACCGCCGGAGAAGCCCGACATGGAGACGTTCCGGGTGAAGGCCGACGACCACCCGGCGCGGACGCGCCAACGGAAGTTCTCGGTGGCGACGATTGCGAAGGTCGGCTCGATGGTGAAGTAGCGCCATTCTCCGGATCCGGTGGACAGCCCGCCCATGGTGGCCAGCAGCCCTCCGCGATCCCCTTCGAAGCGCAGCCCCAGGTTGTAGACCCCGACGTCGCGGTCGCGATCCACGACGGCGCCGTCCGCGGTCAGGCTGAGAAAGGGGTTCTCGGCGAGCTCGCTATAGGAACTGCTCACCTCGCTGTGCCCGTATGACTGCGGCGCGTAGGTGACCTCCGCCCCAGCGTACCCGGCCTCCGCCTCTGCGCTGGCGGCCGTCTGGGCCTCAGCCTCGAGCTCGGCTTCCCGAGCCGCCTCTTCGGCCTCACGCCGGGCCTCGGCCTCGGCCCGCTCCTGCTGGTGTCGGGCCCGCTGGACCTCGAGCTCGGCTTCACGCCGCGCCTGTTCCGTCAGCCGCGCGTGTTCGGCCTGGCGGAGCTGTTGCTCCCGGAGCACCTGCGCCTGGATCCGGGCCTGCTCGGCCTGACGGAACTGCTCGGCGCGCCGGGCCTGTTCCGCCGCGCGGGCCTGTTCTTCTGCCGCACGCGCCTGCTCTTCGGCAGCGCGCAGCTGCTGCTCGGCCCGGATGCGATCCTCGGTCACCTCGACCGCCTGACGTGCGGCGCGGGCATCCCGTTCGGCGATCTGCAGGGCCTGCAGCGCAGCCTCCGCGCGTTCCCGGGCGATGCGGGCGGCCTGCTCAGCGGCGAGGGCCTCGGCCCGGGCCGCCCGGACCTGCTCCGCTGCGGCCTGTGCCCGGGGGTTCGGCGGGGCGGGCGCGGGTGGCGGGGCGGGGGGCGCGAGCTCCTGGAAGTCCGTAGGGGTCGCCCAGCCCTCCGCGGACGGCTCCCCCGGCGTCGGAGAGGCAGACGGAGGCGGCACGGCTGGCGGGGCGGGAGGCGCGAGCTCCTGGAAGTCCGAAGGGGTCGCCCATTCCTCGTATGCACCCCGAGCCGGAACAGGGGATTGCGCTGCGACCGGCAGCGCGGCGGCGGACAGCAGCAGCGTCAGGGGGGCGAGGCGGGCCATGGGGGACTCCGGGGGAGGGAGAAGACGGGCTCGGGAAGACGGGCTGGGGACGCTCAGGGCCGGTGCCCATTGCGTCGGGGGAGGCTCAGAAGTGCAGACCGGCCCCGAGGTAGGCGCCGCTGAAGGAGGTCCGGATGGGGGCGTTCGACGAACCGGTCCCCAGGCCATGGTCGGTGAGGTTCGAGCCCATCCAGCCCATCCGCAGCGACACGAAGCCGAAGTGGAGGGCGAAGGCGGCCTTGGCCTCGGCCCGGAGGAAGGGGAAGGGGGTGAGGTGGACGTCGGCCTCGAAATCCACGGGCCCGGCGATGTGAACGACCAGCGACGAGCCGAGCGAGATGCCGGACATACTGACCCGGTCGTTGAGCGCCACCGACCAGCCGCCCCGCAGGCGCCAGCGGAGGTTCTCCTCGGCGATGACCGCGAAGGTGGGCTCGAGCGAGAACACCGAGTAGGTCTCCCTGGATCCGACGCCACCGATCACCCGGTCCTGGATGCGACCACCGAAGGTGATGAGCAGACCGCCCCGGTCCCCTTCGAAGCGCAGCCCGAAGTCGACCATGGTCGAGGTCTCGGAGTTCCGCGCCGCCCCACCCACGTCCATGGTCAGGGAGACGTACGGGTTCTGGGCGACGAACACCCCAGCGTCCGCCGGCCGGGATCCGGTGGCCACGGCCGGTGTGGCGGGTGTGGAGCCGGATGCGTCCTCGGAGATCCCGGTCAGGGGGGCGTCGGACGTTTCCCGGTCGGACTCGAGCTCCTGCAGGTAGGCCTCGAAGGCGCGGGCCTCCTCCTCATTCGCCGGGCCGGCCGCCGCCCCGGGGACCTGCTCCGCGTCCTCACCTTCCTCGTCCTCCGCCTCGGGCTCCTCGTCGAACGGTTCGGGGGGCGCGTCCCAGGCTTCGGATGCGTCACCGGGAAGCGGGGGCTCGCTGTAGCCGGATTGGGCAAGGGCCGGGAGCGTGCCGACGGCAACCAGGAGGTAGGCGAGATGAGCGATGCGGGCCATGAAACGACTCCAGGGATCGGAGGTGCGAAGACGATGGCGCCCCCGACGAATCAGGGGGCTTCTTATTCGAACCGGTGGGCAAACGGCCGCCTGGGCGGACGGCCGGGCCGGTGGGTGACGCTTGGGACGCATCCCGGGTCAGCGCCGGAGGCGGGAAGGGACTTCTGGTGGACAGGCCGACGATCGGCGCCCGGGGCACACCGAGCCGGACCGGTGCGCCACCCGCATTGGAGCCGATCTCCCGGCCGGGTCACAACTCGACCTGGGTCCCCAGCTCCACCACGCGGTTGGGCGGCAGCTTGAAGTACGCCGTCGCCGAGCGCGCGTTGCGGCTCATGAGGGCGAAGAGGCTCTCCCGCCACAGGGCCATCCCCGGGCGTTTGGTGGGGATGAGCGTCTCCCGCCCGAGGAAGAAGGTGGTCTGCATCATCTCGAGTGCGAGCCCCTTCTGGGTGGCCATCCGCACGATGCGCGGCATGGTCACGGTCTCCACGAAGCCGTGCTGGACCACGACCCGCCAGGTGTTCTCGGCCAGCTCCTCGATGTGCATCCGCTCCTCGGCGGGAACCCGCGGCACCTCGAGCGCACGGATGGTGAGGAAGATCAGCCGCTCGTGCAGGACCTTGTTGTGCTTGAGGTTGTGGAGCAGCGCCGTGGGCGTCCCGTCGGCGTTGCCGGTCATGAAGACCGCGGTGCCCGGGACGCGGAGCGGAGGATGGTCGCGCAGGTTGTCCAGGAAGGTGCTGAGCGGCATCGCCGCGCCCCGCGTCCGCTCGGAGAGGATCCTCCGCCCGCGCTTCCAGGTGGTCATGAGGGTGAAGATGGCGAGCGCCACCATCAGGGGGATGAGGCCACCGTCGAAGATCTTGAGGAGGTTGGCGCTGACGAAGGAGACCTCGATCACCAGGATGAGGCCGACCAGCGCGACCGCCGCCCACAGCGGCCAGCCGAACCGCTGGCGGTAGACCATGAAGCCCAACAGCGTCCCCAGCAGCATCAGGATGCTCACCGCCACCCCGTAGAGCCCCGCGAGCGCGCTCGAGGTTCCGAAGGCCAGCACCAGCGCCACCACCCCCGTCAGCAGGGCCCAGTTCATGGCCGGAACGTAGACCTGTCCGATCTCCTGCTCGGAGGTGTGCACCACGTTCATGCGGGGGACGTAGCCCAGCTGGATCGCCTGTCGGGTGAGGCTGAAGATGCCGGAGATCACCGCCTGGCTCGCGATGGCGCAGGCGACCATGGCCAGCCCCACCAGCGGAAGCAGCGCCCACCCGGGGGCCAGCGCATAGAAGGGATGGGACGCGGCCAGGGGATCCCGCAGGAGCAGCGCGCCCTGCCCGAGGTAGTTGAGCAGGAGCGAGGGCAGGACGATGGTGAACCACGCCAGCCGGATGGGGCGGGCGCCGAAGTGCCCCATGTCCATGTAGAGGTTCTCGCCACCGGTCACCGCCAGGAACACCGAGCCGAGCACCAGCAGCGAGGTCATCCCGTTCCCGGTGACGAATCCCAGCGCCCAGGCGGGGTTGACGGCGCGCAGGACGTCCGGGTTCTGCGCGAGGGAATGAACCCCCATCACCGCCAGGGTGAGGAACCAGATCAGGGTCACCGGACCGAAGGCGCGGCCGACCCTGCCGGTGCCATATCGTTGCAGGAGAAACAGAACGACGATGATGGCCAGCGCGATGGGGACCACGAAGGGGTTGAGGGTATCCGTGGCGACGCTCAGGCCTTCGACGGCGGAGAGCACCGAGACCGCCGGGGTGATGATGCCGTCACCGAACACCAGACCGGCGCCCAGGATCCCGACCAGCAGCACGCCCCTTCGCAGCGTCCCTCCCTGCGCCTCGCTCCGGCGCATCACCAGGGCCATGAGCGCCAGGATGCCGCCCTCGCCGCGGTTGTCCGCGCGCATGAGCCAGGCCAGATACTTCACGCTGATCACCAGGATGAGCGACCAGATGATGCAGCTGAGCACCCCCAGGACATGGGGCCGCGTCACGCTGATGCCGTTGACCCCGTGAAAGCACTCGCGCAGCGCGTAGAGGGGGCTGGTGCCGATGTCGCCGTAGACCGCGCCCAGGGCGGCGAGCGCGAGCCCTGCCGTGAGCGGGTGCGGGGCATCCTTGGACCGATGTTGCGGACCCCCGTGGGAGCCGGCCGACGCGGCGATCGGTTCCTCCGGGGGATGGGGCGGCTCGTGCATGGAGGCATGTCACCCTCCTGCCGGCCGCCCACCGGCGTCAATCAGTTTCCCGCGCGGAAGCTCACGCCTCGACGCGCTCGCGGAGCGCCTTGGCGCGCCCCTGAATCTCCGGATCCATGCTGGTCAGCTCCAGCGACTTGAGGCGCTGGGTCAGCGAATGGGGGCATTTCTCCCGTGGCAGTCGCCCGGCCTCGGTCATGTCCTCGAGCTGGGCCAGGGCCTTGCCGACCACGCGCTCGCGGGGGTGATCCAGCAGCTGGTCCAGGAAGTAGGCGTCCTCGGGCAGCTCCGGGTACTTCTCCAGATACTCGACCACGGCGGGGACCCACTCCCGGCGGTCCAGCTCGGAGAGCTTCGCCCGTGCCTCCTTCTGCGCCTTGCGCTTGCCCTCGGGGTCGAAGGTCTTGGCCAGGGCCTCGGGAAGCTCGCCACCGGTGAAGAGGGCATCCGCCGCCTTCTTGTACTTCTCGTAGCTCGCGCTGCGCTCGATCCGCTGCTGGGCCGGGTCATCGTGCCGGCTGTGAGAGCGGCTGCGGCCGCGACCCGCGTCGATCTCCCGCCAGCTCTTGTTGCGTCTGCCGCCCGAGCCGTCGCCGTTATCGCGCATCATGACGTCCTTTCAGAGGGCTGGCTGAAGCCCCCGTATGCGATGCAAAGAGCCGACAGCGCCCGATGGCTGAGCTCACGCACCTGCGCCAGCTCCGCCTCGGAAGGCGCTTCGTCCTCGTCTGCCGCCTCGAGGAGCGACTCCTCCACGTACGCTGAGAGCGCAGGCGGGGGAGGGGAACCCTCGGGGACCGGGCGTTCGAGCGCTCGTCCATCGACGGTACGCCCTTGTCCCGGTCGACCCAGCTCCAGAAAGGCAAAGAGTTCAAACACCAGGAACCGGGCGACGGCATAGCCTGGGTCGCTCAGCCCCGCGGCGTCAAGCGCTTCGAGGAGGGGATCCTGCCGGTTTTCGAAGATGTGCTGGAGGCGGGTACGGGACTTCGCGTCGTCCTCCAGATGCTGCCAGGCCCGCTCGATCCAGGGCGCGTCCGGGGTCGCCTCCCCGAAGGGTTCGGGGGCCGGCGTGGCGCGGGGACGGGGTGGGGGCGCGGCGGTCTCGCCGGCGTCGGGGCCCAGCGGCGGGGTGAGCCCGGCCTCGAGGAAGTCCCAGAGCGCGAGCAGGTTGCCGTACAGCAGGCGCGCATGGTCCGGGGAGCTGATGCGGGGCTCGCCGTCGAAGAGGGCGGGGATGGCCTCTCCAGCGGTTCTGCCCTCGCGATGCGCGGTGCTCAGCACCACCCAGGCGCCGTCGGCGTCAAAGCGGCTGCCCGCGATCGCGAGGAGGTCGGTGAGGGCGTCGGGCCCCATGAATCGGCGGGGAAGACGGCCGCCCTGGTCATCTTGGGACATCAGGACTCCGCGCCGGGAAACCGGCGGTGGTGAGGTCCCGCGAGGTCAAGCCCAACGCGGACCTCCGGGGTCCGATCGGCCTGGCCGCTCTGCCTGCAGGTTTCCGCGGCACCAAAGCGGGATAAGGTCTCGTAAGGAAAAACCGTCGGGGTGGCAAGGCCGGTCTGAAGAGGCTGCCATCGGCGTGACGCGTGGGACGGTGAGCGAGGCGCGCAGGATGCGGGTGTTGGTCGTCGAGGACTCGGACATTGTCCGGACGCACATGGTGTCGGTGCTCCGGGCGGCGCCCGGCATCGAGGTCGTGGGTGAGGCCCGGGATGGGCGCACCGGCGTCGAGCTGTGCCAGCGCCTGCGCCCCGACGTGGTGACGCTCGACATGATGATGCCGGGGATGAACGGCCTTCAGGCCACCGAGCACATCATGGCCCACTGCCCGACCCCGATCCTCATCGTCTCGGCCTCCGCCAATCGCGGCGCGCTCTTCCGGACGTACGACGCGCTGCAGGCCGGCGCGGTGGAGGTGATGGAGAAGCCGACCGGACTGGAGCCTCCCGGTGAATGGGAGGAGCGGCTGGTGGGCACCCTCCGCCTCGTCGCGAGGGTCCGGGTCATCACCCACCCCAAGGGTCGACACCCGGAACGCTACCGTCCCGATGGCCGGGGGGAGGCGCGCGACCCGCGGGGACCCTACCGGCTGGTGGTGGTCGGCGCCTCGACCGGTGGCCCTACCGCCCTGTCCGAAGTCTTCCGCGTGCTTCCTCCGGACTTCCCGCTGCCGATCATCTTCGTGCTCCACATCGGCGAACCCTTCGCTCAGAGCTACGCGGAGTGGCTGCAGACCCGCGTCCGCCTCCCGGTCCGCATGGTCCGGGACAAGGAGCCCCTCCCGCCGCGGGGACAGGGGCAGATCCTCATGGCCCCTGCCGGTCGTCACCTCATGCTCTCCGAGGGCCGGCTGGTGCAGAACGATGGCCCCGAACGCCACGGATGCCGCCCGTCGGTGGACGTGCTCTTCGAAAGCGCCGCCCGCCACGCCGGGCATCGGACGCTGGGCGTTCTGCTCACCGGCATGGGGCGCGACGGGGCCAGCGGCATGCTGGCCATCCGCCAGGCCGGCGGCTTCACCTTCGCGCAGGACCAGGAGAGCAGCGTGGTCTTCGGGATGCCCCGCGAGGCCGCAGCCATCGGGGGCGCCTCCCGCGTGATGCCGCTCTCGGCGATGGGCTCCGCGCTCTACGACCTGGCGACGGGACAGCCCACTTCGGACTGACGCCAGGGGCGCGGCGAAGATGCCTCGTGGGTGGCGTCGCTCCGCCTCGCTCGATACCGCCTGGGCAGCCTCAGTCGATGGGCCCGGTGTCCGGGGCGAACCCGTTCTCATCGGGTGGAATCGGCAGGTCCTGGGCGGGGATGCCGGGAGGCGGCCCGTGGAGCTGCTCCTCGTAGTCGAGGGGGTAGGGATCGTTCTCGAGCGGGGTCGGAGGATCGGGAGGCCCGCTGCCGCCGACCCCCTCCTCACCGGGCTGAACCGGAACGTTGGGTTCGGGGACCGTGCCCGGCGCCGGTGCATCCAATGCATCCTCCGCAGGCTCGCCGGACCCGCCGATGCCTTCCTGCCCGGGCGCGCACTGACAGCTGCAGGTGACCCCGTCCGGCTGCACCGCCGACCCCGAACCTCCGATGGCGGAGCCGGCCTGACCCGAGCCACCGATCGCGGTGTCGCTCGCGTCCATGGCACCCATCCCGAAGCGCGCGCGCTCCTCCTCGCGCTCGGCCCGCGCAGCGAAGCTCTGTGCACGCCGGGCACGCTGTTCGATCTCCCGGGTGTCACGGTCGAGCACCAGGCCGCACTCCGCGGCGCGGAGGTGGCGACGGGCGGCATCGGCGTCCCGCGCCGCGAGGCTCTCTTCGGGGACCTCGAGCGCCTCCACGGCCTGACGCGCTTCCACCAGCTCGGGTGGCGCCTCACGGGCCGTGGCGCACCCGACCGAACCGGTGACCAGCGCCACCATCGCCCAGCTCCATTGTCCCCACCTCATCGCACTCCTCCGGCCGGCCGTGATGCGGCGCCCGGCGGAGCGCGGTGTCGGGAGGACGATCAGCGATGTCCTGCCCACTGAAGAACCCGCGCAGGTCGGCGCGCCACGGATGCGGAGCAATGCGGCCGTTCGCCTGCTGCGAATGACCCGCCCCCGCGCTTCAACCTCGGCCTTGAGGTGGGCCCCACCGGACCTGCGGACAAGCGCGCGTCGGAGTTTCGGCGCCTGCCCGCCCGCCCCCGGGGCGGCGTCACCGAGGACGCTCCTTCCGGGAATGAACGCCCGCCCCGCCGCTCACGGACCGACGTGATCCCATCCGGGATCACCCTCCACCAGTTGCTGAATCCAGGTGGAGAGGGGCACCCCGTCATTGACCAGCCGGCTCAAAGGCGTCTGCCAGAGCCAGACGTGGTGCTCGCTGTCCATCATGTAGATCCGGACGTTGGGATGTTCGGCGAGGAGCGTGTCGCGCAGCTCCATGGAGCCCTCACGGAAGGTCACCCCGTCCATCGGCTCCCAGGCGGTGCACTCCCCGGCGCCGAAGCCGAAGAAGTTACGGAAGATGCTGTCCCGGTTGCTGAGGATGATGCCCATGCGCCGGTCCGGATACTTCCGGGCCACGAACCGGAGGGCCTCGCTGAGGCCGCCGGAGCCGCTTCGACAGACCTCGCAGTCCTCGGGAAGGGAGGCGTCCAGGTTCCAGGCGTCGCGCCAGACCTGCTGCAGGCAGGGCCGCAGGTAGGTGTCCGACATCACCGGTCCCGAGTCATCCAGCAACGACACCGGCACCTCTCCGAACGCGCGCTGCACCCGATCGAAGTTCAACGCGGCCCCGACCCCGCCTGCGCTGGAGCCGGCGAGGACCACCTGCCGCACGTGCGGGAAGGTGAGCAGGATCCGCTCCAGAAACTGATCCATGTTGCGCGCGCCCATATGGATGCGGCCGCCGGGGCCCTCGGGGTTGGCCCCCCCGTGCACGTCCCCGCTGCAGTAGGGGACGAAGACGTGGTTCCAGTCCGCGAAGGGATTGCTGGGATCGTCCCGGTTGAAGTGGCCCCGGCGCCCCCGGGACTGGATGAACGCGTCGAAGTCCCCCTGGCTGAAGCCGTCGACGTTGACGGTCATCAGGCAGCTCAGGGCATCCCAGCAGGCGCCGCCTTCCTGGAGATAGATCAACAGCCGGTCGGAGTCGGGAGACAGGTTGATCCCCAGGCCGGCGGGGCTCCCGCTCATGCAGCGGGTGCGCAGGAAGGGCACGTACGTCCAGGTCCCCGCAGGCGCTTCCATCGGCTCGCGTAGCTCGAGGTCCCCGGCGTCGGGCGGAGCGGGGCCATCGGGTCCTTCCGGACAGCCGCTGAACACCATCACGCCGAGCAGCGGGAAGAGGATGTGCACCTTCATGGAAAGCCGGGGCAGGGACATGGAGATGACAGCCCGATCTGCGCTGGAGGTCGGGCCTGAACACAACTCTACCTTCGGAATGGACAGCGCGGGCTTTCCTCCCGCACGGACGCAACCCTCGGAAGGTGACGGAGATAATGACCCCATGAGTCGGATTCGGACGGGGCCCCAGGGTCCCGGTGGCAGCGCCAGAACCGGGCAGAGACAGACCGGATCGGCGGAGCGCCCGAACCCCGAGCAGCCCTCCCGGACGCACGATCATTCCGCCTTCGAGGGCAGCCGACCGACCCGGGGACCCGCCCTGCTTCCTCCTCCGCATGCGGGAGGCACCCGTGGCGTTCAGGGCGTTCCCGGGACCAACGAACTGCGGGCCATCGCTGCGGTTCCCGATGCGGGCGCGCGCAACCGCGCCATGGTGCAGACCTGGACCCGGCTCTCCGAGGGGCTCGCGCGTCATCTGGGGCGGCAGGACGCGACCTGGCCCACCTTTGCGGGTTGGGCGGGCGCCGGACTCGGCTGCGTGGCGCGCGGCGAAGAGCCGGTGGGGCCGGAGCTCGAGGCGCACCGTGAGGAACTGGTGCGCAACGCGCTGGAAGAGGTGAACGCGCCGCGCACGGCGCAGGGCCAGAGCCCCCTCGCAGCGAGCGGGCTGGACGCGGCACTGGCCGGGACCTGGGCGGGTGTCCAGCAGCTCCTGGACCGGGCCCACCGCGATCTGTTCGCGAGCCTGAGCCCGCGCCTCAGCGGCCTGGTCGACGCGCTGGGGAAGGGGCCGGAGGCGGCTGCGCGCTACGTCGACGCGCTCCCGGCGGACGTCCCCATGCTGCGAGAGGCCTTCTCCAGTTACGCCCAGGCCGCCGGGGTCGAGGGCGCGCTGCGCTCTGAGCTCATCCTGCTCGGAAACGACCAGCTGGGACTCCAGCAGCAGACCCTTCTGCAGGGCGCGGACGCACGCCTGGGCGCGCTGAATCCGAAGGGCACCTTTCAGCAGGCGCTCACCACGCTGCTGCAGGGCGAACCGGCGGCCGGGCTCCCGGACGAGGTCGTGGAGCGCGCCTCCGAGCAGTTCGCGTTGGAGCTGGGCTACCGCGCGATGGGGATGCTGGCGACCCTGGCGCGACCGCATGAACGGGTGGGGCAGCAGTCGGCCTTCGACGACGTCCTGCGTGAGCGGCATGCCGAGTTCACTGCCGCGCTGAGCCTGCCCGAAGACCTCCCCGTGTTTGAGGAGCCCGGCGCCGCGGATCTGGCCCGCCTCATGGAGCGTCAGCGGGATCCCCACTGGTTCGGGCATCCCCTCGACCGTTCCTGAGCAGCGCGCCCAAAGGACCGCGGAGCAGGCGGACGTCGAAGCCCGCGCTGCTCCGCTGACAGCGCGTCCTCAGCCGCGCGCCTCGAGCCAGGCGTGCACCGCCGGCCGCGCCCGCTCCACCAGCTCCACCTGCTGCTCGGCCCGCTCGAGGGTCTGCGCCACCGCCTGCTTGAGATCGCCCAGCGGCGTGGCGCCGAAGAACGCCCGAAGGTCCTCGAGCTCGCGGGAGGTGTCGACGAGACCCAGGGCCTCGATCATGCGGCGGAGGATCATCGGCGCGGCCCCGGAGCGCTCCCGCACCACCTCGAACTTCTCGCGGAGTGCGGCGAAGGTGGAGGGGCGCGCTTCGCGGTTTGCCATCAGCCCGGTGACGAAGGACGCCGCATCCTGCATCGGCACCCCGCCCGCGAAGAAGCGGTCCAGGGCCCGACGGTACAGGGGCTCGGACTCAAACGCGGTGAGGCCAAGCAGCAGCCGGCGCTGGACCGCCGGATCGGCCTCATTGGGGAAGCGCGTCTCCAGGGTGTCGAAGAGGGCGGCATCTCCCGCCGCGCTGACGGCGTGGGCAACGGTGTCGCGAAGGTTCGCCTCGAGTGCCGCGTTGTCGCCCGACAGCAGCCGGTCGAAGCGGGCGCGGGCCTCTCCCAGAACCTGCTCGTCACGCGCGATCCCGGCCATGGCGCGCACCAGGTGGCTGCGGTGCAGGCGCGTCCCATCCGACTCACCCGCAGCTGCGTCCCACCCGACCTGCTGGAGCTGGTGTCCCAGGAGGCGGCTGATGAAGGCGCGGAGCTGCGGACGGTGAGCCTCATCGACGAGGCGTGCCTCGATGAATCCCAGCCGGTTCACCAGCTCCTCGAGCACTGCCTCGTCGGTCTCATCCCCGAAACGCTCGGCGAGGGCCAGGAACGCCGAGGCCTCGTAGGTGCCATTGCGGACGAGCGCCCAGGTGTCCGAGAGCAGCGCGACGCGTTCGGCCGGGCGCAGGGTCTCGCGGGCGTTGGCCAGCGCGGTGTGAAGCGCTTCGGAGTAGGCCACGCGGTAGAAGCCCGAGGCCTCCGCATTGCCGCAGACCCACTGCGGGGTCCGCGGAAGGGCGAGGGTCTGCTCGGCCTCGCGGAGGACGAAGCGGGTCTCGGTGACGGTGCCTTCGGAGTCCGCCCAGCGCAGCACCATGGGCACCGGCCAACGCGTGTCATCGGCGATCCCGGGTGCGGAGAAGAAGCGCCGCTGTGAGAGCTTGAGCGAGGCGCCCTCCATGCTGAGCGTGATGAGGGGAAAGCCGCTCTGGAAGAGCCAGGCATCGGCGAGCTCCCCCACCGGCTGGTTCGAAGAGGCCGCGAGGGCCGCCCACAGATCGTCGGCCGTGGCGTTGGCGCGGGCGTGCTTGCGCATGTACGCGCGGATCCCACCGCGGAACGGCTCTTCACCGAGGAACCCCTCGATCATCCTCAGGACCGCGCCGCCCTTCTCGTAGGTGATGGCGTCGAAGTTCTCTCCGGCCTCGGCGGCGTTGCGGACCTCTCCACGCACCGGGTGCGTCGAGCGCATCGCGTCCAGGTGCAGCGCGCTGGCCTTCCCGGCATCGAAGTCGAGCCACACGCGCCACTCGGGGCGCCAGCCGTCGACGATCTTGTAGGCCATCCAGGTGGCGAAGGCCTCGTTGAGCCAGAGGTCGTCCCACCACTGCATGGTCACCCAGTTGCCGAACCATTGATGGGCGAGCTCGTGGGTGACGACTTCCGCGATGCGCTTCTGCACGCGGAGCGAGGCGTTGTCCGGATCGAGCAGCAGCACCACCTCGCGGTAGGTGACCAGCCCCGCGTTTTCCATGGCCCCCGCTTCGAAGTCGGGGATGCCCACCTGGTCCACCTTGCCGAAGGCGTAGGGCAGGTCGAAGTACGCGCGGAGGCGGGGAAGAACGTTGCGCGCCACCTCCTGTCCGAAGCCGGTGAGGTGGGCCTTGTTGGGAAGTGCCCAGGTGCGCAGCGGCGCGCCCTCGACGTCCTCGGCCTCGGTGCCGACCAGGGGGCCGGCGACGATGGCGATGAGGTAGCTGCTCAGCACCTCGGTCTTGGCGAAGGTGTGGGTGCGGGTGCCGTCGTGGGTCTCCTCTTTGACCAGCGCCCCGTTGGCCAGGGCCACCATGCCTTCGGGGACGCCGCTCAGCTTCAGCTCCCAGGTGGCCTTGAACGCCGGCTCATCGAAGCAGGGGAACACGCGCCGGGCGTCGGCGGCCTCGAACTGCGTGCTCACCACCTCTCCCGATCGATAGATGCCGCGCAACCCGCTGCTGAAGGCGCCCTCCCAGGAAAGCACCAGCGTGCCTGCGCCCGGCCGCAGCGGACCGTCGAAGCGCAGCGCGAGGGTTTCGCTCGCCGCCACCGTCCGGCAGCTCGCCAGCTTCAGCACGTTTCCCGCGCTGTCGGTCCAGGTGGCGTCGCTGATCTTCAGGTCGATGCCGTGGAGCAGGAGCTCTTCCTGGGGATCGTCCAGGGTGATCGTCACACGGCCATCACCGCGGAAGCGATCCGCGGCCCAGTCGAGATGGAGGTGAAAGGCGTACGCCTGCGGGCGGACCGAGGTCGGCAGGCGGAAGTTCGGGTCGTCGAGGTTCGGGCTCATCGGGCGCGGAGCTTACGCTTCGCGGTCGGGGGGGCCAGGGCTTGTGGAGGGACACGCACGGAAGCGAACGCAAAACGGGCCGCCCCTCCACGCGGAAGAGCGGCCCGTTGCGCAATCTTCGGGACGTCCCTCCCCACGGAGGGTCAACGCGTCCCGGTTGTGCGCGGTACGTGACGTCAGCTCAGGTGTTGTCCGGCGGGTTCACGCCGTCCTCACCCAAGGCCTGGGTGTGCTCGATGCCCTTCTTGGGAGGCTGGGGCAGGGTGATGCCGCCGAACGTCTGGACGGTGCCGGAGCCGTCCTCGCCGATGGCGTGGGTGACGTGGCCGGGCGGGTTGGAGCCGCCCTCGCCGAGCGCGGTGGTGAAGTTGCCGCCGCCGTTGCCACCCTGGAGGTTGAGGCCCTCGCCGTTCTCCCCGATGGCCAGGGTGACGTGGCCCGGAGGATTGGAGCCGCCCTCACCGAGCGCGGTGGTGAAGTTGCCGCCGCGATCGAACCCGTCGATGGACTTCGCCTCGACGGGCTTGCTCTCGACCGCCCCCGCCTGCTTGCCGGTGGCCGTTGCGCTGTCGGCGCCCTTGAGCTGCTTGGGCAGCTCGTACTGCACGAACGACTGAATCCGCGTCATGTGCTTCCCCCTGTTGGTTGGGTTGAGGGCGCGGACCCTGCCACGACGACGCAGCGGGCCAAGCCGGGCTGGCGCTGGGTGGCTCACCCGTGTTTCGCTGAAAACGGGTTTTGGCGGCTGAGCCTGTTTGTTTGCGCGCCGACTGAAAAAACGGGGACCACCATGCGAGTTGCAGTGTTTGGAGGAGGAAACGACGCGATCACCCAGGCGTACCTGGCGACCCTCGCGGGCCTTGGCGACGAGGGGATCCTCATCGATTACGCGGCGCTCGATGAGCAGGTTCCCGTGAGTCTGGTGGACGGCGCGTACCACTACGCCGGGGAACCCGTGGGGCCGCTGGATGCTGCGATCCTGCGCTTCATCCCCCAGCCCTCCGTGCCCTTCCTACGGAAGGAAGGAAGGCTCGAGCTCTACGACGACTGGCACACCGCCTACATGAACGCCGGCGAGCGGAGCTTCCTCTACATGGGCTGGCTCCTGGACCTGCATCACGCCGGGATCCCGCTGGTGAACCCGCCGCACGCCGCGAGCGTGCAGCAGTTCAAGAGCTTTCAGCTGCAGTCCATCCGCAGGCTGGGCGGGAAGGTGCCGCGCACGCTCATCAGCAACGATCCCGATGCGGTCCGTGCCTTTCAGCGCGAGGTGGGGGACGTCATCTTCAAGCCCCTCATCGGAGGAGCGCTGGCGCGACGGCTGGACGCGGCGGCGATGGAGCAGCTGGAGCTGATCCGCAACGCCCCGGTGACCTTTCAGGAGCTCGTGCCGGGTGAGGACGTCCGCATCACCCTGGTGGGGCGTGAGGCCGTCTCCGCGGTGGCCGTCGACATCCCCGAGGGCACCCTCGACTACCGCAGCGATCCGACCTACGCGCAGCAGGGCGGCAGCTACCGTGAGGTGCAGGTTCCCGAGTCGGTGCTCGCCCTTTGTCGTCGCGCCATGGAGGCCTGCCATCTGGAGTTCGCGGGCATCGACCTGCGCCACGACGGCGACGACTGGGTGTTCCTCGAACTCAACAGCTCACCGGTCTACTTCGACGTGGAGCGCAAGATGGGCCACCCCGTCACGCGGACGTTGGTGCAGTACGTGCGTGATCGCGCCCTGCGGCGTCAGCGCGGATGAACACGCCTCACGTCTGATGCGCCTCCACCTGGCGGGACGCCCGCTCACGGGTGGGGGCGCCCAGAGCAGCGTCGAGGGCGGACTCGATGGTGGGATGCTTGAAGAGGTAGCCCAACGTCCCCGCGCGGGTGGCCACCTGGGACCCGCGGGTAAGCAGTGCGACCGCATCGTCTCCCAGCCTCCTCCGCGCCAACCGACGGGGGATGGGGAGCCACGAGGCCCGTCCGAGCCGCGCGCCCAGTGCCTGGGAGAGCTGCGCGCTGGTGGCAGGAATGGGCGCCACGGCGTGGAGGACCCCCTCCACCTTCCGCTTCTCGTCGGCCGCGAGCTGCAACAGGCCCACCGCGTCGTTGACGTGGATCCAGGGCCACCAGCCACCGCGAGGGAGAACCGGCCCGCCGAGACGCGCCTCGAACCTCCGCTGAAGGATGGGGACCACGCCTTCCCGGCGGTCCAGGACCACCCCCATCCGCACCACCACCGCCCGCGTGCCCCACTGACGCGCGGAGAGAATCCCCCGCTCGAGCTCCGCCACTGATCGAGCGGCGCCATCGGTCCCGCGCGCAGCGTCTTCGTCCAGGGGGCGCGCTCCGCCCCGTGATGCATCGGGGTTCAGGATGCGCAGACTGCTCGCTCCGACCAGCACCCGCGGGGCGACACGTACCGAACTCACCGCTTCCTCGAGCAGTCTTCCGGCCATCTTCCGCCGTTGTTCCAGCAGGTGCGGAGCCTCGCCACTTCGGGGAAACGCCCCCGCCAGGCTGATGACGACCGAGGCCCCATCAAAGGCATCCACCCACGGGCCGGTGGTCAGGCCGTTGAAGCGCACGCTCCCCGCCACCTTGGGCAGGTGCTCCAGCACCTCGGAGGGGTTGTCGACCAGGACCACGGGCGGCCGCTTCTGCGCGATCAGGCGCTCGACGAGGTCCCGACCCAGCGCGCCCTCCGGTGCGACCACCACCACCTGTCCGTCCATACCCGGCTCCTCCCTCGCGCTGGCCATCGTCCCGGCAACCCGTCGTGGACCGGCGCGCGGCCGCGGACGGACCGAAGGCGATCGGCGGGAAGCTGTGCATGGAACGGCGCTCCTGCCCGGCGGCGGGCAGGGAGGCAGGCGGCAGGGAGCGTGGTTGAGCGGCGCTTCGCCTCCGGAAGCGGAGGCGCGCGTCTCAGCGGATCAGGCGCGGGGGAAGACCCTCCACCGCTGCGTCGGGAGCCATGTCAGCCCGGAGGGGGCGCGGTGGCTGCGGAACCGCTGGAGGACCCGGGGGCGACCCGGCGGGCGCCTCGATCCGGACCCGCTCGAGCGGAGGCGGCGTCAGCGGCGAGTTCGCGGCGAGGTAGTCGACCAGCGCGTCGAGATCCTGCGGTCCTCCGGACACCTCCGTTCCCCGGGTGAAGGCCACGAAGCCGTCGCCACCGGCGGCCAGGAAGCTGTTGACGGTCACCCGGTACGAGGCCTCATCGCGCAGGGGCTCCCCGTCGATGGTGATGCTCTCGGGCACGACCCTGCGCCCCAGCGGCCGATCCGGTCGCCACGCATAACGCAGGCTCTCTGAGGCCCCGAGGATCCGCTGCTTCTGCTCCGACCACTGCTGCTCCAGCGCCTCCCGGAGCTGCGCCCCGGTGAGGGTGAGGGTCACCAGCGAGTTCCCGAAGGGGCTCGAGGAGAAGGCGGCCCCGTAGTCCACCTGTCCCGCGGGAAGGTCCGCGCGCAGGCCTCCCGGGTTCACCAGCGCGACCACCGCGCCGCCCGCATCGGGATCGCGGGTCGCGGCGAGGAAGGCATCGGCGACCACGTTGCCCAGGCTGCTCTCGCCCGACTCGGAGGTCTCGTGGCGCGGCGCGCGCAGGGGCCCGGCGAGCTCACCGACGATCCGGCGCTCCAGCGGGGCCACGCGTTGGCGGTGCAGGGCCACCAGCGCCTCCATCTCCGGATCGATGCGGTCGCGCAGGACCGGCAGGTTCACGGCCCGGGCCTTCACCACATCCCCGGTTTCGCGATCGAGCTCGAGCACCATCCGGGTGAGAACCCGGCCGGCAGACTGCGCCGACGTGACCGGGAGACCGCCGACCTCACAGTTGTAGGCAGCGTGGCTGTGGCCGCTGATCACCGCGTCCACCGCCGGGTCGAGCGCGGCGGCGATCTGCATGATCGGACCCTCCGCGTCCTCGCAGGCGTTGATGGGACCGTCGTGCTCGGCACCCTCGTGGATCACCACCACCAGCGCTTCGATGCCCCGCGCGCGCAGGGCGGCGACCCGGGCGTTCACCACCTCCACCTCGTTGAGGAAGGTGAGGCCGGCCACCCGCCGCCGATCGACGATGGCCGGGGTCCCCTGCAGCGTCACCCCGATGAATGCGACCGGGATGCCCTCCACCTCGAGGATGGTCTCCGGCGCGAACAGCGGCGCCCCCGACGCGTCCCGCACATTGGCGGCGAGGAAGGGGAAGTCAGCGCCGGCGAAGGCGCCGTGCGCGCAGGAGTGCTCGGGGCCGCAGCCACCTTCCTGGAGGCGTTTGAGTTCGGCCACCCCGTCATCGAACTCGTGATTGCCCACCGCGTGCAGTGCCAGCCCGAGCGCGTTCATCGCCTCGATGGTCGGCTCGTCGTGGAAGAGGGCCGAGCTCAGCGGCGAGGCCCCCACCAGATCCCCGGCAGAGATGAGGAGGGTGTGAGGTTCCTGGGCACGCAGGTGCGAGACCCAACCGGCGAGGTGCGCCAGCCCGCCGGCCACCACTTGGGCGTCGGGCCCCTCGCCCCGCGCGATCCGGACCGTGGCGCCCTGGCCCTCGGGCGGCTCGAGCTGGCCGTGGAAGTCGTTGATCGCCAGCA
The DNA here is from genome assembly GCA_035304185.1 of Myxococcaceae bacterium. GTDB lineage: Bacteria > Myxococcota > Myxococcia > Myxococcales > Myxococcaceae > DATGQN01. Next base: position 19,183 of record DATGQN010000012.1, read on the forward strand.
GCTGCAGCCGGACCGTGCGCGAGGCCGGGCCCGGGCCCTCAGCCGCATCGACCGCAGGCGCGGCGTCCCCGAGATGACGGCATCCCATCGACACCACCGGGAGGGCGAGCGCCACCAGGAGCAGTGGCCGGAAGCTGAAGGCAGGACGGACCATGGGCGACGCGGGGGAAGTCCTCATCCTGCCTGATCTTCCGGCCGGAGGATCAAGCCGTTCCTCGGACCGGAGTCGGCGGCCCGGCAGGCGAGGGCGTTGTCGCCAACCGTCCATCGGCTCCCATCGCCGCGGCCCAGAGCCGGGCGTAGGCCCCACCCCGCGCCCGGAGCTCCGCGGGGCTGCCGGACTCCACCACCCGACCGGCCGAGATGACGGCGATGCGATCGGCCTTCTCCGCGGTGGCCAGCCGGTGTGCCACCAACAGGCAGGTGCGGCCTGCTCGCAGCCGGTCAAGGCCCGCCTGGACGCGGGCCTCGGCGTCCGCGTCCAGCGCGCTGGTGGGCTCATCGAGCAGCAGCACCGCCGGCTGCGCCAACAGGGCCCGCGCAATGCACAACCGCTGGCGCTGACCGCCCGAGAGGCGCGCCCCCCGTTCCCCGACCTGCGCCTCGAGCCCACCGGGCAGGGCGCGGACGAAGGTGTCGGCGCCCGCGTCGGAGAGCGCCTGCCACAGGTCGGCTTCGGACGCGTCCGGAGCGGCCAGGCGCAGGTTCTCTGCGACGCTGCCGGTGAAGAGGACCGGATCCTGCGGCACCCAGGCGAGCTGCCCGCGCAACGCGGCGACGTGGTCCTGAGTCAGAAGCGTCGCGTCCCAGTGCAGGCCTCCCGACGTCAGCGGGAGGAAGCCGAGCACCACGGACAGCAGCGACGACTTGCCGCCCCCACTCTCGCCCACCAGCGCGACGGTGGTGCCGGCTTCCACCGTCAACTCGAGGCCGTCCAGTGCCACCCGGCCATCGGGATAGCGCGCGTGCACCGCCTCGAAGCGCAGGCCTTCCCGGAGCGGCGGGAGGTCGACCGGTGGCGTGCCCCGGGCCGGGGCAGACGCCGCGCCGTCGACCTCGTCGTCGGAGAGGGATTCGAAGAGGCGTTCGGCAGCCGCAAGTCCCGCCATCATCTGCCCGAACGTGGAGGAGAGGGACTTGAGCGGCGCATAGAGCAGCAGCACCGCGGTGAGAAACGAGAGCAGGCTCGCGGCCAGCGCGGGCTCGGCGGCGACCCTGCCGGCGCCCCAGCTCACCAGCAGCGCGGTTCCGGCGATTCCCAACAGCTCCACCGTGGGGGAGACGCCGCCGCGCAGGGCCAGGCTGCGCTTCATCTGCTGGAGATAGTGCGCCTGGGCGACCTCGAAGCGATCTCGGAGGGCGGGCTCCAGGCGGTAGGCCTGCACCACCGGAAGGGCCACCAACGCTTCGCCCCCCAGCGCTCCCAGATCTCCCAGGCCCTCCTGGCTGCGACGGGCCGCGCGCTTGATGGAGCGGGCGAAGCGGGCCACGGGGAGCACCGCGCCGGGAAGCACCAGGAAGGTGAGCAGGAACAGGCGCCAGTCGATGGTGGCGCACACGACGAGCAGCGCGACGAGCTGGAGGGTGTCGCGGACGTAGCTTCCAAGGGCAGCCCCCACCGCGTGTTCCACCGCCCCCACATCCGCGGTGAAGCGGTTGAGCAGCTCTCCCGACTGGCGCGCCTCCAGGGCCAGGGGGGGCGTGCGCAACAGCCGGGCGTAGAAGTGGGCGCGCAGATCGGTGAGGACCCGCTGCGCCAGCCCTCCCAGCAGCCCACCCTGGAGGAACTGCGCCAGGGCCTTCACCGTCGCGAGCAGGACCAGCACGCCCGCCAGCCCGAACCCGGCCGGGAGCGCCTGGGTCCAGGCGCCGAATGGGAGCCGGGGGGGCTCGCCCCGCATCACCCCCTCCAGCAGCGGACCGGTGACCAGCGCGTACCCCGCAGCGGTGCCCGCGGTCACCGCGGCCGCCAATGCCCCGAGCAGCGCTCTGCCGGCGTGGGGGCGCACGAAGCGCAGCAGCTGAAGCAGGACCGGAAGGGATGGCCGGGGTGTCACGGCAGGGCTCGCTCCGCGGGCCTGAAAACTCAGGCGACAGCGGGCAGAAGGAGCGTGCCACCAAAGCACCCGCGCCGCCCCCGGGCAACGCCGCCGCTCGGCGGGCACCGAGCGCCTCGCCGCACGGCCGCGGGACTGCAGCGCACGGGGGGAAGGAGGCCCTGCCCCCGGTCCCTGGGGGAAATCCCTTGCCTGCCCGCTTGCTGATACATTGCCGCGATTGCGGCCACACGCCAGCTTCCTTTCATGATGGAGACCGACCAGGACACCACGTTTGGCCGGGGGTGCGAGCCGGTGGTCGAAGCAGAGGAGCGCCGGCGCCTGCTCTGGCTGATGGCTGAATACTTCCGCACGCTTGGCTACTCGGACATCAAGGCCCGGCTTCCCGGCTTCATGCCGCCGCCGGTGCTCTCCGGCACCATTGAGGACCACCGTCCCGACTTCACCTGCCGGCAGTCGGATGCCGGCCACACCCCCATCATCCTGGAGGTGGCGACCGCGCCCGCCATCGAGGACCCGGCGTCGGACCATCGCTGGAGCCTGCTCGCTTCGGCGGCCAAGCTGTACAACGCCGAGCTGCACTTCGTGTGTCCGAAGTGGACGCCCGAGGGGACCATCGACGCTGCGCTGAAGCGACGCCTCGCCCGTCTGGATCTGGTCGTCAACCACGTCTGGACGGTGTGAACCGGCTGGCAGGCCGAGGCAGCAGGGAGGTTGCCCGGACGACGCTGCGCGTTGCCGGGCTGGGGGCTGCGTGATACTTGCACCCGAGATCGTCAGTCGGGGCGGCGCCCGAGCTCAGGGTGCCCCCGACGTGGCTGAAATCCCAGCCGGCCTCGCGGAGTTCTTGGATCCATGCCTGCAGCCCAGACATCAAAGCGGGACTATTACGAAGTGCTGGGGGTCCAGCGGAACGCGGACGCCCAGACCCTCAAGAGCGCCTTCCGCAAGGTCGCCCTCCAGTACCACCCGGACCGCAACCCGGGGGATGCGGCGGCCGAGGAGAAGTTCAAGGAGGCCACCGAGGCCTATGAGGTCCTCGGCAACCCCGAGCGCCGGGCGCGCTACGACCGCTTCGGCCACGCCGGGACCGCGAACGATCCGTTCGGCGGCTTCCAGGGGGTCAACCTCAACGACCTCTTCGGGGATCTCTTCGGTGAGATCTTCGGAGCGGCGCGCGCCGGCCGCCAGCGCGGTCGGGGGAGCGATCTCCGCTACAACCTGGAGATCACCTTCGAGGAGGCGGCCTTCGGATGTGAGGTGAAGGTCCCCATCACCAAGCCCCGGCGCTGTGATGGATGTGAAGGCACCGGCTCGGCGCAGAAGGAGGCGGGGCTGCGGGCCTGCAGCGCCTGCGGTGGCGCCGGCGAGGTCCGCTTCAGCCAGGGCTTCTTCGCCATGAGCAAGCCGTGCGCGGCGTGCTCCGGCAGTGGCACCACCGTCGTCGATCCCTGCACCAGGTGCCGCGGTGCCGGGCGCTACACGGCCGAGCAGACCCTGGAGGTCCGCATCCCCGGCGGCGTCGACACCGGGACGCGCGTCCGCCTCGCAGGACAGGGTGAGCCCGGAGAGCGCGGCGGCGCCCCCGGCGACCTCTACGTCACCGTGCACGTCAAGGAGCACCCCATCTTCACGCGTGAGGACTACGACGTGATGTGCGAGGTGCCCATCTCCTTCACCCAGGCCGCCCTCGGGGCGCAGGTGGAGGTCCCCACGCTGGATGGACGGCTCAAGCTCAAGGTCCGTCCCGGCACCCAGAGCGGGAAGGTGGAGACCCTGCGGGGGAAGGGCGTTCCCCACCTCCACGGCGGCGGTCGCGGGGATCAGCTGGTGCGCTGGATCGTCGAGACCCCCACCGAGCTGAGCGCCCGTCAGCGCGAGCTGCTCGAGCAGTTTGCCCAGGAGGCGGGAGAGGACGTCCACCCCCAGGGCAAGAGCTTCTTCAGCAAGGTCCGCGAGCTCTTCGGCTCGGATTGACCCGCCCTTTTCAGCGGCCTCCAGCACCCGGCCCGCCCCGACCGCCTCCCACCGGAGTCGACGGTCCGGGCGGGTTTTTCGTTGGGTGGTTCGCCCTGCCCGGAATGCAAGCGCTGGAAAGTGAGCGGGGCGATGGCCAGCCTCTCTCCTCGTAGGGGTGCCCCCGGTCCTCGGCAGCGGCCGGCCCGTGGCGCCCTCTCAACGGACGGGGGAGGAAAAAGGTCATGCGCATGGTGCTGCCCGGGCGGGACATTCCCTGGAAGGACTTCCTGCTGCGCCTGAGGGACGAGGTGAAGGACGACAACCTCAACGCGGTCGCCGGCAGCGTCACCTTCGCCGCGATGCTCTCCCTCTTCCCCTTCCTGATCTTCCTGGTCGCCCTGGCCGGCCTCCTCATCGATCCGGCGCAGATCCAATCGCTGGTGGATCAGCTCAAACCCCTGGCCCCGCCCGAGGGGGTGGCGCTGGTGGAGAACTACCTGACCAACCTCACCCGGGCGAGCTCGGGCGGACTGCTCACCGTGGGTGCGCTGGGCGCCCTGTGGTCGGCGGGTCGGGGGGTGAAGTCCTTCATCCACGCCCTCAACGTCACCTATGGCTGCCCGGAGGTGCGTCCGGGCTGGAAGATCCAGCTGCTGGCCACCGCCACGGTGCTGACCAGCGCAGTGGGCCTGGTGATCCTGGTGGCGGTGGTGGTCGCGCTCCCGGCGCTCACCGCGTGGCTCAACCTGCCGCCTGCCTTCAACATCCTGGCGTGGCTGCGCCTGCCGCTGGCGGGCCTCCTGCTTCTGCTGGTCTGGGCCGCCTACGACCGGATCCTCCCGGCGCGGAAGCGTCCCTACCGCCCCTTCACCTTCGGCAACCTGCTCGGGGTGGGGCTGTGGCTGCTGGTGAGCTGGGGCTTCAGCGTCTACGTCCAGAACTTCGGGAACTACAACGCCACCTACGGCGCCATCGGCGGGGTCATCGTCCTGCTGCTGTGGATGAACCTCTCGGTGCAGGTCTTCCTCATCGCCGCGGAGGTCAACGGGCTCCTCGACGAGGTCGGCCGCAAGGGGCCCGCGGCGGTCGTCGCCACGGAAGAACCCGCCGAGCCCAAGCCCCTCAGCGTGGGGGCCCAGCTGCGCGCCGGAGAGGCGCCTCCGACCCGGGTCGAGCAGCGCCTGCGGTCCGAGCGGCGCCGGGAGCGTCGGGAGGCGCGCACCGCGGGACGGAGCCTGGGCGTGAGGGCCGGCGCCATGGCCCTGGCGATCGCGGTGGTGATGCGGCAGTGGCGCTCCGTCCGCCAGAGCTGAGGTCCGCCACCCGCGCCTCACGCAGATTTCCGGACGGGGTGGATGCCGGGAGGGCCCGCCCGGCTGGAAGGCCGGGGAGGGTGGTCGCCCGCTGTACGCACCCGGCGGCCCCTGCTATGCCCGCTCCCCATGACGCTGTTCCTGTCGCGCTTTCCGGGCTCCTCGCTGCTGCTGTTGCCGCTGATCCTCTTCGCCTGCGTGCGACCGGGATCGGGGGCCATGCGCTCCGACGGGCTTTCCGACACCGACCCCTTCGCGAACCGGACCCCCACGGTCCAGGTCCGCGCGGATCCTGCCGCGGACGCCGCGCTCGCCGAGGCCGCATCGAGGGCCCAGGGGCTCGAGGGGGAGGCCGCCGCCGAGGTGTACCTCTCGGTGCGCCGCGCCTATCCCGAATCGACCGCGGGACAGGAGGCCCTCTTCCAGGCCGGCGTGCAGTACTTCGAGTCCCATGATTACGCGCGCGCGCGGAGCACCCTCACCGAGCTGCTCTACGAGAACCCCCTCTTCTCGGAGGCCGAGCGCGCCAAGCGGATGCTGGGGGAGGCGGCGCTGGAGAGCGGCGCCTACCGGGACGCGTACCTCACCCTGGGCGCGCTGGCCGACAAGGCGCAGGGGGCCGAGCGTCGGGAGCTGATGCTCAAGGCGGCCCAGGCCGCGGAGCTCGCCGGTCTCCACGGGGCCACCCTCCGGATCGCGGTGGAGCTGGCCGGAGATGCCTCGGGAGCCGAGCGGGACCAGGCGATGGCCGAGGTCCGCCGCCAGGTCGAGGGCCGTGCTTCGGTGTCCGACCTCGAGGAGGTGCAGAAGGAGCTGTCGGCGTCGCACCCGGCGTGGCCGCTGCTCACCTACAAACTCGCGCGCATCTACGGACACGTGGGGGACTACGACCGGATGCAGCGCACGCTCGACGTCTTCCTGCGGCAGGCGCCGGACAGCGAGTTCGCCGAGAGCGCGCGTCTGATGCTCACCCGGATGTCCCGGCCCGAGCGCGTCGAGCCGCAGCGGGTGGGCGTCTTCCTGCCCCTGTCCGGCGCCTACCAGGCGGTCGGTGAGGCGGTGTTGCGTGGCCTGCGCCTGTCGCTGGAGGGCAGCCGCGTGGAGCTGGTGGTCAAGGACACCGCCGGCGACGCGATGCAGGCCGCGCGGGCGGTGGAGGCGCTGGTGCTCGAAGAGGGCGCGGTGGCGATCATCGGCGGGCTGTTGGGAGATGAGGCGCGCCGGGCCGCCGTGGTGGCCGAAGGGCTGGGCGTCCCGCTGCTGACCCTCTCGCGCGACGAACACATCACCGAGCTGGGGCCCTACGTCTTCCGCAACATGATGACCTACAGCGATCAGGCGGAGGCGCTGGCGGACTACGCGACCAAGGAGCTCGGCTACTCCTCCTTCGCCATGCTCTACCCGGACATCCCCTACGGGACCGAGCTCAGCGACGCCTTCTGGGACGCGCTGGACGCCCGCGGCGCGCGGGTGCGGGGGGCGGAGTCCTACAGCCCCGACCAGACCAGCTACGGCGAGCAGGTGAAGAAGCTGGTGGGCAAGTACTACCTCGAGGATCGCGGCGACTACCGCACCCGCATGGCCGAGGCGCGGGAGGCCTCGAAGAACCTGGATGCATTCCGCCGCCGCAAGGCGATCGAGCGCGCGCAGTCCGGGGTCCAGCCGGTCGTCGACTTCGAAGCCCTCTTCATCCCGGAGGGCTGGCAGAAGGTCGGCCTCATCGCCCCCGCGCTGGCGGTCGAGGACGTCATCACCAACGCCTGTGATCCCCGCGATCTCGAGCGCATCCGCAAGACCACCGGGAACGACGAGCTGCGCACGGTGACCCTGCTGGGCACCGACCAGTGGCGCAGCCCCACCGGGCAGAGCGGCCTGCCGGCGCTGTTGGAGCGCGGTGGCAAGTTCGTCACCTGCTCGGTCTACGTCGACGGCTTCTACGCGGGCAGCGAACGGCCCGCGACCCGCGCCTTCGTCCAGGCGTTCCAGAGCGCCCACCGCGCCCTCGGCCGCGAGCCCTTCATGCTCGAGGCGGTGGGCTATGACAGCGGCGGGATGATGCGCCGGGTGGTCGAGCAGCAGCGGCCGGCGACCCGTGCGGCCTTCCGCGACGCGCTGGCGGGTCTCCGCAACTTCCCCGGCGCCACCGGCACCACGTCGTTCAACGATCGCCGCGAGGCCGAGAAGCCGCTCTTCTATCTGACCATCGAGCGCAACGGCGTTCGCGAGCTGCAGCCCACCTACCTCTCGAAGGAGGCGGAGGGGGGCACATGAGCGTCGCGGTGCGCACCGCCGGTGCCCTGCTGCTCCTTGCGCTGGGCCCGGCCTGCGCCCCCGCGATGAAGGGGGCGGTGCTGCCCGACGCGACCCTGCAGGCGCTTCAGGGGTCCCGGGACGCCTTCCTCGCCGGGCCGGTGCAGGCAATGCACCCGGTGCGGACCTTCGAGGATCGCGACTTCGCCTACGCCGCGGCCCTCTCGCCGGATGGGACCCGGATCGCCTGGGTGCATCTGGGCGGGGACGGGTTCCGTCTGGCAGTGGCGGACGTGGAGCGGCACGGCGAGGACCGCGCCGACGTCCTGCTCAACCCGGTGGAGTTCGACGTCGAAGGTCTCGCGTTCACCCCGGATGGCACCCACCTGGTCACCGCCGGGCGGGATGGAGCGCTGCGGCTGAGCGCGGCGGGCGACGCGACGCTGGTCCAGGTGGCCCTTGCCGAGCGGCCGCTGGTGTCGCTGGCCGTCCATCCGTCGGGAACCTGGCTGGCGGCGGGGGATGATGTCGGCGGGCTGCACTTCTACTCCCTTCCGGAGCTGCAGCCCCTGGGCAGCGCCGCGGTTCACACGGACGAGGTGCGCGGCGTGGCCTTCGCCGTGGACGGCCGGCTGGTGTCGGGAAGCTGGGATCGCTCGGTGGCCGTCCATGGCACCCGTGTTCAGACGGGGCCGGTCCGTGAGGTCCTCGTCCAGGCGCAGCAGGGGGGCGAGGTCCCGGCCTTGTGGGCGCACCTGAATGGACGCTCCCGCCTGCTGCTCGGCGTCGATGGCCGGCTGCCGATCTCGGTGCTGACCGGAGAGGCGGCCCGTGCGGGGGGGATCGATCCTGCCGCGCTCACCGGGACCCGCGAGCTGCCCACCGCCCTCGGAGTCCAGCTGGCGAAGGTGGCTCCCGCGCAGCAGCTCGCATTCCGGGAGCTGCCCCTCGTGATGGACGTGGCCATCTGTGATGCCTGCGTCCCCAAGGGTGTCCAGGGCGTCCTGGCGGCACCTTTCCTGGAAGGGGTGGCGCTGCGGTTCGAGAACGGAGGCGCGCTCGCCCGGCTCAGCCTGCGCGAGCATCTGGAGGCGCCCCCGGTCCCGCGCGTGGAGCTCACCCCGCTGGCGCGCCATTCTCTGAAGCATCACGTGAACGCGGTGGCGCTGGACGCTGCCGGTACACGCCTCGCGGTGGCCCTCTCTGAAACCCCGGCCAAGCGGACCCGGGAGATCTACCAGCGGGAGAAGGACGGCGTGATCGAGCCGCAGGCGCCGGGCAACGTCGCCCGGGTGGTGTCGCTGGATGCGGGCGAGGTGATCTTCGAGACCACCGGCCACCGGGGCGTGGTGTCGGCAGTGGCGCTCTCGCCGGACGGGGAGACCCTGGCCAGCGGCGGCTGGGACAAGCGGGTCCGGTTGCACACCCGCGGCGAAGGCGAGGTCGGCGGGTGGAGTGCGGGGTGGTCCATCCGCCAGCTGCGCTTCTCCCGCGATGGGCGCCGGCTGGTGGCCGCGGCGTGGACGCCGGTGAAGGCCACCGGAAACCAGCGCAGTGATCCCGCGGTGCAGCTCTTCCTCCTCGACTACCGGACGCCGGTGGTTCACACCCGCGTCGCCACCGGACCTTGAGCAGGCAGGCATGAGTGGTGGATGTCACCACTCCCTGCTCTGGTAGGATGACCTGCCTTGAGAAGCCTTCTTTGGATCGTCGTATTGACCGTGTTGGTCGTCGGGCTGTTGATCCCGGGGCTCTACTTCCGCGCGGCCTACAAGCTCCCGACGCTCGAGACCGTCTACGATCTCGACAAGTTGCTGCGCCCTTCGATCGAAGGCGAGCGCCGCTCCTACGCGGCGGGCCTTTCGGAGAAGATGGACCCGGCCCGCGAGCGCTATGAGCGCCCGGACTTCGGCCGCCTCCCCAAGGAGCTGGTGGCGCTCTACACCACCGAGATGGGGTGCCCGACCTTCTTCCAGACCCCGCGCGAAGAGGGCGTCCGTTGGGGCTGGCGCCTGATCTCGGCGATGCTCTTCAACCGGCAGCCGGAAGGCGACGGATGGTGCGAGCGGACGCTGGCCTACCGCATCGCTTCGGCCCTCAACGTCACCGGGGCGCTCGAGCGGGCGGTGGCCGCGCACAAGCTCCACCGCTTCCTCCAGAAGGACCAGCTCGTCGCCTATGACCTGGCGAGTGTGCGCGTCGGCAAGCGCGGCGTCGTCGGGGTGGACGACATCTCCTACGTCCTCTTCGACAAGCGCCGTCCCGACGAGCTGAACCTCGCCGAGCTCGCCGAGCTCTCCCTGGCGCTCCCGCCCCACCGCTACTTCGAGACCATCCAGACCTGCTCGAACCCGAGCCTCATCCGGCGCGCCCGGGACAAGCTGATCGGTCGGCTCGCCCGGGTGTCCCTCATCCCCACCGAGCGGATGCGGGCCGCGCAGGCGCTTCCGGTCTCCTGCGCCCAGTAGCGGGACGCAGTCGGTCTGGTCTCCTGCACCCGGTCGCGGGTCGCAGTTGTTTCCGGTCTCCTGCGCCCAGTCGCGGGTCGCAGGCGTTTCCGGTCTCCTGCGCCCAGCTGCGGGGCGCAGTCGCGGGTCGGCGTCGCTGGCTGCGGGTCGGAGCCGCGGGTCGCAGCCTCGGGTTGATGGTGCCGCGCCGGCGGATCGGGGCGGCACCCGCCACGTGCGGCTCTGTGTGCCCGGAGGCGGAGCGGGGCTTCCTCGCCGGGCACGTCGCCGGACCCCGCATCGGGCCTGGAACGCCGCCGGTCGGGCCAAGCGCGCCTTCAGTTGCGGCGGAAGCCTTCGGGAACCGAGCGGATGGCGGTGTGCTCTCCCGCTGCGGTCGCCTCGTCATCGCCGCCGCGGGCGCTCTCGATCTCGGCCTGCAGGTCATCGGAAAGGGCGATGGTGCTGCTTTCGGGCGGCGTCCGGCGCGAGGGCTCCCGCGCGATGGGATTGCGCGTGGGCGGCGGGGTGAGATCGTCGTCCACCGGTGGGGCGGCGCGGCGCTCGGGAGGACGCGTCGGCGGCGCCGGACGTGGCGCGGGTCGGGCGGACGCTGCTGCCACCGCGGGGGCCGCCGAGCGGGTCGGGCGGGGACCGGGGGGGACGCGCGGCGCGCGGGGAACGGCCACGAGCGCGGACTGCTCGCGCTTGGCCTGCGCTGCCGCGGACTTGGTCTTGCGATGCTCCTCACGCAGGCGGTCGGCGAGCCCCTTGTTCATCTCGCGCACGTCATCCGGATCGGGCAGGCCCTTCTCGCGGTGCTTGAGGGAGGGCGCCCAGTGGGTGACCACGTTCTCGCCGGTGTGGACGATGGGCGGGGGCGGCAGGCCGTAGGTCGCGGGATCGAAGAACGCGTCGGTGAGCTCCTCGAGGCCCATGGCGCGTGCGCGGTGCACGAAGGTGGGGATGATGCCGGTGGGCGCGTGGTAGCCGAGCACCTCGTCCTCGTCCCCGCGGGTGACCGGCGTGAAGACGAAGAGGTCCTGGGTCCGGTACTCGCCGCGCTCGTCGAGGGGGAGGACCTCGGAGATGTGCGTGACCTTGCGGGTGCCGTCGGCCAGGCGCTCACAGCACACGACCAGATCGATGGCGCTGGCGACCTGACTGCGCACGGCGACCATGGGCAGCTCGACCGCGCTCATCAGACACAGGCTCTCCAGGCGCCGGAGGGTGTCGGTGGGGGTGTTGGCGTGCGTCGTCGCCAGCGTCCCGCCGTGGCCGGTGTTCATGGCCTGCATGAGGTGGAAGCACTCTCCACCGCGCACCTCACCGACCACGATGCGATCGGGGCGCAGGCGGAGCGCGGAGTGGAGGAGGTCGCCCATGTCGACGCCGCCCTTGCCGTACTTGTCGGGGGGCCGGCTCTCGAACGAGACCAGGTGGGACTGGTGGAGCTGGAGCTCGGCGGAGTCCTCGATGGTGAGGATGCGCTCGTCGTCGGGGATGAGCGACGACATGATGTTGAGGAGCGTCGTCTTGCCCGAGCCCGTACCGCCCGCCACGACCAGGTTGGCCTTGGTGACGATCGCCGCCTCGAGGAGCTTCGCCATCGGCGGGGTGACCGAGCCGAAGTTCAGCAGCGCCTGGATGGTGGGGCGCTCCTTGAAGAACTTGCGGATCGAGATGGTGGTCCCGCGCTTGGCCATCGGCGGGAGCACCACGTGGATGCGGCTGCCGTCGGGCAGGCGCGCGTCCAGGCGGGGGCGCTCGTCGGTGAGCGGCCGGCCGACGAACTGCGCCATGTTCCTGGCGGCGCCCAGCAGGCCTTCCTCCGAGAAGATCGCGTCGGTCTTGGTGAGCTTGCCCTTCCGCTCGATCCAGACGTCCTCGGGGCCGTTGATCATGATCTCGGTGACCGACTCGTCGTCGAGATAGGGGAGGACGGGCTTGAGGAAGGCCCGGAGGGACTCGCTGTACATCGTCATGGCGTCACCTAGGCTATCCTCCAGTCGACCCTTTCCCCAAGGGGGGCCTGGGCCCGGTCCACCCGACCGATGGCCGCCCGCCCGGACGCTGATCCAGACTCGGAGTCGATCATGGGATCCAAACAAGCCAATCGACGCTCGCGGCGTGAGTCAGGACAGGCAGGGGTGGAGTCGGCGCTGGTCCTGCCGATCACCTTGTTCATGATTCTCGGCACCATGCAGCTCTTCATGATGACCCACGCGCGGGTCATGACGGAGTACGCCGCCTATCGTGCCACGCG
>DATGQN010000013.1:0-13026 GCA_035304185.1 Myxococcaceae bacterium
TGGAGGAGATGGAGCGTCAGCACATCGCGCGGGTCCTCGGCCACTGTGAGGGACGCATTTACGGCGAAGGCGGCGCGGCGGAGGTCCTGGGCCTCAAGCCGACCACGCTCCAGAGCCGGATGAAGAAGCTGGGGCTCACCCGCCTCGGACGGTGAGGCGGTCAGAGGGGGCGGCGGCGCAGCCGGCGCTTGCGAAGCGGCGGCGATGACGCCATGGAGAGCGCATGGACTACGACCCTTCTCGTGATCCGGATCCCCTGGTCTGGCAGCGCACCCCGGACGCCGATCGGGTGGCAGCGGTCGAGCGCGCCCATCAGCCCCACCCGCGCCGCCATCCCCCCATCGCCAACCTCCGCCTCCATGCGGCGGTCCACGTCACCGTGGAGTCCCAGTTGGCGTCGGACTCGCCCCCGGAGGTGCGCCGGACCCTCTCGCGCCTGATGCGCGCCGGGCTCTCCCGACATGAGGCCTTGCACGCGGTGGGAGAGGTGGCCGCCGAGGCGCTCGCCCGCGTGGTGCAACAGCGCCAGCCCTTCGATGCCGAGGCCTATGCCCGGGCCCTCGCCGCGGTGGATCCCACGACGCTCCCGCGCGGCGCCGACAACGACGAAGGCTGAGGCCGCGCGGCGGGATGGTGTAGAGCGGGGACATGCTCAACGTCACCGACTCCGCCGCCGTCCCGACCCTGGTCGCGCTGCTCGCCGGGCTCCTGTTGGCCATCACCCTGCTGCAGTCGGGCCTCGACAAGGTCTTCGACTTCAAGGGCAACCTGGGCTGGATGGTTCCGCACTTCGCCAAGAGCCCGCTCGCGGGGGCCGTCCCGGCGCTGCTGGTCATCCTCACGGTGCTGGAGCTGGCCTCCGGTGCGCTCTGCGGCGTGGGCGCGGTGCTGGCCGTCTTCGGGAATCACGCCCCTTGGCTGCAGCTGGGGCTGATGCTGTCCGGCCTCACCTTCTGTGCCCTGCTGCTCGGACAACGCCTCGCGGGGGACTACGCCGGTGCGGCGGGCCTGGTGCCCTACTTCCTCGCGGCGCTGGTGGGCCTGTACGCGCTCGGCTGAACGCCGTCTTCAGCGGGTGCGGCGGTCGTCGGTCGCCACGACCAGCAGGGCCAACAGGGTTTGCGGCATCCGCAGCTCCTGCGCCTCGCCCTTCAGCAGCATCGCGCCCTGGGTGTCCTCGAAGGAGCCCGGGCCGGTGCGCCACAGGCTGGCCGAGGCGGGGCCGTTCTGGACCTCGAGCCACTTCCCGTCGACCTGCACCCGCACGATGCGCTGGCCGATGAGGCCCTGCGCCCTGAAGCCCCCTTCAACGGGCTTCCAGTGCAGGTCGATGTGGATGCCGTGGAGGTTTCCCTCCTTCACCCGGATGTCGACCAGGGTGTCGTTGATGGTCCCCGCCCACGATCCGTCCGTGCGGCGGGTGAGGTTGATCTCCGGCCCCAGGATGCGGTCGTCGTTGAAGGCGACGCTGGTCCCGCGGGTGGAGAGCACCTCGCCGGTGGCCTGGAACTCCGGGGTCCCCCGCGCACCATCGGTCGAAGCACAGGCGGTCATCCCCAGCGCGAGGCCGGCGGCCATGAGCCAGGGCAGAATGCGCGACGATCGGACGAGCATGGAGGACCTCCGGGGCAGGTGGCCGGCGCTCAAGCCGGTGGGGCCGTCAGCCTCGCGCCATCGCGAGGAGCGCGAGCACCGACTGAGGCATCGGCAGCTGGAGCGCCTCACCTTCGAGGATGACCGAGCTCGGGCCCGAGCCAAAGGTGCTCTCGCTGGTGCGCGGAAGCGAGATGGTCTTGTTGAACGCCCGGACCACGAGCTGGGAGGCGGTGACGTCCACCTTGATCATCTGCCCCTGGATGATGCCCTGGCCACGGAAGCCGCGGTCCACGTTCTCCCAGGTGAAGTTGAAGTTCGTCCCCCGGATCCGGTTCTCGGTGACCTTGAGGTTGTAGAGCTGGCCGTCCAGCATGCCCGCCCACGAGCCATCCGAGCGCTTGGAGAAGTTGCCGTTGGTGCTCACCACCCGGTCGTCACTGAAGGAGGCGCTGCTGCCGCGGGTGTAGATGAACTCGCCGGTCTTCTCGAAGGGGGTCGACTCGCCGGTGGTGGCACAACCGGCGAGGGCGAGGAGGGCGAGGGAAGCCAGAGCCAGCGGCTTGATCAGGGACATGGGCGCGATCCTTGGGACATTCGGCCCCGCTTCAGGCGGGGCGGTTCGCGGCCAGACTGACGCAATGGGTCGCCCTTGAAAAGGCTTCCGGCCGGCCCGCTTCAGCGTCCGTTCGCGGAATCAGGCGACCTTCTGGCGCACCGCCGGGCCGGGGATCTCGGTCGCGGGCGAGGGGAAGGCCTGGCGGTTCTGGCCGTCCACGAAGACCACGGTGGGCTTCCAGACCCGGGCTTCGGCATCCTCGACCTCGGCGAAGGTGGCGATGATCACCAGATCGCCGGGTCGGTTCTGATGGGCCGCCGCGCCGTTGACGCAGATGACGCCGCTGCCGGCCTCGCCCTCGAGGGCATAGGTCTCCACGCGGGTCCCCCGGGTCACGTTCCAGATGGCGACCTTCTCGTACGGCAGGATGTCTGCCGCGCGCAGGAGGTCCGTGTCGATGGTCACCGAGCCCTCGTAGTGGAGCTCGGCCTGGGTCACGGTGGCGCGGTGGATCTTCGACTTGAAGAGGATGCGGCGCATGGGGTCCTTCGGGATCTGCTTCACTGCGTGGACGAGGTGGACGACACCTGGGCCGGCGGCTGCGACAGCCACCGCCCGTAAGCTTCAAACGTATAGGGCCGTCCCAGGAAATCCTCCACCAGGTCCGCGGCGTCCTTGGAGCCGCCGGCGGCGAGGATGGCGCGACGATACCGCTGGGCCGGGGCGGGGTTCATCATCCCCTCGGCCTCGAAGACCGTGAGCAGATCCCGGGCGATCACCGAGCTCCACATGTACGTGTAGTAGATGGCCGAGTAGCCATCCAGGTGGCCGAACGACAGCTCGAAGTACGTGTCGCCATCGTGCTCGCGGCGGAAGGGCTCGAACCGGGGCTGGAGCGTCTCCACCACCTGGTGTGGATCCACCCCTTCCGGCTGGTCGTACATGTGCAGGCTCACCGCGGAGAGGAACATCTGGCGGCGGGTGTAGAGCCCCTTGCCGAACTCCTTGGCGGCCGTCATGCGCTCCACCAGCTCCACCGGCAGCGCCTCGCCGGTCTCGTGGTGCGTGGCGAAGCGGCGGAGGGACTCAGCGTGAGCGCCCCACTCCTGCAGGAGCATGGACGGCGCCTCCACGAAGTCCCACTCGGTCTTGATGCCGGACTGGGCGTTCCACTTCTGGTGACCGGCGAAGATGTGGTGCAGCAGGTGACCGAACTCGTGGAAGAAGGTCTCCACCTCGGTGGGCTGCATGAGCGCCGGCGATTCCCCTCCCGGGCGCGGGAAGTTGCACAGCAGGACACCCTCGGGGAGGCGCTTTCCGGCCTGGCCATTCACCAGGTCGAACTGGGCCGCGTGCTTGTACTTGTCCCCGCGGGGGTGCATGTCGAGGTAGATGCGTCCCAGGACCGCGTCCTGCGCGGTGTCGACGACGTCGTAGACGCGCACGTCGGGATGCCAGATGGGCCCGTCGGTCACCGGCTGGTAGCGGATGCCGAAGAGGTGGCCGGTGACGTCGAGGACGCCGGCGAGCACGCGCCCGTACTCGAGGTAGGGGCGGATCTCCTGGCTGTCGAAGTCGAACTTCGCGGCCTTGAGACGATCCTCGTAGAAGGCCTGATCCCAGGGCTCGACCCGGGTGGCCCCGGGGACGTCCTGCTGCTTGAGCGCGAGAAGCTCGGCCATCTCCCGCTCGGCGGGGACGCGGGTGGCCTCGGTGACCTGCCGGATGAAGGCGTCCGCCGCCTCCGCCGACTTCACCATCTTGTCGTCGGTGACCAGCGCCGCCCAGTGGGGGAAGCCCAACAGGGTGGCCAGCTCCTGGCGCGTGTCGACCAGCTTCTGGAGCACTTCGATGTTCTGGGGATGGCCCCGCTTGCGGTAGGCGCGCCACACCGCCTCACGGGCCGCGGCGTCCTTGGCGTAGGCCATGAACGGGACGTAGTCGGGGTAGTCGGAGGAGATGCGGACCTTGCCATTCGGGCCCGGCGGGTGCGCCGCGATGTAGTCCGCGGGCAGGCCGTCGAGCTGCGCGGGATCCAGCTCCACCACCCGGACGTCCTCGCGGATGTTGCGCCCGAAGTCCTGGGAGATCTGGATGAGCTCTTCCTTGAGGGCCTGGATGCGGGCGCGGGTGGCCTCGTCCCGATCGACGCCGGCGCGGCGGAGGGCCGCGAGCTCCCGCTCCACCCAGTGGCGGGTGGTGGGGTCCACGGAGCCGAGGTCCACCGAGGCCAGCGCGTCATACAGCCCGCGATCCAGCGAGAGCTCGGAGGCAAGGGTCTCCGCCTCCTTCTCACAGGCATCGGCAGCGTCCCGGATGGACGCCTCGGGGTGGGCGTTGCGCGCGACACTGGCGCGGGAGCCGGCGAGCTGCACATGCGCCATCAGGGCGTCGTAGGTGGTGAGCAGCTCGGTCGGCTGGGACTTCCCATTCAGGCCCACCAGCTGCTCGCGCAGGGCGCGGGCGGCGTCCAGGTCCTTGCGGCAGGCGCGGGTGAAGACCTCGGGCCCCTGGGTCAGGAGCGACGAGGCTCCGAGCTCCAGGCGGGGGCCACGGTCAACGGCGGGGTCGGCGTCGGACATGGTTCGGCTCGTGGTGCAGGCGGCGAGGACGAGGGCGGACAGGGCCCAGACCCGGAGGACGGGCCGCTGAGCGGAAGGGGAATGGTGCGACATGGGGGGCTCTTTGTCAGGCGTCAGGCGGCCCGTCCAGTCCCGGCACCGGGCCGGTACATCAGGGGGACGCTTCAGGGAGGGAGCGACACGGGCGCGCTTGTCAGCCCGCCCGGTCTGCTCCCAACGCAGGGCGGGCCGGTCGATTCCGCACGCCCGGGGAAGGTCGCGGGGGCAGCGGTCCTCGGCCCCGGAAGCGGGATTTCCCCGGGGCCATGCAGGGGGGCGAGCAACCGGGTGATGACGCTGCATCTGGACCTTCGATCCCGACGCGGCGGTTGGGGTAGGCTTCGCCGCAGATGACACGCTTCGGCCAGGAGGCGCCCACCGGAGGGCAGGCGACGGGTTTGCCACGGGGAACGTACCGGGCCCACCCGACCCTGCGGAAGGGGGCCGGATGCCGAAGCGCACATGGTGGAGCGCGTGCGTCCGCCCTGAGGGCCGCGATGACGCCTCAGTCCGGAGCGGGGTCGGCGACGCGGTGAGTGAAGCGAGGCCAGAGCAGGTGAACCCTCAGGGAGCGAGCGTGGTGCTCGGACGTCGCCGTGTCGGTGCGATCACGCACGTCACGCTTGGCGGGGTGATCGACGAGACCTTCACGCCTGAGGCGGACCTCGCCGACCTCCGTGGCTACGTGGTGCTCGACCTGGGACGGGTCAGCCGGATCAGCAGCTTCGGGGTCCGCAACTGGAGCGCGTTCGTCGCGCAGCCGCCTCCGGGTGCTCAGGGCCTCTTCCTCATCAACGCCCCGCCGGTCTTCGTGGATCAGCTCAACCTGGTCGAAGGCTTCGCGGGCGCCTCCCGTCTGCTCTCGGTGCTCGCCCCGTACCGGTGCAGGACCTGCTCCGCGGACCGGCTCGGGTTCATCGACCTGGCGGCCGACGCCGAGCAGATCGCCGGTGGCGAGGCCCCTCCCCGAACCTGCGCGGTCTGTCGGGGGACGCTGGAGTTCACCGACACCCCCGCCGAGTTCTTCGACTACGTGCGGCGGCAACACCCGGTTCCCCTGGATCAGGCCCTCCAGCGCTTCTGCCAGTGGCTGGCCACGCCCAACGACTCCGAGCTCAGCTCGCCCATCAAGATCGTCGAGGGGGAGACCACCTATCTGGCGCTGCCTTCCCACCTGCGCGGCAACCTGAACGTCCGCCGGCTCTCGGGAGGGCTCGAGGGACGGGTCGCCTTCGACTTCGCCTTCGTCCAGAAGATCGATCCCGAGGCGATCCCCAAGCTCCGCGAGCTGCTCGAGGTGGCCTCGGGTTCGGCCGAGCTCTTCCTCAGCCGACTTTCGGCACCGGCGGCCGAGGCGCTGCTGAGCGACACGCGCTCCCTCCCGGGCCGACTGTTGTCCCTGCACCTGCCCCAGACCTGCGCGAACTGCGGGTTGGCCTCATTGGTTGAGGCGCGCCCCGAGGCCCTGGTCGTGGAGCAGTGCCAGCGGTGTGGGGGGCACGCGCAGACCGGCTCCCTCGAGCTGCTCGAGCTCGCCGGACGCCGCTTCCAGGTGGCGCCCGAGGACGCGCTGAGCCTCCACAAGCTCACCGGGCGGGCCCTCTCCCAGCACCTGTTCGGTCCCGCCATCCAGGAGCACGGGACCGGCAGCATCCGCATCGGTGAGTCCACGGCCTCCTCGGGAGGACTGCACCGTCTGCAGATCCTCCGCCGCATCGGTCAGGGCGGGATGGCGGAGGTCTTCCTCGCGCGCCAGGTCGGGGAGAACGGCTTCGAGAAGTTCCTGGTGATGAAGAAGATCCTCTCCCAGTTCGCGGAGTCCCAGGAGTTCGTGGAGATGCTCTTCGCGGAGGCACGTGCGAACGCGCGCCTCACCCACCCGAACATCGTTCAGACCTTCGACATGGGGACGATGGACGGCGCGGCGTACATCACCATGGAGTACGTGCGCGGCCCCGACCTCAAGCGCCTGCTCAAGGAGCTGGGGCGCAAGCGCCATCCGCTGCCCGTGCAGCACGCGCTGCGCATCGTCGCGGAGATCGCCGCCGGCCTGCACTACGCCCACAGCTACGTGGATCCCAACGGTCTGGCGCATCCGGTGGTGCACCGGGATGTGAGTCCCCACAACATCCTCGTGTCGCTGGACGGGGCCATCAAGCTCTCCGACTTCGGCATCGCCAAGGTGCAGGGGGAGGAGCGGACCGAGGCCGGCGTCATCAAGGGCAAGGTCTCCTATCTCTCCCCCGAAGCCGCGTGCGGCCGGCCCCTCGACGCGCGCAACGACGTCTTCTCGTTGGGCGTGGTGCTCTTCGAGCTCCTCACCGGCAAGCGCCCCTTCAAGCGCGACCACGATGCGGCGACCATCAACGCCATCGTCCGCGAGCCGGCCCCGAATCCGTCGGAGCTCAACCCATCGATCCCGCAGGATGTCTCGGACGTGGTGCTGCGGGCGCTGGTGAAGGATCCCTCGCGGCGCACCCCGAGCGCGGGCGTCGTCCATGAGGAGCTGGAGGCGGTGATGGTGCGTCACCGCATGACCTCCACGCCGTTTGCGGTGGCGCAGTTCTTCAAGGAGGTCCTCGAGGACAAGCTCGCCGAGTTCGCGCCTCCCAACACCGGTTCCAATCCCTCCATCCGACGCCCGGCCCCGGTCTCCCGGACGGATGAGCCCGCGTCCAAGCCGGCACCCGCGCCGGAGCTCGGCATCCGCTTGCCTGAGGTCGAAGGTGGGGCGAGCGGATCGAACGCTGCCCCGTCGCCTGCCGTGGGGAGCCCGGACCCGGCCCCGGCGCCCGGAGTTGAAAGCGCCGTTCCGCCCGCAATGGAGGCCCGGCGCGTGCCTCCCATCGCAGGTGGCAGGGTGCCGCTTCCCGGTCCGGGACCGGCCAGCACCGCTCCGTCTTCCCGCCCGTCCGGCGCCATCTCGAATGTGCCGCCAGCGGCGGGCGCCATCTCGAACGTGTCACCGGCGGCGGGCGCCATCTCGAACGTGCCGCCAGCGGCGGGCGCCATCTCGAACGTGCCGCCAGCGTCGGGCGCCATCTCGAACGTGCCGCCGGCGGCGGGCGCCATCTCGAACGTGCCGCCGGCGGCGGGTGCCATCTCGAACGTGCCGCCGATGGCCACGCCCGCGCCGGCCCAGATCGAAGCGGGTGAGGACGAGGTCGAAGCGCTGTTGGCGGGCCTCAAGGAGCGCAGCGCAACGGGCGAGATCCTGCTCCCGGTCGAAGCGCAGCCGGCGGCCGGCGCGCTGGTGGCCGCGCCTGAGGTGTCACCGGACGCCCCGGCAAACGGAGCCTCCACGCCGCAATCGGCGTCGGCTTCCGAGACGGAGCCGGTGGAGCCCCAGCCTTCTTCCGAGAAGCAGGAGCAGGGCCCCGTGGTGTCCGCCAAGGCGGCCCCGGCCAAAGCGCTCTCCGCCACCCGCGACCCCGGTTCCGCAGGGAAGACCCGTTGGCTGTCGTGGGTCATGATGGCGCTCGCCGTCTTCGGCATCGGAGGTGGCGTCGCCTTCGTGGTCGGCAAGCAACAGGCTGGCATTCCCATCCACGGGCTCGATGCGGGCGAGCAGCTCTACGTGAACGGAACGCGCGTGAATGGCGGCCGCATCGAGGTGGAGCCGGGAAGCGAGCTGTTCATCTCGACCGCCTCAGGTGGGAAGCTCGCCCGCTTCGGGACGGTCCAGGTGGGCGAGTCGCTGGACGTGCGGAACGCGCCCCAGGCGCACGTCGCCCCCGGTCAGTTCGCGCAGCTCCACGTCGTGACCGGGGCCAGCGGCTGCAAGGTGAGTCTCTCGGATGGTTCGGTGAAGGAGCAGGACCTCCCGCTCCGCACCCCGATCTCCGCCGCCCATGAGCTGGAGGTGATCCTGCGGTGTGCCGGCGATGAGCAGCGCAGCTGGATCATGGCCGTCCCCAATCAGGCGGTGGAGCTCTCCCTCGACCCAAGCTGAAGCCCCTTGGCGCTTCGCTGGGCCGTCCGGATCTTTCCGCGAGGACCCTCCACTCCCTGAAGATGCAGGGCGCACTCCGGGCGCAGGGCAGGCGTGCACAGCAAGCCGTCGCCCGGTCCTGTCTCAGCGACGCGCCGCGTGATGCGCACCCTTCGGCTCAACCTGAAAGCCGAGGGAGGGCTTCATGAAGACGCGGACGTTGATACTGAGTGGGTTGTTTGCGGCCGGGACGTTGGCAGGGACCGCGCTGGCCAATGAGCAGGACAAGCGCGCCCAACAGGCGCAACAGCAGTCGGAGTTCACGGTCGAAGGCCGGGTCATCGAGGCGGATGACGACGATCTGAAGATCTCCCGCTCCAGCAGGCCGAACGCGGAGTTCGACCTGAATCGGAACACCACCATCACCATCGACGGTCAGCAGGGCCAGGCTCGCGACCTCGCGCCCGGGACCGAGGTGAGGGTGCGCTTCGATCTGCAGGAGGACAACGCCGTGGCTCAGGAGGTGGAGGCCAAGAAGCCGGCCAGGTCCTTGAGCAAATGACGACGCGGTGGTGCGCCATCTCTGAGGATGGCTTTCATGCCCCGGCACCCTTCGCGATGGGTCCGGGGCATGTGACGTGACGACGTCCGGGCGTGGGCGGCTCCAAGCACTCGCGCGTGCTCAGGAGACGTCGAGCGGGGGCAGCACCCGCCACAGATGGTGGAGCACGGACACCTCGGAACGGCCCGGACGGTACGCGTGCACCAAAGCGCCGTGCACGTAATCCGTGCTCAACCGGCAGGCCTCCTCGGGGGAGTGCCCACGACAGATGCTGGCGGCGATGGCGGACGCCAGCGTGCAGCCGGTCCCGTGGCCGTCCACCTGGAGCCGGGAGTGGGTGAACGTGACCCGTCGGTCCTGCTCGCCGAAGCGATCGACGACCTCATCGCCGGTCTCCAGATGCCCGCCCTTGAGCAGGACACTGCGGGCGCCCAGGCTCAAGAGTCCCTCCACGGAGGCGTCTGCATCTGCCGGCGTCTGGATGGCACGATCCAGCAGGAGCTCGGCCTCGGGGATGTTGGGGGTGACGACGTCCGCGAGCGGCAGCAACAACTCGCGCATCGCAGAGAGGGCCGAGGGATCCAGCAGGCGCGCGCCGGAGGTCGCGACCATCACCGGGTCGACCACCACCGCGGGAGGACGATGGCGCGCGAGCACGGATGCGACCCGCTCGATCACGCCCGCATCCGCCAGCATCCCGAGCTTCACCACCTCCACCCGGAAGTCCGCGAAGCAGGCCTCGAGTTGCGCCTCAAGGAAGTCGCCGGGGGGCACGTGCACCGCGGTCACGCCGCGCGTGTGCTGTGCGGTGAGGGCCGCGATGGCCGAGAGCCCGTGAACGCCATGCGCTGCGAACGTCTTGAGATCGGCCTGGATGCCGGCACCACCGCCGGAGTCCGAGCCGGCGATGGTGAGGACGCTGCGAACCTTCAGGGGAGAGGAGACCTCGCTCATATCCGGCCGCCTAGCACGGACCGACCGCCGGGTGCGCGCTCAGGCGCGGGGAGGCGGCTCAGCGGAGGACCGAGGGCCTCCGGCGATAGGCGTGGAACCACTCGTCCACGGGGACGTAAGGCGCGGGCTCGGCCGCACGCAGACCGTTGGGCTCGGGATCCCGGCCGCCATAGACCTTGTTGCGGAAGTACGTCTCCAGGTCCACCGGGGCGCGCTCCTGCACGAAGTCGATGAACTCCTGGGTGGTGACGACCTTGTTGCGGTACTCGCCGTAGAACTCGCGCAGGACCGGGCGCAGCCCACCCTGGTCGCGCAGGATGAGATCCAGCTCGGACATGATCCGCGCGCCGTGGCTGTAGGACGCCTCGGAGGTGTCCCGACGGTACGGGGAGAAGCTGGCCAGCGCCGGATAGTTGCCCTGGTCGGTGTAGCTGCGCGCGGTGGGGTAGCCGTTGTCGCGCCAGCTCACGATGGCCTCATCCAGCCAGCCGGTGTTGCCGGAGTTGCCGAACACGCCCCGCGCGAACCACGAATGAGCGACCTCGTGCTCCAGGGCCCACAGCGAGCTCTGCGTCGCGCCGGCGTACTCCATGCCGTCGGTGCGGCCACCGATGAAGGCGGTGAAGGCGTCGTGCGCGTACGGACCGTAGGTCTCCTCGAGCTCGGTCATCGTCGCGATGATGGTCCGCATGGCGGACTGGGCCTCCCGCTCGTCGTCCGAGTACACGCGGATGGGCACCTCACCGTTGATCCCCTGGAAGGACTGCTCCAGGAAGACGTACCGGGACGGGTCGATGATGTGGAGGAAGTGGGACGAGGAGGTGAAGGTCTCTGGGAATCTGATCTGGTAGGCGCCATCGCCCAGTTCGGTCAGCGCGCCGTTGGTCATCACCTTGTGCGCACGGCCCGCGCCCACGATGTTCAGGTTCATCGTGGTGGGGTGCTGGTCGTACTCGAAGCTGGCGGGGAAGTACTGCTCGAGGAACTTGCGCTGCGCGAGGTCGTCCATCTCGATCTCGAAGTCGACGCCGTCCTCGGTGAAGCGGATGTCCTCGGTCGGGGAGTACTCGAACTCGATGACGTGCTCGCCCGGGGGGAGCAGCGTCTTGAGCACGCGCATCTGGGTGACGCCGTCGGGGTCCTCGGTGAGCTCGAAGAGTGAGGGGTCCACCTCTTCCCCGTTCACGCGGATGCCGGTGACGTCCGGCACCAGATCGAGCACCGGATAACCCTCCTCGCGCAGGGTGAGCTCCAGCCGCGACCGCACCGAGGCCTGCTTGGCGCCCACGTCGAGGGTGAAGTCGACCAGCGCATCGGTGACGTCGGTGAAGCGCGCCGGGACGCCATCCACGCTGAAGTCCGGCGGGGCGGCCTCGATGCGCTCGGGCGCGGGGGGCTCCACCGGGAGTCCGCAGGACGCCGGCAGCTCGGAGAAGGTATCCGGCGGCGTGGGCGCGGTGGCCGGGATCACGTTGCCCTGCGTGACGGGACTGTCGGAAGTCTCCGCCTTCGCGGGGGACGAGGTCCGGGTGGCGCTGGAGGGCTGCGTGATCGAGGTGAGCGGGGCGGGGATGCGCATGGGGAAAGCGTACCTGCCACCCGTCCGCCCCGGATCAGACTGTTCTCCGGGGCGGCACCTCAGCGTGTCACCCGGTCAGGGCGGGAGGTTCCGGCAGGAGGGTGCCCTCCCGGGGTGCACGCATGTCCGGAGGGTGTCCTGTCGGAAGCGCGGGGCGGAGGTCCACCCTGAGCCGCCTCGCCGCAGGCCCCGGACGGGACCCAAGCCCGACAGCGGTGCCGGTCCGGGGCGCGATGGGACGGCATCGGGCGACGCGGCGGCTCAGCCCGCCGCGAAGATCTTCTGCACCGCGATGAGCACCCCGGTGAGGCTCTCACCCGCGATCACGCCCGCGGCGACCACGATGAGGAACGCGGCGCTCCACTTCGGCGCCACCTTCCGGGCCACCACGGCGAGGACGGCGCCCAGGAACATGGAGATCGAATTCCAGGCGGGAACGATGAAGGCCAGACCGATGCTCGCGGGGCTGGGGACGAAACGCCGGGCGCGCTCGGGAAGCAGCTTCTCGAGCAGTGCCAGCACGACCCCCAGGACGCCGGCCACCAGCAGCGCCATCTGGGTTCCCGGGGGCATGGCATGCAGGCCTTCCGAGAAGACCTCAGCGACAGCCTTCCAGGCGGCGGCAGCGGGCGCCGGCCACTCCGCCGTCAGCAACTGCCGGGAAGGATCCGGGATGAGGACCAGGTAGGCCGCCGAGCCCACCAGCGCGCCTCCGAGGATTCCCAGGGTCTGCGAGAGCCCCTGCAGGCGGGCCTTGGCGCCGATGAGGTGACCGGCCTTGAGGTCGTGGAGCATGTCTCCGGTCTGGCTTGCGGCGCCGCCGGTGACGTTGGCCGCCATGAGGTTTCCCACCGGATCACCGGGCGACATGACGCCGACCACCAGCTGGGTCACCTTGCCCATGGGGCCCACCGGGGTGATGGCGGTCTCTCCCGAGACCCTGCCGGCGACGATGGCCAGCAGGAAGGTGAAGAACACGGCGAACACCGCCAACCACAGCGAGATGCCGAAGATCAGGACCTGGGCCACCGTCGCGATGACCAGCGCCACCGCCAGCGCGCGGAGGTACCAGGCGCGACTGAGGCCCCCATCATCCACCTCCGTGGCATCGGCGATGTTCTGCTGCCGCTTCCTCCCCGTCCCGCGGATCGCCGCGACGACCGAGCGCCAGGAGAAGGCGAAGGAGGTAAGGGAGCTGGTGACCATCATCCCCACGCCGGGCCACAG
>DATGQN010000014.1:0-11969 GCA_035304185.1 Myxococcaceae bacterium
TTCACACGCGCCAGGCGGGCGGCGACCGTGCTGCTATCCACCTTGACCGAACGCCACTCGCGCGCGGCGGCCTCGGAGAACTCGGGAGGTCGGGTATGCATGCTGCCTCGATGGGAACCGTCGCCGGGCTCGCCCCGATCGGAGTCGAGGGGGCCCCGCTGACCGGGGTGAGGCCCGGGAGCCTATCACTTCCCGCGACGGACGCCCGGAAGCGGTCACAGCTGTCGATCGGGGGTCGGGCGGCGGCCGGGCGGGCGCGGGGAGGTTGCCTCCCGGAACGGCGTCATCCTCATCCGCGGCGGGCGATGCGCGCCAGGATGTCTCCGGCGGGCCCACGGCGGGTCAGACCGGTGCGATCACCCCTTCCGGCAGCGTCCCCGGCCGCTCCAGCCAAGCCCGCAGGACCTCGCTGAAGCGCTCCGGTTCCCCGAGCGGCCAGGTGTGCATGGCTTTGGGAACCATCCCCGCCACCCCCAGAGGCATCTTCCTGGCCACCACCGAGGTGGACCGCTTCGCCACCGCGGCTTCCCGGGTTCCGGCAAGGATCAGGGTCGGCGCCGTGACCGTCTCCAGCCCCTCCAGCGACACCCCTCCCATGATGGCGTCGAGGATGCGCCGATAGTCATCCGCGCGCAGCGGCGGGATCCGGGCCAGGGCTTCGTCCGTGCGCTGCCTGGGCAGCTTGAGCATCCGGATGGAGAGGCGGTGAAACCAGGGAAGCGAGACCATCCACGCCGTGGAGAGCTGGAGGCGCCGGACCCACCCGGTGACCGGCTCGGCGACGATTCCGCTGAGGACCGCGCCGGCGAACCGATGGGGGTTCCGGGCCAGGAGCCGGAGGCCCACGTCGGCCCCCATCGAGAGCCCGACCAGGTGAACCGGTCCGTCGAATCCCGCCGTGGCGCGTGACCCGAGCAGCGTCTCCACCTGCGCCGCGCAATCCTCGAGGGATCGCCAATCGAGCCGGTGACTGTCCCCATGACCCGGAAGGTCCACCGCGACGCAGTGGTGCGAGTCTCTGAAGGCCTCGAGCTGGGCGTGCCAGGACAGGGCGGGGACCCCCGCACCGTGCAGGAACAGCAGGGTGGGCGCGTGGGCGTCCGGGTGCACCTCTTCAAGGGTCGAAAGGGAGGACATGTCGCGCCTCGGGGACGGTCGGGTTCGGTCAGGCTGCGGTGGTGGCTGCAGAGACCTTCGCACGCCTTCCGGCCCACCAGAGCGCGAGCGTCACCGGCGAGAGGAGCACCAGCATCATGAGGGTTCCCACGACGAACCCTGCGCCCACGGCTGCGACGAAGCGCAGAAAAGCCCCCAACGAACCGCGACGCGCGACCTCCCGGATCCCGAGTTCCTGCCGCACATCCCCGACGGATGATGCCAGGAGCGCCTCGTAGTCCCGGCCGTACGCAGAGCGCTCATCGAGCCCGCGGAGAAACGCCCGCCAGGTCCGCCGGGGGCATCGCAGCATGCCACCGGCCATGCCCGAGAGGTTCAGGACCCACGCAGCGTGGAAGTCACGACAGCCGGCGCCGATCTCCCACGCAGAGATCTCGAATTCGCCCGGGAGGTCGGTGGCATAGCCGGTGAGCACGTGGTGCAGGTCGTGGTAGCGCACGGCCCTTCGGCGGGCCTCGCTGTTGGGGAGGGGGAAGGGGATGGGCCCCAGCTTGAAGTCCACCCAGGTCGCCGCGTACCCGCCGTCCTCCCCGAAACCGTTGTCGTGAAAATAGCGCGTCAGCGCGGTGCCCATCGTCTCCATGCTGCCGCTCCTCCGAACCCGCGGGGGCCGAGGCGTTCGTGCCCGTCCGGTGTCTTCAGCGTTCCAGCGACCGGGCGCCATCCTTTCACAGCGCGGCTTGAAAGACCGTGTGCGGCGGGTGTCCGATGGCATCAGCGCACGTCATCGGGCACAGCGCGCGACCGACATCACCGGCGAGCGGCCCCGAGCGCGTCCTGCCGCGGATGAGGCGTCACTTCCAGGAGGCGTCACCTCCAGAACGACCGTGAACGGTCCGGCGCACGCGTGCCGCCCGCGTGGGAAGCTCCCAGCGCTTACGCAGAAGGGCCGGGAGCCCGTCGCGCTCCCGGCCCCGGCGACGACGGTGAAACAGGGTCAGCCCGGAGGCGCCTGCTCCTCGAGCTCGAACCGGGATGCATCCGCAATGCGCTGCTGCATCCAGGTCCGGATCATCCGCAGGTGTTCTTCCTCCTCGAGGTGCGCCTGCTCGAAGCGCTGCACGAAGTCGTCGTTCCCCATCGCGCGCGCCAGGTGGATGAGTCCCATCCAACCATCGCGGTCGGCGAGCTCGGCAATCAGCAGCCCCTCCAAGGCCTGCGAGAGGCTGGAGCGGGGATCGGCGAGCAGCTTCACCACCCCTTCCGAGGCCATCGCCTCGGTGTTCGCGGCCGGGGTCATCGCGGTGGGATCCCCCCCGAGGGACTCCATGCACTCGCACAGCATCAGGAAGTGCGCGTGCTCTTCTTCGCGGATGTGGCGCAAGCCCTCCACGTCGGGGCCGCCTTCCCAACTCCCCGTCGCCGCGAGCTTCACCAGCGCCGCATCGTAGAGCCGCACGCCGGTCCGCTCGAAGGCGATGCGCGCTCCGAGCTTGTCGATGAGGAGGTTCGGATCCCGGCCACCGAGCATCTTGGCGGCGGTCTTCACCATCCCCTTCGGACCCGGCGGCGGCGGCACGGACCCCATCGTCCCCTCCATGCTGGCGCCACGCACCATCATCCGGACGTAGCTGCCCTCCTCATCCTCCGGCACGTACGCGAGGGTCAGCTTCTCCGCGCCCTCGATCATCCGGGGGCCATTCTTGGGAGAGGCCTTGATGCCCGTCCGGTTCATCCCGAGCTTCGAGCTGTCGTTCTTCCGCTTGGTCATTGCAGCCTCCCTGCCGAGAAATCCATCAGCGCCTGCGGCCCCATCGTCAGCTCACCACCGGGCCGCCACTGCCAACCGTCGGCCACCGAGGAGGTCGGGGAGCCGCTCTTGTTGATGAGCGCGCGGTAGCGCTCGGTGGCCTCGGACTCGGACACCCTGGCCGGGTCGACGATCTCCTGACCCACCGCGCGCAGGTGGACCTCGTCCTTGAGGACCTCGCGCACGTAGTCACGGTTGTTGGTGTAGGAGAACGCCTCGGGGAGACGCTCCGGGACCAGCTCGCGGGGATCCCGCTTGTCGAGCTGGCGGAAGACCTCCATCGCGAAGTGCAGGTGGCCGAGGGTGTTGTCCAGGCACCGCTGCCAGATGGCCCGGATGCGCGGGTTGGTCTCGGTCTTCACGCAGGACGCGTAGTTGTAGACCGTGGTCAGTTCCTGCATGAGCCACTTCTCGAGCGGCGACTCGTTCGGGTCCAGGAGCGACTCGTACTGGGTGACGTGCTGCTCCTCGATGGAGGCGATCTCCGCGTACAGCAGGCGTCCCAGCATGCTCGGGGACATGGGTCCCACCGTCATGTAGAAGTCGCGCGTCTGGTACTCGCCCGAGACCAGCGTGAGGTTGTGGATCTTGGTGAGCGCGTCGGCGGTCTGGCGATCGTAGGGCCTGCGCACGTCATCCACCGGCGCCCGGTGTTCGATGACCGTGGGCCGTCCGGGGGCGACGTCGGTGTAGCTCTGGAGGATGTTGTTGGCGTCCTTCCCCTCGGTCCGGTCCAGCAGCGCCGAGAACCGGTAGAGGTGGTCGAAGTCCTCGAGCAAGCCGAACCGGTGCATCTGCGCGTGGTAGGGGTCCGGCTCCGCTTGAGCGATCATGGCCGTGACCTCGATGGCCACCTGCTCGTAGGCGATGGTGGTCTCCAGCGGCGTCTGATCAGGCGGGAGCAGCCAGTTCACCATCGTCTGCTGATGGTGGGACACGCGCCGCACCTGCGCGAGAGGGACCCGCAGCGGCCCGTGGAACTGCGCGAGGTGATGCATCAGCCGCCCTCGCTGCTGCTCGATGCCGTTCATGAGGATGATGCGGACACGGGTGAATGCGTCGTCATCCAGCTTGCTGATCGGCATCGGAGACAGGTCCTGCCAATCGAGGTGTTGTTGATCGAGGCGTGTGCCCCGTTCTTTGAACAGGTCCAAGGCCATGGGAGCCCCTCGCGTTGTGAGTGGACCCCCAATGTGGAGATGCCGCCGGTGGATGAAGCTCTGGGCGCGGGGATCGCCCGGCAGGCCATCAGGAGGGCAGGTGGGGAGACGTGCGGCTCTCCAGCCCATCGGCATGTCACCGGAGACGGTGAGCCGCGCCGCGAAAACAAAAGGCCCCACCCCGGTGGGGTGGAGCCTGTCGCGGCATCCCGGCCGTGCAGACGTCCGGGGTTGCCGACCCGATCACCCGTGAACCTTCACCTCGATGCGGCGGGGCTTGGTGTCCTCGCGCTTGGGCAGGGTGACGGTGAGCACGCCGTGTTCGAAGCTCGCCTCGATGCGGTTGCCGTCCACGGTCGGGGGCAGACGGAACGTCCGCGTGAAGCGACCCTCGGAACGCTCACGGCGCAGCCAGCGATCGTTCTCAGCGAGCTCGGTGGAGGTGCGCTCACCCTCGATGTGGAGCGTCCCGTCCTCGAGCTTCACCTCGAGCGCCTCCGGCTTGTAACCCGGGACATCCAGGATGACCTTGAGGGCGTCAGGCGTCTCCACCACGTCCGCTCCGGGGACTCCACGGATGGACTCGGGGAGATCGGCTCGGACGTTGCGGAAGGCCTCGTCGAACTCGCGGAAGAGGGGGGAGAAGCCACGGGGAACGAGCGGGAAATCAGTGTGTCGCATGTGTGTCTCCTTTCTTCGTCGCCAAGGGCCGGCACACGCCGGGTCTCGGGACGGAGTGGTGGTGCTGCCTTGTTGAGATCGTGGGACTTCGGGGCGCTTGAGACCGGGTCCGGAGCCCCTCACCGGGGTCTCTGGCCACATCGTCTCGTCGCCGCCGACCCTTCCAACAGAACCATGAATCGGGACGTGTCAAGCGAGGCCCATCACCTACCGTGATGACAGGGGTTGGACCGCGCCTTGTGTATCGGGCAGACCGCGCGGGTGACGACCCGGGAAGGTCGGACGCGTGGGGACGGCCGCGGTGAAGGTCGGGCAGGCCTCCCGGCGGGCAGGCAGCCTGGCGCGGGGGAGGCGCAGGGGTCCCTGCACGCAGGAGCGCAACCCGGCGGTGGCGATCGTGGGGCGCGTGCCTGGGCGTACGGCCGAGGTGGGGTCAGAGTCGGGGGATGTTCGCGATGCCCCGTCTCGACTTCATCGTCCTCACCGCCGCGCTGAGCGCGTGCAGCTCCACCACGGGCCCGGGTGCGGAGAACCCTTCACCCGACCCGGGAGCTGGAGACAACCACGGCATCCCGGATCGGCCCACAGGATGCCCGGACACCGACAACCCGCCGGGGCGTGTCATCGAGATCCGCTGGCCGAGCGCAGACAACGTCCACTTCGCGCAGGAGGGGGACACCGTCCGCTTCGTCTGGGACGACGGCGAGCCGCACAACGTCCTGCAGGTTGCCGCCTTCGAGGGGCAGGATCCGCCGCTCGGGCCTTACGCCGATGCCGGATGGTCGCAGCAGCTGCGCAGCGGTGAGAAGACGTTGAAGGGCAGCTTCGACTGGAACACCGGCGTGCCCCACTGCGGCTACCGGCCCGGCATCTACTTCTTCGTCGACGAGGACAACCCGGCAGGGGGCGTGGTCTCGGTCGCGCTGACCACCCGCGAGGATCCGAGCCCTCACTTCGCCCCGCGTCCCTGCTCAGAGCTCACGGACACCACGCGCTTCAACGGACGGTACGCGGACTTTGCGGACCGCTCGCGCTGCACCCTCTTCGAGGTCAACAACTTCACCACCGTCGCGCACTTCGACTGGGTGCTCCCCACCTTCGCGGCGCGGCAGGGAGACCTGGTGCTCTTCCGGTGGACGGGGCTGCACAACGTGGTGCAGGTCCACAACGTCCACGAGGACCGGCTGATCCCCGGAGGCTTGGCCAGCGGGCCGCGGACGAACTGCGTCGGCGGTCCGAACGGAAGCTGCGTCAACGGGCCCTACCACCTGGGCGAGTTCCTCATCGACACCACGAACCACCGCCCGGGGATGATCCACCTCTCGGACGGGTGCGCCTACGGCTGCGCGGACTGTCCCTGGGAGTGCCGCGGCCCGGACACGATTCCCACCGGCACCAACATGCAGTTCCTGCTCGCGCGCGCGGAGAGGGGCCGGTCTCCGAAGGGCAGTTGCTGCGCCATCGATCCTTCCAAGGGAACCGCGTGCCGGGTGGTCGAGCTCTTCAACGACGCCGAGGGAATGCAGTTCGAATACAACGTCCCGGTCCACCGCGGCGACCTGGTCCGCATGCGCTGGTCGGGGCGGCTGCAGATCGTGCAGACCGAACCGGACGCCGACGGCTCGCCCAGCCGCCGTCCACGGACAGGCGGCCTCGCCATGTCCGAGCCGGTCGAGTGCGTGCCGGGTCCGGACTGGAGCTGCCTGGGAGGGAACACCGGGGACGCCGAGCTCATCCTGGATGTCGATCAGGCCATCCGGGACGGCCGGGCGGAGCGCTCCGAGCACGGCCAGCACTTCTTCACCTTCCAGGCCTTTGGCGAGAACGAGGACGGCTTCTCGTCACAGGACTCGGGGATCCTGCTGTACGTCGCCGAGGACGCGGCCTACGCCGACAATCCGCCGTGTCCCTGACGCCACGGTGTCTCCTGCGGCGGCTCCGGCCATGCCTCGTGCGAGCGCCTGCGGCGGTCTTCGGCGCTCACGTCTGGCGGATGCTTGCAGGCGCAACCATCCGGTCACCGGATCGGCATGGCTGCCCGTCACGACACCGCAACGGGCAGCCACGCCTTGGATCACGGTGAATGCACCGGCACGCGCTTGAGGCGGAACGGTGATGGGGCCTCACTCATGGTGAAGTAGCTGGCCCCATTGGCCTCGTACTCGATGGCCTCTCCCTGCCCCTCCTGGGTGTCGGTGAGGGGGATCGGCGTGGCGAAGAAGGCCGACTCGAAGCCCTGCCCCGGCGCGGCGCGGAACTCGTACACCGTGCGGTAGGTGCGAAGCAGGAAGCGCTCTGCGCAGGGATGAATGGCCGCTGAGGTGGCCGAAGAGAAGTTGGGGTCGTCCGTGGTCGGAAGCTGGAGGTCGGCGACGTGGACCAGCGTGGACTGGACGCCCGGCGTCGGGAGCGGGTTGGGGAAGCGGTAGACCCCGCTGAGACCCGAGCTCGACTTGGTGATGACGTAGATGTCGCCGGTGACGGGGTGGACCATCAGGGACTCCGCGTCCTTCGGCCCATCCGGGTAGACGAACGGGAACGCTTCGGCGACCAGCCCGCCGGACGTCTGTCCGTTGGCGAGATCCGGCTCGGGAATCCGGTACACCGCGAACGAGGTGGGGTTCTCGCCCGGAGGGAAGTTCGCGCTCCACCGGCCGATGTCCCCGATGAAGATGCAGGAGCCGCTCGGGCAGGGCCCGGTGGCGAGATCCTCCCAGTCGGCCGGGGTCACGTTGGTGACCTCGAAGGTGCCGATGGTGCTCGCATCGAGCGCGCTGATGGCCACGATGTCGGTGGTGTCCTCGTTGTGGACATAGATGGCGCCTTCGAGCACGCGGCTTGCGCCGAGGCCGGACGGCTCGATGATCTCCGGTGCCACGACGGTGCCTTGGACCGTGTAGCTGCTCGCGTAGGTGTCGCTCGCGATGCAGGCGGGAGCATCCGCAGCCCGGAGCACCACGACGTGTGCGGTGTTCGTGTTCGGGTAGGGCGAGCTGCCGGAGAGGCCGGTCTGGAGGCCCGGGGCGGTGAGCGCGCGGTGTGCGGTCGCGTAGAGCAGCCCGTTCGAAGAGACGAGGCAGGTGTCCAGCGTCTCGGTGAACCCGAGTGGAGGCTCGATGCGTGCGCTGGGACACGCGGTGTCGTCGTAGACCTGCGTCCCGAGCCACACGGCCAGCCCCTGCGTGCTCGTGGTGACGACATCCGGCGCGGTCAGGGACATGGCGTTGCCGTTCTTCTGTCCGGAGAAGGCGTCGATGGGCGCGTCCGGATCCGCCCCGCTGAAGGCATCGAGCGACCCCACCGCGTTCGCCGTCACGTCGAAGGTGAAGGCGTAGCTCGAGGGCTCGGAGCTACCGGTCACCCGGTAGAAGATCCAGGTGCGGAGGGCCCACGCGCTCTGCTGGGAGTCGAGGAAGGTCCAGCCCGCGGGAGGGGTGACGGTCGCCTCGATGTTGTTGCGAAGCGCCACGCGCGCGATGAGCACATCGCCCGCTTCGCTCCCCGCGGGTCGCGCGAGGTTGAGTCCCGAGGTGGAGGTGGCCTGTGCCTGGGAGCTGCCGCGGAAGGCCACCCCGGAGGTCGGCGGCGCCTGCGGCCGGCGCAGGGCGACCACCTGCGCCACGTTGGTCTCGGCGAAGGCCGAGCTTCCGTTGAAGGTGGGCTGGGCACCGGCGGCGCCGAGCTCCCGGGAAGCAGCGTTGAAGATCAGCCCCTGTGAGGACGAGACGAGGCAGCGGTCATAGTCCTCGTCGAACCCGGAAGGCGGCTCGATGGAGGGAGACGGACACGTCGCGCCCGTCCAGGCCTGCGCGCCGAACCACACTGCGGTGGTGTCGGAGGAGGCGGTGGTCAGCTGGGGCGTCGCGAAGGTCTGTGAACCGCTGTTCGCCTTGCCGGTGTGGGCATCAACGGGCTGGAGCGGATCCGCGCCGCGGTATGCGAGCACGTTGCCGATGAGGTAGCTC
This sequence comes from Myxococcaceae bacterium, assembly GCA_035304185.1. Lineage (GTDB taxonomy): Bacteria > Myxococcota > Myxococcia > Myxococcales > Myxococcaceae > DATGQN01. The sequence goes on from DATGQN010000014.1 coordinate 8,733, forward strand.
GCGACGCTGCTCGTGAAGGTGTGCGTGGCGGGCTCGCTGCTCCCCACCACCCGGACGAAGATCCAGCTGCGGATGGACCAGCTGCTCATGTCGCTGCGGACCAGCGTCCAGCCGGCGGGCGGCGTGATCTCGGCCTCCACGTGGTTGCGATTGGCGAGCTGCGCGAGCAGCACATCCCCGGGGAGGGCCTCCTCCGGCGTGTCGATCGTCAGGGACGTGATGCCCTTGCCTGACGCGTGGGTGGTTCCGACCAGCGCGATGCCGGGCGACGGAGAGGTGACTGCCGGGCGGAGCACCACCGCGTGGGTGATGTTCGTATTCGGGAGCGTGGAGCTGCCGGTGAAGGCGGGCTGGGGACCCGGGGCGCCGAGCTCGGAGAACGCGGCGCTGTGCAGGACCCCGCGCGACGAAGACACGAGACAGGTGTCGAACAGCTCGGTGAAGCCACTCGGAGGGGTGTGGACGCCCGGGCAGCTGCTTCCGCCCCAGACCTGAGAAGAGAACCAGACGGCCATCGCGCCCTCACTCGAGACGTTGGAGGCAGGCAGGGCCAGGCTCGCGCTGTTGCCGTTCTTCTGACCGAGGTGGACATCGATGGGTTGGGTCGGATCCGCGCCGGCGACGGCGACCATGCTCCCCGCCATCGAGCTCTCGAGATCGATGCTGAAGGTGTGGGCCGCGGGCTCGGCCGCCGTCGCGACGCGCACGAACAGCCACGACTTGATGGCCGAGGCGCTCTGCTCGGAGCGCAGGAAGGTCCAGCCGGCGGGAGCCGTCGCGACCGCTCCCACGTTCTCCCGGTTGGTGAGCTGCACGACCAGGACGTCACCCGCCTCGGTACCGGTCGGCGTGTCGAGGGTCAGGGTGGTGCGCGCGACCCCGCTCGCGGAGCTCGTGCCCCGGACGGAGAGGGTGGAGAGCGCGAGCGTGTCGGTCTGCGGCGTGCGCCCACCGGATGGCGGTTCGGCCGTGCCGCACGCCATTGCGAGCAGCGTGAGTGCCAGGGTGAGACGATGAATGAATGTCACAGAGAGGCCTCTCGAGCGACCGGCAGGAACGCCGGAATCCCCGGATAGAAGGGCGATCGGGAGGGCGTGACAAGGCACTGCCTTCACACCGAAATCCTTGCACCTGACGGCACGATCCGGAGGTTGAGAGCGCACAGATGCAGTGCGACAGGACGCGGGGCCGGAGCAGATGTCGCCTGCGTCGCCGTTCCGGCGTGCGCTGCTGGCCCCCGGGCGGTGCGCTGCCGGACGTCGCTCAGTGCCGGACGAGTGCGCGGTGCGGCGGGATGGGCGCTGCCACGGGTCGGGGCAGCGGCACCACCCCGGCGTGCGCTGCGGGGGGATCCGGCGTTTCCGGCCGCAGCCGCATAAAGACCTTCTCCACGCCGTGCCACGAGAGCGCCGCGAGCCCGAGGGAGATGGGAAGCGCGAGCGCGAAGTTGAGCAGCGGGTGCATGGGACCGCCCCACAGCATGATGAGCAGCTGCTGGACGGGGAAGCCCCACAGGTAGATCCCGTAGGAGTAGTCGCCGAAGCGGCTGAAGCCGGCGAAGGCCGGGTCCTTGGCGAAGGCCAGGGCCAACACGGCGTAGGGCAGCAAGAGGAAGCTCGCCACCGTCACCAGCGCGCCGGTCGGGGTGAAGAAGGTCAGAAGCACCGCGCCGCCGAGGGCCCACTGCAGCGAGAGGCGCTTGTGCCAGCCGTGGACGCCGTAGAGCGCGCCGATCATGAAGAAGGGCGCCAGGTGCACGGCCTGTCGCATGGAGGTGCCGTAGATCCGGACCATCCCGTGCGGTGGCGTGACGTGCGCCCAGTAGAGCGACCACGCGCAGATGGCGATCACGCCTGCCCACGCCATCAACCGGGGCGCCCGGAGCTTCACGCCGACCCACAACCAGAGTGGAAGCACGAGGTACATCAGCACCTCGACCGAGAGGCTCCACAACGAGCCGTTCACCGAGCGGGGGTAGGGGTTCTGCTCGAACACCCCCGGCAGGTAGTAGCGCATCTCGAAGCGCAGGTTCGACAGGTACTCGAACAGCAGCGGCGCGCTGAAATACTCGCGGACGCCCAGGTCAGACACCAGCGGCCCGAGGATGAACGCACAGAACAGGACCACGACGAAGAGCGCCGGGAGGATGCGGAGGGCGCGACGCGCGAGGTAGCGACCGAGGTGGGGATCGCGCATCCAGCTCCGAGCCAGCAGCGCACCGCTGATCACGAAGAACACTTTCACGCGCAACAATCCCACGCCCTCGCCGAACACCTTCGGCTCCGCCACCCGGTTGAGGAGGTAGGCGTGTCCGAAGATGACGGCGCTCGCGGTGATCAACCGGATGAGATCCAGGTTGCTCGACCGCTGTGGTGCAGCGCTGCGCATGACAGAGGCCATACCGGCTGCCTCCGACGCGAAACAAGACGGGCATTCTTCCCTGTCATCGATGCGCTCCGACGACGCGCGCTGAGCACGGACGTCTGCGTCAGGACTGGAACGAGCCGGGAAACTTTCCCTGTTGCAGTGTCTGTCTGGTCCGCAGCGGCCTGGAATCAGTCGCTGGCGGGGGAGAGAAGCGTTCTGAGCTTCCCGTCGAGGCGATAGCGTTTGCAGACGTCGAAGAGCCGCTCGAGATCGACATCCGGATTCCGCGCGAGCAACTCGACGACGTCCGCGAGCGACTTGTGCCCACCCGCGTAGAGCTTCAACGCGACGAGCTGCTCCAAGGGGACCGGCCGCAAGGCGCTTCCGGGGGCGATGAAGTGCGTCGCATCCGAGCTCGCGTCGTCCGAGATCGCGTCGTTGATGACTCGGGCGAAAGTTGTCGCGCGACCGGCCCGATGACGAAGGCGGGCGAGCCCGCCTTCTCCAACAAGGCCGCGACTGCTTCCGCAACCGCGATGTTCTGCGCTGCCTTCACCGGGGCTTCCTGATGGGCGTGGGCTGAGCCCAGGAGAAGCGCTGCGACATCTCGAGCGCCTCGATCATCCGCTCCTTGATGGTCATGGCGCCGACCCGCTGCATCTCCGCCTTGAACGCAGCCTCCGCGGACGCACTGCGCCGCTCGCCCAGCAGGCGGAGATGCCAGTCCGGAAGGGAGTGGGGCTTGGGGGCGGAGATGGCACTGGGCTCGCTGAATTGAACCTGGCGGGATCATAAGGCAGGAAGCGCTATGGACCTGAGGCGCCTCGTCGCCGGGAGCGCTTCTCTCCACCGGATGACGCCGCACGCATC
>DATGQN010000015.1:0-2792 GCA_035304185.1 Myxococcaceae bacterium
TCTTCAGGGCATCCATGCGCTTGGCGTCGACGTCGAGGGCATGGAGGTCCCCCCGGTTCTTCATCTGCGCGGCGAGCTGCAGGGTCTTTCCTCCCGCCCCGGCGCAGGCATCCACCACGCGGGTGGGCGGCGCATCGACGAGCATCCCCAACAGCTGACTGCCCTCGTCCTGCAGCTCGAACCAGCCATCCTTGAAGGAGGGCAGGGAGAAGGCGTTGATGCGCGTCTCCAGGAAGAGGCCGAAGGGGGAGAGCGGGCAGGGCCGGGCGTCGACACCCTCGTCGGCGAGACGGGCGATGAGCTCCTCCCGCGTCCCCTTGAGCAGGTTGACCCGGGCGGTGAGGGGCGCACGCTCGTTCATCGCCTCGGCGGCCTTCTCGGCGTCCGCACCACACAGCTCGAGGTAGCGCGCGGCGAGGAAGTCGGGGAGGGAGGCGGCGATGGGGAAGCGCTCTTCGAAGGGAAGGCTCTGCAGCACCTGCGCCGCTTCGGGCAGCCGCGAAATCACCTGGCGGTCGGAGTCCGCGATCCCCGACGTGCGCTCGACGTCGGAGATGGACTCGCCCATCAGCACCCGGGCCACAGCCAGGCGCAGCGCGTCCCTGCGGGTCTGCTCCAACGTCCCGAAGCGATCCCAGGCTACAGTCAGCAGGAAGTCGATGGTGCGCCCCCTCCGGAGGGAGGCGTACACGCGCTCGGCGACTGCGCGGCGCTCACTGGCCCAGAGCGCCTTCTTCCGCCGCAGCACCCCCTCGAGGGCCCGATCCGCGAGCCATCCATCACCCACCAGCCCCAGCACCTCGAGGGCGGTCATGAGCACCAGATCCTCCCTCAGCTTCCGTGAGGAGGCGGCGGAAGGCGGTGGGGGCGCAACGGGTCGACGCTCGGGCCGGGAGGGGCGCGCGGACGCGCCGGGTCGGCGACCCTGAGAAGGCTTGCGAGGGGAGGTGGGCTTGCGGCCTGAAGAGCGGGGCTTGGACGTCATGGGCCCTGGGCCTCTACCACGGTCGGCGGATGGGGCCGGCGACTTCCCGCCGCGGGGCGTCGCGTCAAGCTGCCGACCGGCCTCGAAAGACGCGTGCCGGCGTCGGTCCGGCTTGGCCTGGCCCTCCCGGGTAGCCTAGTCTCCGCCGGACGGCACCTGTCGGACGGTGTGCCCACCCCGCGATGTCGAACCAGAACTACGGAAAGTTCCAGCTCATCAAGAAGCTCGCCACCGGCGGGATGGCGGAGGTCTACTTCGCCCGCCAGCTCGGCATCGAGGGCTTCTCGAAGGACATCGTCGTCAAGCGGATCCTCCCGCACCTCGCCGAGGACCGTGAGTTCGTGGAGATGTTCAAGCACGAGGCGGTCGTCGCCGCGCGCTTCAACCACCCGAACATCGCGCAGGTCTACGAGTTCGCCGAGGTCAACGGCAGCTACTTCATCGCCATGGAGTTCGTCCACGGCGAGGACCTGGGCCGCGTCATGCGCAAGGCCTGGAAGACCAACCAGTGGATGACCCGTCCCCTGGCGATCCGCATCATCGCCAGCGCCGCCGAGGGCCTCCACTACGCGCACACCCGGACCGGTGACGACGGGCGCCCGCTGAAGGTCGTCCACCGCGACATCTCGCCCCAGAACATCCTCATCAGCTTCGACGGCTCGGTGAAGATCGTCGACTTCGGCATCGCCAAGGCGGCGGACCAGGCCAACCTGACCAAGTCGGGGGCCATCAAGGGCAAGTTCGCGTACATGGCGCCGGAGCAGGCCGCCGGAAAGCCGCTGGATCACCGCGTCGACGTGTACGCGCTGGGCCTGGTGCTTTACGAGCTGCTCACCGGTGTGCGCCCCCTCAAGCGGGACACCGAGCTCGCGACACTGCAGGCGGCGCTCGAGGGCAATATCGAGCCGCCCTCTGAGATCGCCGACGTCCCGCCGGAACTCGACCCCATCGTCATGAAGGCGCTCGCCAAGACGCCGGACGATCGTTACCGCGACGCGCGCCAGTTCCAGATGGAGCTCGAGGAGCTGCTGGTCGCGCAGCGGTGGGTCGCCGGTTCGGTGCAGATCGCCGAGCTGATGGAGACCCTCTTCGCCGACCGCCTCGAGGAGGAGGCGCGGGTGGGGACGCTCCAGCCGCGCTCCGAGTCCCAGTTCTCCATGATGCCGAGCCTGCCGGGCCCGGATCCCCAGACCGATCCCGCGGGCCAGCGGCCGCCTTCGGACATCACCGAAGGCACGCAGCGCGCCACGCCTCGGAGCCTCAGCCGCGCGAATGCGCCCAAGCTGGAGATCCCGGACGTGCCGGAGTGGGAGGCGCCGCCGGCGACGGTGGCCAAGAGCTCCCGCTCGATCAACGAGACCCGCGTGGCCGAGATGCCGCGGCGGAACACCGGCACCGGCATCCGGCGCGTGGAGCCCGAGCCCGGCCTTCGCGAGGACCTCTCCGAGGACGTCCCGCTGGAGACCCGCTACGGAGAGCCCCGCCGCCCCGAGCGTCTGCGGCCCCTCCCCGAGCGCGCGCCCCTCTCCGATGCGACGCGGATGGAGCCCTTCCCGGAGCCTCCGCCCAAGCGCCGCTCGAGCAGTGGTCAGCACGCGGCGGTCCGGGCGCCCACCCCGGGACATCCGCGTCCCCGGCGCACCGCTTCCCGGGCCCAGATGGCTGCGGCGGAGATGCCGGAGGCTCCTCCGGCGATGACGCCTGCTCCGGTGGCGGCGGTCGAGCCCCCCAAGCCCAAGGGGCCGTCCAAGGCCGAGATCATCATGGCGGGGCTGCGCGCCCAGGAGAACCGCGAGAAGGTCAAGCG
>DATGQN010000016.1:0-17484 GCA_035304185.1 Myxococcaceae bacterium
CGAGCGCACCGGTTCGGGGGGGCGGGGCGCCACCGCCACCGCGGGGACGACCGGCGTCGAGGCGGCGAGCGCATCGAGGTGGAACGCGGCGCCCAGGAAGACGTTGAAGGGCAGGGTGCTCGGGACGCCGGTGGTCCGCGCGCGATCGAGTCCCAGCCGACCGGCGAGGGTGAGGGTGAGGTCGCGGATCGCCGTGACCCGGAGACCCGCGGCGAGGGTGTGCCGGGCGCTTCCATCGCCTTCGGTCCCCACCCCGATGGGGAGGGCCAGGGCGTGCTCGGCAAAGGGGGCCACCATGGGGAAGGGGAGCTCCACGCCGAATCCGGTGGTCACCCGGGGAAAGCGGTGGATGCCCAGCGCCAACTCCTCGGCGGGATCCAGTGCGTGCCGGACGAGCTGCGCGGTGGTGTCGAACCGGCCGCCGACGTTGAGGTGGGCCCTCAGCGGCAGGCGATCGGCGAGGAGGTCATCCAGGTCCGCGGAGAGGAGCAACCGGGGGGCGAACCCCAGCGCCACGCCCGCTCCGGTGTCGGTGCCGCTCCCGATGCCCGGGAACAGCTGGCCCATCAGCTCCACTCCTCCCATCAGGCGCGGATGCAGGGCACCGGTCACCTTGGCCGCCAGGGTGGCATCTCCGATGGCCTGCACCGGCCCGCCGGGCAGTGCGCCGCTCACGTGGGAGGCGGCCGCCCAGGACGCGGAGAGCTCCAGCCACTTCAGGGGCACATAGGATGCCGAGAAGGTCCCGGCGGTCCGGCGGTGGGTGACGCCCGCGCGGGGGAGATCCGCCCCCCAACCGTGTTCGCCCAGCAGCCCGACCCGGAGCGTTCCCGGCCGGCCGAGGAGGGCGCTGCCGACCTCGATCAGACCCTGACCCCCGTGGAGGCCGGGCGCGTGGCCTGCCTGGCTGCCGAGCGGGGTCGCAACCGGGGGGGCGGAGATGGAGGGGGGCTCGGAGCGGGCGGGAAGCGCCCAGATCAGCCCGAGGAGGGGCACGATGCGCCACAGCGAAGGATGGGCTTTCACGGAACCCGGCAGCTTATGCGCTGCACAGGGAGGCGCTCAACCGACCCTGAAGGATCGTCCGGAGATGCGGGTCGCCCTTGGATTCCGGCGCCTCTCAACGGCATGATGCAGTGACACCGGATGCTGACCCCCCCTCCCATCACCTATCCCGTCGCCGAAGCGTTCGAGCGTGAGGCCCGGCTGCGGCTGCGCTCCGAGCTGCTGTTGGAGATCGTCCAGGCGGCAACCTCCACCCTGGAGCTCGAGGAGATCCTCCGTCTGGCGGTGGAGAAGGTGGGGCGGGCCATCAAGACCGACCGCTGCTCGGTGGTCCTGGTGGAAGGGCACAACCCGACGCACGCCCAGGTCGTCGCGTCGCTGGAGGCGCCGGACTTCAAGCCGGTCGACATCGAGCTGGCCCGCTATCCCGAGGTCCGCCACGCGCTGGAGACCCGACAGGCCCTGCACATCGAGGATGCGACCCACGACCCGCTGGTGGCGGAGGTGCGTGAGAGCATCCTGCCGATGGGGGTGACGAGCTTCTTCATCCAGCCCCTGGTCTGTCAGGACGATCTCCTGGGCGCGCTCTTCCTGCGCCTGTCCCGTACGGACGCGAGCTTCGGACCCGAGGAGCAGGAGTTCGCCCGTACCGTCGGCGCGGCGCTCGCCAACTCCATCCGCAACGCCCGGCTCCACAAGTCGCTGCGCAAGAAGCGCGATGACCTCGAGAGCGCGTACGTGGACCGCTACCGCGAGCTCGCCGAAGCCAACCGCCGCCTCCGCGACCTGAACCGGCTGAAGGACGACATCATCGCCGTCTGCAGCCATGACCTGCGCGCCCCCCTCAACGTGCTGCTGGGACACGGCAAGCTCATGCTCGCCGACCGCGAGATCCAGGGGCAGCAGCGTTCCTCCACCGAGGCGATGGTGCGGCAGGGGGAGAAGATCCTGGCGCTGGTCGAATCGCTGCTGGAGCGGGGGAAGGGCGAGGCGGCCCGGGTGTCCCTGCTGCCCACCCGGCTGGACATCGGCAGCCTGGTGGACGAGGCGGTCAAGGAGCTGTCGATCCTCGCCGACCAGCGGGACCTGACGGTGACCTCCCTCGTCGAGGGGCCGCTCGAGATCGTGGGCGACGCCCTCAAGCTCAACGCGGTGCTTCAGAACCTCATCACCAACGCCATCCAGCACGCCTCCGCGGCCGGTGAGGTGCGGGTGGAGATCCAGCGCCAGCTGCGGCCGGACGGCGATGTCGCGCGCATCTCGGTGACCGACAATGGTGAGGGCATCCCCGAGGAGCAGCTCCCGCTGATCTTCGATCGCTACCGGCACGGCCCCAAATCCGGGGAGAAGAGCGCCGGGTTGGGTCTGGCCATCTGCAAGGAGTTCGTCGAGCTCCACGGGGGCGAGATCTGGGCGGAGCGTGCGCCGGTGCGCGGAACCTCCTTCATCTTCACCCTCCCACTCGCCATGGAGGAGGGCGTCACCTCGCCCATCCCTCCGGGCGTCCTGCGCCGTCGACAGGGGATGCTGCCGCATGTGCTGGTGGTGGAGGATGAGCCTCAGGTCGCCGCGATCCTCGCCGAGATCCTGCGCAGTCGCTACCGGGTGGACCTCGCCCGCGACGGCGCCGAGGGGCTGGCGAAGGCCCGCGACCTCCGGCCGGATCTGGTGGTGATGGACGTCTTCCTCCCCAAGCTCGACGGCCTCGATGCTGCGGTCGCGTTGCAGGGGAGCAGCGATACCGCAGACATCCCGGTGATCCTGCTCTCGGCGCATCGGGACGTCGCCGCCAAGCTGAGCCAGCTGAACCTCGGCGCGGTGGATTACCTGACCAAGCCCTTCCAGACCGCGGAGCTGCTCTCGCGGGTGGAGCGCGCGCTCATCACGTCGGGAGCGCTCGAGCCCATCCCCTCGTTCCCGGGGGCGCCGACAGGAGAACGCGAGGTCGGCTAAACTCACCCCCTGCCATGCATCGGGTGCTCATCCTGTGGCTGGGAGGTGTGATGGCGGCGCAGGCCGCGGCCCCCGCCACCGGTGCATCCGGTGGGCCGGGTCCGGATGCGGCATCCGTCCTTCTGCCGCAGGCGCCCCCGTCAAGCGCCCGGGTGATGGCCCTTCGTTCGGAGTCAACGGGGCGAAGCGGTGCCCGTCGTGCCGCCCCGGATCCTGACGCCATTGCCGAGGCCCTGGGCGGACGGCGCACAGCGTCCCGGACCCAGGCGGATCGCGCCGCGATGGCGGAGTCCGCCAGCCTGCCTCCATCCGAGGCGCCCCCGGCTGCCGCCAGCGCGCACTTCCTGCAGGCGAGACTGCTGCGCGCGGGTGGCGCCCTGGATCGGGCCGCCGACCAGCTCCGACTCGCGCTCGCCTCGGATCCCGGCAGCGTGGCGCTGGCCATGGAACTCTCGGAGGTCGAGCTGGAGCAGGGGGCCCGCGCCTCCGCCCTCAGGCGTCTCCATCGCCTGACCCGTTCGCATCCACGGCACGTGGCGCTCCACCGGATGCTCGGCGAGGCGCTCCTCGACGAGGGGAGGCTCCAACAGGCCACGCGTGTGCTCGACCGCGCCGCGCGGATGGCCCCGGGCGATGTCCCCACGTCGAAGGCCGCCATCACCGCGTGGATGCGGAGAGGGCAGGGGGCCCGGGCCGAGGAGCTCGCGGATGCGCTCCTCACCGGACCCGCCGCCAGCGTCGAAGGGTGGCGGAGGCTGGTGGCGTTGCACCGGTTGCAGGAGCAACCAAAGGCCGCGGCGCGGGCCCTGCGGCGGGTCCTCGAAGAGGTGCCCTCGGATCTGCAGTCGTGGGAGGCGCTGGCCGATCAGGAGCTCCTCACGGGGCGTCCGGACGCGGCGGCCGAGGCCGTCGCCCGGGGACTGGCCGAGGCGCGGCGCCAGGGGGCCTCGACCGGCAGGTTCCATCTCTTTGCGGCACAACTTGCCGTGCAACGGGGACGGATGGAGGAGGGCGCCGCGCATCTGGACGCGGTCCTGCGCTCGGAGGAGATCCCGAATGCCCTGCTGAGGGTCGCCTTCATCTGGCTCGAGGCGGGGATGCCGGAGCGCGCGGCCGAGGTGCTCGCACGGCGGGAAGGTGCACCGGATGCCCCGCGGCTCGCGTATCTGGCGGGATGGGTGCTCAATCGCCTCCAGCGCTTCGACGAGGCGGCCGAGGCCTTTGCCGAAGCCCGGAGCGGTCACCCTCACGCGCGCGAGGCGGCACTGGCCCACGCGGTGGCGCGCTCCCGGGCGGGGCAGCACGCGGCGGCGTTGGCGCTGCTCGAGGAGCTGCGCGCGGAGGCGGCCGGGGATCCGGAGGCCGAGGTGGAGGTGGCGCTCGAGCGCGCCCGGGCCTTGGAGCGCAGCGGTCAGGGGGGAGCGGCCGAACAGCTCCTGCGCGCAGCCCTCGCCGGTCCGGGCGCCGAGGCCTCGTACGCGGCAGAGCTGGCAGCGCTGCTGCAGCGGTCCGGGAAGGGACCGCAGGCGATCGCGCTGTTGGAGGATGCGCTGGGCGCGGGTCTGCAGGATCCGGCGTCGCTTCGCTTTGCCCTCGGCCTGGCGCTGATCCGGGAGGGGCGGGAGCAGGAGGCCCTCTCCGTGGTGCGCGCCCTCCACCGGTCGCTGCCGGATCACCCTCCGACCCTCAACCTGCTGGGCTATGCGCTGGCCCAGACCGGAAGGGAGCTGGAGGAGGCCGAGCGGTTGCTGCGGCGGGCGCTCGAACTGCGCCCCGGCACCGGCGCCTATCTCGACTCGTTGGGCTACCTGTTGCTGCGCACCGGGCGCGTGGCCGAAGCCCGGGAAGCACTCGAGGAGGCCGCGCGCCGTGAGCCGTTCGAGCCGGTGATCCTCGATCACCTGGGTGATGCGCTCCGGGAGCTGGGCGAGCAGCAGCAGGCGCGCGCGCACTGGCGACGGGCGCTCGAGCTGTCGGGGCGTGTGGATGCGGACCTTCCTCCGGGTTTCCGCGAGGCGGTCCAGCAGAAGCTCGATTCCCTGTCCCAAGCCCTCGGCGCCCGCTAGGCTGCCGGGCACTCATGACGACCCGACACGACGAGGGGTTCTTCACCGCGCGCGACGAGCTGCGTCTCTACTGGGAATCGGACCTGCCTCCGGCTCCCAAGGCGCACGTGGCGGTGGTGCATGGCTACGGCGATCACCTGGGACGCTACCGCTCGCTGAGAACGGCGCTGCTCGAGGCCGATCTCGCCTTCCACGCGTTCGACTACCGCGGACACGGTCGGGCCGATGGCCGCCGCGGCGACGTGCAGCGCTGGGATGATTACCTGGATGATCTGGGGCTCTTCTGGGAGCGCGTGCGCCGTGAGGCCGGGGAGCAGCCCACCTTCCTCTTCGCCCACAGCCATGGCGCCTTGATGGCCATCCACTTCCTGGCGCGCAGGGCACCGGAGGGCGTTCGCGGGGTCATCCTCTCATCGCCCTACCTGGAGCTCGGCTTCAAGCCGCCCGCGACCAAGGTGTGGGGGGCGCGGCTCGCGGGCCTGGTGGTGCCGTGGATGCCCGTCCCGACCGGCCTTGGACTCGACCAGCTCTCCAGCGATCCGGCGTGGCAGGAGTCGACCGGGCGCGACCCGCTCTACAACCGGAACACCACCCCCCGATGGTTCAACGAGTCGATGCGCGCGCAGGAGCAGGCGCTGCAGCTCGGCCCGAAGATCACCGCCCCGGCCTTCATGCTGGTGGCAGGTGAAGACACCGTCGCCAACCCCGCGGCGATGCGCTCCTTCTTCGAGACCCTGGGCTCGCAGGAGAAGCGCCTGCGTGAGTTCAAGGGAATGCGCCACGAGGTCGTCAACGAGGTCGGCCGGGAAGAGGTCCTCACCGAGATCTCCACTTGGATTTCGCAGCACCTGTGACGTAGTGTGCGCTGCCCGACGGCGCGGGATGAAGGCGGCTCCACACAGGAGCGACCGTCCTGGAGGACCACTGAATGGCGCAAGGCGATCAGACCGGCATCATCGGCAAAGGCATCACGATCCGGGGGAGCCTCAGCGGCGGCGGAGACCTGGTGATCGAGGGCAGGGTGGAGGGGCAGATCTCCCTCAAGAATCACCTCACCATCGAGAGCACCGGCTACGTTCAGGCTGACATCCGGGCCGAAGAACTCACCATCAACGGCGAGGCGAGCGGGAACATCGACGCCTCCTCACGCGTGGCGATCAACACGTCGGCCAAGGTGGCCGGAGACGTGAAGGCCCCTCGCGTCGTCATCGAGGATGGGGCCGTGTTCAACGGCTCCATTGAGATGGACGTGCAGCTTCCTGACGACATCTAACGAGGGCACAACATGGCCAATACGATCATCGGCTCGAGCATTGTCATTGACGGAGAGATCTCGGGCGACGAGGACCTCGTCATCCAGGGGACCGTGAAGGGGAAGATCTCCCTGCGCGAGAGCCTCTTCGTCGAGGGCAGCGGCGTGGTGGAGGCAGACATCGAGACGCAGAACGTCGAGGTCGCCGGCCGCGTCACCGGGAACATTGCCGCCAGCGACAAGGTCGAGCTCAAGAGCGACTGCCGCGTGGTGGGCGACATCCGCGCCCCCCGGATCCTGATTGCGGACGGTGCCTCCTTCAAGGGCAACGTCGACATGGACGTGAAGGAGCGCTGAGCCCATGGCCAACGGCAACTCCGACACGGGTAACACCGTGATCGGGCAGTCAATCCTGATCAGCGGCAAGCTCTCGGGTGACGAGGACCTCACGGTCCAGGGGCGCGTCGAGGGTGAGCTGTCGCTCTCCCACACCCTCATCGTCGAGCCTTCGGGAATCGTGAAGGCCAACGTCTCGGTCAAGAACGCGATCGTGAGCGGCGTGGTGGTGGGCAACATCACCGCCACCGAGAGCGTGGAGCTCACCCGGGAAGGCCGCATGGTCGGGGACATCAACGCCCCGCGCGTGATCATCGTGGATGGCGCGAGCTTCCGCGGCCACGTGGACATGGGTGAGGCGGAGCCTGGACGTCGCAGCGAGGAGCGTCCTGTCTCGCGCCCGGTGGTGCGCAGCGCCCCGAGCCTTCCGCCCCGTCCGGCAGCCACCGCGCCGGCTCGCCCCACGCCTCCGGCCGCCGCCCCGCGGACCCCGGCGCGCGCGGCACCCCCTCCGCCGCCTCCGCCTCCGCCGCCTCCTGCGCCGAAGGCCAAGACCAAGCCCCTGCCCCCGCCTCCTCCGGCGCGCGCAGGCAAGGCGCCCGCTCCCGTGGCCGTCTCCAACAAGAAGGTCCTGGTCAAGAAGCGGCGTCGGTAGCCTGCCTGCGTGACGGCGGTTCATCCGTCGTCACGCTGGCAACGGGTGACTCCGGAGGCTGCGTTCGGCTCCGGGCATGGCAGACTCAGCGGAGGAGGTGCGGCGCCCCGCGCCGGTTCCAATCATGTCAGCCGACTTTCCCCACGACGTCGATTCCCCATCCGATCGCGCCTCACGTGAGGACACGCAGGAGGGGAGCGCGTCGCCCGCCGGATCCACCCCGGTGCCCCCGTCGGAGGCCGCCCGCGCCGATCAGGGGGAACGCGCTTCTGGAGAGGCGATTTCCGACCCGGGCCCCGCGCTGGCGCTGGACGCGCTCCAGGCCATCTCGGTGCCCTCGACGGCGGAGGTCCTGACGACCGGGCCGGACGGCGAGCTCGAGCGGCTCGGGAGCATCGTGCCCCCGTCCTCGGATGCGGAGATCCTCGAGGTCCTCGCGTCCCTGCAGTTCGAGGGAGGACGGGTGGTCTCCGGTCTTCCCGATGAGGCGGCAGGTGCTGCGCCTTCGCAGGACGCCAGCGACGAAGCGGCGGAAACGGGCGATGCTGAAGCGGGCACGCACGACGCCAGCGGCGAGCCGGGCGAGGCTGCTGGCGGGGGCGCGCAGCATGCTCTGAGCGGGGATGCCGGCACGCTCGGAGTGCTGGTGTCACAGGCTCCGCCTCCGGACGTGGATGGGGCGCCCGAGCAGCCCGCGCCGGCAGCCGAGCCGCGGTCCGCTTCGCCGACCCGGAGCCCCCGCGCCCTGCCGGGAAGCGAGGCCCTCCCCGAGCTCGCGGCCGCGGCGGACGAGGACGCCGGGGAGGCGTTGGAGGAGGATGATGAGGATGACGAGGAGGCGCTGACCGAGCACCTGCGCGCATCGGTGGCGCGTCGTCAGGCCCCGGTCCCCACCACGCTCATTGCGCTCGATCGCCTGGACGAGGACACCACCTTCCGGGTGCGGGAGGAGGGTGACATCTCACGCCTCGCCACGGATCTGGCGCGGGTGGGGCAGCTCTTCCCCATCGACGTCCGCAAGCGCGAAGGTGACCGCTTCCAGGTGATCTGCGGGTTCCGCCGTCTGGCAGCGCTGCGCTTTCTGCACCGTGAGTTTGTGATCGCGCGGGTCCACGCGGACCTGCGTGACGAGGACGCCCAGCTCATGGCCCTCGCGGCCGCCATCCATGCCGAGCCGGTGGAGCTCGAGCAGCTGGAGGCGCTGCGTGATCAGCTCGAGTCCGAGGGGCGGTTGGTGCCCGCGGTCCGGGACATGCTCGACAAGGCCCTCGCCGAAGACGACGGCCTCGCCCCCGAGCTCGCCGAAGAGGAGATCGACGCCGACGAGCTGGCTTCCGACGTGTCCCAGCGGTTGGGCGCGATCAATCAGGAGCTCTCGATGCTCGCCGACGTGTTCGCCTCACTCGAGCCCTCACGGCAGGCGGAGCTGCTCATGCAGCTGCGCTACTCCTCGGAGCTGGTGACCTACCTCGAGGGGCAGACCTCGTGAGCGACGCGCTGGAGGCGGATCGGACGCGGCTGCTCGAGCTGCTGACCCGGCAGTCCTTCGCTGAGCGCGAGGTCGTGCTCTCCTCGGGGAAGCGCTCCAACTTCTACATCGACTGCAAGCGCACGATGCTGACGGCCGAGGGGCACTACCTGGTCGGCAGGCTCCTCTTCGCTGCCATCCGCGAGCACCTCCCGGAGGCGGTTGCCGCCGGAGGCCTCACGTTGGGCGCCGATCCGCTGGCGTCGGCGGTGAGCCTCACCAGCCATCTGGCCTGTCAGCCGTTGCCGGCGTTCATCGTCCGCAAGGAGCCCAAAGGCCACGGCACCGGTCAATGGATCGAGGGGCGCGAGGCGATCCCTGACGGGGGAACGGTCGCGGTGCTCGAGGACGTGATCACCACCGGTGCCAGCACGCTCAAGGCGGTGGAGCGCGTGGAGGCCGCGGGCCTGGTCGCCGGTGCGGCCTTCGCGCTCGTGGATCGTCTCGACGGGGGACGTGAGGCGCTGGAGGCCCGGGGCGTGCGCCTGGTCTCCCTCTTCACCCGAAAGGACTTCCTTCCGTGAGATGGCCGGGGCTCCTGCTCCTGGTCGTGACGGCCGGCTGTTCCATGGGCCCCCCGCGGGTCGCGCCGCGCATCCCCTCGCTCCCTGATGCCCAGCGCGAGGCGCGCTACCAGAAGGCGCTGGACCGGGCGACGGACCGCGAGCAGATCTACGACGTCTTCCGCACCCGGGCCTTTCTCGCCGCCACCCTGCAGACCGAGGCCTTCCGCGTGCAGCGGGCCGAGCGGGAAGCGGCATTCCGCAGCGAGACCCGCGCCGAGCTGGAGACGCGCCTGGCGAAGGAGCGCGCCGCTGCGGCCGAGGGGTGGGAGTGGTTCGTGGGCGTCGACGTCCGCAACCCCGAGCACCAGGATCTCGATCGCGCCGGCAGCACCTGGCGGGTGGCGATGATCACCCCGGCGGGGACCTTCCTGCCGAGCCGGATCGAGCGGGTGGGGCGCTCCACCGAGGCCATCCGGACGCTCTACCCCTACCTCGACACCTTCTGGGTGGCCTACCGGGTGGTGTTTCCCAGGCAGGTGGAGGGGGTGGAGGTGGTGCCCGAGGGCACCGGTGAGGTGGTGCTCGAACTTGCCGGCGTGGCCGGTCAGGCGCAGCTGCGCGTCCCGCTGGAGTAGGCGCGCACCGGCGATGCCCCATCTGCCTCAGCCGGCGTAGAGGGGCGCCATCCCGCGTCCCACCGCCAACCAGCACACCACCCCGAGCGCGATCAACAACACCGGGGTGACGGCCCAGAAGGCCCTTCCGCTCCGATCGCGGAGTAGCAGGCCGCAGGGGATGCCGGCGAGCAGTCCGCCGAGATGACCGGCCCAGCTCACGCCCGGAAGCAGGCTGATAATGGCGATCTGGACGAGCCAGACGCCCATCGAGCGGCGGGCCTGGCGGTTGATCAGGGGGATCATCACGCCTGCCCAGCCGAGGATCATCCCGGACGCGCCCACCGTGGGCTGCATGAAGTTGAACCACAGCACCATGGCCGAGGAGCCCAGCGCGGTCACCAGCGACACCATGATGAAGCGCACCGTCCCCAGCTGCTTCTCGAGCGGCATCCCCAGGGAGACGAGGACCATCATGTTGAAGAGGATGTGGAGCGCGTTGCCGTGGGCGAACACGGTCGCGAGGATCCGCCACCACTCCCCGAGCCCGACGGCCGGCCCGTAGAGGGCGCCCTTCTGGAGGGGAACCTGCTGTCCCTGGATCACCGAGGTCCTCAGGTCCGGCAGGAGCATCTCGGCCAGAAAGACCACCACGCAGACGGCGAGGATGGCCGACGAGACCGGCGGGTAGCGCTTCCAGATGGGGGGCTGTGCCGGCCGCTCGTACTGAGGGTGGGGCTCGCCCGGGATACCGGAGGGGAGGTTGGAGCTCGGGTACATGGTCTCGGATCTCGATGCGGGAAGCAGGTTGGGCCCGACCGCCGCGCCTGGGCTCAGTGCCTGGAGACCACCGTGTCGCGCAGCCAGTTGTGGTCGTCAGGGTGGGGGTAGTCGAGCGTGTAGTGGAGGCCCCGGCTTTCTTTACGTCGTGACGCACATTCGACCACCAGATGTGCCACGTCGGCGATGTTGCGTAGCTCCAACGCGTCCCGCGTGAGCTGGAAGTTCCAGTAGTACTCGCGGATCTCCTCGCGGAGCAGGTCCAGTCGACGTCTGGCGCGTGCCAGACGCTTCCCGGTGCGGACGATGCCCACGTAGTTCCACATCAGGCGGCGGACCTCGTCCCAGTTGTGGGTGATGATCACGCTCTCGTCCGAGGGCACCGCGGCGCCCGGATCCCACTCGGCAACGCCCCGGATCTTCTCCGGATCCAGAGGTGGCTCCTGAATGGCCGCGTGCGCCGCCCGGTGGCCGAACACCAGTCCCTCGAGCAGCGAATTGGAGGCCAGGCGGTTCGCGCCGTGCAGTCCGGTGTTGGCGACCTCGCCGATGGCGTAGAGGCCGGGGATGGAGGTGCGGCCCTCGAGATCCACGCTCACCCCGCCGCACTGGTAATGCGCCGCGGGCACCACCGGCAACGGCTCGCGGGTGAGGTCGAAGCCGTATTGCAGGCAGGTGGCGTGGATGTTGGGGAAGCGCTCGATGAGCCACTCGCGACCCAGATGGGTCATGTCCAGGTGCACGAAGGCATCACCGGTGCGCTTGAGCTCGGCGTCGATCGCGCGGGCCACCACGTCGCGGGGAGCGAGTGCGCCACGGGGGTGGTAGCGCTCCATGAAAGTCTCCCCACTCTGCAGTCGCAGCTGCCCGCCTTCCCCGCGCAGCGCCTCGCTGATGAGGAAGCTCTTGGCCTCGGGGTGGAAGAGGCAGGTGGGGTGGAACTGGTAGAACTCCATGTTGGAGATCCGGGCCCCGGCGCGCCACGCCATGGCGAGGCCATCGCCGGTGCAGACGTCAGGATTCGAGGTGTAGAGGTAGACCTTCCCGGCGCCCCCGGTCGCCAGGACCACCGCCCGCGCCAGGAAGGTGTCCACACGTCCTTCGGGGGTGAGCGCGTAGAACCCCACGCAGCGTCCCGCCTCCCGGCCGCCATGTTCGCGGATCAGGTCGATGCCGGTGGTGTCGCTGAAAAAGGTGATCTGCGGGGAGGCGTCCGCGGCCGCCAGTAGCGTGCGCTCGACCTCCCGGCCGGTGAAATCCCCGGCGTGCACGATGCGCCGCTTGCTGTGTCCGCCCTCCCGGGTGAGGTCCAGGTCCCCCTCGGCCCGACGGTCGAAGTCCGCCCCCAGCTCGAGCAGCTCACGGATGCGCTCCGGCCCCTCGCGGACGGTGACCTCCACCGCCTCGCGCAGGTTCAGGTGGCAGCCGGCCTCGAGGGTGTCGGTGATGTGGCGGTCGAAGGTGTCCTCCTCCGACAGCACCGCGGCGATTCCGCCCTGGGCCCAGTGGGTGCTGCCCTCGTGGCGTGCCCGCTTGGTGAGCACCGCGACGCGCCCGTGCCGGGCCGCACGGAGCGCAAAGGTGAGGCCGGAGACCCCGCCGCCGAGGACGAGGAAGTCGAAGCGATGGACCATGGGGCGCCAACTAAGGTCGCCTAAGTGTCGGAAACAAGGCGATTTCTTGAGCGTGTCACCCCCACCGGGCTAGATTGGGCGCTTCTGAGCCGCTCATGCGACCCACCGCCCCTGCATACCTGCTCCCGTTGCTGTTGTTCGGGCTCTTGGCAGCGCCAGCGCAGGCGAGTGGCATCTACGCCTACGAGGACGCGGACGGGACCATCACCTACACCAATGAGCCCCCGCCGAAGTCCAAGCGGGCGCGCAAGCTGAAGGGGACGTTCGCGCCGGCCCCGAAGAAGGTGGATGGCGGGCGCGGCCCGACCGCACCGGCGCGGGCGACCCAGGTGGATCGGGAGGACATCAACGCGGCGATCGCCGAAGCGGCGCGTCGCTACGATCTGCCCGAGCCGCTGCTGCTCGCGGTGATGCACACCGAGAGCTACTTCAACCCCACGGCGGTCTCCTCGGCCGGAGCGAGCGGGCTCATGCAGCTGATGCCCAAGACCGCCGAGGCGATGCACGTCACGGACATCTTCGACGTGCGCCAGAACATCGACGGGGGGGCGCGCTACCTGCGGGTGCTGGCCAACCGCTTCGACGGCGACATGGTGAAGATGCTCGCGGCCTACAACGCGGGACCCGAAGCGGTGAAGCGATATGGCGGCAAGATCCCGCCCTACCGTGAGACCCAGGCCTACGTGCGCAAGGTCGTGAAGCTCTACTTCCAGTACAAGCAGCAGGCCGGACAGGTGAGCGCACGCGGCACGCCGGCGCCCCCGCCCGGGACCAACTAGAAGGGCGACATGACGACGCGAGATGAGCGCGAGGGTCCGGCGGCCGGGGAATCGGACGTCTTCCTGCAGCACCTCACCCAGGGCGGCGAGCTGCTCGCGGCCGGGCACACCGAAGAGGCGCTGGGCTATCTGGAGTCCGCGCTCTCCCTGAACCCCGGGGACGAAAAGGCGCAGAACCTGTTGGGGCTGTGCTGCTTCAAGCTCGGACATCTGGATCGCGCAGCGGAGATCTACGAGCACCTCGTCCGCGAGAACCCGGTCGATCCCACGCTCAGGGTGAACCTCGGGTTGGTGTACCTGAAGGCCAACGCCGTGCAGCGGGCGGTGCGCGAGTTCGAGACCGCGACCGAGCTCGCGCCGGACCACCGCAAGGCGCACAACTACCTGGGGCTCGCGCTTGCCCAGGCGGCGGAGTACGGCCGCGCGCGGGAGCACTTCCTGCTCGCCGGCTCCGAGCACATGGCAGAGAAGATGGCGCGCGCCCTGGATGGCGCGGGCTTCGAGCCGGTGACCACGCCTGCAGGCGGGGTGGCTGCGCTGGACGTCGCTTCCGGAGCGCCGCTGCAGGGGGCGCCCGGCGACACGCCGTCTCCGGAGCTGGGCTTCACCCAGGGGCAGCCGCACTGGGACCCAGCGGGCGACTCCCAGGCCGATGTCCCGGGGGAGGGCTGGACCAGCGGAAATCCGTGGGATCAGGTCCAGGGTTCCGAAGGGACCTGGGATGCGCAGGGGTCCTGGGACGAGGCGGGCGCCGGAGCCGCAGGGTGGCCGCACCCGGACGAAGGCGCGGGCTGGGCACACCCCGATGCCTCCACAGGCGAGGCGTGGCAGCAGGACGCGGCCGCCGGGCATCAGCCCTATACCGGAGGTTCGGAAGAGGGCGCGTGGCAACAGGACGCCGCCGCCGGGCATCAGGTCTACACCGAAGGCTCGGACGAGGGCGTGTGGCAGCAGGACATGGGTGCCGGGTCGCAATCGTTTGCGGAGGCCTCCGAGGACGGGAGCTGGCCTGCGGATGCGGACGCCGAACATCCGGCCTCCCTCGAGGTCCCGGAGAACGGTGCCTGGCCCCAGGACACAGGGGCCGACGTGCAACCCGATGCGGAACTCTCCGAGGACGGGAGCGGGTCCGGGGACGCGGGCGCGGCACTGCAGCCCGGCGCGGAGGTCGTCGACGACGGGGGATGGGCCCAGGAGGCGGACCCGGCCCTGCAGCCCTACGGTGGGGCGCCGGAAGGCGGGCCGTGGGAGGCGGGGGAAACCGGCGCGGAGGTTCATCCGGGCGAGGCGGGCGTCGATACCTGGCCCCAGGACGCAGGTGCCGGGTTGCAGCCGCAGGTTCAGCCTCAGGAGGGCGAGGTGTGGCCTCAGGACGATGGCTTGGCGCTCCCTCCAACCTCACCGCATCCGCCGGCTGCGGGGGACGCCACCCACACCGCGCGAATGCCTCCGGAACCCGAGCACGTGGCGGACACCACCGTGGAGCTGACGGAGGAGGGGGACGCCGGCGCACTTCAGACGTCTGACGCGCAGGAAGCCCAAGCCACCTCGCACGACGGCTCCGGGGGGGATGTGGACCTCGGCGCGTATCAGGAAGTGACCTCCGCCCTCGACGACGATCTGTCGGGGGCGCCCGCGGGGGCTGGCGCCGGAGACACGGGGGCGGAGTCCACGGAGGTGCCCGGTGAGAAGGTCGCCTCCCTGCGTCCGGCTCGCCTCGAGGACAGCTGGGGCGCCCAGTTCGGACTGGAAGATGAGGGCAGGGAGCGCTCGGAGCCGGCCGAAGAGCTGGTCGTCGAGCTGAACGCATCCGAGTTCGCCGAGCCGGAAGTGGAAGAGGCCCCGGCCGTTTCCGCGGAAGCCGAGGCGCCCCCCACCAGCCGGCGGAAGGCAACAGCCGCGGGGACGGCGGGAGCGGGGACACAGGCCCCGCGGGAGGTCAGATCCGCCGGCCGCGATGAGGCCCCTGCGCCCGGTCCCCAACGGACCGCCGCCCCGACCTGGGAGGAGCGTCCCGCCGCCCGATCGAGCGGCTCCGGATGGCTGGTGGAGCTCTCCCGGCAGCTGGTGTTGCGCGCCGGACCCTCGACGGAGGGGGTCACCGAGCTCGGCGACGGGGTGGTGGACCTGCAGCTCCGGGATGGGATGCGCACCCGGACGCACGGCTACTTCGCCCTGGAGGGGAAGGTCCGCCTCGTCCCCGAGCCGCGACGGATCCGGGGGCGGTCCACCGACCAACACTTCGGTCCGACGGGGCGCGAGCTGATGCGCGTCCATGGCTCCGGGCACCTCATGGCCCGGGTCCCGGGCCGTCAGCTGCTGGCGCTCGAGCTCGGGGAAGAGGGGCTCTATCTCCGGGAAGAGGCGGTCTACGCGTTCGAGGAGAATGTGATGTTCGAGAACGGGAGTCTGAGCGATCCCGACGGGAACGAGGTCCTCAAGCTGGTGCACCTGAGGGGCACCGGCCGGCTCCTGGTGGAGCTGGAGGGGGCCCTGCGGACGGTGCAGATCCGCGAAGGCGCTCCGTCCCGCATCGAGCTGTCGCGGATCGTGGGTTGGTTCGGTGAGCTCGTGCCCCAGGCGGTGGCCGCCGACATCGGATTGGCCGCACATCTGGAGCTGAGCGGGCAGGGCTTCGCGCTCATCGACGCCGCCCATCGCGGGGCCACGCCGTGAGCCGCAACGACCGGCACGTCCGGCGACAGCAGCGCCAGCTGCAGCAGGCCCAGCGCAAGCTCGCCAAGCTCCAGCGCAAGGAGCAGAAGAAGGTCCTCCGCCGTGAAAAGCGGGCGGGGCGCCCCCCCAGCATCCTCGTTCAGGAGTTCTGGAACGTCCCGAACATGCTGACGGTGGCGCGGATTCTCATCATCCCGTTCTTCGTCCTGCTGACCTACTGGGCGGACCCGTACTCCTCACTGCTGGCGGCGGCGATCTTCGCCCTGGCCGCGATCACCGACGTGATCGACGGCTACCTCGCGCGGCGGATGAACGTGGTCACGGTGGTGGGCAAGTTCATGGATCCCCTCGCCGACAAGCTCATCGCCACCGCTGCGCTGGTGATGATGGTGCGGTTGGGCCGGATCGAGGCGTGGGTGGTGATCCTCCTCCTCAGCCGCGAGTTCATCGTGAGCGGCCTGCGAACCATCGCCGCCAATGAGGGCATGGTGATCGCCGCCGGCGCCGAGGGGAAGGTGAAGAACGCCCTGCAGCTGGTGGGCATCATCGCCCTGTGCGTCCACTACGTGCACCCGCTGGATCTGGTGTGGACGACCCTCTCGGTGAGCTGGAACACCGTCGGCCGGATGCTCCTCTACCTGTCGGTCGCCGTGAGCTACTGGAGCATGGTGATCTACTTCCGGAACTTCCTCGCCATGCTGGCGGAGCGATCGAAGGGCCATCCACAAAGTGCTTGACGGGGCGGGAGGGGATCGATAAAAGCCCCTCCCACTTCGGGACGGCGCCGCCGCTCCGGAGGGCAGCAACAGCAGCACACACGCGGGAATAGCTCAGCGGTAGAGCATCGCCTTGCCAAGGCGAGGGTCGAGGGTTCAAATCCCTTTTCCCGCTCTGAGAAGCCTCCGGAGAGATCCGGGGGCTTTTCTTTTTTGTGCCTCCACCCGAAGCCCGGCTCCCTGCGCGCGGGGAGCGTTCGTCTGTGTCCGCGCGGATGGAGGCGGGGAACCCGCCGAAGGCCCGGGCCCCGAAGGTCATCGGGACCGCAGCTCCGGCCACGCCGGTGACCGCACGGAGGGGCTCAGGGGGCTGGGGCCGATCCTGACGGCCCGGAGGGCGGTTTCGAACGGATGGGACTGGCCTTCGGCCGCTCGCACGGCTTCGGGTCGGGTGGATGGCCTTCCAGCGAGGAGGTGCTCTCCGGCAGGGACGCGCCCGGGGCCGGGCGCCCCGGCTTCGTTGACGCCCCCCAGGCTCGGTCAACGGGCGGCGGAAGGCGGGGGACCGGCCAGGGGAAGATCCAGGGTCCGGGGCGCGCTGGGGCGCGGCTTGGCCCGATGGCGACCCAGGACATTGCGCAGCCGGGAGAGCAGCGCCTCGCTCCGGATGGGGCGCAGCAGGGTGGTGGTCGCGTCCCGGAGCCCCCGCTGACGGGCTTGGGCCCGGCTCTGGGCGAGCAGGATGACCGGCACCCATTCCGGCCCCATCGTCCGCCAGCGGGCGAGGAACTCCTCGGCGCCACCATGGGCGAGTTCGGCCGCCAGGAGAACGGCATGGGGGGCCGGCCCGGGTCCGCAGAGCTGCTTCCATCCGGTGGCAGCATCCCCCGCTGGGAGTGGAAGGAAGCCCTCGAAGGAGAGGAGGGTGCAGAGGCTCGCGCGGAGATCCTCGTCGGGTTCGATGACGACGACGGGGGGCTTGGG
>DATGQN010000017.1:0-8383 GCA_035304185.1 Myxococcaceae bacterium
CGTCGCGCGGTCTTCGCGTTCGATCCCTGAGCCGTCGGTCTTCGGGGTAGCGACACGGGAGGCTGAGACGGGCCGGCGGAATCCGGCCCGCCTCCGAGGAGCGCGTCAGCGCCCGAAGGTCGGGACCAGGTAGGCGCGGGCGAGGGTGTGGCTGAAGAGGTTGAAGCCGAGGGCCGCGGGCGGGGTGTTCGCGTCGAGCTCGAGCTTCTCCACGTCGACCGCGTGGACGACGAACATGTACCGGTGCGGTCCGTGTCCGGGGGGCGGTGCCGCGCCGATGTAGCGGTGGCTGCCGCCGTCGTTCCGCAGCGTGATCGCGCCTCCGGGGAGCAGGTTTTTCGCGGGGTTCCCGGCGTCGGCCTCGAGCGAGGTCACGTCGGCCGGGAGGTTGAACACCGCCCAGTGCCAGAAGCCGCTCGCGGTGGGGGCGTCCGGGTCATACGCGGTGACGGCGAAGCTCTTCGTCTCCTTGGGAAAGCCCGACCACGACAGCTGGGGCGAGCGGTCTTCTCCACCCTCCACACCGAAGAGGCCCGAGCGGTGCGCCGGCGGGAGCGTCTGACCATCCTGCACGTCGGTGCTGGTGACGGTGAAGGTCGGCACGGCGGGGAGAAAGTCGTACGGGTTGGGCGGGCGCTTCTGGGTCATCTGACCGATCCTTTCGATGGGGTGGTTGGATGAGACGACGCTCTTCTAGTCGAACGAATCCGCCTGGGGGACGGTGCGCGCGGTTCAGCCGTTCTCGGGTGCGGTTTCGTTCTTCGGGTCACGAAGCCGGCCCTCTTCGTCGATGAGCCCCACCCGACGGCCGATGGAGAGCTTGCGCCACTCGGGGCGGAGGCTCGCCGCGTCCACCATCTCGTCCCCGAACGCGATGGCGCCGACCCCCCCTTCCACGTCCGCGCGCCGGTAGGCCTCGAAGAGTGCTGCGGCACGCTCGAGCTCGGAGCGGCTTGGGGTGTAGGCGCGGTGGATGGGCTCGAGATGGCTTGGGTGGATGGCCCACTTGCCGTCGAACCCCATGTGGGAGCCGGCCTCGGCATCGGCCGCGACCTGCTCGAGGTCCCGGAACTTCACCGTGACCCCGTCGATGGCACAGATCCCGGCCGCGCGCGCCGCGACGATGAGGGACTGACGGGCATGCGCGAAGGTGGCGTAGGGCGCATCCCGGAAGTCCTTCATCCCCAGGTCTCCTGCATAGTCGGCGATGCCGAAGATGAGGGATGCGAGCCTCGGTGAGGCCTTTGCGATTCCGGGCGCCGCGAGCAGGCCCGAAGCGGACTCGATCAGCACCTCCACCCGGATCTTCCCCACCGGAAGGTCGGCAGCGAGCTCGGCCTGCGTGAGGAGGCGGTCGATGAAGTGCACGTCGCCCGCACTCTCCACCTTGGGGACCACCAGCACGTCCAGGTGCTGTCCCACCTGCTCGACGACGTCCACGATGTCCCGGTGACACCAGCGGGTCTGAATGCCGTTGCAGCGCCAGGCACGCAGGGTCTCGCCGAACTCCAGGTGGGGGAGGGTGTCGATCAGCGAGGCGCGGGCGGACTCCTTCTGGCTGAGGGCGACCGCGTCTTCGAGATCCAGGATCACCTCGTCGGCGCCGCTCGCTGCGGCCTTGGTCATCATCTTCGGAGAGCTCGCCGGGCAGGTGAGCTCGCTGCGGCGGACGCTGAAGGACCGGGGGAGGAGGAGGTGCTCGGGGGCTGGGTGCATGCGCTCTTCGTAGCAGCCCCTCGCCGACTGGCCGACAGTCGAAGCAGGCGTCTCTGTTTCTGGGTCGTCAGACCCGGCGTCCATGGACGCATCGAGCGATCTCGCCGGGGCGCCGGCATCTACAAACGCCACCGGGTCGGGGCATGTCGCTCCGCCCGGCGCTCCCCCGAGAGCGTCATCGGAGTCGGGTCTCCGCGCTTCCCGGCACCTGGGGCAAGGCCCTGGGGCCTGAGAAGCCGCAGCGACCGACGTCGTGGAGGATGCAAAGCATGATGGAGGTCGAGCTGCAGGACGGCGAGACGATGGAGCTGCTCTCCCTGACGCGTGAGGCCTTCGGCCAGGCGCGGTCCGGTCGGGCTCCCGCATTGGAGGCGCTGCTGGCCTGTGGCGTCCCCGTCGACATCCGCAACGAACATGGTGACAGCCTCCTCATGTTGGCGGTCGCCAACGGGCACCTCGAGGCCGCCCAGATCCTTCTCGAGCATGGCGCCGATCCCGAGATCACCAATGCCCTGGGGGCGTCTCCGATCCAGGTTGCCTCGCGTCGTGAGGACGACGCCATGGTGGTGTTGCTGCTCGAGTCCTGCTCGCCGCGCGCTTCCGCGGCCTGAGCGTTGGCGCAGGGGGCATGGGAGCGGGGCGCGACGGGGGAAAGTCCCGTTGCGGCTGCCGGCGCCCCCGCTACATCTTGGGGCATGTCGACGCCCCATCCTGCCGGAGAACGCGAGGTCGCCGCTCCCTCCGCCGCTCCGGCGCAATGCATCCTCATGGAGAACCGCCGCGCGTTCCTGGACTTCCTTGAGCGGCGGTTGGGGCAGCGTGAGAGCGCCGAGGATCTGCTGCAGGAGGCCTTCACCCGGGCGCTTCCGAAGCTGGTGAACGTCCGGGACGGGGAGGCGGTCGTCGCGTGGTTCTACCGGACCCTCCGCAATGCGCTGATCGATCATCACCGGCGGACGCAGACCTCGGAGCGGGGGCTCGAGCGGCTCAGCGTGGAGCTCGAGAACGCAGCGGGCCCCGAGGACATGGAGCGCGACGCGACCTGTCGCTGTGTGCTGCGCATCGCCGGGAGCCTGCGCCCCAACTACGCGGATGCCCTGCGACGCATCGAGGTCGATGGGGTGTCGGTGAAGGACTTCGCTGTTGAGCAGGGCATCTCCGACAACAACGCCGCGGCCAGAATCTCCCGTGCCCGCAAGGCCCTGCGGATGCAGCTCGAGGTCACCTGTGGCGCCTGCGCCGAGCAGGGGTGTTCCGACTGCACCTGCTCCCATCCCTCCACGGGCGACGAATGGATGGAACCCCCTGGTGGCTGACGGGTACGGTGCGCGCGCCATGACCCTCTGGATCGATGCCGATGCCTGTCCCGCCCCCGTGAAGGAGATCGTGCTCCGCGCTGCGGAGCGGCTTCAGCTCCGGGTGGTCTTCGTCGCCAACAAGGCGATTCAGATCCCGCGCTCTCCGTTGGTGTCCACCGTCCTCGTGGCCAAGGGACTGGACGTCGCTGACGCTCACATCTCGAACCACGCGCAGGCCGGGGATCTGGCGGTGACGCAGGACATCCCCCTCGCCGCTGAGCTGGTGAAGAAGGGTGTGGTCACGC
Source organism: Myxococcaceae bacterium (assembly GCA_035304185.1). GTDB lineage: Bacteria > Myxococcota > Myxococcia > Myxococcales > Myxococcaceae > DATGQN01. Next base: position 3,320 of record DATGQN010000017.1, read on the forward strand.
TGGACGTTCGCGGGGAGCTCTTCACCGAAGAGAACATCGACGAGCGGCTGTCGCTGCGGAACTTCTACCAGGAGCTTCGCGAGAGCGGCGTGACCACCCAGGGGCCCAAGGCTTTCACGCCCCAGGATCGGCAGCGGTTCGCCTCGACGCTCGATCGGGAGTTGAGCCGGCTGATGCGCGAGGCCGGCACACCGCGCTGAGCGCATCCGCCTTCCGCTGCAGGTTCCTACGGACAGGCGCGGACACCCAGCGCGCTGCCATCCGTCCTTCAAGGCCGGCGGTTTCTCCAGGGATGAGCGGGCACCTCGCTCCCTGCTTTTCTTTTCTGAGCGGGGAAGTTCTTGAGAGGCGGCCCGACCTGCGCTCCGGGAAGTGGACGCCTGCCCGGTGGCCGGGCGAGCGCGAAGCCCCCCTTCCCTGACGGCTCTGGGCCCGGATTCCCCCACGCGGGTGTGCCTTGCGCCCAGCACCCCTCCGGACCCGCGAACTGTCATGCTTTCAGACCGGCTGCGTCTTCCCGTGCGAAGGGCGTTATGGAGCCCGCTCCGGGACCGGCGGTTCCGGAACTGCATTCACCCCAGGAGGAGACCCAACATGATCACGTCCGAGTTCCGCGTCACCGGGATGAGCTGTGGCCACTGCGAAGGCGCCGTCCGCCGTGAGGTCGAGAAGCTTCCCGGCGTCACCGCAATCGAGGTGAGCGCGAAGCAGGGGGCACTGACGATCACCAGTGCAGACCCGCTCGAGGAGGCGCAGGTCCTCTCCGCGGTGGAAGAGGCCGGCTTCGAGGCGGCGCCGGTCCGCTGACCGCCCCTGCGCGGGTGCCGTGCCCCGAGCCGCAACGACACCGCCTCCCGCGCATCTCTCATCAACGCATGCGCCACGTCGGAACGCTCGACGTCAGGGCTTCTCCGGCGATGCCGCATGCTGTCCCACGTTCAATCTCAGAGGAGGGTGCACGACATGGCGGCCCCCAGCTCCGCAGTTCAGCGACATCAGGAGATCGAGCTCGTCATCGGCGGGATGACCTGCGCGGCCTGCGCGATGCGGGTGGAGAAGAAGCTCAACAAGCTCCCCGGGGTGACCGCCTCGGTCAACTACGCGACCGAGAAGGCCCACATCTCGGCGCCGGTGGAGTTGGACACCTCGGTGTTCATCGATCAGGTGCTCCAGACCGGCTACACCGCCGAACTCCCCGCGCCGAGGGCCACCCTGTCCGAGGCCCCTCCGCCCACCGAGGCAGCGGAGCGTGGGGGGCACGACCCCGAGCTGACCGCCCTGCGCCACCGTCTCATCGGCTCGGTGGTGCTCTCGGTGCCCGTCATCCTGTGGTCGATGGTGCCGGCCTGGCAGTTCACCTACTGGCAGTGGGCCTCGCTGACCCTCACCGCTCCCGTGGTGGTGTGGGCCGCGTGGCCGTTCCACAGGGCCGCGTGGACCCACCTGCGCCAAGGCGCCGCGACGATGGACACGCTCATCTCCATCGGGACGCTCGCCGCCTTCGCCTGGTCCCTCTACGCACTCTTCTTCGGCACCGCGGGCGTCCCGGGGATGGTGCACCCCTTCGCCTTCACGGTGTCCCACTCGGATGGCGCCGGCCACATCTACCTGGAGGTCGCGGCCGGTGTGACGATGTTCGTGCTGGCCGGGCGCTACTTCGAGAAACGCTCCAAGCGCCAGGCGGGGGCCGCATTGCGTGCGTTGCTGGAACTGGGCGCGAAAGACGTGGCGGTCCTGCGCGAGGGCGTGGAGCAGCGCATTCCTGTGGAGCAGCTCCGTGTCGACGACACCTTCGTGGTGCGTCCGGGAGAGAAGCTCGCGACCGACGGGGTCATCCTCTCCGGGCGCTCCGCCATCGACACGTCCATGGTCACCGGCGAGTCGGTGCCGGTCGAGGTCGAGGCGGGAGATGCGGTGACCGGTGGCACCGTCAACACCTCCGGCCGCCTCGAGGTGCGCGCGACCCGCGTCGGCGCCGACACCCAGCTCGCGCAGATGGCCCGGCTCGTCGAGGCCGCGCAGTCGGGCAAGGCCGAGGTGCAGCGGCTTGCGGACCGGATCGCCGGTGTCTTCGTTCCCATCGTCATCGGCATCGCCCTGGCGACGCTCATCGGATGGTGGGTCATCGGCGGGTCGGCCTCCATGGCCTTCACCACCTCGGTGGCGGTGCTGATCATCGCCTGCCCCTGCGCGCTCGGATTGGCGACGCCGACGGCGCTGCTGGTGGGGACCGGGAGGGGCGCCCAATTGGGCATCCTCATCAAGGGGCCCGAAGTCCTCGAATCCACGCGCAGGGTGGACACCATCGTGCTCGACAAGACCGGGACGGTGACCAGCGGGAAGATGACGCTGCACGCGGTCCACGCTTCCTCCGGCGTCGAACGGGCAGAGTTGCTGCGGCTGGCGGGCGCGGTGGAGCACGCCTCGGAGCACCCCATCGCCCGGGCCATCGCGCGCCAGGCGCAAGAGGAGGTCGGTGCGTTGCCGGAGGTGACCGACTTCCGCAACCTCGCGGGACGTGGCGTGGAAGGGACGGTCGAGGGCCGGCGTGTCCAGGTGGGCCGGACCTCGATGTTGGCCGAGCAGGCGATGCACCTGTCCGCGGATCTCTCCCACGCAAAGGCCGAGGCGGAAGGGCAGGGGAAGACCGCCATCGTGGTCGGCTGGGAGGGGGAGGTCCGCGGCGTGCTGGTGGTGGCCGATACCGTCAAGGCTTCCAGCGCTGAGGCCATCGCTCAGTTCCGGCGCCTGGGGCTCCGTCCCGTGCTCCTCACCGGGGACAACCGCGCGGTGGCCGAGCACATCGCTTGTGACGTCGGGATCGGGACGGTCATTGCGGAGGTCCTTCCCCAAGACAAGGCCAACGAGATCTCCCGACTGCAGGCGGAAGGGCGGGTGGTCGCCATGGTGGGCGATGGCGTCAACGACGCGGTGGCCCTGGCGCAAGCCGACCTGGGGATGGCCATGGGAACCGGGACGGATGTCGCGATCGAAGCCTCGGACATCACCCTGGTGAGCGGGGACCTGCGGGCTGCCTCTGACGCCATCCGCCTCTCGCGCCGGACGCTCTCCACCATCAAGCTCAATCTCTTCTGGGCCTTCGCCTACAACGTCGCGGCCATCCCCCTCGCCGCCCTGGGACTGCTCAATCCCATGATCGCCGGGGCGGCGATGGCATTCTCCAGCGTCTTCGTCGTCGGCAACAGCCTGCGTCTGCGCAGCTTCAGGAGCCTGGTGCCGACCTCCCGCTGAGGTCCGAGGTCCCGCGCGGTCATCCGGAGACCTCGAGGCAGGCTCGGGCGCACGTTCAGGTGCAACGACCCTCCCCGCGAGGGGCTCGCAACGGGCTCAGGTGGAGCGCCCCTCTCCCTCGAGCCGGCGGTACAGGAAGAAGGAGTATCCGTAAGGGAGCAGCACCATCAGCGCGATGAGGGGCCCGAGCGCCCAGAAGTGCACCCCGATGAGGGCGCTGATGACGAACGCGAGGCCACCGAAGAAGAAGGTCTTCCCTGCCAGCCGGTGGGTCCGCAACCACACCTCCTCGCTCGCGAGCGTCCAGGGCGTGCGGATTCCGAGGAAGAAGTTCCGGGTCACCTTCCCCATGAAATTGCCCATCACCATCAGCAGCAGGCCGGCCGCGATGCTCAGGCTGCGCCCGATGTCGACGTCGAAGCCCATCCCCACCAGATGGGCGAGACCGGTGGTGAGCAGGAGCATCGACTGCGTGGCCAGGATGATCCACCCGTAGGCGGACTCGAAGCCCTCCATCTCGAAGCGGCGGGGCGAGATGCGCGGCAACACCATGAACATCAGGCCCATCGCCAACATCACCAGCGGCAGCAGGAACACGCCCAGGGGTTTGGCCATGTAGCCGTCGACCTCTCCATGCACGTTCCAGTGCACCGGGACGGGATCCGGCAGGTGCCCATACGCCAGGGCCGAGAGCGCCAGCCCCACCACGACACACGTCAGACTTGCCACATGGAACTTCGTCATCGTCTTCATCGCGTCTTCTCCCGGGGCTCGAAGAGCTCCAGCAGCATCGTGGCCATGTCCTCGAAGACGGTGGTGTTGAGCGAGTAGACCTGGTGCTGCCCGCGCCGCTCGCTGCGGATGAGGTCCGCCGCCTTGAGGGTGTTGAAGTGGTACGTCAGGGAGCCCTTGGTGATGTCGAACGCCTCGGCGAGCTCGCCGGCGGTCTTCGACCCGTCGCGGAGGAGCTTGAGGATCTGACGGCGGGTCGGATCCGCGATCGCTTTGAAGACGTCCTGAGTACCCATGGGCTCCCTTAGAGATTTTGATATTTCTCTTATAGTCGTCGGGAGGTGACCGGGCAAGGGCCTGCATCGGAGATGTGCGGGGCCAGCCTGGCCCTTGGGGCGCCCCCGCCCAGCCGGATGTCGGGTACGCACCGGCGCCGGCAGGCGGGCCCGGAATCCGGAAGACCGGCTGCTACCGTCTCCACCTTCCGGTTCATCGAAGGAGGCATGGCGCCATGGCAGCGAAGAAGAAGGTCTGTGCGGTGGTGGGGGTCGGCGAGGGGAACGGAGAAGCCCTCGCGCGGAGGTTCTCGGCGGACGGTTACGCGGTCGCGATGCTCGCGCGGACGAAGAAGATCACCGGCCCCCTGGAGACGGAGCTCCCCGATGCCCGGGCCTTCGAATGCGACGTCACCGACGCGCGCTCGATCGCCCAGACCTTCGAGGCCATCCGCGGCCAGCTCGGTGAGGTGGAGGTGGTGTCCTACAACGCCGGCTCCGGCGTCTTCGGCACGCTGGACGACGTGTCCGCGGAGGACTTCGAGAAGGCCTGGCGCCTCAACGGCATGGGCCTGTTCCTGGTGGCCAAGGAGGTCGTCCCCGCCATGCGCAAGGCGGGATCGGGCGCCATCATCGTCACCGGCGCCACCGCCTCCCGGCGCGGCGTGCCGCGGACCACCGCCTTCGCCCCGGCCAAAGCCGCCCAGAAGAGCCTGTGCGAGGCGCTGGCAAAGCAGCTCGGACCGGAGGGGATTCACGTGGCCCTGATCATCATCGACGGGGTGGTCGATCTGCCCCGCACCCG
>DATGQN010000018.1:0-6211 GCA_035304185.1 Myxococcaceae bacterium
TCAGCAGCCGCAGGACCGCCTCGGCCTTCCTCTTGGCCGTGTACCGTCCCCGTTCTTCCTTCTTCCTCTTCGACATCTGCACCTCCGACGAGGACGATCCCGCCCTCAAAGAGGTGTCTCAAGAAATCGTGGGGCGGGGGACCCCGCGCACGCGCAACTACTACCCTGGCGGATATTAGTAGCAAATTGGGAGATTGGGCCCGTCGAGCCCTCGTCGCCCGGTGCGGTTGTGTGCCCCCTCAGCGGTCGGTGGCGCGCGTTGGCGCCGCCGGGACATACCAATTTAGGAGATGGTAGTAGGAACTTGGGAGTTGAGCATGACCGCCTCCGCCATCGAGGCAGTTGGCGCTCCCAGGCCGCTTGCCGGGCATGGACGCAGGCGAGCGCTTGAGGCGCCCCGCAGGCGTTCACGGCCACATCGTGCGCCGCTGCAACACGCCTCCTCTCGCGCACGGCGTTGGCCCGGCGGCGGCTCCGACGCCGCCGCGAGAGTGCCGCCGGACAGGCCGTGCTCCCCAGTGTCAGCTCGGCCCCGCAGAGGCTTGCGTCTCCCGTCCGGGGTTCCCACTTCCTGAAGGAGTCGATGGGGATGTGATCGCCCTCCGTGGGGCGGTTCGCGCGGGAGGGTCGTCCGGTCTCTCCGGGCGACAGGTCGAGGGGGATGGTTATGAGGTGGCGTGGTGGACTGCTGGCGGCGGGGTTCTCGCTGCTGCTGCTGACCCCGTCGGTGCCCGAGGCCGACGTGGGCGTGGTCATCGCGGGACCCGTCGTGCAGGCAGAGGAGACGCCGGCACCCGAGGCGCCGCCCCAACGCTTCGCCGCCAACAGCACCGAAATCCCACAGGCGGCACTCGCCCGGGCCCGCACCTGCGCCAAGAAGCGCACCGACGCCTGCGGCTGCCATCACTACTTCGGCGTGCGCCACTGCCACGCCAAGCTCAAGACCGACAAGTGTCAGCGCCGGGTCGAGCGCCAGCCCTTCCAGCACGAGGCCCAGAAGAAGACCTGGGTGGCGCAGTCCGGGTCCACGAACCCGTGACGCCCTCCATGCAGCACCTCCGCTGAACGCAGCGCTGCGGGGCATCAGCGGAAGCCGAAACGGCGGCCTCCCGGTGCAAGGGAAGGCCGCCGAATCGTTGCAGTCGCAACGGGCTCCCAAGAGCCCGGACGCCACGTCAGTCCGCGTGGAAGCGCTTGTCGTTGCGCGCGAGCTCCACCAGCAGGGGGGCGGGCGTGAAGCGGACGCCGTGCTGCTCCTGGTAGTGCTCGAGGCGGCTGAGCACCTTGGCGGGGCCCATCACGTCCACGAAGCGGAAGGGGCCGCCCAGGTATGGAGGGAAGCCCAGCCCGAAGACCGCGCCGATGTCGCCGTCGCGGGCGCTGCGCAGGATGCCTTCCCCCAGGCAGCGGATGGCCTCGTTGACCATCTGCAGGGTGCAGCGCTCGGCCATGACCGCGCGGTCCATGGGCTTGCGCTCGGCCTTCGGCAGCAGGGCGTAGACCGAGGTGTCCACCCCGGCCTTCTTCCCGTCCTCGTAGCGGTAGAAGCCCTTCTTCGTCTTGCGTCCCAGCCGGCCGTCGGCCACCACCCGGTCCAGCGCGGTGGGGGTCTTCAGCCGCTCACCGAAGGCCTTCTCCATCAGGGGGCCGACCTTGGCCGCGACGTCGATGCCGACCTCGTCGAGCAGGGTGACCGGCCCCACCGGGAAGCCGAAGTCCACCAACGCCCGATCCAGCTCGGCGATGTCCGCGCCCTCCTCCAGGAGGTAGGCGGTCTCGTTGAGGTAGGGGGCGAGGATGCGCGAGGTGTAGAACCCGGCGCCGTCGTTGACGACGATCACCGTCTTGCCCTGCCGCTTGCCCATCTCCACCGCGGTGGCCGTCACCCACGGGGCGGTCCCCGGGTGGGTGATGATCTCCAGGAGCGGCATCTTGTGGACCGGGCTGAAGTAGTGCATCCCGATCACGTTCTGGGGCCGGCTGCTGCCACGGGCCAGATCGGTGATGGGGATCGAAGAGGTGTTCGAGGCGAAGATGCAGTCCTCGCCGGTCACCGACTCGATCTCCTTGATGACCCGGTGCTTGAGGTCCAGGTCCTCGAAGACCGCCTCCACCACCACGTCGGCGCGCTTGAAGCCCGAGAGGTCGGTGGTCGCGGTCACCCGCGCCGCCTGCTGTTCGGCTTCACGGCGCGTGAGCTGACGCTTCTTCGCGCGCTCCTCGAACAGGCCGTTCACGTACTTGAGCGCGCGGCCCACGCCCGCGTCGTCCTGATCCTTGATGCGCACCGGGACGCCCATCTTCGACGCGCTCACGAAGGCGATACCGCCGCCCATGAGCCCGCCGCCGACCACGCCCACGTGACGCACCTCGCGCGGCTTGACCGACGCATCGGACACGCCGGTGTCCTTCTTCAGCGCGGTCTGGGCGAAGAAGATCGACACCAGGTTCTTCGAGGTCTCCGACACCGCGAGCCGACCGAAGGCCTCGGCCTCGGCCTCCAGGCCCGCACGGCGTCCCTGCTCGAGCCCGATGCGGACCACCTCCAGCGCGCGCTCCTGCGCCGGGTAGTTGCCGCGGGTCTTGGCCAGCAGCTGCTTGCGGGCCTGGTCGAAGAGGACCTTGCGGCCCAGCGGGTTGTCCTCGAGCGCCAGCTCCTGCCACACCTGCGGCTGCTTGAGGCGGTTGAAGACCGAGGCGAGGCCCCGGCTCACGCCCAGGGTCTCGCGCACGCCCGGACCGCGCTGACGCTGCACGCGGAGCGAGCCCGCGGCCAGCTCGAGCGCGCGCTTCTTGGCGACCTCCAGCAGCAGCTGGGTCGGGACCACCTCGTCCACCATCCCCAGCTTCTTCGCCTTCGAGGCGCGGACCTGCTTGCCGGTGAGGATGAGATCGAGCGCGGCCTGGGCGCCGATGAGCTCGGGGAGGCGCTGGGTGCCCCCCGCGCCGGGGATGAGCCCCAGCTGGGTCTCGGGGAGTCCGAGCCGGGTCTTCGGATGATCCGTCGCCACCCGGTAGGTGCAGGCCAGCGCCCACTCGAGTCCGCCGCCCAGACAGGCGCCGTTGATGGCGGCCACCACCGGCTTCTTCAGGGCCTCGAGGCGATCGAAGCCGGCCTGTCCCGTGCGGGCCAGATCGGTGGCCTCGGCGGCGCTCTTCACCGCCTGGATCATCTCGATCTTCGCACCGGCGATGAAGGCGTCCTTCTTACCGCTGATGAAGACCACCCCGCGCACCGCCTCATCGGACTCGGCGCGCTCGATGAGCTCGGTGAACGCGGCGCCCACCTCGGGGGAGAGCGTGTTCACCGGCTCCTTGGGGATGTCGAAGGTGATGACCGCCACCCCATCCTCCACCGCGTAGGTGAAGGGACCCTTGGCATTCTGCTGATTCTTGGCTGCCATCACGCACGCTCCAGGACCACGGCGGCACCCTGACCACCCGCGGCGCAGACGGTGCACAGCACCGTGTTCTTGTTGCGGCTCTCGAGGTTGTGCAGCGCCTGCGTGATGATGCGGGCGCCCGTCGCTCCGAAGGGGTGGCCGAGGGAGATCGAACCGCCGGTCACGTTCAGGCGATCGCGATCGACCTCACCCACCGGCTTGCCGAAGCCGTTCTTCTCGGCGAACTCCTTGCTGGCGAAGGCCTGCAGGTTGCTCGCGATCTGCGAGGCGAAAGCCTCGTGCATCTCCACCAGGTCGATGTCCGCGAGGGTCATCCCGGCGCGGGAGAGCGCGACCGGCGTGGCGTAGGCGGGACCCTGCAGGAGCTGGCCGGCAGGATCGGTCGAGGCGTAGGCGTAGCTGCGTAGGTAGCCCAGCGGCGTGTACCCCAGCTCCTTCGCGCGCTCCTCGCTCATCAGGATCAGGGCCGAGGCGCCGTCGGTCAGCGGGCTCGCGTTGCCGGCGGTGACCGTGCCGAAGCGGCGATCGAAGACCGGCTTGAGCTTGGAGAGCGCCTCCATCGAGGCGTCCTTGCGCACGATGTTGTCGCGCACCGCGACGTCCGAGTACTTCGGCGGCACCGGTACGTGCATGACGTGCGAGTCGAAGAAGCCGGACTCCCAGCCCTTGGCGGCGTTCTGGTGCGAGGCCAGCGCGATCGCATCCTGCTCCTCGCGGGAGATGCCGTTCTCCTTGGCCATCTTCTCGGCGCTCTGGCCCATGGTCATGCCGGTGGCGTACTCGGCGATGGCCGGCGGGACGGGCGCCAGGTCACGGGCCTTGAGGCGCTGGAAGGCCTTGAGCTTCTGCACCGGGGTCTTGCCCCTGCTCGCCGCCAGCAGCGCGTGGCTGAGGGCCCGCGAGGCGAAGATCGGCGGATCCGACATCGAATCGGTCCCTCCGGTGAGCACCACGTCCGCCATGCCCAGCGCGATGTGATCCGCGGCGGTGGTCATGGACTGGATGGAGGTGGCGCAGGCGCGGGACACGGTCAGCGCCTCGATCTTGCGGGGCAACCCCGCGGCCAGGACCACCTCGCGGGCGATGCCCGGCTGGAGGAGGCCAGGGACCACCTGCCCGTAGACGCAGGCATCGATGAGCTCCGGATCCAGGTCGGCCCGCTGGATGATCTCGGTGACCACGATGCGGGCCAGATCCAGCGCCGACAACTTGCCGAACCCGGTGCCCTGCTTGAGGAAGGGCGTCCGCAATCCCTTCACGATGGCCACCCGACGGCCCGGGGCGACCTTCTGCGACTTGCTCGCCATGCTCTTCTCCCGTTGCCTCGGCCGCCGTGGCTTCACACCTCCGGAGCGTCCGGGGCCGGCGGCCGACAAGGCGCGGGGACCCTAGCGACGGCAACACAGCGCGTCAACGGGGATTGATTCGAGAATCAACCCTTCCGGACGGGCGGTTGCGATCACCGGGGGCGGGCGGGGCGCACGCGCGCGTGCCCCGTCCGGAATCAGGAAGCGCGCAGCTCGCGGCCAGCCTGGTGGACGGCCTCCACCAGCGCCTTGGCCTGGTCGGGATCGGTGGGCGGGGTGATGCCGTGTCCCAGGTTGAAGATGTGCCCCACCGGCCCGGCACGTCGGACGATGTCGGCGGCGCGGGCCTGCAGCTCCTCACGGGGGAGGAAGAGGGCCAGGGGATCGATGTTCCCCTGCACCGCCTGATCCGGCCCCAGGGTCCGGCGCGCGTCCTCGATCTCCACCCGCCAGTCGAGCCCGATGACGTCCGCCCCCGACTCCTGGAGGAGCGGCAGGTGGGTGGTCATGGAGGTGCCGAAGACGATGACCGGCACGCCCTTCTGCTGGAGCGCGGAGACCATGCGCTTGAGGTAGGGCAGCGTGAACTCGCGGAAGTCCTTCTGGGAGAGCTCCCCGCCCCACGAGTCGAAGATCTGGACGATCTTCGCCCCGGCCTCCACCTGCATCTCCAGGTAGGGGATGAGGGTCTGGGTGAGGGACTCGAAGAGCTGATGCGCCAGCTTGGGCTCCTCGAAGAGCAGGCGCTTGGCGTGGATGTAGCTCTTGGAGCCGCCGCCCTCGACCATGTAGGCCGCCAGCGTCCAGGGGGCTCCGCAGAAGCCGATCACCGGCACGCTGTCGTTGAGCTTCGCGCGGGTCCGCTTGATGGCCTCGGCGACGAAGCCGGTCTTCTCCACCGGATCCGGGACGATGAGCTTGTGGATGGCGTCGGCGGAGCGCAGGGGGTCGGGGAAGTGCGGCCCCCGGTCGCCGAGCTCGAGCTCCATCCCCATGGCCTCCACGGGGATCAGGATGTCCGAGAAGATGATGGCGGCATCCACGCCCAGGCGCTGGACCGGCTGCACCGTCACCTCGGAGGCGAGGTCGGGGTTCTTGCACAGGTCGAGGAAGGGGAGCGTCTGACGGATCGCCCGGTACTCGGGGAGGTAGCGGCCGGCCTGGCGCATGATCCAGATGGGCGTGGTGTCGGTGGGCTCTCGGCGCGCGGCGCGAAGCAGGCGATCATTCATGGGGCTGTAGCTGGCCTCTCGAAAAAGGGTCGTCGTTCAGAAGCGGGTGCTGCTGCTCCTGCATGCCTACCGCTGGGTTTCCGTGGCGCAACAGGAAGGCCTCGGGTGGCGACGGGCGGCGCACCATACCCGGAGCGGCCCATTTGGCCAGCACCTCCGATTCGACGATCCCCCCCGAGGCGCTGGTGGTCACCGCACGGGGCGTGGGAAGTTGCCACGCCACAGCCCTGCCGCCGCCCATCTCCGGCTGCGTTCCGGAGCTCCCGCT
>DATGQN010000019.1:0-8113 GCA_035304185.1 Myxococcaceae bacterium
TCTCCACCGCGTTCATCGAGGTGGAGCGGGAGGACCCGCAGACCAGCCGCTTCGAGCCGGTGAAGGTTCCCGACGATCTCCCCCGGGTGAAGGAGCGGCTCCGGACCCGCCTGGCCCCTCCGGCCTGAAAGTCGGGGCGCCTGAAAGTCGGGGCGCCAGAGAAGCCCCTGACGAAGTGGATGCGGGAATGTCGGGGTCGTGACAGGAATTGAGGTGGGATGTCTCGCGCGCTGCGCAAGGGGGACCCATCTCGATGGACGACGTGACGACGAACAGGCGCACCCACTTCCGGGTCCTGGGGAGCAGGGCCACCGGCCTCCGCAAGGAGCGCATCCTGGCCTCGCCTCAGTACCGGGACGGCGCCTTCCGCAACACCCACCGGGTCGAACCGGGCATCCAGGGGCACCGCAAGGAGTTGCTGGGTGAGTGGCTGCGCGGCAGGGTCGCCCGACGTCCTCCGGGGCCCCTGCCCATCGCCGATCCGCGGGAAGCGTGGCTGAAACGCCCGGAGGACGGGCTGCGCCTCACCTGGCTGGGCCACAGCACCGTGTTGCTGGAAATGGATGGGGTGCGGATCCTGACCGACCCCGTCTTCGGCCCCCGTGCGTCGCCCTTTCCCGTGGGCGGGCCGCTGCGCTACCACCCGGTCCCGGTGCAGCTGGAGGACCTGGGCCACCTGGACGCGGTGCTCATCTCGCACGACCACTACGATCATCTCTGCATGCCCACCGTCACCGCGCTGGCGCGCCGGGGCGTCCCCTTCGTGACCGCGCTGGGGGTGGGCGCCCACCTCGAGGCCTTCGGCGTGGCGCAGGGGAACATCCAGGAGCTGGATTGGTGGGAGGAGGCCTGGGTCGCCGACGGTCGGGTGCGTCTCACCGCCACCCCGGCGCAGCACTTCTCCGGAAGGTCCTTCTCCGACCGCAACCAGACCCTGTGGGCCTCGTGGGCCCTGCGCAGTGAGCGCCACCACGTCTTCTTCAGTGGCGACACCGGGCTCACCGGGGAGTACCGGGAGATCGGCCGCCGGCTGGACCGCTTCGATGTGGTGATGCTGGAGATCGGCGCCTTCCATCCCGCCTGGGGCGGCATCCACCTGGGCCCCCACAACGCCATGAAGGCCCACGCCCTGCTGGGGAGCGGGCGCCTCATGCCCATCCATTGGGGCACCTTCACCCTGGGAACCCACGCGTGGGACGAGCCGGCCGAGACCCTGCTCTCCCTCGCCGACGCCGGCACCACCCCGTTGTTGACGCCGCGTCTGGGGCAGCCGATTGAGCCCGGTCAGCGGCCGGACGTGGACCCGTGGTGGCGGGAGGTGGGCCGACCCGAGCAGGCCGCGCTCCCGGCGTCGACCCACCCCGAGGGCCTGCCTGCCCCCGGGATGTCCCGCTGAGCGCGTACCCGGCCCTCGGGTGACCGCGGGCCCAGCGTGCAGGCGCGGAAGCGCCCTCCCCCGAGGAGGATCCCATTCACCGCCGGCGACCAAACATTGAGACGCCGGAGGGGGCCTCATCCACGGAAAGGGAGACACGCATGCTTTGGAACCGAAGTCATATCGAGGAGGGCATGACGGTTCGCAGCTCGGACGGTGACAAGCTCGGCAAGGTCATCGCGATCGGCGAGCAGTCGTTCGAGATTGAGAAGGGCTTCTTCATCCTGAAGGACTACGTGATCCCGTACTCCGACATCCAGGATGTGCGGGACGGGGAATGCTTCCTCCGCTACGGCAAGGAGGAGCTGCAGAGCCGCGAGGCGGGCGCCTCCGACGAGGGCGTGATCAGCGCCACGCCGGATGAAAGCCGGGCCACCGCCTCCGGTTGGGTGCCCCCGATGTCCCCGGAGACCCGCCGCGATCACGAGGCAGGCCGCTTCGCCGACGCCGATCCGGACGCGAACCTCCGGGAATCGGGTTTCGCGGCCCGCGGGGAAGAGGACGTCACGCGCGTCCCTCTGGCCCGTGAGCGGCTCGACGTCACCACCGAGGACGCCGAGCGCGGAGAGGTCCGGGTCCACAAGACGGTGGAGACCGAGACCGAGACCATCGAGGTGCCGGTCCGCCGCGAGAAGGTCGAGGTGGAGCGCGTTCGCGGTTCGGACGTGACGGCCACGGCCTCGGGCGCGTTCGAAGAGGAGACCATCCGCGTCCCGCTCCGCTCCGAAGAGGTCCGGGTGGGGAAGGAAGTGGTCACCGAGGAAGAGGTCCAGGTGAGAAAGCGGCCGGTCACCGAGCGCGAGCGGGTGAGTGGCAGGGTCCGACGCGAGCACGCCGAGATCCGTGCCGACGATGAGTCGGACGACGCCACCAAGCGGACCGGTTGGATGCCGGGGGACGACGAACCCACCCGCTACTAGCCCAAAGCGCCCCTGCACGATCGACCCCGTCCGGAGTTCACACCGGGCGGGGTTTCTGACGTCCACCTTGAGGGCAGACATGGCAGCAGATGAAGAAGGGTGTGTGCTTTTCCGGTCGGGTTGCTTCTCTCAGGTGAGTGTGACTGGATGGTCAGCTCCCGGGGGGGACACAGGACTGCGTCACGACATGGATCCCCTCGGGTTCACCCTTCCCGCGGCCGGCGCGGGCGTTTTCGAGGAGCGATTCCATCTTGAAGCGAATCATCAGTCTGTTTGCAGCGACCTTCCTGCTCACCGCCTGCCCCGGAGGCGACGACGGGGGTTCGGCCGCTCCCATGTGCCCGGAGCCGGAGACCATCCCGTCCAACATCACCACGCTGGTCGAGATCGGCGTCGAGTGCCGGAATGTGGAGGCCCCGAACGGGGTCTCCGTCCGGAACGGTGGGACCCTGAAGATCGCGCCCGGCACGACGGTGTCATTCGCCTCGGGCGCGGGCCTCCAGATTGACGAGGGAGGCATCATCGAGGCCATCGGATCCGCTGACGCCCCCATCACCCTCAAGGGCCGGGAGGACGTCCCCGGCTTCTGGAAGGGCCTCATCCTGTACCGGGCGGCGAGCACCCAGAACCAGCTCGCCCACGTCATCATCGAGTCCGCAGGCAGCTCCCCCGCGACCTACGCCAGCGTGACCGGCGCCATCACGGTCCAGTCGGCGTCCCGGCTCCGGGTCACCGACTCCGTCCTCCGCAAGAACAAAGGCTACGGGATCGTCCTCGACGGCTCGGAGCTGACGACGTTCTCCAACAACACGCTGAGTGACAACACCCTCGGGGCTGCGTACACGAGCGTGGACTCGGTGGGGCAGCTGCCCCCCGAGAACAACTACGTCGGAAACGCGGTGGACGTCGTCCGGATCGCCGGCGGCAGCCTCACGACCCCCATCGTTCTCCATGACCTGGGCGTCCCCTACCTCGCGGGATCGATCGATGTCCGCGCCAATGGCCGCCTCACGATCGAGCCCGGGGTGGAGATCCACTTCGAGGCCGGAAAGCAGCTCTATGTGGAGGGTGGCGTTCTCGAGGCGCGCGGGACAGCCTCCCGACCCATCATCCTCGCCGGTGCCGAGACGGTGCCCGGCTTCTGGAAGGGCGTCGGCCTCTACAAGGCGCCGAGCACAGAGAACATCCTGGATTACGTCCACATCACCGACGCGGGCAGCAGCCCCTTCACCTACGCCAGCCACGGCAGCAGCATCTACATTTCGGACGCGCTGGATCTGCTCACCATCCGGAACACCACGGTCGACCGCGGCAAGGGGTTCGGCCTCCTCGTCCGCTCCCGGGCCCGCCTCCCCGGCTTCGAGAACAACGTCCTGACCGGACACGAACTCGGAGCCGCCAGCCTCTACGCCGAGAGCGCGGAGGGTCTCGATCAGGGCAGCAGCTTCACCGGCAATGCCGTCGGTAAGGACTTCGTTCTCATCCGCGGCGGCGAGCTCGCCCAGTCCTCCACCTGGAGGGCGCTGAACGTCCCCTACCGGGTCGAGGGCACGGTGTCGGTGACGGCCGGTGGGCACCTGACCATCGGAGCGGGCGTCGAGGTCCAGTTCGCTGGGAGCAGCGCGCTGGAGATCACCAGCACCACCTCGAAGCTGAGCATCCTCGGGACGGAGGATGCGCGCGTCCGGCTGACCCGCACCAGCGACTCCGCCTTCTGGAAAGGTGTCCGCCTCTACCAGTCCACCAACGACAACCGCATCGAGTACACCGACATCTCCTACGGAGGCGCGTCGCCGTTCACCTATTTCTCCGCCGGCCAGGGAGCCAACCTGGCGGTGCATAACGCCTGGGTCACGTTCCAGAGCGTGCTGCTGCAGAATGGAAACAACTACGGCCTCGCGGTGAACAGTGGCAATCAGCTCACCCACTGCGACGAGCTCAACTACTCGGACAACGCCTCCGGCGAAACGGTCGGAACGCTGAACTGCAACTGAGGCGGGCGTCGGGGAGGTGAGGGATGGCGCTGTCTGCCTCCCTCCTCAACCCAGACCGGAGCTGCGTAGGCGTCGGAAGAGGGAGGAGCAGTCTGCCTCCCTTTCCGCCGCTCCTGGCGCCTCCTGAAGCGGGACCGGAACCGGGGCGGGCAGGTCTCCGCCTTCCTCATTCCGAGACACGGGGTCCCCCACCGGGGCCGGGTGGTGGGTCCGTCCGCGACTGACCGATGTCAGCGCCGTCGCTCGAGCATGACGCCGGCCCAGGCCAGACCGCTGCCCACCACGGCGATTCCGATGGCGTCGCCCATGACCTCATCGGAGGCGTCCCAGTTCTCGGAGAGGACCCCGGGCGCACCCGAGGCTCCGGTGTTCCCCCGCAGGGTCACGTTGTGGAGGTGGCGTGCCTCGGGAACCTCGCAACGGCGCTGCACGGACTCCAGCATCCGCAGGTTGGCCTGGTGGCCGATCAGCGTGACCTCGGAGGCGTTGCGCGCCGGATTGCGCTCCAGGTAGCGGCGGCGCAGGGTGGCAAAGGTCTCCGCGGCGCGTTGGATGGCGAAGCGCTGCACCTCGGCCCCGCGCTGGGTGAAGTGCCCGATGCGCGGCACCTGCACCTTGTCCCAACCTGCGGGCTGTCCTTCGAGGAGGGTGTCGGTCACCCGCCAACGTCCGGGATGTCGCGGGCTCACGATCGCGGCCGAGGTGCCATCGCCCCACAGCACACAGCTAGAGCGATCCGAGTAGTCCACCACCCGGGTGCTGTTCTCGGGGTTCACCACCAGCACGTGATCCGGCAGGAACTCCGGGCGCATCCCGGCGAGGAAGTGCAGCTGGGCTCCGAAGCTGGAGCAGGCGGCATGGAGGTCCAGCGCCGGTGCGTCGATGTCGAGCGCGGCAGCGATGCGGCTGGCCTCGGCGGGGATGCTGGAGTCCGGGGAGCACCCACCGGCGATCACCATCCCGATGTCGGAGGGCTTCAACCCGGCGCGCTCCAGGGCCATCAGTCCCGCCCGGCGCCCGGTCTCCGCGTTGTCGTACTGAGCGGCCTCCTGGGCGGCCCGCACATCCCGGTTCCGGGTCTCCCGCAGGTAGTCCAGGGGGAGGACGGTATGGCGCTGGGTGATTCCGGTCCGCTCGCGGATCCACTGGTCGTTGGTCTCCAGGCCCAGCTCCTCGGAGAAGAAGCTGTTGGGCAGGAACGTGGGTGGGTGGAAGTGTCCGAGCGCGAGGAGGTCCATGCCCCCTACAACGCATCCCCGTGTCATCCTCATGCCACGGGTGGGCGATTCGTCGACGCCCGTGGACCTGCCATCGTGCCCGGGGCCGGGGCGCCCGCCCCAGCAGGGAGCGGGCGGCCCACGTCAGCGGTTGATGGAGAAGCCGGCCGCGGCGTCCAGGCGGACCGTCACCCCGGAGAGGGCCTCGAGCATGGCGTCGGCATGCTGGTGCACCTCCGCCTCCCGCGCAGCCCGCGCCTCTGCGTCCAGCCCCTGGTGCGCAGCGGCCAGCGCGAGGCGCTCCAGGGTGCGGGTGCGCTCCGCCTCGATCGCCGTCCGCGCCGCCTTCGAGCGTTCGGCGAGCAGGGCCTCGGCCGCACGCTGCCCGACCTCCAGCGCCGGCTCCACGAAGCGGGGGAGCTCCGGGAACGCCGCTAGGACGGCATCGCCACGCAGCGACTGCCCGGGCTTCTCCAGGGTCTCGTTGAGCTCGGTGGTGACCTTGGGCCCCTCGGGGGTGGCGATCACCACCAGCTCCAGCATCGAGGCGCCCAGGTAGCGCGAGAGCTGGCGGCTGGGCACCCGCGCTCCCGGCGCGGTGTCCTCGGGCTCGGGCGGGACCAGGTGGAAGATGAGCTCCATCCCCCGCCACCGTCCGCCCCCGCGCCGCTCCAGGTGACGGAAGGCGCTGCGGCCGAAGGGGCCATCGCGCAGGAAGCCGAAGAGGGCCTCCACCAACGGGTGCCCGGTGGCGAAGTACTCCAGCTCCTCCTGCTCCATGGCGGTGTCGCGCCAGAAGCTGCCCAGGATGGTGCGCTCGTTGGTGACGTCCAGGCCGGGCAGCGCCTCGACGTTGAGCGCGTGGCCGAAGTGGAAGGCGCACTGGAAGGCGTCCACCTGCTCGTCGGTGTCCACGCCGATGCCCACCCGGCGGGCGATCCCGGTGACCGCCTCCTCCAGCCGCTCGTCGAGTTCGCGGGCCACGCCCAGCAGCCGCTCCTCGAGCCCCAGCGCATCGTCCTCCGCCTCGTCGCCCTCTTCCTCGATGCCGAGGCGCACCTCGGCGCGCTGCACCAGCGAGGTCACCGCCGGCCGATCCATGCTGCGCGCATCCAGGAGCGGATCGTAGGCGCGCTCCACCTGCGCACGGGCCTCGAGGACCCGCTCCCGGAGCGCCTTGCGGTAGGCCTCGCGCTCCGCCGGGGGGGCCAGGGCCAGCTCCGAGAGCTTCCCCTCCACCTCCTCGAGCACCGCGTCCAGGCCGCCCACGGTCTGGTCGAAGACCCCCACCGCATCCGCCAGGATCTCCAGCACGTCCGCGCTGAAGGTCCCCGGCGCCTCGAAGCAGTGGATGGCGACGTCGTGGGTCTGGCCGATGCGATCCAGCCTGCCGATGCGTTGCTCCACCGCCGCGGGGCTCCAGGGCAGGTCGTAGTGCACCAGGTGGTGGGCGAACTGGAAGTTGCGTCCCTCGCCGCCGACCTCGGTGCAGATGAGGACGCGCGGGCCCTCGGGATCGCGGAAGCGCGCGACCTGACGGTCCCGCTCCAGCAGCGAGAGCTCGCCGTGGTAGCCCAGCGCCTCGATGCCCCGGTGACCCAGTTGCTTCTGCAACCATTCCAGGGTCTCGCGGGCCTCGGTGAAGACCAGCACCCGCGTCCCGGGCTCCTTCTGGTCGATGGTGCGCAGCACCTCGAGGAACGCCTCCAGCTTGCCATCGTGCTCCGGCAGCGCGAGCTCCTCCATCAGCGGCGCGAGCGTCTCGTTGCGGCTGACCGCGGCGTGGAAGGCGGCCGGGCTCGACTCCAGGCGCCGGATGAGGCGGCTGCGCACCTCGCCGTGCACCCGGCCCCGCTCGGCGATCGCCTGGAGCGCCTTCTCACGTGCGGCGTGCGCCACCGGATCGACGGTCACCGGATGACGGTGCAACACGCGCCGGGAGAAGCCGCCGACCTTCACCCGCCGGTTGCGGAGGAGCTGCTCGGAGAGGCTGTAGGTCTCCGCCAGGTGGGTGAGCGCCGCTTCGCGATCGGTGAGGCCCGCGAGCCGTGCGTCGTCGGGGAAGCGCCTGCGCAGCTCGGCGAGCGCGGCCTCCACGTCATCTCCCGCCTCCAGCGCACGCACCGCCTGTCCCAGCGCCTCCTGCCGCTGCAGACGCTGGGCGAAGGCCTCCTGCGAGGGCGCGGTGCGCGGATCGATGAGGGTGAGCAGCCCATGGTACTCCTCGGGGTCGAGCTGCATCGGCGTGGCGGTCAGCAGCAGCAGGCCCCACGCGTTGGCGGCGAGCCCCTGCGCGGCCTCGAAGGCGCGCTTGCCCTTGAGGTGGTGCGCCTCATCCACGATGACCAGGTCCCAGGCGGCCTCGGGATCGGCGACGTCGGCGCGGTGCTCGGCGCTGCGCTGGAGCAACTCGAGGCTGGTGATGACCAGGTCGTGCCGCGCCCAGGGATTGCGCGTCGGATCCTCCTGGCGAAGGGCCGTGGCACGCTCCCCATCCATCAGCGTGAACATGTGGTGGAACTTGTGGAGCAGCTCCACCAGCCACTG
>DATGQN010000020.1:0-6898 GCA_035304185.1 Myxococcaceae bacterium
GCAGTTCTACTTCCGCACCACCGACGTGACCGGCTCCATCGAGCTGCCGGAAGGCGTCGAGATGGTGATGCCGGGCGACAACATCGAGATCAAGGTGGAGCTGATCACCCCGATCGCGATGGAGAAGGAGCTCCGCTTCGCAGTCCGCGAGGGTGGCCGCACGGTCGGCGCCGGCGTGGTCTCCGAGGTCCTCGGCTGATTGATTGAATGCAGGCACCTGCCCGCCAAGGGTGGGTGCTGCGGGGGGAGGCCGGAATCGCGTCTGGTCTTCCCCCGTTTGCCGTTGAAGGACGAGGCACACCATGCCCAAGGGCAACCGGACCATCATCTCTCTCGAGTGCACCATCTGCTCGCAGCGCAACTACACGACGACCAAGAACCGTCGGAAGAGCCAGGAGAAGCTCGAGCTCTCCAAGTACTGCAAGTGGTGCCGGAAGCATCAGCGCCACAAGGAAGGCAAGGTCTGATAAGGACCGCCTCCCGTAGCACCTTAGGCCAGTAGCTCCAACGGTAGAGCAGCGGTCTCCAAATCCGCGTGTTGGGGGTTCGAATCCCTCCTGGCCTGCCAATCTCCGATGAGAGGCCCTGGCGCTCGCCTCTGAGCACAGGGCCTCTCGTCCCTATTTCAGCCGGCTCATTGCGATTCGAAGCGTGACGCACCGCCGGCGTGATGAGGCGCGGCACCCCATGGTGACAGAGACCGAGGACGGACAGGCGCCTGTGGCGCGCACGGGCACGGACCCTGCGCGCCTCGTGGTGATCTTCCTCCTGCTGATGGCAGTGGCCGTCGGCATGTTCCTGGGCGAGATGATCGCCCTGACGCTGGCTGCGCTGAACGTGCGTGATCCCTCCTTCATCGAAGGACTGGATTGGCGCCTCAGCCGGATTGTCGGCTATCTCCTCTCCTTCGGCACCGCGCTGGCGCTCTGGATGAACGCGCGGACGAGGGCCTTCGGTGACGAGGTGGCCTCAGAGCTCCTCAAGGTCACCTGGCCCGGCTGGGAAGAGGTTCGCTCGTCGACCACCGCGGTGATTGTGGCCAGCTTCATCTCGGCCATGATCCTCTTCGCGATCGACAATTTTGCCCTGCGGCTCATGGTGGATTGGATTCCGCAGGCCTGGGCGAGGCTTCAGGCATGGTGATGAGCTGGTACGTCGTTCAGACCTACTCGGGCTACGAGAACAAGGCGAAGCAGAGCCTCGAGGAGAAGGTCAAGAAGGAGGAGCTGGAAGACTCCTTCGGTGAGATCCTCATCCCCATGGAGCAGGTGGTGGAGATGGTGAAGGGCGAGCGACGCACCACGCGCCGCAAGCTCATGCCCAGCTACATCTTCGTGCAGATGGAGATGAACGACCGGACCTTCCACCTGGTGAAGAACACGCCGAAGGTGACGGGCTTCCTCGGCTCCACCGGCAAGGAGCATCCGCTGCCCATGCGGGACTCCGAGGTCGCGCGCCTCACCTCCCAGGTCAGCGAGGGCGCCGAGAAGAGCACCCCCAAGGTCCGCTTCGAGGTCGGCGACACCGTGCGCGTCATCGACGGCCCGTTCGCGAACTTCAACGGCTCGGTCGAAGAGGTCAACGCGGAGAAGGGCCGGATCAAGGTGCTGGTCTCGATCTTCGGTCGCGCCACCCCGGTCGATCTCGACTTCATGCAGGTGGAGAAGTCGAGCGGCTGAGCTTCCGCCGGAAAAGCTTTGGGGGAGGGAAGGGCGAACGCGGACGGCCGCCCCCTCTCTCCCGCCTCGGTGATGCACGTCACGGGGCGAATGGCAGCACCGCCGTCCGCTGATCCGTGGGAGAGCGCGTCAACGCTCGTTCGCACCACCCGTCGAAAGGCTGTGCCATGAAGAAGGTCACCGGGCAGATCAAGCTCCAGATTCCCGCCGGCAAGGCGAACCCCGCGCCCCCCATCGGGCCCGCGCTGGGTCAGCAGGGCGTGAACATCATGGAGTTCTGCAAGCAGTTCAACGCCAAGACCCAGGCTGAGGCCAAGGAAGGCCTGATCATCCCCGTGGTGATCACCGTCTACCAGGACCGCTCCTTCACCTTCATCCTCAAGACGCCTCCCGCGGCCGTCCTTCTGAAGAAGGCTGCCGGGCTGCACACCGAGAAGAAGAAGGGCAGCGGCGCGAAGACCCCGGGCAAGGAGAAGGTGGCGACGATCACCGACAAGCAGCTCGAGGAGATTGCGGCCAAGAAGATGGTCGACATGACCGCCGCCTCGCTGGAGGCCGCCAAGGCCACCATCGCGGGCACCGCGCGCTCCATGGGCATCGAGATCGCCTGAACCGCTCCCCGGAGCGACCTCACCTTCCAAACGCTGAAGACAGCGACAGGGTTTTAGAAATGGCCAAAGCAGGCAAGAACTTCCGCGCCGCACAGGCGCTGGTGGACCGGAACAAGCGCTACGCGGTGAACGAGGGCTTCGAGCTCGTCAAGACGGCCTCGGCCGCGCGCAAGGCGAAGTTCGACGAGTCCGTGGACGTGTCCCTCAACCTGGGTGTCGACCCCCGTCACGCCGACCAGATGGTCCGCGGCGCGGTGGTGCTCCCCAACGGTCTGGGCAAGGTCATCCGCGTGGCGGTCTTCGCCAAGGGCGAGAAGCAGTCCGAGGCCACCGCCGCGGGCGCGGACATCGTGGGCGCCGAGGATCTCCAGAAGCGCATCGAGGAGGGCTTCCTCGACTTCGACACCGTGATCGCGACGCCGGACATGATGGGCGTGGTGGGTCGCCTGGGTAAGGTGCTCGGGCCCCGCGGCCTGATGCCCAACCCCAAGGTCGGCACGGTGACCATGGACGTGACCAAGGCGGTGAAGGAGGCCAAGGGCGGCCGCGTGGAGTTCCGCGTGGAGAAGTCCGGCATCGTCCACGCTCCCATCGGCAAGGTGTCCTTCGAGACCCAGAAGCTCGAGGAGAACTTCAACGCGCTGGTGGACCTGGTCTTCAAGCTCAAGCCGACCGCCGCCAAGGGCGTCTACCTCCGTGGTGCGGCCATCAGCTCCACCCTGGGGCCGGGCATCAAGCTCGACCTCAACGAGCTGACCGCCCGCCGCTAGTCGGTCGCGGTGCTGGCCCGCGGGCGCTCGGACGGGCGCCCGCGCCGCCACCCGGAGCAGCGCCCCCCTCCCTGCCTCCCGGTCACCCGGGCGAGACAGGTGGGAAGGGGTGTTGAGGAAATGACTGGACACGCACGCGCCGGGGTTGGTAAGGCGCGCAGCGATTCGAGTCGAATGCGCCAGGGGGACCCCGGAAAGGGACCTTCCTGGCGTCGTTGTCAGTAGACCCTGGTCCAAGACAGTAGGGACCGGAAACGCCAGACCGATCTCCGGTTGGCAACGCTTCTGTGGCGGAGCACCCCCGAGGTGTCTCTTCCGGCAGGGCGGCGGAGACGGGGCAGCAGGCGCGACCGGTTCAAACGATGCCCGTACGGATCACCCTGCCGAGACTGGAGGTGCGGTTTCGTGCTTCTCGCGGATGTTCGTCGGGTTCGCTCGCTCTGCCCTCAACTGGCCCAGGCATCACGTCCCTCCGCTTGGTGGCGGGACACAGGTGAGGAGGTGAAACACACATGATCAAGAGCGAGAAAGAGGCCCTGATCGAAGAGCTGAACGGCAAGTTCAGCCGCGCGCAGGCCGCCATCGTCGTCGAGTTCAGCAAGCTCAACGTGGAGAAGGTCACCGCGTTGCGCAAGAAGCTGCGCGAGGGCGGGGTGGACTACAAGGTCCTCAAGAACACCCTGGCAAAGCGGGCCGCCAAGGGAACCAACGTCGAGCTGATCAGCGATGAGTTCCATGGACCCGTCGCTGCCGTGCTCGGCTACGACGACGTCGTGACGCCGGCCAAGCTGCTCTCCGAGTTCATCAAGGACCTGGAGACGGTGAAGGTCCGTGGGGCGATGGTCGACGGGGCGAAGGTCGACGCGAAGGGCGTGGAGGCGCTGGCGAAGATGCCGGGTCTCAACGAGCTGCGCGCCACCCTGCTCAGCCTCATCAACGAGCCGGCCAGCAAGCTGGTGCGGACGATTGCGGCCCCCGGGACGCAGCTGGCGCGGGTCATCCAGGCCCACGCAGACAAGGCAGCCTGAAGCAACTGACAGGCTGCTGCCGTCGCCGTTACAGACACCCAAACCGCACCGGCTCCATTCCCCCGGGCGCCCTTCGCAGGAAGCAGCGCGCCCTTTGGAGCCGGTCCAGAACTTCGACAACACTCAAAGCATCAAGCTGAAGGAAGCAGAATCATGGCCGATCTGAATGCAATCGTTGAGCAGCTCTCCGGTCTCTCCGTCATGGAGGCCGCCGAGCTCGTCAAGCAGCTCGAGGAGAAGTGGGGCGTTTCCGCCGCCGCCGCCGTGGCCGTCGCCGGTCCCGCCGCCGCTGCCGCTGCCCCCGCCGAGGAGCAGACCGAGTTCACCGTCATCCTCGCCAGCGCCGGCTCCAACAAGATCAACGTGATCAAGGAGGTCCGCGCGATTACGGGTCTGGGTCTGAAGGAGGCCAAGGACCTGGTCGAGGGTGCTCCGAAGCCGGTCAAGGAGGACGT
This sequence comes from Myxococcaceae bacterium, assembly GCA_035304185.1. GTDB lineage: Bacteria > Myxococcota > Myxococcia > Myxococcales > Myxococcaceae > DATGQN01. The sequence goes on from DATGQN010000020.1 coordinate 4,544, forward strand.
CTCCAAGGAGGACGCCGCCAAGATCAAGGAGCAGCTCACCGCGGCCGGTGCCACGGTCGAGATCAAGTAAGGGGTTCTCCCCGGAGCATCAGGGCGGCTGGCTCGGATCGAGAGGCCAGCCGCCTGCTCCCAAGGCAGCCGGCATTCCCTTCAAAGGGGGAGGCCGGCTTTGCCCGTTTCGACGGCCCCGCGGGGCTGCCGGGACCTGAAGGAATTTTCTCGATGCAGCTGCCGGTTCCCCCCAGCCGCCCCTCTGTCCGCCGCGCCCCCCGGGAGTAGAGAGCATGCCGACGCAGATCCAGAACAACTTCCGAGTCAGGAAGTCCTTCGCGAAGATCGCGAAGACGATCGACATCCCGAACCTGATCAGCATCCAGAAGCAGTCCTACGACAAGTTCCTCCAGGAGGACGTTCCCGCGGAGAAGCGCGAGGACATCGGCCTTCAGGGTGTCTTCAAGTCGGTCTTTCCGATCCGGGACTTCAACGAGACCTCGAGCCTGGAGTTCGTCAGCTACCACCTGGAGAAGGCCAAGTACGACGTCGACGAGTGCCACCAGCGTGGCATGACCTACTCGGCGCCCATCAAGGTCGTCGTCCGCCTGGTCGTCTGGGACAAGGACGAGGAGACCGGCGCGCAGTCCATCCGTGACGTCAAGGAGCAGGAGGTCTACTTCGGTGAGATCCCGCTGATGACGGTCAACGGGACCTTCATCATCAACGGCACCGAGCGCGTGGTCGTCAGCCAGCTGCACCGCAGCCCGGGCGCGTTCTTCGACCACGACAAGGGCAAGAGCCACTCCTCCGGCAAGCTCCTCTACAACGCCCGCGTGATCCCCTACCGCGGCTCGTGGATCGACTTCGAGTTCGACCACAAGGACATCCTGCACGTCCGCATCGACCGCCGCCGCAAGCTGCCGGCGACCGTGCTGATCCGCGCCCTCGGTGGGGTGCAGGACACGGCCAAGAAGAACCCGATCGACTTCGGTGGCAGCACCGAGGAGATCCTCAACTACTACTACAAGACCGAGACCATCTACCTGAACGGTCCGGAGAGCTTCGAGAAGAGCGTCGACCTCGCCCTGCTCCCCGGTCAGCGCGCCACGCGCGACGTGAAGAGCAAGTCCGGCGAGCTCATCGTCAAGAAGAACCGCAAGTTCACCCGGGGCGCGATCCGCAAGCTCGAAGCCGCGGGCATGACCAAGCTGCCCATCGACGCGGACGAGCTCTACTCCAAGGTCTCCGCCTACGACGTGGTCAACGAGTCCACGGGCGAGGTCATCCTCGAGTGCAACCAGGAAGTCACCGCCGAGAAGGTGGCCGAGCTCATCGAGCACGGGGTGAAGGAGATCAAGGTCCTCTTCATCGACAACCTGAACGTGGGTCCCTACCTGCGTGACACGCTCGAGCAGGACAAGACCGAGTCCCCCGTGGACGCGATCATGGAGATCTACCGGCGCCTGCGCCCGGGCGATCCCCCGACCCCGGAGACGGCGACCAACCTCTTCACGAACCTGTTCTTCAACCCGGAGCGCTACGACCTCTCGAAGGTCGGCCGCCTCAAGCTCAACTTCAAGTTCGGGCTGGACGAGCCGATCGAGAGCCAGGTCCTCACCAAGCGCGACATCCTCGAGACCGTCCGCTACCTGATCCAGCTGAAGAACGGCGATCCCGAGTTCCGGATCGACGACATCGACCACCTGGGCAACCGCCGCGTGCGCGCGGTGGGCGAGCTGCTCGAGAACCAGTACCGCATCGGTCTGGTCCGCATGGAGCGCGCGATCAAGGAGCGCATGAGCCTCCAGGAGATCGAGACGCTCATGCCGCACGACCTGATCAACGCCAAGCCGGTGACGGCGGTGATCAAGGAGTTCTTCGGCAGCAGCCAGCTCTCCCAGTTTATGGACCAGACCAACCCCCTGAGCGAGGTGACGCACAAGCGCCGCCTGTCCGCGCTCGGGCCCGGCGGTCTGACCCGTGAGCGTGCCGGCTTCGAGGTGCGCGACGTGCACCCGACGCACTACGGCCGCATCTGCCCCATCGAGACGCCGGAAGGTCCGAACATCGGCCTGATCAACTCCTTGGCCACGTTCGCCCGCGTGAACAAGTACGGCTTCATCGAGAGCCCGTATCGCAAGATCGTGGACGGCAAGCTCACCGACGAGGTGGTCTACCTCTCGGCCATGGAAGAGATGCGTCACCACGTGGCCCAGGCGAACGCCGAGGTAGACGAGGAAGGCCGGCTGGTCGGCGATCTCGTCACCTGCCGCTACCAGGGCGACGTGCTCCTCGTTTCGCCGGATAAGGTCGACTACATCGACGTTTCGCCGAAGCAGCTCGTTTCGGTGGCTGCGGCCC
>DATGQN010000021.1:0-59218 GCA_035304185.1 Myxococcaceae bacterium
GATGCATCAGCGCGCCGGAGCGTCCCGTATGGGATCGCGATTGCGCTCGGTAGTTTCTGGACCATGTGGTGGGAGCGGGCGGCTCTGGTCGCCCCATGATTGAGGGAAACATGAGGCGACAGCTCGAGAGACACACCCTTCTTGCCGCGGGGGCGCTTGCCGTCGCCGCCGTCCTGTTCGGTTCCACCCCCGCACTCGCGCAGGACCAGACGGTCGCGCTGGGCGTGGGGCAGAACAAGACCATCTCCATCCCCGGCGTCCGGCGCCTCGCGCCCGGTAACGAGAACGTCCTCCGGGTTCAGCACCTCGGCGGAAGCCAGGTGTTGCTGACCGGCGTGTCCGAGGGACGCACCACCCTCATCGCCTTCCGCGCGAGCGGCCAGCAGATCACCTACAACATCGTCGTTCGCCAGCAGGACCCGAACGAGGTGATGAGCGAGATCAAGCGCCTCCTCGGTGACATCGAGGGTGTGACGGTCCGCCTCGTCGGTGACCGCATCTACCTCGACGGTCAGGCCTACACCACGACCGACGCGAACCGCATCGAGGAGGTCGTCGAGCTCTATCCGAACGTGAAGAGCTTCGTGAAGATCGCCCCCAACGCGAAGCGGCTGGTCGCGCAGAACCTCAACGCCGCCTTCCAGAAGGCCGGGCTGCGCAACGTCCAGGCGAACGTGGTCGGCAGCACCATCTTCCTCGAGGGCAGCGTGGAGTCCGAGAAGGACCTCGAGAAGGCCGAGATGATGCTCAAGGCGATGGGCGAGCGGGTCGAGAACCTCCTCACCGTCGGCATCAAGCGGATGATCCTCTCCCAGGTGCAGTTCGTGGAGATCCGCCGCAACAACGACGACAACTACGGCATCCGCTACCCCCTCGACATCGCCGGCAACATCACCGCGAGCGCCGAGATCGGCCGGGTGTTCCTGGGTGGCAGTCGCTCCACCGGAGAGTGGAGGCTCGAGGGCATCGGCGGCAGCTCCTTCTCCATCGGGCTGCAAGCCAACACCGGCTACGGCCGACTCCTGGCCCAGCCCCAGCTCGTGTGCGCGAGCGGCGAGGAGGCCGAGTTCCTCGCGGGTGGTGAGATCCCCATCCCGCTCATCACGCAGAACCAGTTCACGGTCGAGTTCAAGAAGTACGGCATCCTGCTCAACCTCAAGCCCACCGCGGATCGGGACGGAAACATCCAGACCGAGATCGAGGCCGAGGCGAGCGAGATCGACAACTCGGTGTCGGTGTCCCTGGGTGGCAACGTGGGCGTGCCGGGCTTCCGCACCCGCCGCGTGAAGACCAACGTCACCGTCCGCCACGGCGAGACCATCGTCCTCTCCGGCGTGTTCAGCCACGACGAGCAGAAGGACGTGTCGAAGATCCCCGGCATCGGCCACCTGCCGATCGTCGGTGAGTTCTTCAAGAGCCGCGGGTTCCTCGCGACCAAGCGTGAGCTGGTGATCTTCGTCACGCCCCGGATCGTGAACCCCGACTCGGACAAGATCCGGACGATCATCGAGGACATCAAGTCCCGCTACAAGCAGGCCAAGTCCGAGGTCGGCTTCAACATTTTCGACTGATCCCCAAGCAAGCAGGCCAGCTGGAAGCTTCCACGTTCAGGGTACACTGCCGATCATGCTCCTCGTCACGTTCACCGAAAAAGGTGGGTCCCCCGAACAGCGGTTCTTCGACAAGCCCGAGGTGACCATCGGGCGGGTCGCCGGCAACGACATCGTCCTGGCCAAGGGGAACGTCTCCAAGCGCCACACGCGGATCGTTCTCAAGAGCGGGCGCTTCGTGGTCGTGGACGAGAACTCCACGAACGGCACCTACGTCAACAAGGTGCGGATCAGCGGCCCGCAGGTCCTCAAGCCCTCGGATCAGATCTTCATCGGGGACTACGTCTTCACCGTGGAGGCTGCCGAGGGCGAGGGGGCCTACGACGAGGGCTATGCCGACGAGGGCTATGCGGACGACGGCTATGCCGACGATGGCCACGACGCGGGCTACGCCGACGAGGGCTACGCGGACGAGGGCTATGCCGACGACGGATACGCCGAAGATGGCTACGCCGACGACGGGTACGAGGATGGCTATGACGAGCCGGAAGGGGGCCGCATGCCGGCCTCCATGGCGGCGGCGATGGCCCGGGGCGCGGTGGCCGTCGACCCCCGCGCACAGGAGTACGCCCGGCTTCAGAAGGACATCCACGACCGGCTGATCGAGTACCTCGACCTCCGCCGGCTGGACATCGATCGCCTCGGAGACGAGGAGCTGTGGCGGCGCACCGAGAAGGCGATCCGCGACATCATCGAGCAGATGGAGATCGACGGGGAGCTTCCCGAATACGTCGATCCCGAGGAGATGCTCACCGACGTGCTGAACGAGGCCCTCGGCCTCGGGCCCCTCGAGGCGTTCCTGGCGAGTGACGAGATCTCGGAGATCATGGTCAACCACGCCAACCAGATCTACATCGAGTACAAGGGCAAGCTTCAGCTCTCCGACAAGATCTTCAGCTCCAATCAGGCGGTGCTGGGGGTCATCGAGCGGATCGTGGCGCCCATCGGTCGGCGTATCGACGAGTCGAGCCCGTTGGTGGACGCGCGCCTCAAGGACGGCAGCCGCGTCAACGCGATCATCCCGCCCCTGGCGCTCAAGGGGCCCTGCATCACCATCCGTAAGTTCAAGAAGGACAGCCTGAAGGTCCAGGACCTGGTGAAGTACCGCACCATCACGGTGCAGATGGCCGAGTTCCTCGAGATGTGCGTGAAGGCCAAGCGCAACCTCGTGATCTCCGGCGGCACCGGATCCGGCAAGACGACCACGCTCAACATCATCAGCAGCTTCATCCCCGAGGGCGAGCGCATCGTCACCGTGGAGGACGCCGCCGAGCTGCAGCTGCCGCAGCAGCACTGGGTGCAGCTCGAGAGCCGGCCGCCCAACCTCGAAGGCAAGGGCGCGATCACCATCCGCGACCTGGTGAAGAACTGCCTGCGTATGCGGCCCGACCGCATCATCGTCGGAGAGTGCCGCTCCGGAGAGACCCTGGACATGCTCCAGGCGATGAACACCGGTCACGACGGCTCGCTGACCACGCTGCACGCCAACACCCCGCGTGACGCCATCGCCCGCCTGGAGACGATGGTGCTGATGAGCGGCATGGAGCTGCCCATCAAGGCCATCCGCGAGCAGATCGCCTCCGCGGTTCACATGATCGTGCAGCAGACCCGCTTCTCGGATGGCTCCCGCAAGATCTGCTTCATCACCGAGATCTCCGGCATGGAGGTCGACATCGTCACCCTGCAGGACATCTTCTATTTCAAGCAGGAAGGCTTCACCGACGACGGGAAGGTGCGCGGGCGCTTCGTCTCCACGGGCTTCGTTCCGAAGTTCTATGACGACCTGCAGCGGCGGGGCATCCCGGTCAACATGAGCATCTTCAGGGAGGAGTGACGGTGGCGACCCTGCTCATCCGGGAGCCGGACGGCTCGACCCGGAACGTCGACTTCGAGGATTCGCTCACCATCGGCCGTTCGGATGCGAGTGAGCTGCAGCTTCCCGCCGGTGGCGTCTCCCGCACGCACGCGGTGATCACCGTCGAGGTGGACGGCAGCGTCTGGGTGGAGGACCAGGGCAGCGCCCACGGGACCTTCCTGGATGGCACGCCCATCGAGGTGCGCACGAAGCTGCCACCCCAGGTGCCGCTGCAGATCGGCGACTACACCCTCGAGCTGCTGCCGCCTCCTCGGCGGGCCAGGCCGAGTACCCCCAGCCGCCCCGTTCCCGGTCGGCGTCCGGGTTCCGGTCCGCGTCCCGCGCGTCGTGCCCCGGGAGCCGGTCCGGGAGCCATGGACGATGACGATGGGCCCGGTCCACGTGGCCCGGGTGGACGTCCCCGTTCACGCCCCGGAACCCCCAGCGCGCTGGCGCGCCGTGGAGCGGACGGCCCCACCGGCCCCCACCTCAAGGGCGCCACCGGCCCCTGGATGAACCGGACGTGGGGCATCCGGGGCCGGATGGTGGTGGGACGTCAGGAGGGCGTCGCGGTCCACATCGACGACGTGTCGGTGAGCCGCCAGCACGCCGAGCTCAGTCGCGGACCCGAGGGCTTCACCGTCCGGGACCTGGGCAGCGCGAACGGTTCGATGCTCAATGGGCAGCCGCTCGGTGAGACGCCCGAGACGCTCGCGGACGGCGACCTCCTGGTCTTCGGTGGGGTGGAGTTCGTCTTCCACGACGGGGCCAGCGTGGGACGCCACCTGCCGGTGCGGCGGCGTCCCGACCGCCTCGGGAGCGTGGGGAGCTCCGACCTGGCCGCGTACGACGGAGACGGAGAGGACGGCGAGCCCGCGTCCGATCCGGCCACCCGCAAGAAGATCATCATCGGCGCGAGCATCTTGGGCGCGCTCATGGTGATGGTGCTGGTCTCGGCGTTTGTGAAGGACGCGCAGACCGTCAACACCTCGACGGCCAAGTCCATCCGCGAGCAGCGGCGTCCCGAGACCCCCGAGGAGCGGATCGCAGCGCTCCTCAGCGAGTGCCGCACGCACTCCTCGCTCGATCTGGGCAACCCGGATTGGGCCCGCGCCGAGACGGCCTGCAACGCCGCGCTCGACCTGGATCCCATCCACGAGGAGGCGGTCAACCTCATCAAGCGGATCACGATGGAGAAGGAGGCCGCCCACCTCTTCCAGCAGGCAGAGCGTGCGCTGCAGCGCAACAACCCCGACGAGGCGCTCTCGTTCTTCCGCCAGATTCCCAGCTCCAGCGCCTACTTCCCAAGGGCGCGCACCGAGGTGACCGGCGCGCTGGAGCGCGTGAAAGAGCGCCACCTGCGCGACTGCAAGGTCTACATCCGCAACCGCAAGTGGGCGGAGGCGGCGCAGGCGTGTGAGCGCCACATGGTGCTGGCCTGTCCGAGCATCCCGCGCGAGGAGATCGTTCCGCCGGTGGGCTACACCCTCAGCCTCAACCCGCGCCGTGGTCGCAACGAGTGGAAGCCGACCAACGCCGACTTCGTGCGCTTCCTGGATGCGCGTCGGCGTGCGGGCCTTGGCAACGAGCCGTGGGAGTGCCCGGTCTCCGAGGTCCTGGTGGTCCAGGAGGACACCAACACCCCGAAGGCGGCGATGGCCAAGGTCATCAACGAGCGCTTCTCGGACAAGTACATGCAGGCGGCGCTCATGGCGTACTGGGAAGGGCAGGCGGGCGAGGCGAGTGCGCTGCTCCAGCGGGTGCGCAACAACGTCTCCAAGGCCTCCCTCCACGCTGAGGTCGACGCCCTGAAGCGCCAGGTCGACAACGTCTTCCAGCTCTACCAGAACGGACAGGCGGCGCTGCAGCAGGACGAGCCGGAGCAGGCCGCGCGACCGTTCCAGGAGGCGATGGAGCTGGACGAGAAGCTCATCCAGGCGCCGCACTTCCGGGACACGCCCTCCTTCTATCGGATGAGCATGCAGAAGGACCTTGCGGCCTCGGCCTATGAGAAGGGCAAGTTCTGGGCGGATCGCCGGGATCCGAAGAAGGGCTGCACCGTCTGGAAGATGGGCTTCAACTTCTTCACCGGGAACATCGACCTGAACAAGGCGGTCCGCTACTGCTCCGAGCTCGCGTTCCAGGCCATGAACTCGGCGCAGTCGTGTGACGCCCTCCGCGAGGTGATGGTGCTCGCGGTGGACGGCGACGGCATCAAGCAGCGCGTGGACGCCAAGATGGCCGAGTTCGGATGTCTGTGACCTCCCGACGCCTGCTCCTCGTCGACGCGTCGGGCTTCGTCTTCCGGGCCTACCACGCGATCGGGCCGCTCTCGACCTCCGCCGGGGTGACCACCCACGCGGTGCTCGGGTTCACGCGGATGATCCTCAAGCTGCTTCGCGAGGAGCAGCCCACGCACCTGGTGCTGGCCTTCGACAAGGACAGCCGGCGTGGGCGTCAGGAGATCGATCCGGAGTACAAGGCCCACCGGCCGCCCCCTCCGAGTGACCTGGTGGAGCAGTTCGTCCGGGTGCGCGAGGTGGCCGAGGTCCTGGGTCTGCCCTCGCTCGAGGTCCCGGGCTGGGAAGCCGACGACATCATCGCGACCCTCACCCGGACCGCGCTCGCGGAGGGTTGGAGCGTCCGCATCGTCACCGGCGACAAGGACTTCATCCAGCTGCTGGACGAGGGCGTCGAGCTCTATGACCCGATGAAGGATCAGGTCACCGTCGCCGCGGACGTCCCCGGCCGGCTGGGCATCGAGGCCTCCCAGATGCGCGACTACCTCGCGCTGATGGGGGACGCGATCGACAACATCCCCAAGGTTCCCGGAGTCGGACCCAAGACCGCGGCCGACCTTCTGAAGACCTTCGGGGACGTGGAGACGCTCATCGGGCGGCTCGATGAGGTCGCCAAGCCCAAGCTCCGCGAGACGCTGCGCGAACATGTCGAGCGCGTCCGTCAGAACCAGACCCTGGTCGGCTTCCGGGACGATCTCGAGCTCGGCGTCACGCTCGACGACCTCGCGATCCGGAGCGTGGAGACCGAGCGCGCCAGGGCCCTCTTCACCGAGCTCGAGTTCTACCGGCTGCTGCAGGAACTCCCCGGCATGGCCCGGGTCGAGACACCCGCTGCCCCCGCCGAACCGGAACCCGATGCCGCGATCTTCACCGAAGAGGCGCTGACGGCGTTCTGTGGACTCGCGCGATCACAGGGCCAGGTGGGCGTGTTCGGCCACGTCGAGAATGGCGAGCTGGTCGGACTCGGGCTGGGGTTGCCGGACGCGGAGCCGGCCTACCTTCCGCTGGGCCACCGCTCCCTGCTCGCAGGGGAGAGCCTGCCCCGACAGAAGGTGGTGTCCCTCCTCGAGCCGCTGCTCGGCGACGCTGCCATCACCAAGGTGGGCCATGGGCTCAAGGCGCTCTCGCACGCGCTGCACCGCTTCGGGCTGCCCCTGGAGGGCACGTGCGAGGATCTGGAGCTGCTGGCCTACCTCCACAATCCCTCGCGCCGGGAGCACGCACTTGCGGACCTGTCGCGCGAGCGGCTGCACCGGGAGCTGTCGGTTCCCGAGGTCGGCCGGAAGCTGCCAGCGCTGGTGGACCGGACCGTCGCGGAGTTGGCGGGGCCGGCGGTCTCGGCGGTGCGCGCCATCCTCGCGCTGCGGCCGCTGCTGTGGCGCGAGCTCGATCAGGCCGGTCTCTCCGATCTCGCGCGTGAGCTCGAGCTGCCGCTGCTGCCGGTGCTCGCGCGCATGGAGCGGCGGGGCATCCTCGTCGACGTCCCCACGCTGACCGCGCTCTCCAAGCGGGTGGACGCGGAGTGTCTGCGCCGCGAGCAGGAGATCCATGAGCTCGCCGGCGAGACGTTCAACGTCGGCTCCAATCAGCAGCTCGCGAAGATCCTCTTCGACAAGGAGAAGCTCGCGCTTCCGGTGCTCAAGAAGGGCAAGACCGGACCCAGCGCGGATCAGGAGGTGCTCGAGAAGCTGAGCGCCATGCACCCCCTGCCGCGGGCGATCATCGACTACCGCTCGGTGGTGAAGCTCAAGAGCACCTACCTCGACACCCTGCCGAAGCTGGTGGATGCCGGGGGACGCATCCACACCACGTTCCACCAGGCGGTGGCAGCGACCGGCCGGCTGTCTTCCTCGGATCCCAACCTGCAGAACATCCCCATCCGCACCGAGTTGGGTCGGGAGATCCGGGCCGCCTTCGTCGCCCCCGAAGGCATGCGGCTCATCTCCGCGGACTACAGCCAGGTGGAGCTGCGCATCCTCGCGCACGTCACCGGCGATCCGGGCCTGCTCGAGGCGTTCCGGCAGGGCGCGGACATCCACACCCGCACTGCGGCGGAGATCTTCGCGGTCCCCGAGTCCGAGGTGAACGCCGAGATGCGCCGGGTCGCCAAGACGGTGAACTTCGGCATCGCCTACGGGCTCTCCGCGCACGGCCTCTCCACGCGCCTGGACATCCCCCAGGAAGAGGCGCGCGACATCATCCGCCGCTACTTCGAGCGCTATCCCGGCATCCAGGCGTATCTGAAGTCGACCGTGGAGGAGGCGCGCCGCGTCGGTTACGTGGAGACGCTGTTCGGCCGCCGGCGGCCCATGGCGGATCTGCATTCGAAGAACCGGATGATCGCCCAGGGGGCCGAGCGCGCCGCCATCAACATGCCCATCCAGGGCACGGCCGCTGACCTCATCAAGAAGGCGATGCTGGCGGTGGAGCAGGCGCTCACCGATGCGAAGCTCTCGGCGCGGATGCTCCTCCAGGTGCATGACGAGCTGGTCTTCGAGGCGCCCCTGGACGAGGTGGAGCGGGTGACCGAGCTCGCGCGCACGTGCATGGGTGGCGTCGCCGAGCTCGCCGTGCCCCTCGAGGTCGAGGTGGGCGTCGGGGGGAACTGGTCACAGGCGCATTGAGCCAGGACATGTCCGAGACCCGCTTCAAAGGACGCACCCCTCCACCCGGGCTGCTCGACGGCCTCAGCCAGAAGCTGGAGGAGCTCGACACCGCGGTGGCGCGCAAGGCCGAGCGCTTCCAGGCGGTCATGGAGATCGGCACCACCCTGGCCTCCACGCAGGACGTGGACTCACTGCTGGGCCCGGTCATCGATCGTCTGGCGGCGCTGCTGGATGCGCCCGCCGCGACCCTCTTCATGCTGGATGAGGAGCGGGAGGAGCTGGTGGGCCGCGTCGTGCGGGGCAATGCGCTGCGCGAACTGCGGGTCCCGGCGGGTGAAGGGCTCGCAGGACACGTGGCGCGCTCGGGTCAGCCGGTCCGGATCGACGATGCCTACGCGGATCCCCGCTTCAACCGGGAGATCGATCGCCGCTCCGGGTTCCGCACCCGCTCGATGATCGTCGCCCCCCTGCGGCACGTGAGCGGCCGCATCCTGGGGGTCGTCCAGGTGCTGCACCGACGCGTGGGCGCCTTCGGTGAGGAGGAGCTCGCGCTGGTGGAGGCGATCGCCGCCCAGATCGCGGGCGTGCTCGACAGCGTCCGGCTCATGGAGACGCTGCGCGCCCAGAACGATGAGCTGCGGAGAACCACCGAGGAGCTCTCCGTCGCCGTCCGGGACCTGGATCTGCTCTATGAACTCGAGCAGGCGGTCCATTCCTCGGAGGCCGAGGAGGAGCTGCTCGAGCGGGTCCTCTCCATGGCCACCGGGGTGCTTGGCGCCTCCGGGGGCATCATCCTGCTCACCGATGGCGAGGGACGCCGCCGATACGTCCTCGGAGACGTGCCCGCGGACGCACCGGGGCCGGACGCCGCCGCAGCGGCTGCGGAGGCCGGCACGCTCCGGGTCCCCATCAAGGGCGACGACCAGCTTCTCGGCGTTCTCGAGCTGTACGGGAAGGCCGCCGGTTTCGACACCGCAGACGAGCGCCTGGCGACGCTGGTTGCGGGACTGGCGGGCCGTGCGGTGATGCTCCGGCGGATGCGTGTGGAAGGGGAGCGCAAGGCGCGCCTCGAGGCCATCGGCCGGGTCATGTCGGGCGTGATGCACGACCTCAAGACCCCCATGACGATCATCGGCGGCTACGCGCAGCTCATGGCCATGGAGCCCTCCGCCGAGGAGCGCGCGCGGATCGCCGCGACCATCGAGCGGCAGGTGGAGCAGATCGCCGCGATGACCGGTGAGACCCTGGCCTATGCGCGGGGGGAGCAGGAGCTGCTGCGTCGGCGCGTGTACCTCGAGCCCTTCTTCGAGCAGGTCCGCACCCAGCTCGAGCCCGAGCTCGCGCGGATCGGTGGCGTCCTGGAGCTGGTGCTCGAGGATCGCGGGAGCGCACGGTTCGACGAGACCAAGCTGCTGCGGGCGATCTCCAACGTGGCGCGCAATGCCATCGAGGCGATGCCGGACGGCGGCACCCTGCGCGTGCAGGTGCAGGGAGACGAGACCACCCTCTACATCACCCTGAGCGACGACGGGCCGGGCGTCCCTTCCTCGGTGATGGCGCGTGCGTTCGATGCCTTCGTGACCGAGGGCAAGCAGGGCGGCAGTGGCCTCGGCCTCGCAATCGTCAAGCAGCTCGTGGAGGCCCACGGCGGGCAGGTGTCGCTGCAGAGCGAGCCGGGGCAGGGCGCGACGGTGCGCATCGCCATTCCCCGCTGAGCTGGCCTGCGCCGCTGGAGGTGACGCCGGCACCGGAGGGACATCTCAGTGCAGCAGTCGCGACGTCTCCTCCGCGGGCCTGGGCGCAGACTCGATCCGCTCGATGACCAGCCCTCCGAAGGGCACCCGTGGCGGAGGCGCCAGGGGATCGAAGAGGCGCGCGAGGTAGGCGCTGGCCGAGGTGTGCGCTTCGACAAGCGCCTCCCGAAGCCGGGCACGTGCGCCCCCCGGGCTTCCCAGCACGCTGATCGTGGTGAGCAGGCATCGCTCCAGCGAGGCGAACTCGGCATCCAACGCGGGCTGTCCGCCTCTGGCAGAGAGCCTCAGCACGCCGCGGGTGCGCGACCAGGGGCTTCCCGGCTCTCCACGCAGATGACCGGCGAGCTCGCGGAGGAAGGGCTCGATGGCGCCCTCCAACATGTGGGGATGCTCGGCGAACCCACTCAGGGTCCGGCGCCAGGCAGCGGCCACCCGCTCCGGTCGCTCTGCGAGCAATGATTCCGTCGTCGTTCCCATCCGCCCCCCTCACCCGGCGTCGGTCCACCGCTGGACGTTCCACGCGCGTCACCTTCGATGGCGGGCGGTGAAGCAAGTCTGCGGCCAGCACCGCCGCTCCCTGTGCGACACCCGCAGCGTCCGTCGGGGAGGGCGAGGAGGAGGGAACGCCGCGTGGTCATGACTGGAACGCGGCGACGTCTTCGGCGGAAGCAGAAGGGAAGGGGGCAGACGTCGGAAGGTCTTCAGGCGCTCACGCGGGCGGGCGGAGCGGCGGGGTCCGCCATGTCTGCGACCCGGGGCTGGAGGGTGCGCAGCTGCCGGCTCCAGCGCAGGTAGAGGTCGAAGGGCTGCTCCAGCGGGTCGCGGAAGAGGGCGCGGAGCGTGCCACGGGAGAGGGTCCCCTCGCGCCAGCTCCGGCTCAGTGCATCGCCGAGCAGGTAGCCCAGTGCATGGGTGACGGCGTTGAAGCGCCCCGTCTCACGCGGGGGCGGCAGCGCGTCCGGAACCGGCGTCTCCCGCATCTCCATGGCCTTGTGGGAGAGGACGTAGGCGGCAATGGCGCGGGCCTCTCCGACCTCGTCACGCAGTGCACCGCTCCAGTCGGCAAGTCCCTGGCAGGGTCGCTCGGGATGGAGCATGCGGCTGCCGAGAAAGCCGAGGGCCTCCTCCCAGATGCGTGCATAGAAGGCATCGGTGCGCGGACGATCCGCCTCCATCCGCGCTCCCACCGCGAGATGGCGCAGCCGATGGGCTGCCTCCTCCGCGGCATGGTGACGTGAGAGGGAGCCGAGGCAGATGGTGTCGGCGCGCGGTACGTAGAGGCTGTGGCCCTCGAGCAGATGCCTGGAGAGCTGGGTTTGCTCCCGGGCGTTGAAGACGGCGCGCGCGTTCAGCCGCAGCAGGGCCTCGCCGCTCCCGGGTGGGATGACCTGGAGCGCCTCGCGGGCTGCACGTGGCACGTGGATGCCGATCATCCGGGCGAGGTGGAGCACCATCCGCGGCACCTGCATGTGCACGTCGATCGCGAAGGAGCCCAGCACCTCATCGCCGGCCTCCAGGTAGTCGAGGAAGGTGCGCTGCGCGAGGGTGGGGGAGGCACTGAAGACGCCGAGCGCGCCATCCTCGAAGGTCACGCCGTGCCGGAGTGGATCGAGCCCCGCAGCCTGCAGCGCGAACCAGGGCTGCTCGCAGTTCTGGTACAGGGTGCGCATCTGCAGCCCGTGTCCGGCTCCCAGCCGCTGTGAAAGGGAGGCGGGGAGATGGCAGGGCGTGACGTGGAACTGCCCCGCGAGCACCAGCACCTGCGGACGCGGGACCTCGGTGAGGACCTCCGCCAGACGTCCCGCGGCGTGCGCATCGCGGCGCTCGAGTGAGCGTGGGCCTCCGCTGGCCTGGTCGATGGGGACGATCCGCAATCGCAGCGCCACCGCCTCGGTGAGCAGCGCGCGGAACGAGGGCCAGAGCGCGAGGGCGTCGGGAACCTCCTGCGACAGCCTCGCGAAGAACGCGTCAGCATCCAGTGCGCCGCGCTGCCAGGCATCGAGAAGCGGTTGCTGGGAGCTGGGGATGCACTCCAACCCCAGCACGACGCGGCGACGCCCGCGGCCGGCATGGCGGAAGAGTTCCCGGAAGAGCCCCTGGGCATGCGGGAGCGTGTGGTAGTCCCCGACGAAGAGGACGTCCGCGTCGAGGGCTTCGGAGAGCACCGCCTCGCGCGTGCGCACCTGCGTGGAGGATGCCGTCCGGCGGCGGTAGCGCTGCTGGTAGCGGCGGAACGCGCCGCCGGGCGCACCGAGTTCCCGGTGGATGCGCGCCTGCTGACGTCGGAAGAGCGTGCGTTGGAAGGTGAGTGCGTCGTGCATCGGAGGCGGGGCCGCGCCAGCTGCTTGAGGGGCAAAGGCTTGGCGGACGCTGCCACGCACGCGCTGCGGCGGCAAAATATCGACTCCCGCAAAGGCCGCCGGAGGCGTCGCTCGTCTTGACTCCCGGCGTGGCGACGGACCACCCTCACGGCAAGGTGCCTTCCTTCACGTTCCTTCCGACCGTCGCCCTCCGCCGCGCGCTTGCGTCCTTCATGGTCGCCAGCGCCCTCTGGGGGATCCCCGCCTTCGGGCAGTCGCAGTCCTCGCTCGTCCACACGCCACCGGAGAGCCACCGCGCAGGTCAGCGGTTGGAGCTCGAAGGAACGCTGTTGTCGGGCGGAGGGATGGACCGACTCACCATCCGCTACCGATCTCCGGGAGGCGAATGGTCGAGCGCGCCGATGGAGCTCGCGTTCGGCGATCTCTTCCGCGGCGACATCCCTTCCAGCGCCCTCACCGGGGCGGCGGTGGAGTACTACGTCGAGGGGGTCACCCCTCGCGGCGAACGCGCTCCGGTCTTCGCGTCTGCCGAGCGACCCGCGCGGGTGCCCCTCCGTGGTGGACAGGCTTCGGCACCGGGGCCGTCGCGTGCCCCTCCTGCTGCGACGCCGTCACCCGAACCCGAGACGACCTCTGAGGAGGAGGACCCCTGGGCGCGCGCGGATGCGGCCCGTGCCGCACGTGAACCGGAACGCGCGTCGCCGGAAGCACCGCCCCGTGAAGACCGGCAGAGCGCGGAACCGTCCCGCCCGGAGCCGTCGGAGGACACCTGGGCCGCCGCGCCGGAGCGCGAGCCTCCCGCTCCCGTTCCTACGCCGTCCCGCCCCCGCCTCGAGCCGGCTGCGCGTCCTGCCACGCCCTTCGAGGACGAGCTGGCCGTCTACCGGGCCGAGGATCAGGCCGCCCTGGCGCGCATCCATCCGTCCACCGCGGTCACCACGCTCGCGCCGACCATGGTGTTCGATCGCGCCGAACTGCGCCGGCTGGGTGTCCGGCGCGTGCATCAGGCCCTGGAGCTGGTGCCGGGGCTCACCGTCACCCGCACCGTCGAGGGGGACTGGCAGGTGGCCATCCGGGGATTGCGGCAGGACGCCGAGGTCCTCTTCCTCCGGGACGGCGTGCCCCTCAACAACGCCTGGAACGGCGCGAGCCTCGTGGATCTGCCCATCGAGAACCTCGAGCGGATCGAGGTCACGCTCGGACCGGGGGCGGCAGCCTTCGGCGGCCCCGCGGTGCTCGGGGTGGTTCACCTGCACAGCCGGGAAGACGCGGGTGCACGGGTGATGCTGGGCGCCGGGATGCCCACGGCATGGGACGCGCACGCCAACGCCGCCGGAACCTTCGGTCCGGTCTCGGTGCGCGCTGACGTCGACGTCGTCCGCCAGCGGGGAGATTCCAATGAGGTCGACGCCGACGGCATCTCCGAGCTCACGGAGGCACAGGGACTACGCCGCGTGGGGGAGCCGGTGGGCTACACGCGCGATGAGCGCATGCTGCTCCATGGTGGACTTCGGGCGCAGCTCGCGCTGCCCGGAGGCGGCGCCCTGCTCGCAGGTGGTCGGGTCTTCCATGAGGATCGCAGCGTCCTGCTCGGACAGTTCGACACCGCCGGGAACTTCCCCGGACAGGGGGCCGACGGTCCGGGCATCGAGCGCCTGGGGATCCTCGGCGATCTTGAGTGGAGCCAGCCGCTCAACGCCACCACCCGTCTGCATGCGCGGGCCTGGATCCAGACCCAGAAGGATGCGCGCAACTACCAGCTGACCCCTTCCGGCTTCCGGACCCAGATCGACGATCCGGCGAGTGCGTTCGAGCTCGGCGTGCGCGAGCGGCTCTCCTTTGCCACCCGTGACCTGGGGCTCTCGGTCAGCGGGCATACGGTCATCGCCGAGGCGCACACGCTCTCGGTGGGCGCTCAGGCCATGCATCAGGCCCTCACCGACTACGCCTACCTGGGCAACTTCGACGTGAACGGGATGCCGATCACCGGCTTCGCCCCGGGCCGCGACGCGTCCGGCGCCGATCTCGTGAGCCCGTTGGATCGCTCGGGTGGGGTGGCCGCGAACCGGATCACCGCGGCGCTCTGGGCCGAAGATCGGTGGCGCGCGCTGGATTGGTTGGAGATCGATCTGGGCGTCCGCATCGAGGCGGTTCAGCTCCCGGTCCCCGACGCTTCCGGAGATTTCTCCGGGACGAAGATCACCCCGAGCGTGAACCCGCGACTCGGCGTGGCGGTGAAGGCGACGGACGAGCTTCTGGTGCGTGCCCAGTGGGCGCGTGCCTTCCGCGCACCCACCATGGCCGAGCTGGCCTTCGAGCTCCCGGTCCGTAACATCGGCTTCGGGCGCGGCCGGTTCATGGGCAATCCCGGCCTGCAGCCTGCCACCGTGGATACGGTCACGGTGGGGGCGGAGCTTCTGCAGAACGCGGGCTTTGCGCGGGTTCGCGTGGGCGGGCAGGCGTTCTACACGAACATGTCCGGCGCCATCACCGCGGTGGATCAGACCGGTAGCGACACGCCCTGGACCAACCGCACCGCGGTCCGGAGCGTCGGCGCAGAAGGCTGGGCGCGGGTGGAGTGGTCGGACCGCTCCCGCGTGTTCGTGCATGGAGGCGCGGCCCGCGCGGAGGATCTCGATACCCTCCCGGGCTTCCGGCAGCTCACCAACATCGCGCAGGCCCAGGTCACCGCTGGCGCGACCTTCCCGGTGGGGCCCTGGCTCAACCTGGACCTCAACGCCCGCATCCTCGCGGAACGCCGCAACACGGCGCGCTCGGAGCTGGAGCTGCTGCGCCGCTACCTCATTCCGGGGTACGGCCTGGTGAACGCCCAGCTGCGCACCGAGCCGATCCTCGACCACTTCGAGGTCGTGCTGCTGGGGCAGAACGTGATGGACACGCAGGTCTACGATGATGTGCCCCGACCGGATGGCTTCGCGGGGCTGTTGCCGCGGGAGGGCTTCCAGGCCTTCCTGATGCTGAGAGGTTGGCTATGACGTCACAGGTCCGCTGGGCGCTGCTCGCGCTGACGGGGTTCTCCTGGCTCGCGGTCGGGTGCACCACCTACAACACCGACTGCACCGGGCTCGTGGAGAACCCCGAGGAGAAGATCGGCTACCTCGCCGAGGATGTCCCGCTCGACCGGGCCTTCGCGCGTCACGCCAACAACGCGCTCGGGCAGCTTGCGGCGGATGCGATGCTGCATGCGCGCACCAGCAGCACGCAGACCCAGGAGACCGAGCTCGGTGTCTTCAACGGAGGCGCCATTCGTGACGAGGGCGTGTGCGTCACCCGGGAGCGGCTTCCCCGCGGCGAGCTCACCCGCGGCGAGCTCCACGAGGTGCTCCTCTTCTCCAACGTGGTGACCACCCTCGATCTGACCGGCGCGGAGCTGCTCGCCATGTTCGAGAACTCGGTGAGCATGCTCTTCCCCGAAGGGGAGGTGGTCGTCCCGCCGTCGGGCTCGGGTCGGTTCCTGCAGATCTCCGAGGGTTCGCAGCTGTCCGTGGACTGCAGCCTGCCGGTGGGCAGCCGGGTGACGGGCTTGCAGGTGGGGACGCGCGACGTGCTGCTGGAGAGCCCCGATGCCCGCTACCGCGTGGCGATCTCGAGCTTCCTGCTCAGCGGCGCGGACGGATACACGATGCTCGCCGGGCTGGGGAACGATCCCGACCGCAACCCGCGGCAGGCGATTGAGTTCGGTGGCACCGACGCGCACCTGACGGCCGAGTACCTGAGCCAGACCTACCCGGCGAGCAGTGGTCCGGAAGGGGGCCTCCGGGCGGAGCCGCGCATCGGCTTCGCGAACTGCGCCGCTCCCTGAGACCCGCCGGGGGGGAGGGAAGCGCGGCGTGAGGGCGTGCCTCCGCCCGCGCAAGCGCGGCACCCCGAAGCCCTCAATGGCAGGTGGGCCAGCCGGCGCCATGCTGGCCGACGCCCGGGTGATGGGGAGCCGTTCCTGAATGTCGCCGGGTTGTAGGGTGGGAACCCACCGGGTCGGTGCTGCCTGCGCGACGGACCGCGAGGCACCTCACCGGAAGGTCCAGGGACGTTCCCCGGCCTCAAGACCCGGTCACGGGTTCACGGCCCCTGGAACGGGAGGCTCGACGGGGGGCCTGAGAGGGCCCACCCGGAACACGTCATGTGAAGCAGCAGCGTCAGGCCCTCGGGGAGAAGGGGCCCTACTCCTCGCGGCGGTCCTGATACTCCTCGCCGGTCACGTCGTTGACGGCCGGGAAGGACTTGATGCGCTCGCGGGCGATCTTCCACGCCTGCTGGACGACCCACGACAGAGAGCGGTCCTGGCGGGTCGCCTCCTCCTGGATCTCCTTGAGCATGTCCTCAGGGAAGTAGAGGGATTGCTTCCTCTTGTCAGTAGCAGCCATGCCAGAACACTCCGTGGTCGGAAGGGGGCCCACCTGCGTGTAACGCCCCGGTTATCCGACATCAGGTGTGAGGGGGTCAATGCTTTCGGCGGCTTTCATCCCGAGGCGGGCCTTCAGGTGCGCTCCCCGGCCCGTGACGCCGGCCTGCCCGCAAAGGCGAAGCCCCGGACCACGCGACGTGAGGCACGCGATCCGGGGCTTCTGAAAGAGGGGCTCTGGGCGGTTGCCCAGATGCCCCGTGAGCCCAGAGGGGGAGGGGGGGACCCCTGGGCTCAACGTCGATGTCTCGAAAATGGTGGTGGTGTCCCCCGTCTGTGGTTTGAAACCCCCAGCCCCGCAGTTCGATTCCTGCGCCGTTTTTCCCCGCTGTCCCCTTCGTATGCCTGCTTCCCTGCCCGCTCTGAGCCGCACGGTCCGCAGAGGCCTCGCCGGATGTCTCCGCCCGGGCGAGGCGTCGGTGCTGCTGGCGGTGAGTGGCGGCCCCGACTCCCTGGCGCTGATGGACGCCTGCGCCCAGCTCGCCGCACGTCCCCATCACCCATGGCGCTTCGAAGTCGCCTGGGTGGACCACGGGGTCCGGGAGGCGTCCGCCGCCGAGGGGGCGTGGGTGGCGTCACTCGCGGGAAAGCGGGGATTCCCCTTTCATGCCACGCGGCTCACCCTCCCCGCCGGGGCCGGGTTCGAAGCCCGGGCGCGGGTGGCCCGCGAGGCGGCGCTCGAGGACATCCGCAAGGCCCGGGGCCTGGACGTCATCGCCACCGGTCACACCGCCAGCGATCAGGCCGAGACGGTCCTGATGCGGCTGTCGCGGGGGGCGGCGCTGCGCGGGGCCGGTGGGATCCTCGCCAGAAAGGGAAGGGTGATCCGGCCGCTGCTGGGCGCGACCCGGCAGGAGGTGCTGGCGCATCTGCACGCCCGGGACCTGGTGGCGGTGGACGATCCGATGAATGCGGACCTGACCTTCCTGCGCTGCCGCATCCGCCACCGGATGTTGCCCCAGCTGGAGGCGCTGACCGACGCCGGGGTGGCCCTCCGCCTCGCCCGGTTCGCCGCGCTGGCGACCGAGGACGACGCCTATCTGCAGACGCACGCTGAAGAGGCCCTCCGGCGGCTCACCCTGCCGGAAGGAGCGTGGGATCGGGTGGGGCTGATGGCCCTGGAGGCACCGGTGCGCCGCCGCGCCCTGCACCACCTCATCGCGCAGCACATCGGTCCATTGGATGGCGAGCGGCTCGATGCGGCCCTGCGCGCCCTGGCCACGGGAGGCCGGTGCGAGCTGCGGGAGGGGTGGACGCTCTGCTGCGAAAGGGCGAGGGTGACCCTGAGCCCGCCTGCCTCTCAGACGGCCCCCCATGATGCCGGAGTGGCGCCTTCGGAGGCGCTTTGCGGGAGCGAACACCCCGCGATCGTCCGCACCCCAAAATAGTTGGTCGCCTGAGCGTGTTGGGGTTAGCGTCGATTTTCGGGACGGAAGGATTCCAACGACGTGCGCAACACCCACAAAACCATCGCCATCTGGCTGCTGCTGCTCGCGATCTTCGTCGCCGTCGTCTACCACTTCTCCGAAGGGAGCAAGCAGGTCAACGACCCCACGTTCACCCAGTTCATGGCGAGCGTGGAGGCGGGCGAAATCAAGGAAGTGACCATCACCGAGGGCATCCGGTACGAGGGCACCTCCGGGGCTGACAACACCCGCTTCGAGACCATCGGCCCCGAGGCCGACGCCGCCATCCTGAGCCGGCTCACCGACGCAGGCGTCGACGTGCGTTTCCGTCCGCCGGACAGCAACGGCCCGCTGCTCACCATCCTCGGCCAGTGGCTGCCGCTGGTGGTGCTCTTCGTGCTCTTCGTCTTCTTCATGCGCCAGCTCCAGGGGAGCGGCGGGAAGGCGATGTCCTTCGGCAAGTCGAAGGCGAAGCTGCTCAGCGAGAGCCACAACAAGATCACCTTCGCGGACGTGGCGGGGATCGACGAGAGCAAGGAAGAGCTCGAGGAGATCATCGCCTTCCTCAAGGATCCCAAGAAGTTCAGCCGCCTGGGAGGCCGCATCCCCAAGGGCGTTCTGATGATGGGACCGCCGGGGACCGGTAAGACGCTCCTCGCGCGCGCGGTCGCCGGTGAGGCGGGCGTTCCGTTCTTCTCCATCTCCGGCTCGGACTTCGTGGAGATGTTCGTGGGCGTCGGCGCCAGCCGCGTGCGCGACCTCTTCGAGCAGGGCAAGAAGAATGCCCCCTGCATCATCTTCATCGACGAGATCGACGCCGTCGGTCGGCACCGTGGCGCGGGCCTGGGCGGCGGCCATGACGAGCGCGAGCAGACGCTCAACCAGCTCCTGGTGGAGATGGACGGCTTCGAGTCCAACGAGGGCGTGATCCTCATCGCGGCGACGAACCGTCCCGACGTGCTCGATCCCGCGCTGCAGCGTCCCGGCCGCTTCGACCGGCGGATCACCGTCCCCCGTCCCGACCTCAACGGTCGCCTGGGCGTGCTCAAGGTCCACACCCGCAAGGTCCCGCTGGCTCCCGAGGTCGACCTCGAGACCCTCGCCCGCGGCACCCCCGGGATGACCGGCGCGGATCTGGAGAACCTGGTCAACGAGGCCGCGCTGCTGGCCGCCCGTCAGAACAAGGAGCGGGTGGACGACAGCGACTTCGAGGCCGCCAAGGACAAGGTCTTCCTCGGCCCCGAGCGCCGCTCGATGATCATGAGCGACCGTGAGAAGCACCTCACCGCGGTCCACGAGGCGGGGCACACCCTCATCGGCAAGATGCTTCCGGGCTGCGACCCGGTGCACAAGGTCACCATCATCCCGCGCGGACGTGCGTTGGGCGTGACCTGGTCCTTGCCGTCCGAGGACAAGAACTCGCTCTACAAGAACTCCATCCTCGACACGATCTGCATGATGATGGGCGGTCGGCTCGCCGAGGAGATCGTCAACAACGAGATCAGCAGCGGGGCCTCCAACGACATCGAGCGCGCGACCGAGATGGCCCGCGCCATGGTGTGCCGCTGGGGCATGAGCGAGAAGCTGGGACCCCTGGCCTACGGTCAGTCCGAGGGCGAGGTCTTCCTGGGCCGTGATCTCGGCAGCCGTCCCAACTACTCGGAGGAGACGGCGCGCCAGATCGACCAGGAGGTGCGTGACATCATCACCACCCAGTACGAGCGTGGTCGGCGCCTGCTCACCGAGCACCGCGATGTGCTGGATCGCATCACCCAGGGCCTCCTGGAGTACGAGACCCTCGACGCCGAGGAGCTCAACATCCTGGTGCAGGGTGGGGTGATCACCCGCGAGCGTCCCACGCCGCGCACCCCGTCCCCGCCGCCGACGCAGACCGAGAAGAAGGACAAGCGCCGGATTCTCGATGCGCTGGATGGGCTGCCCAAGTCCGAGCCCGAGCCCAGCAAGGCCTGAGTTCACCATCGCGGGCAGCACCGCGCAGGATGCACCGACCGCCCCCGAGCCCACCTGGGTGAGGGGGCGTGTTGTTTCTCCCGCCCCGCTGAGGTTCTCATGCAGGAAGACGCCGTTGCTGCTCCCTCCGTCCCGCCCTCCCTGTTGGCCCGCTGGGTCACGGAAGGGGATCGCGATTGGGTGAGCGCGCGGCTCGGCGGGCAGCTGCGCCCGGAGCGGTTGGCGTCGGGTGGGGTGCTGCTCACCGGCCTCGACGCCGGCGACCTCGAGGCGCTCTCCACCGCCGACCTCGGCCTCGAGCACGCCGGCGGCGATGCCTGTCTCCTGATGGCGCCGCGGTCGCGGCTGCGTGAGTGGGCGCGGGCCTCCGTGGAGGCGCCGTCCCGCGCCATCGGCGAAGCGTTGTTGCGGGGGCTGGACATGCCACTCCCGCGGGAGCTGCGGCTGCCGGAGGGAATCCTGCGGTTCGATGAGGGCCCGTTGGTGATGGCGGTCGTCAACGTCACCCCCGACAGCTTCAGCGACGGAGGCCGCTATGCGGATCCCCGCCGCGCCATCGAGCACGCGCTGCGACTCGCGGAGGACGGGGCGGACCTGTTGGACATCGGGGGCGAGTCGACCCGACCGGGTGCGGCCGCGGTCTCGGAACAGCAGGAGCTCGATCGCGTCCTGCCCGTCATTCACGCCCTGCGGGATCGGGTGGCGACCCCCATCTCCATCGACACCACCAAGGCGGTGGTAGCGCGGGAGGCCCTCGGGGCCGGCGCGGCCCTGGTCAATGACGTCAGCGGCTTCACCTTCGATCCCCTGATGGCGCAGGTGACCGCGCGCGCGGGGGCCGCGGCCTGTCTGCAGCACATCCAGGGCACGCCGCAGACGATGCAGCGCTCGCCCCGCTATGGGGACGTGGTGGCTGAGGTGCTCGAAGGGCTCGGCAGCCGACTGCAGGCGGCCCGCAGCGCAGGTGTCGCCGAGGCGTCGCTGGTGGTGGATCCAGGCATCGGCTTCGGCAAGACGGCAGACCACAACCTGTTCCTGCTCCGGCGGATGGAGGACCTGCGTCAGCTCGGGCAGCCGATTCTGGTGGGCACCAGCCGCAAGGCTTTCCTGGGGACGCTGACCGGGCGCCCCGCGGACGAGCGCCTGGCCGGGACCCTCGGTTCGGTGGTGATGCTTGCCTCGCGGGGCGCGGTCGACCTCGTGCGGGTGCACGACGTGCGCGAGACCCGCGATGCGCTGCGCGTGGCGCAGGCCATCCGCTCCGCACGGGGCGGCGGGGATCGCTTCCGCAGCTGAATCCGCGTGCTGATGGCGTGAGGCCCGAGCGACACGCGCCGGCACTTCCCGCTCCGCACAGGTCGGGGACCGCTTCCGCCGAAGCGTCCGGTGCTGCCGCCGCGAGCGCGTTTCTCCCATCACGCCGGGGGCCGGGCCTCACCGGTTCCGGCCGTGGCGCTGCCGCGTTCGCTGCGGGCACCTTGCCGCTGGAAGGGGCGGCGCACGGGTCATCCGCCCGCCTGCTTTTCTGCCCTGCGCCGTTCACCGGCAGGCGCGTCCTGACGCTCCGCGCGCACGCCCCCTTGTTGCCGCCTGCCTGTCCCTCCAGCTTGGGAGAGCGGTCATTCTGCCGGGACGGGAGGGCCGGGAGCGCGTACCCTGCGCCCAGCATTTCTTGAATTCAGCGAGCGCCGCCGGGGGGAAGTGGGCGCGAGACGAAAGCCGAGCACTGCGATGAACGTGAAGATCAAGGCGTTGGAGGGGACGGGATCCCGGAAGCTCTTCGGGACCGACGGGGTCCGGGGCGAGGCGAACGTCTTTCCCATGACGGTCGAGGTGATGATGCAGCTGGGGCGCGCCCTGGCCCACCTCATCCGCAACGGCAACCACCGCCACCGGGTGATCATCGGCAAGGACACCCGCCTCTCCGGCTACATGCTCGAGCAGGCGCTCGCAGCCGGGATCACCTCCATGGGCGTGGACGTCGCCATGGTCGGTCCGCTCCCGACACCGGGCATCGCCAATCTGACGACCTCGATGCGTGCGGACGCCGGCGCGGTGATCAGCGCGTCGCACAACCCCTACAAGGACAACGGGGTGAAGTTCTTCTGGCGCGACGGCTACAAGCTTCCTGACGAGACCGAGCAGCAGCTCGAGGAGCTCGTCATGAGTGGCGCCATCGATCACATCCGGCCCACCAAGGACGCCATCGGTCGCGCCGTGCGGCTCGAGGACGCGCGCGGGCGCTACATCGTCTACCTCAAGATGAGCTTCCCGCGGGAGCTGACCCTCGAGGGCATGAAGGTGGTGGTCGACTGTGCCCACGGCGCGGCGTACCGGACAGCGCCGGCGGTGCTCGAGGAACTCGGGGCGGAGGTCATCACCCTGGGCGTGGACCCGGATGGCACCAACATCAACCGCATGCAGGGCGCGCTGCACCCCGAGGCGCTGGCAGCGGCCGTGCTCGAGCACGGTGCCCAGGTGGGGCTCGCGCTGGACGGTGACGCCGACCGGCTGATCGTCGTGGATGAGAAGGGCCGGGTCGTCGATGGCGATGCGCTGATGGCCATCTGCACCCAGGAGATGGTGGCGCGGCAGGCGCTGAAGCAGAACACGCTGGTCGCCACCGTGATGAGCAACGTGGGGCTGGAGCGGGCCGTGGGCCGCCTCGGCGTGAACGTGGTCCGGACCCAGGTCGGTGATCGCTACGTCGTCGAGGAGATGCGCAAGCACGGCTACAACCTCGGGGGCGAGCAGTCCGGACACCTGGTGTTCATGGACCACGCGACCACCGGCGACGGCACCCTGGCCGCGCTGCAGGTCCTCGCGGTGATGGTGCGCATGGGGCGGCCCCTCTCGGAGCTCACCGGGATCTTCGAGCCCGTGCCGCAGATCCTGCTCAACGTGGCGGTGCAGCGCCGCGCGCCCCTCGAGGAGCTCGGAGACGTGACGCAGGCGATCCGCGACGTGGAGCAGAAGCTCGGCCAGGACGGCCGGGTGCTGGTCCGCTTCAGCGGCACCGAGCCGAAGGTACGCATCCTCGTCGAAGGTCCGGATGCCGGCTCGAATGAGGTCTACGCCAAGCAGATCGCGGAGGCCGTGAGTCGCTCGCTGTCTTAGACGTCCAGCCACGGACGCGCTAGAAGCGCTCCCACGTCGGAGCTGCCGACGCATCCGGCCCTGACCGCGGTCGCGGGCCGTTCTCAGGAGAGGTGCGGTGGGACAGCGGCTTGGAGTGAATGTCGATCACGTGGCCACGCTTCGTCAGGCGCGCCGGGTCGCGTATCCGGATCCGGTGACGGCTGCCTCGCTGGCCGAGCTCGCCGGGGCGGGTCAGATCACCATCCACCTGCGCGAAGACCGGCGACACATCCAGGACCGTGATCTGCGGCTGCTGCGGCAGACGGTGCAGACGCTGCTCAACCTCGAGATGGCGGCCACCCAGGACATGGTGAAGCTCGCCTACGAGCACAAGCCGGACGTGGTGACGCTGGTTCCCGAGCGTCGTGAGGAGCTGACCACCGAGGGTGGCCTCGACGTCGCCGGCAGCCGCGAGCACATCGCGCGGGTGGTGAAGAACCTGCGCGACGGCGACATCCTGGTCGCCCTGTTCGTGGACCCGGACGTGGAGCAGATCCGCGCGAGCCACAAGGTGAATGCGCAGCGCGTGGAACTCCACACCGGCCGCTACTGCGAGGCCCGTGACAGCCAGGAGCGGGAGCGCGAACTCGCACGGATCGTGGATGCGGCGAAGGCTGCGTCCAAGCTCGGGCTCAGCGTGGCTGCCGGCCACGGCCTCAACTACGACAACGTGTCGGCGATCGCGCGGATCCGGGAGATCGACGAGCTCAACATCGGCCACGCCATCGTGGCGCGTGCGGTCCTGGTCGGCTTCGAGCGCGCGGTGCGGGACATGCTGGACCTGATGCGGGAGGCCGCGCGCTGAGACCCGCACCGGCGCTCTGCCACCAGGCCCTGATGCGCCGGCCGGGGAAGACACACGCCGGTCGCTGAGGGCCGCCGGCGGGCAGGATGGAGGTCGTCGACGATGCAGGCGCTCTACACCGCCACCGAGGTCCGGGCGCTCGAGAACGCCGCCGCCGCGTCCACCCGTGAGCTGATGGAGCGTGCTGGACGGGCGCTCGCGGCCGTGGCTGAAAAGCACCTCGATCCACAGGGGCGGGTGCTCATCCTGGCGGGTCCTGGCAACAACGGCGGTGATGGGCTGGTGGCTGCCCGGGCGCTGCAGGAGGCCGGGCGCGTGTTCGAGCTGGTCCTGCTCACCGATCCCTCCCGTCTTCCTCCGGATGCCGCCGATGCCCATCGCGCGCTGCTGGCGGTGGGCGTCCGGCCGCGCAGCATGCTCGGGGATCCGCAATCCGTCACGCCGGGACAGGGCGACGTGGTGATCGACGCCGTCTTCGGCACGGGGCTGAACCGCGCGCCGCAGGGCACCCTGGCCGATGCGATCCGTGCCATCCTCGGGCACCGTGACCGCGGCGCCCGGGTGGTCGCAGCCGACCTTCCCTCCGGGGTGGCGGGTGACACCGGCGTGGCCTTCGAGCCCTCGGTGGTGGCCGACGAGACCGTGGTCTTCGGCGTGGCGAAGCCGGCGCACGCGCTGCAGCCGGGACGCAGTCAATGCGGAACCCAGACGTTCGTGGACCTCGACCTCCCCGAGCCTCCCGGCCCACCGAAGCGGGCGCTGCTCGACGCGCCGACCGTGCGGGCGATGCTTCCCACCATCCGGGTCACCGATCACAAGGGGACCTTCGGACACGTCCTGATCGTGGCGGGGAGCGAAGGGAAGAGCGGCGCGGCTGCGCTCTCGGCGCTGGGGGCGCTGCGTGCGGGCGCGGGACTGGTCACTGTGGCCGCGCCCCGACCTCTCCTCAGTGCCATCCTCGCGCATGCGCCCGAGGTCATGGGTCTGCCCCTCGACGTCGGGGGCGATGGACTTTCGCCTGCCCACCTGGGCGTTCTGCAGGAGGCCGCAGACGCGCGGGATTCGGTCGTGCTGGGCCCGGGCATTCCCCGGGGGCCGCAGACCCTGGCGCTGCTGGAAGGGCTGCTCGGCAGTGTCCGCGCCCCGATGGTGATCGACGCGGACGGGCTCAACGCGCTCTCCGGGTCACCCGCGCTGCTGGAACGCGCCGCCGGACCTCTGGTCCTCACCCCGCATCCCGGTGAGCTCGGCCGGCTTCTGGGGCAGCCCACGGCACAGGTTCAGGCGGATCGGCTGGGGGCAGCGTCGGCGCTGCATGCCCACGCGGGGCCCCATGGACTGACGGTGGTGTTCAAGGGCGCGGGGACGGTCATCGCGTGTGGTGACGGGACCCTGCGGATCAATCCCACCGGGCATCCGGGGATGGGCACCGGAGGTACCGGCGACGTGTTGGCCGGGATCCTGGGGGCCTTGCTCGCCGGCGGGATGTCGCCCGATGCGGCGGCCTGCGTGGGGACCTACGTGCATGGTCTTGCCGCAGAAAAGATGCGCGTCAGTACCGGACTGCGCGGGATGCTCGCCAGCGATCTGCTGGAGGGGTTGTGTCGGGTGTGGCGCGAGTGGGAGACGGGTGGCGTCGCCTGAGGCTGCGTTCTCTTCCCGGTGCGAACAGGGACGCGAACCGTTTGCGCGTCAGAGGGTGCAACGATGAAGGTGTTGGAGCTGACCTCCCCCGAAGAGACCGACGCGCTGGGACGGCGCCTCGGCGCGCTGCTGCGGGGCGGGGACTTCGTGAGCCTCACCGGGGGCCTCGGCGCCGGGAAGACCCACTTCGTGCGCGGCGTCGCCGTGGGTGCAGGGGTCGCTCCCGGGGAGGTCTCGAGCCCCACCTACGCCATCGTCCAGACCTATCCGGATGGACGCCTCCCGTTGGTGCACGCGGATCTGTACCGGCTCGAGGAGGCCGGGGCGCTCGAGGCCACCGGCTTCTATGACCTGGACGATGGGCGCGCGGCCTTCCTGGTCGAGTGGACCGACCGGGTTCCGGAGAGCGTCCCCCGCGATGCGTTGCGGCTGTCCCTGGAGGCGGTGGGCGCGACCGCACGGCGTCTGCGTGCGGAGGCCACCGGAGCGCGCTCGCAGGCCCTGTTGGAGGCGTGGTGGGAGGGGCAGGAGAACGGCTGATGTCCCGCCCGGGAGGTCTCAGCCGAAGGCGCGATGCGGGAGCTGGCGGGCGGCGAGCTCGCCCACGATCCACCGGGACAGGGTGAGCCCGGCATCCACACCGATGACGGTCTCTTCGGGAACCTCCACCCAGCCCGGGCCGGCGTGTGGCGGCTCGCTGGCAAGCGCGAAGGTGGTGAGCGGCGTCCCGCTTTCCGGGAGGCCGGACGTTTCGGGACCGGTGGAGAGCACGAGCGTCCGGCCACGCCGGGTGATGCACATCAGCGACCCATCGGAGACCAGCAGGTTCATGCTGGAGCGCTCGCGTCCCGGCGCGTCCGTGTGCGTGGCGACGAACGCCATCACCGACGAGAGGGCCCACGCGACCTCCTCCAGGCTCGCGCCGTCGACGGTGCCACGCCGCTCCTCGAGCAGGGTGAGGAAGAGGAGGAAGAGCCGCTCCGAGTCGGTGGTGCTGGTCACCGACGCGAGCAGCTCCGGCCGGATGCGCGCCTCGATGGTCGCCTGATGCTGCCGGAAGTCGGTGAGGGTCCCGTTGTGCATGAAGACCCAGCGGCCGCGGACGAAGGGGTGGACGTTGGCCATGTTGATGGCGCCCACGCTCGCTTGGCGCACGTGGGCGAGCAGCAGGCGCGTGGGGCCGGGATCCGCAGCGGTGATGAAGTGCGCGTCGGCATGCGCCGGATCGAGCCGGCGCACCACCTGCGGCAGGCCGCCATCGAAGGTGGCGATTCCCCATCCATCGGGGTGCTCGCGGGACTGGACGCGCAGGCAGTTGGGCGCGGTCAGCAGGGCGTCGCGGACATCGACGGGCGCGTGGGTGCGGATGGCGTAGAGGCGGCACACGGGACGGCTCCTGATGGGAATGAAGCGCGCCGCGTGGCTGGCGGCGGACGGACTGTCAGCGCCCGAAGCGTGAGGAGGCCCCGGGCGGCGGTCAAGCGGCCCGGCAGCCGGTCCCTTCGGGGGCACGGTGAACCGGGCGACCGCCCTTGAACACCTCGGACACGTGGTTGATGCCCAGGTGGTAGGGCAGGTGGGTCACGTCCGGGCAGCTGAAGATCACCAGGTCCGCCGGCCCGTCCTGGCGGATGCGCCCCAGCGCCTCCTGGCGCAGCGCCTTGGCCGCGCCCAGGGTGGCGGCCCGGTAGGCCTCGAAGGCCGTCAGGCCGTTGAGCAGGCAGGCCAGCCCCAGGGTGAGGGCCAGGTTCTCGCTCATGGCCGAGCCGGGGTTCACGTTGGTTCCCAGGGCCAACTCCACCCCGGCCTCGATCAGCGCGCGGCCCGGAGCCGCCGGCGTCTGGCGCAGGAAGAGGGTGGACGCGGGAACCAGGATGGCGACCACGCCCGCTTCGGCCATGGCGCGCATCCCTCCCGCGTCGATGTGCTCCAGGTGGTCCGCGCTGGACGCCTTCAGCTCCGCTGCCAGACGGCTCGCCCCTGCCTGCGACATCTGATCCGCGTGCAGTCGTGGGGTGAGGCCGTGCGCGAGCCCCGCCTCGAGAATCCTGCGACCCTCCTCGAGCGTGAAGGCGCCCTGTTCGATGAAGACGTCACAGAAGACCGCCAGGTTCTCCGCCGCAGCCGCCGGGATGATCTCCTTCACGCAGAGCTCCACGTAGGCCTCCCGGCGATCGGCGTACTCCGGAGGGATGGCGTGGGCGCAGAGGAGGCTGGGCACCAGGGTGATCGGCTGCATCCCGTTGAGGGTGCGGATGGCCCGCAGCATCTTGAGCTCGTCTTCGAGGTTGAGCCCGTAGCCGCTCTTCGCTTCGGCGGTGGTGATGCCGAAGGAACACATCCGCTCCAGGCGGGGCAGGGCGAGCTCGACCAGTTGCGCTTCACTCGCCGCCCGGACGGCCTTCATGGTGTTGGCGATGCCACCGCCCTCGCGCGCGATCTCGAGGTAGCTCGCGCCGCTGGCCCGCTGTTCGAACTCGCGGCTGCGATCCCCCGCGAAGACCACGTGGGTGTGCGGATCCACGAAGCCCGGACCCACGAAGCCGCCCTGTGCGTCGTGCACCACGGTCTCGGGCCCGATGCGATCCTGGGGCAATCCGGATTCGGGACCGACCCAGGCCACCCGGTCACCCACAAGGCCGATGGCGCCCTGGGCGATGCCCTCAGCATCCTCGAGGGTGTGGACACGGGAGGTGTTGCGGATGACGCGATCGAACATGGCAGGTCGTCCAGCTGGAGTCGGGCAGCGGCGTCGCTGCCGGAGAATGGGAGAGGGGACGCAACGCCTTCACCGTGAGCCGGCTTCATCCCGGCACAACGGGCCTCGGGACGCGGGCGCTTGAGGCCGCGTCGACCTCCCGGAGAAGGGAGCGCCGACGCGGGCCCTATTTTGCGGACTCAGTCGGCGATGCCGGGGATGCGGACCCCGCGCTCCTTGGCCACCGAGATCGCCTCCTCGTAACCCGCATCCGCGTGTCGCAACACGCCCATGGCCGGGTCGCTGGTGAGCACCCGCTCGATGCGGCGCGCGGCCTCGTCGGTCCCGTCCGCGACGATCACCTGACCGGCGTGGAGGCTGTAGCCCATGCCCACGCCTCCGCCGTGGTGGAAGGAGACCCAGCTCGCGCCGTTCACCGCGTTGACCAGGGCGTTGAGGATGGGCCAGTCGGCGACCGCGTCGGTGCCGTCCTTCATGGCCTCGGTCTCACGGTTGGGCGAGGCCACCGAGCCGCAGTCCAGGTGATCGCGGCCGATGACGATGGGCGCCTTCACCGCGCCGCTCTTGACCAGCTCGTTGAAGCGCAGCCCGGCCTTCACCCGCTCGCCATAGCCCAGCCAGCAGATGCGCGCCGGCAGCCCCTGGAAGGCGACCCGCTCGCCGGCGAGCTTCAGCCACCGCAGCAGGGACGCCTTCTCGGGGAAGAGCTCGGCGATGGCCTGATCGGTGACCTTGATGTCCTCGGGATCCCCGGAGAGGGCCACCCAGCGGAACGGGCCCTGGCCCTCGCAGAAGAGCGGGCGGATATAGGCCGGGACGAAGCCGGGGAAGTCGAAGGCGTTTCCGACCCCTGCGGCCTGGGCGCCCGCGCGCAGGTTGTTGCCGTAGTCGAAGACGTGGCAGCCGGCCTTCTGGAAGTCGAGCATGGCCCGGACCTGATCGGCCATGGAGGCCTGGGCCCGCTTCACGTACGTCTTCGGATCCTGCTCCCGCAGTGCGTCCGCCTCTTCCAACGACAGGCCGGCGGGGATGTAGCCGCCGAGCGGATCGTGGGCGCTGGTCTGGTCGGTCACCAGATCCGGGCGCAGCCCACGGCGGTAGAGTTCGGGATAGACCTCCGCGGCGTTGCCGATGATGGCGATGGAGCGGGCCTGCCGCGCCTCCTGTGCCTCCCGCGCGAGGCGGAGCGCATGGTCGAGATCCTCTGCGACCACGTCCAGGTAGCGGGTCTCCACGCGGCGCTGCGCACGCGCCGGATCGACCTCGACGCCCAGGAAGACCGCGCCTGCCATGGTGGCGGCGAGCGGCTGGGCGCCGCCCATTCCGCCCAGTCCGCCGGAGAGGACCAGCCGACCGGTGAGGTCATCACTGCCGAAGTGGACCCGCCCGGCCTGCACGAAGGTTTCGTAGGTGCCCTGCAGGATCCCCTGGGTGCCGATGTAGATCCACGAGCCGGCCGTCATCTGGCCGTACATCATCAGGCCCCTCTGCTCGAGCTCGCGGAAGTGGTCCCAGTTGGCCCACTCACCCACCAGGTTGGAGTTGGCGATGAGCACCCGGGGGGCGTCCTTGTGGGTGCGGAGGATCCCCACCGGCTTGCCGGACTGGACCAGCAGCGTCTCCTCATCACCGAGCGACTTCAGCGAGGCCACGATCCGCTCGAAGTCCGGCCAGCTCCGCGCGGCCTTGCCGGTCCCGCCGTAGACCACCAGATCCTCGGGGCGCTCGGCGACCTCCGGATCGAGGTTGTTCATCAACATCCGCAGCGCGGCTTCCTGAACCCAGCCCTTGCACTCCAGCTGTGAACCCCTGGTGGCACGAACGACGCGAGACATGTGGGACGACTCCTCTTTTGCTGCGCGGTGAAGGCGGGCCACACTAGACGAACTGCTCATGAGGTGCGCGCCGATGTTCCAGACCCAGAGGGTCCCGCCTGGAGGGACGATCCGATGAGCCGCAGGAAGATCCGCGTGGTGGGCGCGATGCTCGAATCCACGCCCGGCAGCTACCTCATCACCCAGCGCAAGCCGAGCTCTTCGCTGCCCCTGCTGTGGGAGTTCCCCGGGGGGAGGGTGGAGGAGGGGGAGTCCGACGAGGTCGCCCTGGCGCGCGAGCTCGACGAGGACCTGGGCATCCGCATCCGCGTCACCCGTCAGGTCAACGTGATCCACCACGCCTACGACGATTACGACGTGGAGCTGGTGATCCTCGCCTGCCACCTGGTGGGGGACCCGGACGCGCTTGTGCATCGGGGCGTGCACGATCACCGCTGGGTGACAGTGGAGGAGTTGCCCAACTACCGGTTCCCGCCTGCCGACGCCCAGACGGTGGCGCGGCTCCTGGGGCTGTAGCGGGTGCGAACTGGTGCCCATCCGTCCGTTACCGAGGTGAGGGCAGTCGCTTCCCGCTTGACGCTCCACTCCCGGTGCACACCTTCGCCCGGACCCGATGCAACCGGGCCTGTGTCTCTGCAGGCCGTTTCGAGACAGGGGTCGGGAAGGTGGCGGCGTGGCGTCGGTCTCTCCGGAGAACCCCCCTCAGGGGGATAAGCAGCCAGAACGTGGGGGGCCCGCTCCCCGCCAACCGTTCCGGTTCGGCTCACCGCTGGGCTACGTGCTCCTGCTGGTGTTGGGCTTCTTCCTCTTCCGCAGCGTCTTCAACGACGCCGGGGTCCGGCAGGTCAGCTACAGCCAGTTCCGGGCGGCGGTCGAGCGGGGGGACTTCGCGCGGGTGGAGCTCGCCGAGTCCTGGGTGAAGGGCTACCTGGCCGCACCGCAGAGCGCGTCGGAGGTGGATGCGGAGACCGAGGTCGGCGAGCGCCGCGGACCGGTTGCTCCGGACCGCATCAACGCAAGCGCCCTGCCATGGCGCGCCTACCGGGTGGACTCGGACGAGGGGCTGCTGCCGCTGCTCGAGGAGCGGGGCATCCAGTACTCGGCGGTGCCCTCGTCGAACTTCACCGAGCTGCTGCTGATCTGGATCCTGCCGCTCGGCCTGCTCTTCCTCTTCTGGACCTTCATGATGCGCCGGATGAGCGGCGGGGCCATGGGGCAGGGGCCGCAATCGGTCATGTCCTTCGGCAAGACGCGGGCGAAGATCCGCCACGAGGCGGACACCGGCGTGGGCTTCGATGACGTGGCCGGCGTCGAGGAAGCGGTCGACGAGCTGCGCGAGATCGTCGAGTTCCTCAAGACACCGGAGAAGTTCCGGCGCCTGGGGGGGCGGATCCCCAAGGGCGTGCTGCTGGTGGGGCCGCCGGGAACCGGCAAGACCCTGTTGGCGCGGGCGGTGGCAGGCGAGGCGGGGGTGCCCTTCTTCAACCTCTCGGGCTCGGAGTTCGTGGAGATGTTCGTGGGCGTGGGGGCCGCGCGCGTCCGCGACCTCTTCTCCCAGGCGGCGGCCAAGGCCCCCTGCATCATCTTCATCGACGAGCTGGACGCCATCGGCAAGAGCCGCAACGCGGGCGTCGCCGGCGGGCATGACGAGCGCGAGCAGACCCTCAACCAGCTGCTGGCGGAGATGGATGGGTTCGATGGTCGCAGCGGCCTCATCATCATCGCGGCCACCAACCGGCCCGAGATCCTCGACAGCGCGCTGATGCGCCCCGGCCGATTCGATCGCCAGGTGCTGGTGGACCGTCCCGACAAGCGCGGACGCGAAGAGGTGCTCGCCATCCACGCCAAGAACGTGCGCCTCGATCCGGGCGTGGACCTCAAGGCCATCGCCGCGCGGACTCCGGGGTTTGCCGGAGCGGATCTGGCCAACGTCGTGAACGAGGCCGCACTCCTGGCCGCCCGCCGCAACCGCGAGCAGGTGACCACCGCCGACTTCGAAGAGGCCATCGAGCGGGTGGTGGCCGGTCTGGAGAAGAAGAACCGGCGGATGAACGAGCGGGAGAAGGAGATCGTCGCCCACCACGAGTCCGGACATGCGGTGGTGGCGTGGATGCTCCCGCACGCCGAGCGGGTCTCCAAGGTCTCCATCATCCCGCGCGGGCTCGCGGCGCTGGGCTACACCATGAGCCTGCCGCTCGAGGACCGCTACCTGATGAGTCACGCCGAGCTGCGCGACAAGATGGCGGGGATGATGGGGGGCCGGGCCGCCGAGGAGCTGTTCATCGGGGAGATCTCCACCGGCGCCTCCAACGATCTGCGGCAGGCGACCGAGATCGCCCGCGCCATGGTCCGCGACTACGGCATGAGCACCCTGGGGCCGGTGGCGTTGGGGGAGGAGCGCTCGACCTTCCTGCGCTCGGCGGGGCTGCCGGAAGCGCGCAGCTACTCCGAGAGCACGGCGCGGCTGATCGACGAGGAGGTGGCGCGGCTGGTCGGGGAGGCGCTGGAGCGCGCCCGTCAGGTGCTCCGCGAGCACAAGGACCGGGTGCAGGCGGTCGCCGCGCGGCTGCTGAGCGTGGAGGTGGTCGACGAGGAGGAGCTGACCCGGCTGTTGGGGCCCAAGGTGGTGGCCCGCGATGAGGTCCACCCCGAGGCGCAGCAGTCCCTCTCCGCCCATCCCGCCCAGGAGACCGGATCCCGGGTGCCGGGGACCCATCACCTGAGCACCCTCGACGACGGGTGACCTCTGGCTGAAGACCCGGAAGGGGCCCCGCGTGGGCGTCTGGACCGCTCCCCCTGGCTGCCCGACCGCCCTGCGAACCGGCGGCCGGGGCCGCACACTCCGCAGGATGGATTCTGCGCGGCGCAGGCGTGGCCCTTAGGTTGACTGCAGTGACCCGCCCCAATCGTCACGACACCCGCGCCATTTCCAATGGTGGAAGTCGCGGAGGGAAGCGGGCGCTCGATGAAGAGGTGGCCTGATGGACCCGCGAATCGGAAAGACCTACCTGGCCCGCAAGGAGCTCTTCCACAAGGGCATCCAGGAGGGCCGTTTGACCGTCCAGGAGATCGAGCGGGCGCTGCCGCCTGGCAGCCTGACGCCTGCCGAGCGCTGGCTGCTCTATTACTCGCTGCGCGCCGCGCGGGTGGAGATCCTCGACGAGGTGACCGGTGAGGTCGACACCGGGATCTCCCTCCAGTCCGAAGGCTCCCCTCCGTGAGCGGGGACGTTGAAGCCGTGACGCTGCGGCCGGCGGGCGGCTGAACCCGGACCGCCGGGCGCCCACCCATCGGGCGGCTCGCTGCGGAGGGCGGCCTGTCTGCGTTTGACTCGCGGAGGGCCGGGGCTAGGTTGGCGGGCAGGTGCCATGACCGACTCGTTCGATGCCGATGACACCGGGGTCCGCCCCCGGACTCCGGAACCCGCTTCCGCCGCCCTCAAGTCCCTGGAGGAGGAGCTCGCCCAGACCCGGGAGCGGGCCAACCGCCTGGCCCAGGCCTACCGTGCGCTCGAGGCTGAGCAGGAGGCCTTCCGCCAGCGGCTGGAGCGGGAACACGCCCGGACCCTGGAGGTCGATCGCGGCGTGGCGTTCTCCATCGTCATCGAGGCGCTGGACGAGCTGGATCGGGCCCTGGGGGCCGGGCCTCCCGACGATCCGCTGACCCGCGGCGTCCAGATGGTCCGGGACGGGATGCTCCGTCGCCTGGCCGAAGCCGGGGTGGAGCGCCTCACCCTGGTCGGCACCCCCTTCGACCCCCACCTGGCCGAGGCCGTGGAGACGGTGTGGACCCCTGAGCCCCAGCAGGACGGACGGGTCGTGGAGGAGCTGCGCCCGGCCTACGCCCGCCAGGAGCGGGTGATCCGACCCGCGCGGGTGAAGGTCGGACGGCACACGCCCCCGGCCGTGGCCTGACGCGCCCGGGGGGGCCGGTGCGCCCCCGAATCCCGAAGGCGCCCATGCGCGGCCGTCCGCATGGGGGTTTCCGCCCGCGCGTGGACGTGGTGGAACATGGGCGGCCCCGGGGTCGTTCTCCTGCGGATGGGGGCTTGGCTGGAGGCCGGATTGCGCGCGTGGTGGTTGGCAACACTGATGGCTGGAACCCTGTTCGCCTGGGAGGCCCGGGCGCAGGCCTCCGCGGATCCGGTGGGCAAGTGGATCGCCGAGCGCGCCGCCGACTGGCGTGAGTGGGCCGAGCCCTCCCGCCGTCCGGAGGCTCCGCTCTGGCGTGAGCGGCCCGAGGATCACGCGCCCCTGGCCGCGTTCGTTCCGCCCACCAGCCTCGCGCCGCTGATCCAGGAGGTCCGCGCCGGGGTGGTGAACATCCACACCCTGGCGACCAGCGGGAGCGGCGCCGCGGCCCGGACCACCAGCAACTCGGGCAGTGGCTTCATCATCAGCGCCGATGGACACGTGGTGACCAACGATCACGTGGTGGCCCGGGCCACGGCGATCCAGGTGCGCCTCGCCGATGGCCGCCAGTTTCCCGCCGAGGTGGTGGGCCGGGATCCCGCGACCGACGTGGCCCTGCTCCGCCTCCGGGGCGCCTCACGCGCCAAGCTCCCGGTGACGTGGCTCGGCGACTCCGACGTGCTCGAGCAGGGAGATTGGGTCGTCGCCATCGGCAACCCCTTCGGCCTCGATCACTCGGTCTCCCACGGCCTCATCTCGGCCAAGGAGCGGGTGATCGGCATGGGGATGTTCGACGACTTCATCCAGACCGACGCGCTCATCAACCCCGGCAACTCGGGCGGCCCCCTCTTCAACATGCAGGGGGAGGTGGTGGGGGTGACCACCGCCATCGTGAGTCAGGGCCAGGGGATCGGCTTCGCGGTGCCCATCAACATGGTCAAGGATCTGCTCCCCAACCTGCGGGAGAACGGGCGGCTGGAGCGCGGCTGGCTGGGTGTCACCATCGCCGACGTGGAACCGGCAGGGGAGGGGACCAAGGTCACCGTGGTGCGCGAGGTCTTCGCCGACGGACCGGCCCATCAGGCGGGCCTGCAGACCGGGGATCGGGTGGTGGCGGTGAACGGGCGCGCGGTGGAGTCCTACCTGCAGCTCATGCGGCGGGTGGCGATCCTCGCCCCCGGCACCGAGACCTCCTTCACCGTGCAGCGGGGCGCCGACACCCTGGAGCTTGCCGTGCGTCTGGGGGAGCGTCCGGCGGAGAGTCTGGGCATCCTCTCCGAGGAGTCCCTGCACATCATGGGGATGGTCCTGCGGCCCCTGGATGCGGACACCGCCAACGCCCGGGGACACGCGGGCCGCAAGGGGCTGCTGGTGGCAGGGCTGGTTCCCCGCGGACAGGCGCAGCGCGCCGGCATCGAGGTGGGGGATCTCCTGGTGGAGGTCGGCCGTCAGCCGGTGAAGGACGCCGAGAGCCTCAAGAAGGTCCTCTCCCGGGTGAACCCCGCCACGCCACTGCTGCTCAAGGTCCTCCGCGGCGAGGACGAGCAGTACCTGGCCATCGAGTCCGGCTGAGGCCTTTCAGCGGCGGACCCAGGCCACCATGGCCTCACCGCTGCGCACGTGCGTCACCCGGACGCCCAGGGCCTTCACCTCGACCCCCTGGACCGGCTTGCCACCCCGCTTGGGAAGGGTCCACACCTGCTCGGGCGTGAAGATCAGCTCGAGCTGCACCTCGCCGTTGCGGAACATGCGCTCGAAGCGGCGCTGATCGAAGCCCTGGGTGGTCCGCCCCTCCAACTTCACCAACCGCATGGTGGGAAGGCCCTGGGCGTTCAGCCGCTTGGGCCGGCCGGTGGTCAGCGCATAGCCGTAGGCCCCGAAGATCGGGGTGAGCTGCAGGGTCAGGTCGCCGGAATCCGGATCGTAGGCCTCCGCCTGCAACAGGCTGCGCACGTCATCCACCAACATCGCGTAGCGCTTGCCGTTCGCCTGCCGGCGGAAGGTGGCCGCGTTGGCTTCACAGGTCTTCTGCGTTTCCGGGTCTTCGCACCGACCCACATAGCGCTCGAGGAAGGGTCCCAGGCCCCCCAGCGGCTCGCTCTTCGACTTGAGGGCGTCGAAGTCAGCGGACTGGGCCCAGGCGGAGAGGGGAAGCAGCAGCAGGACCGGAAGCAGACGGGAGAGATGCACGGTGTGGAGATCCTCGTTCAGCGTGGGGTCAGTGGCCGAGCGGCCGAGCAGGCCCAGCTTCGCACGCGAACGGAGGATTCCGAACCCATGAAGCAGGTGTGATGGGGTGATTATTTGCCTACATCTGGCGACAAGGTAAGACATGGGTGTACACCCCGTGCCCCGGAGGCCGCCGCCTTGAGAGATCGCCGCTCCCACCTTCGCTTCGACAAGGTCTTCCCGGTCTACGTGACCACCGATGATGGGATGACCCGGGGGATCGCCCGCAACATCAGCGCGACCGGGCTGTTCGTGGAGACCCGGGAGGTCGTTCCGCTCGGCGGTCAGCTGCGGGTCACCTTCGCCGGAGAGGACGGCACCGAGATGACCTGCAAGTGCGAGGTCCGCTACCAGGTGGCGGTCCACTTCGGAAAGCGCAAGCAGGATCAGGCGCATCGCGAGGGCCACTCACGCGGCATCGGCCTGCGGATCGTGAGCTACGAGCTCCACGACAACACCACGCTCTTCGGCGCGGGCCGCGAACCGGTCATGCACTGACCGCCCGGAGACCCGACGGCGCTCTGGGATCGGTTGCAGGCGCAACCACCCCTGGCGCCGGCGTCCCTTCCACTCCCGGCACGCTCCGGTTCAGCCCCGGGCGCGCGAGGTCATCGGCCCGGTGCTTCTGCCACCCGACGCCAGAGGCTCCGAAACGGCAGAAGGGGCAGGCACGTCTCGGTGCCCACCCCTTCGATGCTCCAGGAACGTCTGTCCGGACCGGCCTCAGTCCGGGCAGACCCCTGCCGCGGTGACTACTGGCTGAAGCCCTCGAGCATGTAGTGGGCCTCGATGCGCTTGAGCGCGAGGATCATCGCGGCGCAGCGGGTGTCCACCGGCTTGCCGATGACGAACGGGCGGCTGTCGTGCATCTCGGTGCGCCGGCCCTCGCCACGGGAGATGTCCAGGATGGTGCGGTAGTTGCGCTTGAGCGCGAGCTCGAGGCGACGGTCCACGGCCTCCTCGGTCCAGCGCTCCATCCGCTTGTTCTGGATCCACTCGTAGTAGCTCACGGTCACGCCGCCGGCGTTG
The DNA here is from genome assembly GCA_035304185.1 of Myxococcaceae bacterium. Lineage (GTDB taxonomy): Bacteria > Myxococcota > Myxococcia > Myxococcales > Myxococcaceae > DATGQN01. Next base: position 37,557 of record DATGQN010000021.1, read on the forward strand.
GCGATGATGTCCGGGATGAGCGTGATCCCGCGCTCCTGGAGAACGCGGTCGGCCTCGGGCGTGGTCGGGCCGTTGGCGCCCTCGGCGACGACCTTGACCTGGAGGGACTCGGCGACGTCGGCGGTGATCTCCCCACCGAGCGCGGCGGGGAGGCAGACGTCGGCGGGCACGCGCCAGAAGTCGGACTTGGAGATCACCTGTCCGCCGCTGAAGCCGAGCACGCTGCGCTTGAGGTTGTCGGGCGCGCGGGTGTGCTCGACGAGCGCGGGCACGTCCAGGCCCTCGGGGTTGTAGATGGTGCCGTCGGCGTCGTTCACCGCGAGGAGCTTGGCGCCCAGCTTGTGGAGGATGAGTGCGGCGTTGCTGCCCACGTTCCCGAAGCCCTGGATGATGAAGCTCTTGCCCTTGATGGTGTCACCGTGCGCCGCGTAGTAGTCCTCGACGCAGAAGATGACGCCCTGGCCGGTGGCCTTCACGCGGCCCTCGGAGCCGCCGATGCGCACGTCCTTGCCGGTGACCACGCCGCGCATGTTGTGGCGCTCGCGCTCGCCGTCCGAGTACTGGCGGTACATGAGCGCCATGATCGCGCCGTTGGTCCCCACGTCCGGAGCGGGGATGTCCAGGTCGGGGCCGATCATGTTCTTGAGCTTGTACATGTAGCGCAGGGTGATCGCCTCGAGCTCCTCCTTGCCGTACTGGCGCGGATCGATCTGCAGGCCGCCCTTGCCGCCACCGAAGGGGACCTCGGCGATCGCGGTCTTCCAGGTCATCTCCGCGGCCAGCGCCTTGAAGAGGTCCAGGCTGACGTTCAGGTGGTAGCGGGTTCCGCCCTTGTAGGGGCCGCGCGCCTGGTTGTGCTGAACGCGGTAGGCCTTGAAGCGCTCGGAGCCGCCGGGAACCAGCTCATAGATGTTGCCGTCGGAGAGGCGGAGGTGGCCGTTGCGGATCGAGACATCCGAGCCGAGGAGCGCCTTGCCGTTGAGGATGATCCGCCCGTCCATGAGGCGCTCGAGGCCTTCGGGGTTGCGGACCTGCGTGGCAGGAAGATCGGAGAACTCGCTGGCCTTCTCCGGGGACACCGGGACCAGGCGATCCCGCAGCTTCGCGGTCACGTAGAAGATGTGCTCGTAGTCGGGCTCCTCGAGCTCGAGCCGCACCCGGCTGTCGAGATTGATGAGGTCCGCGGCGCGATTGAAGATCTCCATCGCCTCCGTGTAGATGGTGCGCTTGGGCGCCGGCGCCGGTGCCCGCATGAAGCTTGCTTCTTCAGCCATGTCTTCCTCAGGGTTCCGCGGGTCGGGAATTTCCGGCCTCGGGATGAGCAAGGGGTTGCGGCGTCTATAGGCTCGCCCCACAGCATTAGCAACCGCCCCGACCGGCCCACTCTCCCAGTGATTTCGGGAACTTGCGCGACGCGGCGTGTCAGTTTGGAGCCAACGGACGCAGGCAGTGGGGATCGAATCCGCTTGCCTCCCATGCCGGCGGGGTGATAGGTCGCCGCGCGCTGCGTTCCGGGGGCTTCCGGGGCGCGGGTGTGTGCCGGCATAGCTCAGTGGTAGAGCAACTGATTCGTAATCAGTAGGTCCCCAGTTCAAGTCTGGGTGCCGGCTTTCTTCACCCCCTGCAGCGCGTCAGGGGATCGCGCCGCTTTCAACGCGGTGCTTCGAGCATCCACTCCGAAGGCCCAAGGGGCGCCAGAGGGGGGATGGACGTCCGGGGGTCGGTCAGCCAGGCGCTGCCGGCCCTTCTGTCGTTCTGGGGCCCGCCAGGGCAGGGAAGGGCGACCACGACCCGGGGGCGCGTCGGCGTCCTCCCGCGGGCGCTCACCCGGGTGCGCTGTTCGTCGGGCTTGACCTCGTGGCGCGGGGAGGCTGAATTGCCACCCGACCGGTTCCTCCACGTCGGAGGAGGTCGGTCACCCACACGCTGGGGGAGTCCCGCCGCCGGGGCTGAGAGCGTCGCAGCAGGGGCGACGAAACCCTTTTTGAACCTGACCCGGATCATGCCGGCGGAGGAAATGCGGAGCAGTTGGAGTGGCCCCCGGACGTTCCGGGGCGCGCACAGATCGGCCTGACGTATCAGGCCGGTGCAACAGCGGGTCGTGATCACCCCGGCAGCCGGGTGATCTGTCACAGGGACCCACCGGACCTGAGGGGGCACAGGCAGCGCGCCTCCAGGACGCCTCCCGCTCACAGACATCCCCGAAGCGCTCTACGGTCAGAGACCGGCGCGACGGCGTTCATCGGTGCCCACGGTCCTCGGGAGAGGTCCCTGCGGCCCCGAAGGTGCGCCGTCGTCGGGGACGTGCGCGACGAATGGCCAGCGATCCAGACCGTGCTTCTGACGCCGTCCGGACCCGGGGAGGGGAGGAGGCAGCATGGCGCAAGGCGCATCGCGGAAGTTGCACGTGGACGGAGAGGCCCTGGAGCAGATCACGACCGGCCCGCTCCCCGGCTCGCGCAAGGTGTACCTGGAGGGGCCCTCGGGCATCCGGGTTCCCTTCCGGGCGATCTCGCAGCATCCCACCCGGACGCCGGACGGGAAGCTGGTGGAGAACCCGGACATCCACGTCTACGACACCAGCGGCCCGTATACCGACCCCACGGCGACGATCGATCTGCGCCGGGGCCTGGACGGCAGCGCACGCACCGCGTGGATCGAGGCCCGGGGGGACACCGAGGTCCTCCCCGGCGTCACCAGCGCCTATGGGCGGGAGCGTGAGCAGGATCCCCGGCTCGCCAAGCTGCGCTTCGAACACCTGCGCAAGCCACGCCGCGCGAAGGCCGGACACAACGTCACCCAGCTCCACGCCGCCCGGAAGGGGATCATCACCCCGGAGATGGAGTTCATCGCCCTGCGCGAGAATCAGCGGCGGATCGCCCAGCTCGACGCGCAGCACCCTGGACAGTCGTTCGGCGCGTCGATCCCCAAGGAGATCACCCCCGAGTTCGTGCGCTCGGAGGTCGCCCGGGGCCGCGCGGTCATTCCCGCGAACGTGAACCACCCGGAGCTCGAGCCGATGATCATCGGCCGCAATTTCCTGGTGAAGATCAACGCCAACATCGGCAACTCCGCGGTGACCTCGTCGATCGAGGAAGAGGTGGAGAAGCTGGTGTGGGCGATCCGCTGGGGCGCCGACACCGTCATGGATCTCTCCACCGGTCGGAACATCCACGAGACGCGGGAGTGGCTGCTCCGCAACAGCCCCGTCCCCATCGGCACCGTGCCCATCTACCAGGCGCTCGAGAAGGTGGGCGGCAAGGCCGAGGAGCTCACCTGGGAGCTCTACCGGGACACGCTGATCGAGCAGGCCGAGCAGGGGGTGGACTACTTCACCATCCACGCCGGCGTGCGACTGGCCTACGTGCCGCTCGCGGCCAAGCGGGTCACCGGCATCGTCAGCCGCGGAGGGAGCATCCTGGCCAGCTGGTGCCTTGCGCACCACAAGGAGAACTTCCTCTACACGCACTTCGAGGAGATCTGCGAGATCATGAAGGCCTACGACGTCTCCTTCAGCCTGGGAGATGGCCTGCGGCCGGGCAGCATCGCGGATGCGAATGACGCCGCGCAGTTCGCCGAGCTCGAGACCCTGGGCGAGCTCACGAAGATCGCCTGGAAGCACGACGTGCAGACCTTCATCGAAGGCCCCGGTCACGTCCCCATGCACCTCATCCAGGAGAACATGACCCGCCAGCTCGAGGTCTGCGGGGAGGCGCCGTTCTACACCCTCGGGCCCCTCACCACGGACATCGCGCCGGGCTACGACCACATCACCAGCGGCATCGGCGCGGCGATGATCGCCTGGTACGGCACGGCGATGCTCTGCTACGTGACGCCCAAGGAGCACCTGGGGCTGCCGGACAAGAACGACGTCCGGGAAGGGGTGATCACCTACAAGATCGCCGCCCACGCCGCGGACCTCGCCAAGGGCCACCCGGGCGCGCAGCAGCGGGACAACGCCGTCTCGCAGGCCCGCTTCGAGTTCCGCTGGGAGGACCAGTTCAACCTCGCCCTCGATCCCGAGCGCGCCCGTGCCTTCCACGACGAGACCCTTCCCGCCGAGGGCGCCAAGCTCGCCCACTTCTGCTCCATGTGCGGACCGGCCTTCTGCTCGATGCGGATCAGTCAGGACGTCCGGGCGTATGCGAAGGCCCAGGACGAGGCGGCGGCCGCGGGCGGAGAGGTGCGTGCGGGGGCGCAGGAGATCGAAGAAGGCATGCGCCAGAAGGCCGAGGAGTTCCGACAGGGCGGTGGTCAGCTTTACCGCTGACCGGGTCGTGACAAAGTCCCCCCTTCGGTGTCAGAAGACGCACTGCAGGATCCCGGAGGGGGGACGTCAGCAGGGCGCGTGGTGGCGCCTCTCCTCGGGGCGCCGTCCGATCGTCACCGCACCGGGTGCCGGCATCGGCACAGTGCGGATCGGCCAAGCGCCATGGACCCACCCACGCCACGATCTTCCCGAACCGGGAACACGCAATTGCAGGAGAGAGAGACGATGGATCCGACGCAGGACCGAGAAGGATTGGGCGACTACGTCGCCGGAACGGGCGGCAGCATCACCGGAGGTCCGGGCGGCAACCCGACCGCGGATGACAAGACCATGGGCATGCTCGCCCACGTGGGAGCGGCGCTGGGGACCCTCATCGGTCTGCCCTTCCTCGCGCCGCTCATCCTGTTGCTGACCAAGGGCAAGGACAGCCCGTACATCCGCTACCACGCGGTGGAGTCGCTCAACCTCCAGATCACCAGCCTCATCCCCTACGTGGCCACGGTGATCCTGGGCGTCGTCACCTGCGGCCTCGGCTTCATGCTCACGCCGCTGGTGACCGTGGCCGTGGTGGTGCTCAACATCATCGCCGGCCTCAAGGCGAACGACGGCGAGCTCTACCGCTACCCGGTGCCGATGGTCCGCCTGATCAAGTAGTCGGCGGAAGTGGACGAAGGGCCGGACCTTCCTGAACTGGAGGGCCGGCCCTTTGTGTAGGTGCAACCTGATGGGGAGCGGGGCGGGAAGCCCTCAGGGATCCCCGACGGATTCAGCGCGCCTGACGGAGAGGGACCGGAGCATCCAGCTCGGCCTCGACCTCGTCGCGCAGATCCTGCTCGTCATCCGTCCCGTCGGCCAGCTCGGTCTCGGCGGTCATGAGGCGGGCGGCATCCTCGGGGCGGCGCTTGGCCTGCGCCATCTCCTGCTTGATGGCGATCATGCGCTCCTCGCCCACCGCCAGGAAGGCCTCGACGACGCGGGGATCAAACTGGGTCCCCGAGCAGCGCTCGATCTCGGCGAAGGCGTTGGCGAAGGTCGTGCCGCGCCGGTAGGGCCGGTCGCTGGTCATCGCGTCCAGGGTGTCAGCGACGGCGAAGATCCGTGCGCCGAGGGGGATCTCCTCGCCCTTGAGCTTGCGGGGGTAGCCCTGACCATCCCAGCGCTCCTGGTGGCTGAGGACGATCTCCGCGGGAACGGCGAGGAAGGGGATGGCCTGGATCATCTGGTAGCCGATGTCCGGGTGCTTGCGCATCTCCTGCCACTCGGCCGGGGTCAGCTTGCCGGGCTTGAGGAGCACCGCGTCCGGCACGCCGATCTTGCCGATGTCGTGCAGCAGCGCACCGCGGCCGATCTCGTCCAGCTCCTTGCCCTCGATGCCCATCTGACGGGCGACCGCGAGGGTGTACTGGACCACGCGGAGGCTGTGGTCGCTGGTCTCGTGCTCACGCGCATCCAGTGCGGAGACCAACGCCAGGAGGGTCTTCTCGTAGGTGTCGGCGATGTTGCGCAGGGCGTGGCGCAGCTCTGCGGTGCGATCGCGCACCTTGTTCTCGAGCTTCTGCTGGTAGCGCTGACGGGCCAGCTCCACCCGGCGCTTGGCCAGGGCGCGCTCCAGGGCGCGGATGAGATCGGTGAGCTTGGGCGGCTTGAGCAGGTAGTCCACCGCGCCGCGGCGCAGGCACTCCACCGCCGACTCGGTGTCTCCATAGCCGGTGAGCATGATGACCCAGGTGTCCGGCAGCTCCTCGCGGATCTGGTCGAGCAGCCACAGGCCATCCTTGCCCGGCATCTTCATGTCGCTGATCACCAGCGGCGGCTGCTCTGCCCGCGCGAGCTCGAGGCCCTGGTCGGCGTTGATGGCCTCCAGGCATTCGTAGCCCTCTTCACGAAGCAGAACGGCGATGACGTCACGAACGGCGGCGTCATCGTCGACGATCAGGATGCGGGGCGGCGTCGGCGAGATGGCTTCCACGGGGCCCGACTCTAAGGGATCTGGGCCCCCGCGTGCCATCCCATGCAAGCCGGCCTGCTTCCCCAGGCCGGGAAGCCCTGGAACGTGGTGGATCCACGACCCGTCCTTCCACCGTGCCCGGATGCCGACCAGGCGTACAATCGGTGGGCGTTCCGGCCTCCTCAACACATGGGGAGGAGGGCGCGGGGAAGCGTTCGGAGAGGCTTCTGATGCCATCACGTGGTGCCGGTCTGTTGCAGCTTGTCGTGCTCCTTGCCCTGGTGTCAGGCGCGCCGGTGGTGGCCGCGAAGGGCTTCGAGGGCCCCGATCCCGCTGGCCTCACCCAGGACAAAGCGCCCGATGTGCCGCAGGGCGCAGCTGCGGCGGAGGTCGGGCCTCGGGGCCTGCAGGGATCGCCGGACGCCGCGGGTCGCGGAGGCGCCGAAAGGGCGGACGCCCCGGAGGGGTCAGCCCAGACTCTGACCGCACCGCCGGTCGGGGTGTTCCTGGAGCCTGAAGGCGTCCTCGACCCCCGGGACGCAAAGGCCTCGGCTGCCGCACCGGAAGAGGTGCCTCCCTCATGGACGGCCGAGCCCGGGCTCCCGCCGTCGCCCCACCCGGCAGTGTCGCTGACCGACCTGGCGCTGCCACCTCCCACGCCGGGCCTCGACGCGCTGCAGGCGCAGCTCGACGCGCTCCCGCTCGACATCCGACCGTCTGCCGCGACCGAGTTCGGCTTCCTGCTCACCGACCTCGCCGCGACAGGGCTTTTCGTGGCCGGCCTGAGCGCGCTGACGGCCTCCAATGAGAATGAGCTGTTCCTCTACCTGGTGCTGACCGCGGCCTCGGCAGTGGCGCTGCCCATCGGAGCCATCACCTGGGCCGTCGGGGGCGTCATCGATGGACACCGCCGGCGCGCGCTCACCCGGCGACGCCATCAGTTGATGCAGGCGATCGACCGGGAGTTGGCCCTGCACCCGCACGGCTGAAGCAGGCGCGGCAGCGGAGCCGGCCGGACGGGGCTTCAGCCGGGGCTTCAGCCCCCGGCGGGAAACCGGTCGAGACGGAAGGGCCCGAGGTCCACCGCCGGAGGCTCCCCGGTCAGGCATGCGGTCACCAGCTCCGCGGTGATCGGCGCCAGGAGGATGCCGTTGCGGAAGTGGCCGGTCGCCAGGAAGAGGCCGGGCAGGGGACCGGGGCCGATGATGGGCAGCCGGTCGTCGGTGTAGGGACGCAGCCCGGCCCAGTGCTCCCCGACGGGGGCACCCTCGAGCGCGGGACACAGCCGCAGCGCCATCTCCAGAAGCCGCATGAGCCCCCGGGCCGTCACCGACTTCTCGAAGCCGGCGAGCTCCATGGTGGTTCCGGCGATCACCCGGCCATCCCGGCGGGGGACGAGGTAGCCGCCCTCGGCCTTCAGGAGGTGCTTGAAGGGAGGCACCCGGGGATGGAGCACCACCATCTGTCCGCGCGCCGGCCGCAGCCGCTGGGGGGTGAGCGGCGCGCCCTGCACCAGCCCCGACCAGGAGCCGGCGGCGAGCACCACGTGATCGGCGCGGAGGAGCTCGCCTTCGATGTCGACGCCCACCACGCGGCCCTCCTGCTCGACGATCTCCCGCACGTTGCCGGTGCGGAAGCGCACCCCCACCCGGGCGGCGGCCATGGAGAGCGCGCGGACCAGCAGCCGGTTGTCGAGCTGGTGATCGTCGGGGAACCAGGAGGCGCCGACCACCTCGCGCGAGAGCTCGGGCTCGATGGCCCAGGCGTCCTCGGCGTCGATGCGCTCGGCCCTCAGCCCCAGCGCCTGCTGCCAACCCACCTGGGCGTCGAAGTCGGGAAGCTCGGCTTCGTTGAAGGCCACGTGCAGCAGCCCCGAGCGCAGGTAGTCCACCCGCATCCCGGAGAGCTCCTCGAGCTCCTCGGTGAAGGCCGGGTAGCGGGCCTTGCTCAGCATGCAGAGGTCGAAGAACGGTCCCGGCCCATCCGCCTCCATCTGAGGGGCGAGCATCCCGGCGGCCGCGCTGGAGGCCTCTGCTCCGGGCACCGCCCGCTCGAGGATCAGCACCTGCTTCCCGGCCTGACGCAGGCGCAGTCCGATGGCGCAGCCCATGACGCCGCCCCCGATGATCAGCACCCGGCTCATCAGCGGACCTCCCCGGGAGCCGACGGGGTCGGGGGTTCAGCCGTCTCCTGCGCCCGGGCATCATCCGCTTCCGGCGCCGGTGGTCCCTTTGGGGTGCCTTCGGACGGGACGTCGTCTTCGCCTCCGGAAGGAGTCTGCGCGGGCGGGCCGAGGCCCTGGGGGGCCGGCGGCGTGGTCGGCGGGGTGGGCCGCACGGGGTCGGCGGAGGAGGTGGGCGTCTGCTCGGATTCCCCGGGTGGGTGCGTCAGGCACCACAGCCGACCGAAGGCGGCGAGGGCCACGATCATCAGGATGACGGTACGGAGCGGATAGCGCTTGGGCATGGCGTCGCTCTTCCGGGCTGGCCGGCGGTTCGGGAGGGAGAAGGAGGGGATTGAAGACGCACCCCGTCACCCATCAAGCGCAGAAGACGCGGCCTCCGCAATGGTCTTGATTCGCATGGGTCCGGGGGCTAATCCCCCCGGCACGTGGCCGCGCTGATGCGGTCGCATCCATTCCCAAGCGTACAGAGAGATTCTGGAGGCACTCCGTGGCTGAGACGTATGACGTCGTCATTATCGGGTCAGGTCCTGGTGGTTATGTGGCTGCCATTCGTGCAGGCCAGCTGGGGCTGAAGACGGCCATCGTCGAGCGGGACAAGCGGCTGGGCGGGACGTGCCTCCACCGCGGCTGCATCCCCACCAAGTCCTTCCTGTGGAGCGCCGAGCTCTACGCACACATCCTCGAGGCCGCGGACTTCGGCATCGACGTGAAGAGCCCCACCGTGAACTGGGCGCAGGTGCTCAAGCACAAGGACAAGGTCGTCACCAAGGGTGCCAACGGCATCGACTACCTGATGAAGAAGAACAAGGTCACCGTGGTGAAGGGGACCGGACGCCTCAAGGGCAAGGGCAAGGTCGAGGTCACCGACGCGGACGGCAAGAAGCAGACGCTCGAGACCAAGAACGTGCTGCTCGCCACCGGTTCGGTGCCGCGCTCGCTTCCGAACGTGAAGGTCGACCACAAGCACGTGCTCAACAGCGACTCGATCCTGGACATCGAGAAGGTGCCCAAGAGCCTCATCGTGCTGGGCGCCGGCGCGGTGGGCTGCGAGTTCGCCTCGGTCTTCAACCACATGGGCAGCGAGGTGACGATCGTCGAGTACATGCCGCACCTGCTCCCGATCGAGGATGAGGACGCGTCCAAGGAGATCGAGAAGGCGTTCAAGAAGCGCAAGATCGGCATGGAGCTCGGCGCCAAGGTCGAGACCGTGGAGACCTCGTCCAAGGGCGTGAAGGTCACCATGGACGTGGGCGGCAAGAAGAAGACCCTCGAGGCGGAGATCCTCCTCTCGGCGGTGGGCCGCTCGCCGGTGACCGAGGACATCGGCCTCGAGACCACCAACATCAAGCTCGAGCGCGGCTTCGTCCCCGTGGACGGGATGATGCGCACCACCGAGCCGGGCGTGTACGCCATCGGCGACATCGTCCCCACCGCGATGCTGGCCCACGTGGCGAGCGCGGAGGGCGTGCTTGCGGTCGAGCACATGGCCGGCAAGGAGGGCCTCCAGCCGATCAACCACGACCTCACCCCGTCCGCGACCTACTGCTACCCTGAGGTGGCGAGTGTGGGCCTCACCGAGAAGAAGGCGCGTGAGCGCGGCTACGAGGTGAAGACCGGGACCTTCCCGTTCAGCGCCATCACCAAGGCCTCCATCTCCAACGAGGGCCAGGGCATGGTGAAGATCGTCTCCGACAAGAAGTACGACGAGGTGCTGGGGATTCACCTGGTGGGTCCGCACGCCACCGAGCTGCTCGCCGAAGCCTGCGTGGCCCTCCGTCTGGAGACCACCACCCAGGAGCTCGCGGCGACCATGCACGCGCACCCCACGCTTTCCGAAATCGTGAAGGAGGCCGCCGAGGCCACCCTGGGTCACCCGATCCACATCTGACGCACACCGGTGAGGGCCGACGGCCGGTGTCGTTCGCAGACGCCGGCCTTCGAGCCCCACACCTTCTCTGGAGCCGTTCCCCGCCATGGCAACCCCCGCCCGCTTCCCCCTCCCGCAGGTCACCCCCTCCACCCGGAAACCGGAGTGGCTCAAGGTGCGGATGCCGCACGGCGAGGGGTACGAGCGGGTCAAGGCCATCGTGAAGCAGACGGGGCTGGCCACGGTGTGTGAGGAGGCGCGCTGCCCCAACATCGCCGAGTGCTGGGGTGGCGGCACCGCGACCGTCATGCTGATGGGCGAGGTCTGCACCCGCGCGTGCCGCTTCTGCCACGTCAAGGTGGGGGCGCCCCCGCCGCTGGATCCGATGGAGGGGGAGAACCTGGCCAAGGCGGTCAAGGAGCTCGACCTCGAGTACATCGTGGTCACCAGCGTGAACCGCGACGATCGTCCCGACGGCGGCGCGAGCCACTTCGCCAACGCCATCCGGGCGCTGCGGCGAGAGAGCCCCCGGACCCTGGTCGAGGTGCTCATCCCCGACTTCAAGGGGCGCGAGGAGGACCTGGCCACCGTCGCCGAGGCCCGCCCGCATGTGGTCGCCCACAACGTGGAGACGGTGGAGCGCCTGACGCCGACGGTGCGGGATCGCCGCGCGACCTACCGGCAGTCCCTCAAGGTGCTCGAGACGCTGAAGAAGCGGCCCGAGGGCCTCTACACCAAGACCTCGATCATGGTCGGGCTGGGCGAGACCGACGAGGAGCTCGAGCAGACCTTCCGCGACCTGCGCGAGGTGGGCGTGGACGTGCTCACGCTCGGGCAGTACCTGCAGCCCAGCCAGTACCACCTCAAGGTGGAGCGTTTCGTCACCCCGCAGCAGTTCGACGCGTACCGGCAGGCGGCGGAGGCCCACGGCTTCCTCTACGTGGCCAGCGGTCCGCTCGTGCGCTCGAGCTACCGCGCGGCGGAGTTCTTCATGAAGGGGCTCATGGAGCGCCGCAAGGACGACGCGCCGGCCTGAGGGTCGCGGTCTTCAGGAGATTCGTCCGGGAGGGCCGTCTGCAGCCGCAGGGCCGGTCGTCTCCCACGGAGCCCTTCGCCGCTTCCTCTCAGAAGGGGCGGATTGTTGGAACCGCAAGCGGTTTCAAGAGGCTCCACCATCGCGCCGCCGCTGCGGTAGGGTGCGCGCCGTTCAAGCAACACGGAGTCCGGGAACACACGCATGGCGACCTTTGAATTCAAGCTCCCCGACCTCGGCGAAGGTGTCGTCGAGGGTGAGATCGTGAAGTGGCTGGTCGAGGAGGGGGACACCCTCACCGAGGACCAGGGCGTGGTGGAGGTGATGACCGACAAGGCGACGGTGACGGTGCCGTCGTCGGTGAAGGGCAAGGTCGTCAAGCGCATCGGCAACGAGGGCGACATGGCGCAGGTCCACGGCGTCCTGCTCATCGTGGAGGGTGAGGCCGGCGCCGGTGCTGAAGCGTCCGCCGCGGCCCCCGCAGCGCCCGCTCCCGAGGCCCCGGCTTCCAAGCCGTCCGCGCCTGCCGCCCGCGCCGACACGAAGGTGCTCGCCACCCCGCTGACCCGCCGCATCGCCAGCGAGCATGGGCTGGATCTGACCGCCATCCCCGGGACCGGTGCCCAGGGACGTGTCACCAAGGCGGACGTCCTCGCGGTGGTCGAGGGTGGGGCGGCCCGTCAGGCCCAGTCGGCCCCGGTGGTCCAGCTCCCCGCGCCGCTGCGTCCGGTGGCCGGCGACGAGCGGGTTCCGCTGCGTGGCCTGCGCAAGAAGATCGCCGAGAAGATGGTGCGCTCCAAGCAGCTCATCCCGCACTTCGCGTTCGTCGAGGAGCTGGACTGCACCGAGCTGGTGGCGCTGCGCAAGCGGCTCAACACCCAGCTCGCGGCGCAGGGCCAGGACGTGAAGCTCAGCTACCTGCCGTTCATCATCAAGGCGGTGGTCGCGGCGCTGAAGCGCTTCCCGGATCTCAACGCGAACTTCGACGAGGCCAACCAGGAGCTCGTGGTCCGCGGCGAGTACAACATCGGGATGGCGGTCTCGACCGACGACGGCCTTACGGTCGCGGTCATCAAGAACGCCGACCGCCTGTCGCTCAAGGAGCTCGCCTCCGAGGTGCTGCGCCTTTCGACCGCGGCCCGTGAGCGGAAGCTCACCATGGACGAGCTGACCGGCGGGACGTTCACCATCTCCTCGCTGGGGCAGACCGGCGGCATCTTCGCCACGCCCATCATCAACCACCCGGAGGTCGGCATTCTGGGTGTCCACCGCATGCGCAAGCGCGCGGTGGTGGTGGACGACGAGATCGTTGCGCGTGAAACCATGAACATCTCGATCTCCGCGGACCACCGGGTGATCGACGGGCATGTCGCCGCGGACTTCGTCTACACGGTCCTCGGCTACCTCGCGCATCCGGACACGCTGTTCCTGGAGATGGCCTGATCAGGAGACGGGGGAGGCGGCACCATGTCGGACGACATCCGCTCCCTCATCCGGGCCGCACAGGAGGCCGAGGGGCGTCGCGAACCCCTCGAGGCCGCAGGCCACCTCCAGCGTGCCGCCGAGCGTCTCGAGCGCTCGGGGCGCCCCGCCCGCGCCATTCAGCTGCTGCGTCATGCCGTCCGGCTCTCGGGAGACGTGGGGCTTTCGCGGCACCTGGAGGCGCTCGAGCGGGAGGTTGCGGCAGCCGGTCCTCCTCAGCCGTCGCAGTCCGAAGGTCGGGTCTTCGAACTCGACGTGGAGGATGCGGATGGGGAGCTTCCGTTCCGGCCTCCCCCGGGAACCCCGGGTGCGCTGAATCCCCGTGCCGGCGCTCCGATGGCGGTCGGGCGCGGAGCCGCCCCCAACGGGACGCTCCGCCCGGGAACGCAGGCCCCTGGGCTTCAGAAGGTCCCCAGCCCCCTGACGTTGGTGGGGAGCGGCCCTGCAGCGCCCACCGGTCCCCAGGTGGAGGCGCCGCCCGCCCGCACCTATCGCTCGGATGCCGGCGTGGGAGGGCTGCTGCTCGCCCACCACGTCCCGGTGCTGGGGCAGGTCGAGGTCGCCCTCGCCGAAGGGATGCGTGTGGTGCTGCTGCTCGGCCCCCAGGGGAGTGGCCGCAGCACCTGTCTCTCGGCGCTCACCGCTCGGCTGGGCGGCGTCATCGTGGGGCCTCCGTTCGCGGTGGGGTTTCCACCTGCCGACCTCCTGTTGATCGACGATGCGCACCGGCTCGAGGCGTCCGCGTGGGGCGAACTCGAACGCGCCCTGCGTGCCCGACCGAAGATGCGCCTGGTGCTCGCCGCGCCGCGCGTTGAAGCATCAAGCGCGGCCCCGTCCCTGTTCGCCACCACCGGTGCCGGCGAGGTGCCCCTTTGGACCACCGCGGAGATCCTGACGGCGTCTCCGCAGCTTCCGCCCCCGCTCGCCGGGCGGGTGGAGCGGGTGGTGGAGGTCTCCCTGCCGCTGCCGGCCCAGCTCGAGCGCCTTGCCCGCGAGCTGCTCACCACCCATCGACCGGACCTCGCGGATCCGGGAGCCGTCGCCGCGGTGCTGGTGGAGCAGACGCTCAACGCCCCCCGGGGGTTGCACGAGCTGATCTCCCTGGTGCATCGCCTCCCGATGGACGTCCGGGCGGTGCGCCGTTCCGGCCCCCGGACCGGGGCCAAGACGCCTCGCGGCACCGGGGCCAAGACGCCTCGCGGTGCCGGGGCCAAGACGCCTCGCGCGACGACGAAGGCGGACGTGAAGCCGGGCAGGGCGGCGAAGCGCGGTGCCACCGCGACCCCGGGACCGACGCGCGCGAACGCTGCGGACTCCAAAGCGAAGCCAACGTCGAAGGCCGCCAAGCAGGAGGCCCAGGTCCCCCGCAGGGGCGTCGGCACGTCCGCCGCTGCCAGGAGGGCGGGGAACACCTCCAGCGCGCCAGAGGTTGCCCGGAAGGGTCCGGGCAGCCGGGCCTCCAAGGCAGGCGCACAGGACCAGGACGCGAAGAAGCGCGGCTCCCCGCGTGGTGCCGGCTCACAGTGATCGCGGGGGCCGGATCGCGCGGCCACCGACGACCGAATCCGCTTGAAGGGATGGACGGGAAGATGGACGGCGAGCTGCAGGTGCTCCGGTTGGGCCGGGTCGAGTACGAGGACGGGCTCACGCTCATGGCGCGGTACGGGGCGGCGCGACGTGAGGGGAAGGTGCCCGACACGCTGCTGCTGCTCGAGCATCCGCCGGTGCTGACGATGGGGCGCTCGGCGGAGTCCGCCAACGTGGTGACGCCGCCGGAGACCCTGGAGGCGATGGGGATCCGGGTCCACGAGACCAACCGGGGCGGCGACGTCACCTACCATGGCCCCGGTCAGATCGTGGGCTACCCGATCTTCCTTCTGCCGCCGGGGCGCCAGGACGTCCGCCGCTATGTCCGCGATGTCGAGACCTGCGTGAAGCGGGTGCTGGCCTCGTATGGGCTGGAAGGTCACACCATCTCCAAGTGGCCGGGTGTGTGGGTCGGCGACGTGGAGGGGGACAACGTCCGGAAGATCTGCGCCATCGGCGTGCACCTGGCGCGTTGGCTCACCTCCCACGGGTTCGCGCTGAACGTGAACACGCAGCTCTCCCACTTCGGCCTCATCGTCCCGTGCGGCATCCGTGAGGCGGGGGTCACCTCCCTCGAGCTGGAGCTGGGACATACGGTCCCCCTGGCCGAGGTCGAGGATCGACTCGAGGCCGCATATGCCGACGTCTTCGGGCTCGAGCTGGTGGCGCCTCAGGTGCCCACCCGGACCGTGGCGGTGGCGCTGCTGCGTGAGTCACCGGAGGGCCTGCAGGCGCTGGTGCTCGAGCGCCGTCCTGAGCGGGGCGGCTTCTGGCAGACGGTGACCGGGCGCTTCGAGTCGGGCGAGACGCCGGAGCAGGCTGCGGCGCGCGAGCTCTTCGAGGAGACCGGGGCCAGGGTGCCGGTGGTGGATCTGGAATACGTCCACAGCTTCTGTGTCGGTGAGGCGCAACCGCCGCGGCTGGTACAGGAGCACGGGTTTGCGGCGTGGGTCCCGGCGGACTTCAAGCCCACCCTCAGCGCCGAGCACGCCCGGGCGGAGTGGTTGCCCATCGAGGCCGCGGTTGAGCGGCTTCCGTTCGAGGGACTGCGGGAGACGGTGCGCCGCGCGGCCGCGCCGCTGCGCAGGTCGGCTGCCTGAAGGCCACCTGAACACTCAGATGCGGAGGACGCCGGCCTCGCGGGCCACGCTGAGCCCCTGCTTGCGCACGCGTCGTGCGTCCCGCTCGAGCTGCTGCATCCCCGCATCATCGCGTGACGGCTCGTGGTGGTAGATGACCAGGTGCTTGGCACCCGCGGCGTCCGCCGCACGGATGGCGTCATTCCAGGTCGAGTGTCCCCACCCCTTGCGCGGCGGGCCCACGCGACCGGCGTACTCGTCCTCGGTGTACATGCCGTCGTAGACCAGCACGTCGGCGTTGCGGGCGAAGGTCGCGAAGGGGGCGTCCCGATCGCTGCCGAACTCACTGTCCGTTGCGAACACGAACGAGCGGCCGCGGTAGTCGACCCGGTAGGCGAGACATCCACCCGGATGGTTGAGTTCGAAGGTCCGGACGCGCACCGCTCCGATCCGGAGGGTCTGATCGCCCTTCACGTCGGCGTACCGCATCTGGGCCCGGAACGCGTCGGCGCTCACCGGGAAGTAGGGGGGCACCATCTGCCCGCGGATGATCGATTCCGCGGAACGTCCCTCGCGCGCGGCACCGAAGAGGCGGAAGCGGTTCTTCGGATTGTAGAAGGGCGTGAAGAACGGCAGGCCCTGCAGGTGATCGTAGTGGTAGTGCGTGAAGAAGATCGCCGCGCGAACCGGCTTGTTGCCGGCCTGCAGCCGCCGGCCGAGCCCCTGCGATCCGGTGCCGAGATCGAAGAGCAGCGTCTGCGATCCACAGCGGACCTCGACGCAAGGGGTGTTGCCACCGAAGCGACGGGTCGCAGTGCCCGGAGTGGGGATGGAGCCGCGCACGCCCCAGAACTCGATCTCGAAGAGATCGTCCGCTGCCGAGTCCTTGCGCTGAGCGCCCGCGACAGGCGCCTTCGTTGTGCGTGCGGCCGACGCCTTCGGGGCGCTTTGCGGTTTGCGTCGGGAGACGGGCGACGGACGTGAGACGTTCGGTTCGGCGTCAGCCGACCTCTGCTTCGGAGTCGTCGTCTCGAGGAAGGAGCTCAATGAGGTGCCCGGTCTGGTCCCGCTTCGCCTTGAGATATCCGAGGTTATGCGGATTGTGGGGCGTCCGGCTAGCGATGCGCCGGCGAACGGGGATCCCTGCCTCGACCAGGCCCGCGATCTTGAGCGGGTTGTTGGTGATGAGGTCCACGTTCGTCACCTCGAGGAGCTTCAACATCTCGGCGGCGATGTCGTAATTGCGCAGATCGTCCGGGAAGCCCAGGTGGCGGTTCGCCTCGTAGGTGTCCATCCCCTTGGCCTGCAGCGCATAGGCGCGCAGCTTGTTGCCGAGCCCGATGCCGCGGCCCTCCTGGCGCAGGTACAGGAGGATCCCGCAACCCTGCTGGGCGATGAAGTCCAGCGCCCGGTCGAGCTGGGCGGCGCAGTCACACTTGAGGCTGCCGAAGACCTCGCTGGTCAGGCACTCGGAGTGAACCCGGACCGGAACCCCTTCCTTGCCCGCGACCTCGCCGCGAACCACCGCGAGGTGCTCCTTGCCATCCACCTTGTCCCGGAAGACCACCATCCGCATGGGGCCACGCCCGGTGGGGACCACGGCCTCGGAGTAGAGCTCGAGCCGGTGGGTCGGCTTCCGCGTGGGGAGCAGGTGGGTCTTCTGAGCGTCGTCGGCCATGGCGTGTAGGCCCTCCCTTGGGTGTGGCGCAGGGGGCAACGTTGAGAATGGCAATCCGCCAGGGCGGTTGCGGAAGCGGCGGTCCGTCCCGCCACGGAACCTATGGATGCTTGAACGCGGACGGGGTTTCACCCTTTACCAGCGCCACTCCAGGGGAGCGAGTTCGACCGGCGCCCCCTCATCGAGCGAGCAGACGTCCGAGGGCACCTTCATGAGGTGCGTGGCGCCCGCGGAAGAGGCCAGGGTGCCCGAGCTCTGCGTCCGCAGGGGCGTGGCCCAGAGCGCCCCCTCCCTGAACGCGGTCGCGACCCGCACCAGGTGGGTGAGTCCCGCGGGCTTCGTGTAGCGCCCGTCCAGTCGGCCCGGAACCGGGGTGGGGAAGGGACGCTCGTGTCCCAGCATCCGCCGGAGCGCAGGGCGGACGAAGAGCTCGAAGGTGACCAGGGCGCTGGTGGGGTTGCCCGGGAGGCCGAGGAACACCGTCTGCCCGCGCCGACCGACCACCAGGGGCTTTCCCGGCTTGAGGGCGACCCGCCAGAAGTCGAGCGCCACCCCCATCGCCTCCAGGCAGGGGCGGACGTGGTCCCGGGCACCGACCGAGACGCCGGCGGTGGAGAGCACCAGGTCGGCGGTGGCGGCCTGCTCGAGCAGCGCGCGCACCCGCTCGGGTTCGTCGGGCGCGTGGCCGGTGAACACCACCTCGGCGCCGGCCCGTCTCAGCGCGGCGGCGAGCACCGGCAGGTTGGTGTCCACGATGCGGCCGAGGGGCGCCTCGTCGGGACGGCACAGCTCATCCCCGGTGGAGATCAGCGCCACCTTCGGGCGCCGGGGGACCCGGACCTCCAGGATGCCCTGTGCCCAGAGCAGTCCCGCCTCGGCGAGCCCCAATCCGGTCCCGGCCGGGATCAGCGGCGCACCTTCCCGGACCTCCTCGCCCCGACGGCGGACGAAACCGACGGACGCCGCGGAGGCGGGAAAGCGGACCCGTCCTTCGGAAGGCGCCGAGGTGTCCTCCTGCTTCACCACCGCGTCGGCACCCGGAGGAAGGGGGGCCCCGGTCATGATGCGGACGGCGGCACCTGCGGGGAGGGGCGGGCCGGAGGGATCCCCCGCATGGACGGTGCGGACCACCGGGAGCTCCACCTCGCCGCCGGTCAGGTCCCCACGACGGACCGCGAACCCATCCATCGCCGAGTTGTCCCAGGGAGGGAGGGTCCTTCGGGCCAGGACCGTTTCGACCGGTCCCCGTCCGAGGGCGGCCTCCACCTCCACCGTCTCCTCAGGGAGGGTCGGGAGCAGGGCGAGGAGTCGCGCCTGGGCTTCGTCGATGGGGAGCAGGGCGGCGTGTTCGGGCAACGGACGGTCCTCCTGAGCGGACGGAGAAGAGGTGTCTTCCCCTGGGCAGTCGAGGACGCACACATTGACAGAGAGGCCTACGATCGCATACAGGGAGTGGGGTTCCGTGCCCGCTCGGTTGCTCATCCACCGGCGGAGATGCCTGTTGACGCTGACTGCGGGACACCTCTGTGGAGACATGCTCAATGGCCGAGGCCAAAGCTGGGGGCCGGGCATCACGCTTCAGCGGGAGAACCCGCGGGTCCGTCGTGCGCCGGGACTGAGCAGTTCGTCCCAGGTCGGTGGCCAAATCCATTCAGGTGAAGCCGGCTCAGCCGGCCGGAAAGGCAGCGAAGTCCGTGGCGAAGGCGGCTCCGAAGTCTGCGGCGAAGTCCGCATCCTCTAAGTCAGGTTCCAAGTCAGACACCAAGACCGCAGCGAAGGCCACCAAGGCTTCGACCAAGGCGGTGAAGGCGGCTCCCAAGGCGCCCGCAAAGGCCTCGGCCAAGACGGCTGCGAAGGTGCCGGCAGCCAAGGCCCCGACGGCCAAGACCAAGGTGGCCGCGAAGCCCACGTCCAAGGCGGCTCCCGCCAAGGCGGCGAAGGCGACCGTGAAGGCGGCGGCGAAGGACACCAAGGCGGCCAAGCCCGCGTCCAAGGCCAAGGCGCCCGCGAAGGAGACCAAGGCCCCGGCGACCAAGGCGCCCAAGACGACCGCGACGAAGGCCAAGCCTGCTGAGGGCAAGGCGACCCCCAAGGCCACCGCGACCAAGGCTTCGGCGGCGAAGGCGTCCAAGGCTGCGCCGAAGGAGGCCAAGGCGACCAAGGCTGCGGCGAAGGCGGCCAAGGCGCCCGCCAGGAGCGCGGAGGCGAAGGCCCCCAAGGCCGCCGCTGAGCCCAAGGCCTCGAAGGCGAAGACCAAGGCACCCGCCCTGACGGGAACGGCGGCAGTGGCCGCGGCGGTGGAGCGCTCGAAGCTGCGCGCCGCGCAGACGCTGCCTCCTGTGGGAACCCTGCTCACCCGCCGGGAGATGGAGCAGCTGCTGACTGCCGGTCAGGGCCGCGGCGTCACCGGGGAGGGCAGCCTCAAGGGCCGGCTCATCGTCAAAGACGACCTCCCCACCCTGGTGGTGACCGGCCGTGACAAGCGCGAGCTCCACTTCGTGCTGCAGGGGCCGGATCAGTCGCAGTTCCCCCAGTTCGTGGAGTACCGCGTCTCGGTCAGCGGACTCATCCGCAAGACCAGCAATTACGCGGGCACCGTGGACGTGCGCCGTTACACCGCGAAGCGGGCGGACCTCGAGGAGACGGTGACGCCCGAGGAGCCCAAGCTGCGCTACCTGTCGCCCGGTGAGGTGACCCAGCTGGTGGCCGCGAGCATGGGCGCGGGCATGAAGGGCTTTGCCACGGTGCGCGGGCAGCTCGAGATGAGCGGCGACCGCTACGTGGTGGTGCTCTCGAACGGCGGCACCCGCCACCAGGTCACGTTCGTCCTCACCGGCAAGAATGCCAAGAGCCTGCGCAAGCTCATCGGCCGCACCGTTCAGGTGACGGGCGTGGCGGACAAGACCACCGGCTGGGGCGGCACCATCGAGGTGGAATCGGTGGAGCCCCGCGCCGGCGACGTGCGCAAGATCGACCGCAAGCACCTCACGGTCCACTCGCTGCGCCACGGCGGGGATCCGCTGGAGGCCGAGGTCCGGATCGGCGAGGCCCTCTCGGTCCGCTTCGACGAGGAGCCGGAGCACACCTGGGCGATTGAGCCCATGGTGGCCAAGCGCGTGGCCCTGCGTGAGGTGGCGTTCGAGCCGGTCCCCAACAGCGCCGGAGTGCGGGAGTTCTTCTTCACCCCGCGCAACGTGGGCACCTTCGAGATCGAGTTCTACCTGGGCAAGCTGCTCTCGCCGGTCCAGGTCTCGAAGTCGGTCCGTATGACCCTGACGGTGCGAGCCTGAGCGGGCAGCGTCCGGGTCGCGGGTCCATCTCACCGCAGCGCCTGCGCGAGCTCATCGCGCAGGCCGGTCGTCCCGTCGGGCTCAAGGAGCTGATGCGGGCCGCCGACATCCACGTGGGCCAGAAGCCCGAGGTGGAGCGGGCGCTCAAGGCGCTGTTGCAGCAGGGCGCGCTCCGCAAGCAGGGCAAGCGCTACCTGGTCCCCACCGCCACCAAGGAGGGGGAGCCGCTGACGCGTCGCCGCGCCGGTCCCTGGGCCCAGCCGGTGGAAGGACCTCGGGATCGCCAGGGAGCTCCAGCTCGATCGCGGGATCGCGCGCAAGGCGCCCGTCCCAGTCGGGGCGCGCCTGAGGCTCACGGTCGGCATCGGAGCGATCGGGGCCCTCGGAGTGATCGCGGTCCGCGGAGCCGCGGTGACCTGAACACCGGCGTCTTCGTCGAGGGTTCGCTCCGGATGCACCGGGACGGCTACGGCTTCGTGCACCCGATCGAAGGCGAGAACATCTTCATCCCCGCGTTCGACGCCCAACGTGCGCTCGATGGGGATCGCGTGCGGGTCGAGGTCCGCAAGAGCGATGGCGACCGCTTCGAGGGGCGCATCGTCGAGCTGCTCTCGCGCCGGCGGGAACAGGCCGTGGGGCTCTACATGCTGCGTGGCAAGCGCGCCTGGGTGGAGCCGAACGACGGCAAGCTCACCGACCGGATCTTCGTGCCGCCCACACAGCTGGCGCGACCGGGAGACCTGGTGACGGTGCGGCTTCAGAGCAGCATCGGACTCCTGGATGAAGGGGAAGGGCTGACCGGCGAGGTCACCGGTTCGTTGGGACGTCCGGGACATCCCAGCTCCGAGGTCCTCTCCATCGTCTTCTCCCAGGGCTTCTCCGACGCCTTCCCCGATTCGGTGATGGAGGAGGCAGCCCTCTGTCCCGACAAGGTGGATGGGCGCACGGCGCGCTCGGGCGGGCGCAAGGATCTGCGCGACCTCCCGCTGCTGACCATCGATGGCGCGGATGCCCGGGACTTCGACGACGCGCTCTACGCCGAGCCACACCCGCGCGGTCACCGGCTGGTGGTGGCGATTGCCGACGTGACCCACTACGTGCGCGAGAACAGCGCGATGGACGCCGAGGCCCTCCACCGGGCGACCAGCGTCTACCTCCCGGACCATGTGCTGCCGATGCTCCCGGAGAAGCTCTCGACCGGGATCTGCAGCCTGCGTCCCGAGGTCGATCGTCTGTGCATGGT
>DATGQN010000022.1:0-3698 GCA_035304185.1 Myxococcaceae bacterium
GGGGGGGCGGCCGTCGTCATCCTCCTGGTGCTGGCCCTCATCGCGTGGGACGTGCTGTCCAACGGCCTCTCCCAGCTGTCGTGGGAGTTCATCAGCGCCGCGCCCCGCGAGGGCATGACCGAGGGCGGCATCTTCCCGGCCATCTTCGGCACCGTGGCCCTGGTGCTCATCATGACCATCGCGGTGGTCCCGGTGGGGGTCATCACCGCGATCTACCTGTATGAGTACGCGCGCCAGAACGGCCTGCCGGCGCGGCTCATCCGCAGCGCGGTCTACAACCTTGCCGGCGTCCCCTCGATCGTCTTCGGCCTCTTCGGTCTGGGCTTCTTCATCCAGTTCATCGGCGGGCGGATGGACGCCTTCTGGTACCCGGGCGAGGTGGTGTGGGGGCAGCCGGCCATCCTGTGGGCGTCCCTCACCCTGGCGGTGCTCACCCTGCCGGTGGTGATCGTGGCGACCGAGGAGGCCCTGCGCACCGTCCCCCGCGAACACCGCGAGGCGGCGCTGGCGCTGGGCAGCACCCGGTTCGAAGCGCTGGTCCGGATCATCCTCCCCCAGGCGCTGCCCGGCATCCTGACCGGCGCCATCCTGGCGGTGGCCCGGGGCGCCGGCGAGACCGCGCCCATCCTCTTCACCGGGGCCGCCTACTTCCTGCCGTACCTGCCGACCCACCCCAACGACCAGTTCATGAACCTGGGCTACCACGTGTACGTGCTGGCCACGCAGTCCCCGGACATCGAGGCCACCAAGCCCATCCTCTACGGGACCGTGCTGGTGCTGCTGCTGGTGACCGCGCTGCTCAACGTGGCAGCCATGGTGCTGCGCTCCCGCCTCCGCGCCGCCTGAGGGCCGGGATGTCAGAGACGATCATGTCCGAAACCCAGACCAAGCTCTCCGCCGAGAACCTGCAGCTCTCCTACGGGGAGAAGCGCGCGCTCCACGGCATCACCGTGGCGATGCCGGAGCGGAAGGTGACCGCCCTCATCGGTCCCTCGGGCTGCGGGAAGTCGACCTTCCTGCGCTGCTTCAACCGCATGAACGATCTCATCCCGGGGGTGAAGATCTCCGGCAGGGCGCTGGTGGATGGGCAGGACATCTACGACCGCCACCTGGACGTGGTCGAGCTGCGCCGGCGGGTGGGGATGGTCTTTCAGAAGAGCAATCCCTTCCCCAAGACCATCTTCGACAACGTGGCCTTCGGTCCCCGCATCCAGGGGGAGAAGGACGAGAAGGTCCTCGAGGCCACGGTGGAGAAGTCGCTCAGGAGCGCGGCGCTGTGGGACGAGGTGAAGGATCGGCTGCACACCTCGGCGCTGGGGCTCTCCGGCGGCCAGCAGCAGCGTCTGTGCATCGCCCGGGCCCTGGCGGTCGAGCCCGAGGTGCTGCTCATGGACGAGCCGGCCTCTGCCCTGGACCCCATCGCGACGGCGCGGATCGAGGATCTCATCCACGACCTCAAGGCGCGCTACACCATCGTCATCGTCACCCACAACATGCAGCAGGCGGCGCGGGTGAGTGACTACACTGCCTTCTTCTACATGGGCGAGCTGGTCGAGTTCGACCGGACCGAGACCATCTTCACCAACCCGAAAGTGCGCCGGACCGAAGACTACGTGACCGGCAAGTTCGGCTAGCATCCGCCGCCATGTCCCAGCGCATCGACACCACCTTCGAGGCCGAGATCATCGAACTGCGCGAGCGGCTCCTCACGTTGGGGGGGCTGGTCGAGCAGGCGATCACCTCCTCGGTGCGGGCGCTGTCGGAGCGGGACACGGCGCTGGCGGAGAAGGTCATCGAGGAGGACCGGCGCATCAACCGGATGGAGCTGGAGATCGACGATCTCTGCATCCGGATGCTGGCGCTGCGGCAGCCGGCGGCCTCGGATCTGCGCTTCGTCACCCTGGCGCTCAAGGTCGTGACCGACATGGAGCGCATCGGGGACCTCGCGGTGAACGTCGCGCATCGGGCCAAGGAGTTGAACGCCGAGGATGCGCTGCGCCCCTATGTGGACATCCCGCACCTGGCGGAGGCCGCGGTGGGGATGCTGCGCATGGTGCTCGATGCGTTCGTGGCCTCGGACGCCGCGAAGGCCCGGGTGGTGCTCGCGCGCGACAACGAGGTGGACGATCGCTACGTCGCCATCGAGTCCGAGGTGCTCGAGCTCATGACGCAGGATCCGTCGACCATCTCCCGCGCCCTCTCGAGCCTCTTCGTCGCCAAGCACCTCGAGCGCATCGCCGACCACGCCACCAACGTGGCGGAGATGGTGATCTTCTACGTCGAGGGCAAGGACGTGCGGCATCCGCACAGCCGCAAGTCCCGCTGAAACCATCCTCGGTAAGGTCGCTCCCGGTCGGGAGAGGTCCAGGCGGGAGCGGATGCGCTCCGGCCTGCTGCTGGTGCGCCTCGGATCGCACGCAGCGTTCTTCTGAGCGCCGGCACCCCATCGGCCGCGACGGGCGCTGAGGTGCCGGACGTTCCGGCTCACTCCTTCGCGTCACCCCGGGCGAAGATGCTGGCCACGAAGTTGAGCACGTCGGTCGAGCACACCTCGCAGTAGCCGTAGTTCTTCATCATCCGGTCCTTCACCAGGTCGATCTTCTCCTGGGTCTGCCGGTCGACCACGCTCGAGACGAGGTTCTTGAGCTTGATGCTGTCCTTCTGGTCCTCGAACAGCTTGAGCTCGAGCGCCTTGTGCAGCCGCTCGTTGGTGCGGAAGTCGAACCGCCGCCCCTCGAGCGCGAGCGCGCCGATGTAGTTCATGATCTCCCGCCGGAAGTCGTCCTTGCGCGACTCGGGCACGTCGATCTTGTCCTCGATGCTGCGCATCAGCCGCTCATCCGGCTCCTCGTAGAGGCCGGTGTACTTGTTGCGGACCTTCTCGCGCTGCGTGTAGGCCTTCACGTTGTCGACGTAATTGCCGCACAGCTTGTCGATGGCGTCGTCGTCGGCGCTGATGGCGCGCTGGACCTCGTTCTTCACGATGTCCTCGTACTCCTGCTTCACCGCGCTCAGGAGCTCCTTCACGTGCTTCCTGGCGTCCTCGCCGGAGAGCAGGGAGTGGGTCTTGAGACCGGCCTCGAGCTCGTTGAGGACCAGGAAGGGGTTGATGCACCCCTCGCTCTTGTCGCTCACCAGGGCGTTGGAGATCTTGTCCTGGATGTAGCGGGGGCTGATGCCCTCGAGGCCCTCGCGCTGGCTCTCCTTGCGCAGCTCCTTGATGTTGTCCTCGGTGAAGGAGGGGAGCGTCTTGCCGTTGTAGAGCTTGAGCTTCTGCAGCAGCGAGATGTTGTGCTTCTTGGGCTCCTCGAGGCGCGTGAGCACCGCCCACATCGCCGCCATCTCCAGCGTGTGCGGGGCGATGTGCTTGCCCTTGATCTTCCGGTCGTTGAAGTCCTTCTCGTAGATGCGGACCTCCTCATCGAGCCGGGTGATGTAGGGGATGTCGATCTTCACCGTGCGGTCCCGCAGCGCCTCCATGAACTCGTTGTTCTCGAGCTTGCGGAACTCGGGCTCGTTGGTGTGCCCGAGGATGACCTCGTCGATGTCGGTCTGCGGGAACTTCTTGGGCTTGATCTTGTGCTCCTGGCTCGCGCCCAGGAGGTCGTAGAGGAAGGCCACGTCGAGCTTGAGCACCTCGACGAACTCGATGATCCCGCGGTTGGCGATGTTGAACTCGCCGTCGAAGTTGAAGGCGC
>DATGQN010000023.1:0-17613 GCA_035304185.1 Myxococcaceae bacterium
GGTGTTGAGGAAGGTGCCATCCCCCTCTTCGATGTTCTCGTCCCGCACGTCCGAGGCCGCCGCACCGGTGATGCGATCCATCACCGCGCTCGAGGGCATGAGGGTGGCAAGGCCCCGTTGCCCGCGGCGTCCCTGCGAACCCCGCTGTCCCGCCGCACCTGCCCCTTCCTGTCCCGGGGTGATCTGCAGCCGGTCGGAGTTGCCTTCGAAGCCCTCACTTCCGGGCTGATTGTCGATCGCGGGGCCGTCACCCGGTCGCCTTTCGGTGGGGGGCCGCATGGCGTACTCCGGGCGCTCCTGAGAGCCGGGCATCTCCACCTGCGGCTGAACCTGACCGGCCTCCTGCTTCCGGGCCTCGTCGTCTCCGTCGCCCTCGTTCCCCTCCAGGCCCTGGACCCCGGCCACCTCGTCGGTTCCGCTGCCCTGGCGCTCCTGCTCCGCGGTGGTGCGGGACTGGGCGTTCTTCCACTTGGTGGTGCGATCCCGCGCGAGCGTCTGGCGCTCCACCCGGTTGTTGGTCTCGGCGGCAAAGGCCGGATCGTCGGGGACCTCGTCATTGCCCGGCTGGGTGGCGACCACCGGTCCTGCGGGCCGCTCCTCTTCGGGCGGCTTGGGCGCCTCCGGCGGCGCTTCCTTCTCCTCCTCGGGCTTCGGAGGCTCGAAGCTACGGTCGGTGGGAGCCTGAGGGATGTTGCCGGAAGCCGCCACGCGCCGGCGCTCGGCCTCCTCGGGATCGGCGAGGGCACGGTTGCGCTCCCAATCCTCCGCCGACAGCGTCTGCATCGACACCGCGGTACCCGGCTCCACCACCGGGCGCCGGGAGGAGGGGAGGCGGGAGGCGAGCACCACCCCCACGAGGACGAGGACGTGGAAGGCGAGGGTCAGCCCGAGCGCCAGCAGCAGCCGGCTCGGCTCGCTCGTCCGGCGTCGTCGTCGCGGGGGCCTGGGAGACTCCATGTCCGACACGTGCTTCATCAAAGGGCGGTGAATCCGGGGAGGGCAGGGCCCGCCCGGACGACGTCAGGGAACGACGTACAACGCCTGAGGTCCGCGGACAGTCCCGACCGGTGGACCCGAAGCGAAGATGCGCCGTCCGGCCGCCCCACTCAAGCGGCCCCCGGCCTGCCTGTCTCCCCGTCGCGGTCCGCGAGGGAAGGGCCTTCAGTAGATGGGGGCGACCTGCGCTCCATTGTAGTAGTGCGACAGGATCTGCCGGTAGTCCTGTCCGTGCTCGGCCCGGCCGATGGCCCCCGTCTGGCACATGCCCACCCCGTGGCCCCAACCTCCGCCGCGGAAGGTCCAGGCCACCGGGTTCCCCGCGTCGTCGACCTCGGGGTGGAGGGTGAACATGGAGCTGTTGAGCATCCCGAAGAGCCGGCGGATGTTGAGCTCCCCCCGGATCTGCGACGCCCCACGCTCCCCGGAGAGGGTGAGCAGCGAGGCCCGGCCCGAGACGCCCCGCTCCACCACCGTGAGGGCCCGGACGGGGCCGATGTCCAGGTGCCGGGTCAACGCGTCCACCTGGGCGCTGGTGAAGCGGCGGCTCCAGCGGAAGCGCTTGGGCTGGGCAAAGGTCGTGGTCTGGCAGTACGCCGTCTGGCCCCCCTCCAGAAAGGCAGGCAGCTCGGCCGCATCGATGCCGGGAGGTGGTGGGTTCGGAACGTCGGGGCGTCCGCGGAGGCTCGGGTTGGGGGGACCTCCCCAGACGTTCTCGTTGTGCTCGGTGTGGCCGCCGCAGACCGCGCTGTAGACGCTGTCCACGAGCCTGCCGGAGGCGTCGAAGAGACCTTCGCCCCGCGTGGCGTCCACCGCGGCCGTGGTGGTCGCCGCCTCGCCGCTGCGGCCCTTGTAGACCGCGCAGTGCTGCTCACTGCACAGCAGGTAGGGGTCGGCCAGGTGCTTGGTGCCGATCTTGGCGAGCACCTCGCCACGTGCCGTCACCGCCTGGGCCTTGAGGGCCTCGGGGTGGGCCCGCGCGAAGATCTCGGCCGGGACCAACCCGTAGAGGAGGACCTCGAGCGGGACGATGTTGACCACCGCCAGCTGTCCGTGCCGATCCACCGAGAGCTGGAGGCTGCCGCGCACGCTGCGGTCCTCGAAGCCGTGGAAGTCGTAGCCGACCCCGTACTCCACGCGGTGGACCCGGAAGCCTTCGCCTCCCGGCGTCTCGGCCAGGATGCGTCCCTCCCCCAGCGCGACCGAAGCCCCGGCCGCGTCCAGGAGCTCGAGCACCCCGGTGGGCTGCGTCTCGAGCTCCTCGTGCAGGTGGGTGCGGGCGTTGAAGGTGCGCAGCAGCTCGGCCTGCCTCTCCCGCGCGGCCTCCGGTGAGAGGGCCTCGCCGGTGACCAGCAGCCGTCGCCGGTTGTCGATGACCTTGCCGGCGATCCCGAAGGCGCCGCCCAGGGTGACGGTGGAGACCTCCAGGCCACGCGAGGTCCACAGGGCCCGGGCCTCCTCCAGGCCTTCCCGATCGCGGCCGGGGAACTCGGCGAGGATCACGCGTGCGCGCAGGGCTGCCGGTCGTCCGTTGAGGACACGGACCCGGAAGCGGGTCCCCGCGGGCGCCTCGACCCGCTTTTCCACGCTCCCCGAGACCACCAGTCGGACGCGGCCGAGCGGCTCGAAGGTGACCTCGTCCTGTCGCTCCATGAGCCGGATGGGGAGCATGGGCTCGCCTGCCCGGAAGTCGAGCTGCTTGCTGTAGAGCGCGCTCTGGACCGAATCCGGTGCCGGGGGCAGCGCGAGGTCCCCGGGCGGAGGCGCCACCGGCGGCGGCGCTTCGGTCACCACGATGCGCGGGGGCTCGGGGGCCGGCGGCGGAAGGGCCTCGGGCTCGGCCTCTGCCGGCGCCTGACGGGCCACGCAGGCGGAGATCAGCAGCAGGGGGAGGAGGGCACGGCGCACGGGGCCGCGCAGGGTAGTGCCATCGCTTCGGGGGTTCCACCGGATTTGCGCCCGCCCGCAGGCCGGCTCTGGGGAGGAGCAGGGGGAGCTCGGACGCACGAGGATGAATGCCGGGGCCGGCAAGGGTTGCGAGAGGATGCAACGAGACTCATTGAACCTGCCTCGTCGTCGTCGCCCGGCTGCTCGCTGGGCCCTCCTCTCCGTTCCCCTCTTCGCGCTGCTGACCGCCTGTGGTGGTGGTGGTGGTGGCGTCGACGGGGCACCGGACACCGCCACCGAGCAGCGCCGCGATGAACGTGGGGGTGGTGGGGGTGGCACCAGCGGGGACGGGACCCTCGCGCCGGGCGGAAGCGCCTCGATTGGTGTGCAGTCCGTGGCCGACACTCCCGTGGAGGCCCTTCCGGAGCACGAAGGTCACCAGCCGCTGGAGGCGGGTGGACCCGTCGCTGCCGCTCCCGGCGGGCCGGACTTCAAGTCCACCGAGACCCTCCGCGAGTGGGTCGTCTCCCCTGAGGGCGACGATGCCGCGGCGGGCAGCGCGGACGCGCCGTTCCGCACCATCTCCCACGCCATCACCCAGGCGTCCCCCGGGGACATGATCCGGGTGCTCGCCGGTACCTATGCGGAGAAGGTCCTCATCGGTGAGCAGGTCCGGGCCGGGGAGCCGGGACGTCCCATCACCCTCCAGGGCGAGGGCCGTCCGAAGATCGTGCCCACCGACGGTTCGCTGGGGCTCATCGACATCGCGCGGCCCCACTGGATCGTCGACGGTTTCGAGCTCGACCTGCAGGGCCAGCGTCGCTTCGCGGTCACCTTTCAGGGGGACGTGAACGGCTCGGTCCTCGCCAACAGCGACCTGCACAGCGGCACGCTGGGCGGCGGGGTGACGACCTTCGCCTACGCCGATGGTGCGCGCATCGAGAACAACCACATCCACAACTTCGACCAGGGCTCCACGGACAGCCACGGCGTGGTGGTGCAGCCGACGAGCCGCAACGTGAGCATCCGCTTCAACGACATCCACAACACCAGCGGAGACAGCGTGCAGTGTCTGGGGCCCGAGGGCTTCAGCAATGATCCGCCGGCGCAGGGCGTGATCATCGAGGCGAACCACTTCTACTCGACGCGTGAGAACGCGGTGGACATCAAGACCTGTCACGACGTGGAGATCCGCCACAACCGCATGCACGGCTTCCAGGCGGTGGATTCGTCCAAGGGCGACGCGGTGGTGGTCCACTACTCGGCGACCAACGTGCTCGTGGAGGAGAACGAGATCTACAACGCCGGGACCGGCATCTCGGTCGGCGGTAACCGCGAAGGTCCCATGCCCAGTGGGGTGGTCATCCGTCGCAACCGCATCCGCGACATCCACGCCGATGGCGGCGCCTTCGGACACGGGATCCGCGTGGAGAACGCCAGCGCGCCGGTGGTGGTCCACAACACGGTGACCGGGACCGCCGGCCCCGGCCTGGTCCTCGGCCGCGGCACGGGTGGTCCCACCGAGAACGCCGAGGTCAGCAACAACATCGTCGATACCGCGGTGGGCGTGCGGCTCGGAAACCAGGCGCCCGGCCTGGTGACCTCCGCGAACCTCTTCCGTCCCGACGCCACCTTCGAGCACGCGGATGCCGCCGAGCCGCTCAACCTGGACGCCTTCCGCGCCATGGGCTTCGGGGATTCGCTGGGCGAGGACCCGGGACTCTCGGGCGAGAAGCTGAGCCCGGGGCCGGCGGCCGTCGACAGGGGCGCGGATCGCGGCGAGGCCTACTGCGGGGCCGCCCCGGACATCGGCGCGGTCGAAACCGACTGCTGACGTCGACGGGGAGGGGAAGAGGCGCCACCCGGATTCGAACCGGGGAATGAGGGTTTTGCAGACCCTTGCCTTACCACTTGGCTATGGCGCCGGCGGGCTGGGGCTTATAAGCGGGCGCCCCAATCGGGTCAAGCAGGAGCGGCCGACGGGGCGTCCGGTCAGGAATCTCCGGGCATGGATAGCCAAGCCCGGGTGGGCTGCGATAGGGACACCGCTCCCGCCCGGGGCCACCGAGGGTTCCCGACCGTGGGACACCTGCACTCCTGTCCAAGAGAGGGCCCCACCCGTGGCAAAGCTTCGAGCCGTCGTCATCGGCGCCACCGGCCTGGCCGGTCAGCAGTTCCTCGCCGCACTGGCCGACCACCCGCAGATCGACATCACCGGTCTGGCAGCCTCCCCGCGCAGCGCAGGGAAGACCTACGAGGAAGCCCTCAAGGGCAGCAGCGGAATGGTCGGCTGGTTTCTTCCCGAGCCCCTCCCATCCCGTTTCGCGCAGATGACCGTGCTCGACGGCAGCGCGGTGAACCCTGCGGACTACGATCTCGCCTTCTCCGCGGTGGAGAGCGACGTCGCCCGTGAGCTCGAGCCTCGGCTCGCCCAGTCCATCCCGGTGGTCTCCACCGCGAGCGCTTTCCGCTACGAAGACGATGTGCCGCTGGTGATCCCACCGGTGAACGCGGATCACGCCCAGCTCGTCCGCCTCCAGCAGGAGAAGCGCGGGACCCGGGGCTACATCCTCCCCATCCCCAACTGCACCACCACCGGCCTCGCGTTGGCGCTCGCTCCGCTGAAGGAGGCCTTCGGGGTGAAGGCGGTGATGCTCACCTCGCTGCAGGCCATCAGCGGTGCCGGTCGCTCACCCGGGGTCATCGGCCTCGATATCACCGACAACGTCATCCCCCACATCCCCAACGAGGAGGAGAAGGTGGAGGTCGAGGCGACCAAGATCCTCGGCCGGCTCGTGGACGGGACGGTGGAGCGCCTGCCGCTGAAGCTCTCGGCGACCTGCACCCGCGTCGCGGTCCTCGAGGGGCACACCGAGGCGGTCTCGGTGTCCCTGGGCCGTGAGGCCAGCCTCGAGGACGTGGCGGAGGTCCTGCGCAGCTGGAAGGGCCAGGAGGTCGCACGCGGGCTCCCGTCGGCTCCCGAGGCGTGGATCCGGCTGCATGAGGATCCCTTCCGTCCACAGCCCCGGCTCGATCGCGACGCCGGGAACGGCATGGTGACCTCGGTGGGGCGCCTGCGGAAGGACGCCGTGCTCGAGAACGGCATCAAGTTCGTGCTGGTCTCGCACAACACGAAGATGGGGGCCGCCAAGGGCGCCATCCTCGTGGCCGAGCAGCTGTTGGCGCAGGGCCTGATGGGCCGCTAGCGCCGGACGGCGTGGCGATGCTCCGCGCGGCCGCGCCGAAGTCGCAGAGGGGCCTTCGGGGGAGGAGAAGCGTTGAGCTGCTGCTCCCACAGGCCCGGTCGATGCTTGCAGCAGGCAGGCATCAGGGATAGTGCAGGGGCATTCACGCCCACGCCCAGGGAGCTGCTTTTCATGGCCTATGTCGTCACCGACCCGTGCATCAAGTGCAAGTACACCGACTGCGTTGAGGTCTGTCCGGTCAACTGTTTCTACGAGGGTGAGAACTTCCTCGTGATCCACCCGGACGAGTGCATCGACTGCGGCGCCTGCGAGCCGGTGTGCCCGACCAAGGCGATCCTTCCGGAGACCGAGGTGCCTGCGGAGCATCAGGAGTACATCCAGCTCAACGCGGACCTGGCCAACAAGTGGCCGAACATCGCCGAGAAGCGCCCCGGTCTTCCCGAGGCCGAGGAGTACAAGGACAAGCAGAACAAGCGCGAGCTGCTGAGCCTCGAGCCCGGCGCCGGCGACTGAGACGCAGGATGGAGGAGGTCCTGCGGATGGACCTCATCCCGAGGCGTCGGAGGTGCCGAGGGTGGGGCCGGAGGGTCGACGCCCTCCCGATCTCAGACAACGGGCCGGACGACGCCTCCCATGTCCAGACGGCTTCTGTGCCGGGCGGCGTTCGGGCTGCTCGGGGGAGCTGACCTGCTCGCGTCTGGTGGCCTGGCCCCTCCATCAGGTCCGGTGGGCCTGTGTCACTGAAAGAGGCCGGGGGCCACAGGAGAGCTCCCTGAGGGTGACACCTCGAGCACGGAGCTCCTGGCGCAGCGCCTCGAGATCGGGCGCCTTCCCGTGGGGCGGCGTCTGCAGCCGCAGGACGACCCCTCCGAGGGCGTGGCGCTCCAGGTCGACCGCCCAGCCGGTCCCTGCGAGCTCGAGTGACAGCGCGGGACGTCCCTCCCGGACACAGGCCTCGATGCGTTCCACCAGCGCCAGGAGCTGCTGACTCCGCGGCGCCGGTGAAGCTGCCGGCCCGGACGCCTGCGTCGGACCGCCACCCGCTGAGGACGCCTGCAGGTCTGCCCGTCCGCGCGGCTCCGTTGCCGCCATGTCGAAGGGCGGAGGGCCGGGAAGTGGAGGGCCGCTGAACGTGGCGCATCGATCCGCCGGGCGCGGCTCACGGAGGGTCTCCTGCCGGGAGCGATCCCAACGCTCCAACGAAGCGCTGCGTTCGAGCACCTGCTCGAGCGCGCCCAGCAACCCCTCGCTGCGAGCCTCCTGCTGCCACCCGACGTGGAGGCGGTGAAGCCGCAGATTCTCGGGGACGAGGCCCGAACCCCTCGCAACGCGCGCCATGGGGGCCATCAGTGGGGTGCCACCGGCGAGTCGGAGGTCGCCGCCGCGAAGAAGCGGCGACAGCCCCCCCTGCGCAGGAACCCCGGAGGGGAGGCGCAGGAGCCCGGGGGGCTCGGGCGAGGTCAGGCGGCGCGGGGCGTCCTGAGCGTCTGCGAAGACCCGGCCGAAGGCCGTCGGGGCCGGACGTGGGGCGGCCTGGACCGGACTCCCGGAGGGAGCGGCGGGGGAGAGTGGGCGTGTCATGGGGCTCCTCGTGGGCAGAACGTCCCGCTGCCGGAGCGCACGACCTGCTCAGCCATCAAGCAGGGGATCGTCCGCATCGGCGGCGGGCGTGCCGGGAGCAAAGGGTGGTCCAGCCTCATCCCGAGGAGGACGTCGACGGCGGTCGCCCGACGGACGGGACGAGGGTCCGGAGTTGAGGACCGCGCCGGTCGAGGCAGGCCGTTGCGTGACCCCGGAGGAGCGGGAGGCGTTGCGTGGCTTCCCGACGCCGCGTCGAGCTCCCGGAACGGGACCCGCCGGGGCCGTCAGTGTCCGAAGCCGGAGGGCTGCGCCGGCGCGAGGCCGGTGAGGTCGTTCACCGCCAGCGAGCAACCGTTGAGGGCACCCGGGAGCGCGAGGGTGGCGCCGCGCGACCAGTCGGGATCCAGGAACAGCTGCGCATCCCGGATCTCCACCTCGCTCACGTCCTTGTTGAAGCTCCACAGCCGGCCGCGGACCATCAGCCGCGTTCCCTTGGGCAGGCGGTCCAGAGAGAGGTACTGCGTGGGGTGCAGCTCCGCGCGCACCTTCACCAGGGGGCCCTTGGGACGCTTCTTGCCCCCGAGGAAGCGATCGAGCCGGTCGTCATGGGTGAGGGGCTCGGGGCGGGGGATGTGGAGGATCGCCACCTGCTTGGGGGCCTCATACGAATCGAAGCCATCCTTCCCCTTGGGCGTTTCGACCTTGAGGTCGGCCAGGGTGAGCTCGCCCCACGCCACGCTCCGGTCGGTGTAGTCGTCCTTGAAGTTCTCGAAGGCCGAGGCGGCGTTGACGCTCGTGGCCTGCTTCACCTCGATCTCGTACTGCTGGCGCAGCCTCCCCAGGGTGAAGTGGAAGCTGTCGATGGGCTGGATCCCCTTGGAGAGGAAACTGAGCTTGCCGAGATCGAGCGCGGGATAGGCGGGCGCGATGGCCTGGGCCACGCTGAGCCAGGAGGCCGGAAGGCGACCGCTGATGAGGACCTCCCGCACCAGCGCCAGGTAGTACGCGCGACCATTGAAGGTCGGGCTCGAGAGCTGGGTGTCGATGGCGTGGGACAGGGATTGGTGGAGAAAGAGGTTCTCGTCCCGCTTGTGGAACTGCATCCCGGTTTCAGCGACGGCGGCGAGCAATCCACCGACGACCTGGACGCACTCGGGGCCGACCTGTCCGGAGCGCAGGGCGGTGGAGAGGCGCGTGCGGCGGAAGCGCTGATCGAGCGATTCGGCGCGGAACACCGGCGGCTTGGAGGTGCCGAAGATGATCTCCTTCTGGGCCAGCGCGACGTCTGAACCGAGGACCACGGCGATGAGTAGCAGGGGGCTGAGAACTCGCATGACGTCTCCACGGTAGCACGGCCTTCCGGACCGTCCCGGCCCTGCGGCGCGCTTGCGTTCAACGGAACCTCCGGCGGATGCCCGGCCACGACGCCCTGCGGCGCGGCGCCATTCAACCCGGCACCTGCCCGGCCGCTCGGCGAACCACCCATTCCCTGCGTCGATTCCGCTGCGTCTTCCGATCGGTTTATGTAGGTTGTCGCCGATGTCGACTCCAGAGGTCCCAGAGACCCGCCCGGTCAAGATTGAAGCCGTCCGCTCCGAAGCCGAGCTCTTCCAGTCGCTCGCCATCCGCGAGGTCGTCTTCATCGAGGAGCAGCACGTTCCCGAGGGGATCGAGCGGGACGACGCCGACGCCTCGGCGTACCACGTGCTCGCGTTCCAGGATGGCCACGCGGTGGGAACCGGCCGGCTCGTGTTGCTCGAAGAGGCGCCGGAAGGCCGCAGCGGTCGTTGGGCGCAGGTGGGGCGCATGGCCGTTCTCCGCGCGAACCGCGGCAACCGCATCGGATCCCTGCTGCTCGAGGCGCTCGAGGCCGAGGCACGGAAGCGCAAGGTCGACGGCATCGTGCTGCACGCGCAGATCTACGCCCTCGAGTTCTACAAGAAGCACGGCTACGAGCCCGAGGGGAACGTCTTCCAGGAAGCCGGCATGCCGCACCTGGAGATGACCAAGCAGCTCGAGCGCGTCTGACGCGCAGCTCCCTGCGCAGCACCCCCTTCAGCGCCGCGGACGCGGCGGACGGGGTGCCGGAGGGCTGGCGGTGAGGGGATCCTCAGGCCAACTGTGGCGCGGATACTTCCGCCCGAGCTCTTTGCGCAGCGAGGGATAGTGGCGCTCCCAGAAGCCGGCCAGATCCGTGGTCACCTGGACTGCGCGCATGTTGGGCGCGAGCAGGTGCAGCACCAGCGGGATGCGACCATTGGCGATGGTGGGCGTCTTCGCCATCCCGAAGAAGTCCTGCAGGCGTGAGGCGATCCAGGGCGGCTTGCCGGGCTCGTAATGGATCTGCAGGTTGCGGCCTCCGGGCAGCTGCACCCGATCCGGGACCTGGCTGGAGAGGAGCCGTGACTGCTCGGAGGTGAGCCGGTTGCGGAGTGCGCCGAGCACGTCGAGCTCGCGGAGCTCTTCGAAGTTGCGGGCACCCAATTCGCTCAGTTCGGCCAGTGCTTCGGCGAAGAAGCCGGCGTCGAGCGAGGGGAAGTTCAGCTCGGGATGGGCCTCGGCGAGCAGCTCCACCCGCATCCGCCACTGCTCGAGGGCCTCGGGATCCACGAAGCGCTCGATGCCGGCGGCCACGGCGGCTTCTGCGAGCACCCGACCCGCCTCCGGACCCGCGGGCGCCACCGAGCGCTGCTCCTCGAGGACCAGCCCCCGGTACATGACCTGCCGCAGACGCTCGACCCGCTGCGTGGACGCGTTCCAGGTGAGGGTGTCCAACTCCTCCAACGCATCCGGGAAGAGCTCGAGCAGCCACTCCGCTTCGATCTCGCTGGCCAGCCGGATCCGGACCCCGCGCGTTCCCTGGCGTTCTTCGGCGTCGACGGCGATGAGCAGGGGCGCCTCGTGCACCACGCTCGAGGGTTCCAGGGTCCCGGGCGTCCCGCCCACCAACAGCACCTCCGGCGCGTGCGCCTTGCGACGTCGGGCCACGCGATCCGGGAAGCCGGCGAGAAGTCCGAGCATGAGCGCCTGCTCCACCAGCTCCGGAGTGGAGGGACGGGAGACCTTCCTCTCCAGGCCACGCGTCAGACGTTGCTTCACCCGGCTCACGGTCTGGGCGGTTGCGACGTCGATCTGCATGGAGCGCAGGCGCCCGGCCTGAAAATGCGCAGCCTCGGCCTGTCGGTACCGCTCGAGCAGGGCCAGCACATCCGAAGGTCCACTTTCGCGGGTGGCACGGGTGGCGCCGCGGGGACCGGTGTCGAAGCGGGCGCGGGTCTCGAGCCGCAGATCGCGCTCGCCCAGGAGCGCCACGACCGTCGCCCCCTCGTCACCGACACCGTGCTCGGCGCAGGCGTCGAGGACGCGCGCGAGCCGGGGATGCAGCGGCATCCGCATCAGCCGTTGACCGATGGGCGTGAGCCGGCCTCCCTCATCGACCGCACCCAGGTCGCGCAGCAGGGTGATGGCCGCATGTACCGAAGCTTCGGGAGGCGCTTCGAAGAAGGGGAACGCCGCCGGATCCGTGACGCCCTGCGCGTAGAGCGCGAGCACCGCCTCGGTGAGGTCCAGGCGCCGGATCTCGGGGACGTCGTGTTCGGGCCGGCCGTCGAAGTCGTGTCGGGTGTAGAGGCGGAGGCAGTGGCCCTCACGCGTGCGACCCGCGCGGCCGGCGCGTTGGATGGCCGATGCCCGGCTGATCTTCGCGACCCGTAGGGCGGGCATCCCCGACCAGGGAGAGTGGGTGGCGACCCGCGCGAGCCCGGTGTCCAGCACGGCCCCCACGCCTTCGATGGTCACCGAGGTCTCCGCGACGTTGGTGGAGAGGATGATCTTGCGGCGGGGGCCGGGACGGACCGCGCGATCCTGCTCAGCCGGTGGGAGCTCCCCGTGGAGGGGAAGCAGATCGAACCCGTGGCGCTCGGCGTAGTCCGCGCAGAGCGCCATGGATCGTCGGATCTCTCCTGCGCCGGGCAGGAAGACCAGGATGTCTCCGGGGACTGCCTGCTGCACCAGGCGCTTGAGGCCGGAGAGCACCTGCTCCTCGATCCGACGTTCGTCGGGCTGCTCGAGAAACTGCTCGCTGACCGGGAAACGGCGACCTTCGGAGCGCAGCAGGGGGGCGCCGCCCAGGTAGGCCGCGATGGGCTCGGCTTCGAGGGTTGCCGACATCACGACGATCTTCAGATCCGGTCGCGCGCCGCGTTGCAGTTGCCGGAGCTGGGCCAGGGCGAGATCCCCCTGGAGGTGTCGCTCGTGGAACTCGTCCAGCACCACCACGCCGCAGTCCGGCAGCGTTGGTTGCGCCAGCAACTTCCGGGTGAGGATGCCTTCGGTGACGAAGGAGAGGCGTGTCTTCGGGCCGCGGACCTCGTCGAAGCGGACCTGATAGCCGACGCGTTCACCGACATTCTCGCCGAGCTCCTCCGCGACGCGGGAGGCGGCGAGTCGGGTGGGCAGACGCCGCGGTTGGAGGACGACCACTTCCTTCCCGCCCGCCAACCCGGATTCGAGGATCGCGCGGGGGACGCGGGTGGTCTTGCCAGCGCCCGGAGCGGCCACGAGGACCAGCGAGGGATGGTCCTTCAGCGTCCCGATGATCTCCGGGAGCAGGGGATCGATGGGGAGCGCGGTCGTCGTCACGTCCGTCCGCTCCTTCAGTCATCCGCCGGAGCGGGCACCGGAGCGGCTCGGGTGCGTCCGCGCCGCGATCGTCGCGACGTCACAGCCCGGGGGCTGTTCGCTTCCGCTGCCTGCACGGAGCCCTGTTCAGAAGGCGTCTGAGCCGGCTCCGCCGCCGAAGCGTCCGCGGTTGCTGAAGTCGCCTCCGCTGTGCGTGCCTCGGCGCCAGTCCCCAGCTCGTCGGGTGCGGTGTTGCTCGCATCCGTCCCGGCACCGGAGGTCGGCGCCACGGACCCTTCGGTGGACGCCACGCCCGCGGCATCTGCCGGCGC
This sequence comes from Myxococcaceae bacterium, assembly GCA_035304185.1. Lineage (GTDB taxonomy): Bacteria > Myxococcota > Myxococcia > Myxococcales > Myxococcaceae > DATGQN01. The sequence goes on from DATGQN010000023.1 coordinate 12,623, forward strand.
TGGTGTCGGCCCGGCAGCGGCAGCCTTCCTCGAAGCGGACGCCTTCGCCTTGCGGCCTGCCTTCTTCCGGCGTGCCCCGGCTTCGTTGGAGGCGGAGGGGGCGCTGGCCGGGGCTGCGGAGGGCGCCTGGGAGGATGGCGTCGCGGACGCCTTCTCGGAGAACTCAGCGCCTTCGGTGGAAGCGGCGTCCGGTTGGGCCTGCGGGACGTTCGCTTCGGCGACATCTCCGTCGTCGGGCGAGGCAGAGGGACCTGCCATATCCGCATGTGCGGTTTCGCCGGGCGTGGTGTCCGAAGCTGCGTCGGCTTCCCCCTGTCGGGGCACCTCCCCCGCATCCGCCGACGGAGCTGGCTCGGGATCCCGCTCGGCGTCGGGACCGGCATCAGAGACGTCTGCCGCCTCACCCCGGGGAACCTCGTCCGCTCGGCTCGACCCGCCCCAACCCAGAGCCTCCACGAGAGACACACCATCGTCTTCGGGTTCCGGATCCAATCCGGGGGGCGTTTCGATCTCCACGGCTCCCACGCGGCGCCGAGGACGGCCTCCGATGCCCGAAGCTTCGAAGGCTCCTTCCACCGGGCACAGAGACGCCTCGGCCAGGAGGCGCGCCTGACGCATCTGGCGCTCGACGGTGGCGGTGAGGGCGGCCAGCTCATCCCGAAGGGGCGCGGCCTCCTCCTCGGTGAGGCTGCCGGGCTCGAAGCAGGCCTCCCATTCCGCGATCCGCTCGAAGACCGCGAGCACCAACGGCTCCACGAAGGCGAAGTCCGGTCCGGCGAAGATGCGTTTGACGTAGCCCAACCGGCTGCGCCGCTCGAGATCCGCTGCGTAGGCGCGGACCACCTCGGGGCTCGCGCGACGCAGCGGGGGGAGCTTCAGGTGGGGAAAGAGGGTCTCGAGGATGGGGGCGCGGCTTCCCGCGTGATGGGTGAGGGCGCCCACCAGCCGCTCCAGGGCGTCGACCCAGGCGCCCTGGACGACCTGCGCATGATCCTCGCGTGCCGGTGCCAGCTCCGGGAGTTCCCTGCAGCGTCGCAGCATCTCCTCGATGACCGGGAGCAGGGGCTCGACCCGCTCCAGGGCCTGATGCAGCCAGACCTTCTCGTCTTCGAGTCCGGCGCGGGAGAGCTGGTCGACCTCGGCGCGGGCGATGCGCTCGCTAAGCGTCGCGCAGTGCCGCAGGAGATCGTAGGCCTCGAGGGTGGAGAGAGCAGTCATGGCAGCCGGGGGCTTGTACCAAGAAGCCGCCCCCGGACTCCAAGCGCTTGTGGACCCTCCACGTGGATCCTCAGCCGTCCAGCAGGACGTCGAGCGCGCCGGGGGCGCAGAGGTCGGGGAAGGCCCACGTGGCGCCGTGCTCGGCAAGCGCCTCGGCGGTGAAGCCACCCGTTCCGACGCCGATGCACTGGGCACCCATCGCGCGGGCGGCGTCCACGTCCTTGGGCGTGTCTCCGATGATCACCACCCGGCACGCCTCGAGAGGGTGGCCCAGCGTCTCCGCACCGCGCTCGGCGCCGCGACGGATGAGCGCCGCGCGATCCTCGGCATCACAGCCGAAGCCTCCGAAGGTGAAGCGGTCGTGCAATCCGACCGGCTCGAGCTTGGCCATCGCTCCCTCCCGCAGGTTCCCGGTGCCGAGTCCCAGGGCGATGGTGTTGCGACCGGACGCCGCGGCGAGCGCCTCGGGGATTCCTGCGTGGACGATGTAGCCCTGGCGACCTCCCCGGGCGATCTCCTCGCGGAGGAAGCGGACATAGTCCGAGAGGAGGGCGTCGATCCGCTCGGGGGTGACGTCCACACCGATGGCCGTCAGTCCGTTCCGGGCGATGGCACGGTCGGTCATCCCGTCGAAGCTGAAATGCGCGCAGGCATCCTCGCGGCCGTAGGCCTCACGGAAGGCGCGCGTCAGGGCGCGGCGGCCCACGCCTCCGGTGGTCACGAGGGTGCCATCGACATCAAAGAGCAGGACGGTGGGACGCATGGTGAACCCGAACCGGCGACTTCACCGGAACCATTCCGGATGTGCCGCGGAATCCGGATAGTCTCACGCCATGTCTCAACGCGTCGTCTTCTTCCTCCAGAGCGGCACCTTCGAGCCCGCCTTCCAGGCCACCACCATGGGACTCACCGCCGTCGCGATGGGCGAGGAGGTCCTCTACGTCTTCTCCTTCGATGCCCTCCGGCAGCTCGTCCGTGGACGTTTCGGTGAGCCGCGGACCGAACGGGAGATGGCCGAACGCACCCGCGCCGAAGGGCTCGGCGTCCCCAACCCCTCGACCATGCTCGCCGAAGCGCGCTCCCTGGGGGCCCGCCTGGTCGCCTGCGACACGACCGTCCGGATCTGCGGCTTCGTTCCCGAGGAGCTCTCCAACGTGCTCGATGAGGTCCCGGGGCTCCCCACCATCTGGCGTCTCACCCAGGGGGCTCGGACCCTCACCTTCTGAGCGCCCGCCACACCCGTTGATTTCCGTCACCGGCCCCGCGCCGGGATTAGAGTCCGTCCCATGCACCGATCCCTCCTGACGACGTTGGCCCTTATCCTGTCCCTCCTCCTCAGCGGTTGTGCGCTGTTCCAGACCCGGCCCGCGCCGAGTCGCAGCGACGTGCAGCGGGAGATGCGGGAGCAGAGCGAACGCCCCCGGACGCTCGATTATCCGGGTGATCAGAGCGCGGAGCGCGGCGACGACGACCGCGATGACGCGCACGATCACGACGACCACGACGACTGAGAACGCCCCCGGCCCCGACGCTCGGGGCGGCTACAGGGACTTCGGCGTGTCCTGACGGTGGCTCAGCGGGCAGGCGCTGCCCATCACGCGCCCAGGTTTTTCCTCGAACCGGGGAGGGACCGGTAAGGTGCCGGTCCCATGCGACCCACTGCACCGTCCCTCGTCGTCGTCCTGTTGCTTGCCCTCATCTCGGTGGGCTGTACCGCTCAGCGGGCCCAGGCTCCCTCCGCGCTCGAAGCGGTGGCTGCACCGCCGCCGGAAGACGTGGCGGTCGTGGAGGCGGTCGGTGAAGGGGAGGGCGAGGTCGTCCCTGCGGCGGTGCCTGCTCCGGAACCGGTGGATCCGGCCACGCTCACCGTCCGACTGCGCGCGGTCGGCGACGTGATGCTGGGCACCGACTTCCCCGGTGACGGCGAGTACCTCCCGCCCGAGGGCGGCGCGCAGATGCTGGCTCAGGTGAAGGACGCTCTCGTGGACGCGGACCTCACCTTCATCAATCTCGAGGGGCCGCTCTGTGATTCGGGCGAGAGCACCAAGTGCGGGAAGGGCGGCAACTGCTACGCCTTCCGGACGCCCACCAGCTACGTGCGCTGGCTCACCGAGGCCGGCGTCGACCTGGCCTCCACCGCCAACAACCACGCGGGTGACTTCGGTGATGCCTGCCGGCGTGAGACCGAGCAGACGCTGGACGCCGCGGGGATCGCCTGGAGCGGCCCGCTGGATTCGATCGCCACGGTCACCTCCAAGGGTCTGAAGGTCGCGATGGTCGCCTTCCACACCGCGGCCACCGGCAACCATGTGAACGATCACGAGGCGGCCGCGGCCCTGGTGGCGAAAGCGGCCGAGTCGCACGACCTGGTCGTGGTGAGCTTCCACGGCGGCGCCGAGGGCTCCAAGGCGCTGCACGTCCCCGACGGTCCCGAGACCTTCTACGGCGAGAACCGCGGACACCTCCGCCGGTTCGCCCGCGTGGTGATCGATGCCGGCGCACACGCGGTCATCGGCCACGGGCCCCACGTTCCCCGCGGCCTCGAGTTCTACCAGGGGCGCCTCATCGCCTACTCCCTCGGGAACTTCGCCACCTACGGGCGCTTCAATCTGCGCGGTCCCAATGGCCTGAGCGCCATCCTCGAGCTGACCCTCAACGGCAAGGGAGAGTACGTGTCGGGGCGGCTGATCCCGACGTTGCTCGAAGGCCGCGGCGTTCCGGCGCCGGATCCCCAGGGTCGCTCACTCGAGCTGTTCCGTTCGCTCAGCGCGGAGGATTTCCCTCTCACCGGAGCGGTGATCGATGCGGACGGCACCATCCGGCCGCCGGCGGAAACGATCCCGCAATCCTGAGGTACATGGAACGTGGACCTGCGCCCCGAAGAGGTGGCAGGCTGCAGGCCATCAGTAGCGTACCCGTCGGGATGCCTCGGCTCCCGGCTCCGTCCGAGGTGACATGAAGATGCGATTCAACTGGGGACTGCCGGTTGCGGTGGCTGCACTGGGACTTGCTGGAGCGGTGGCGACCGGGTGCCAGACCTACGACTTCGAGCCGGTCGTTCCGCGCGCCGTCGGTGTCGAGACGGTGTCGAGAGATGTGGAGGCGACGGTCAGCCCTCCGAACCTCATGATCCTGCTCGACAAGTCGGACTCCATGGACCGACCCGAGGATCCCTCGCTGGCGGCCTGCAAGACCGGCCCCAACCCCGAGGACATCTGCGGCGTGATCGGCAATCCGCCGTGCGACGAGGTCTCCTGCCCCACGCGCCTGAGCCGGCTTCAGGAGGCCATCGATGCCTTCCTGGCGCCGCGTCCGGATGGCACCTATCCGTTCCGCGTCGCGTTGGCCGCCTATCCCATCCAGGGGCAGTGCAGCCCCACGCCGCGCACGTTCGTGGACTTCCCCGAAGGCGATGACCGGACGGTCCTCGCGGCGAAGGCCAGCGAGGTGAACGCGGTCATCCAGGCCATCCAGGCGCGCACCGGCGCGGACAACGACTTCCAGGACGACGAGACCGCCGGCGGGACGCCGACGGCCGAGAGCCTGCGCTTCCTCTACAGCAGCGTCGAGGAGCTCCGGGACACGTCGGGTGGCCGCAACAGCTTTGTGCTGCTGCTCACCGACGGTCTGCCGAACTGCAACGAGAACCACCCGGTCACCCCGGAGACCTGCCAGTGCGTCCTCGCAGATCCCTCGCTCTGCTTCACGGGCAGCGGAATCCCGACGGGTTGCCTCGATGACGTGAACTCGATCAGCGCGGTGACCGAGCTCGC
>DATGQN010000024.1:0-21731 GCA_035304185.1 Myxococcaceae bacterium
GCCTCCACCAACCGTCGGTGGACCACTTCGAGCGCCGCCATCTTCTCCGAGACGAAGAGCACCCGCTTTCCATCTGCCATGGCCGCGGCGATGAGGTTGGTGATGGTCTGCGACTTCCCCGTCCCCGGTGGGCCCTGGAGAACGAAGCTGCGACCGCGCAGAACGGAGGCGACCACGGCCTGCTGTGAGGCATCCGCCTCGAGCACCATGGGGAGCGCGTGCGGCGGCACCTCCGCGTCGAGCCGTGCGGGATCCACCGGGTTCGGGATGTCTTCCCAGGTGGAGTCAGCGCCGGCCAGGTGCTGCATCACCGGGCTCTGGAGCAGCATCGAGGCGTGGTCCTCGAGATCCCTCCACATGAGGAACTTTGAGAAGGAGAACCGCGCGAGGTGCGCTTCCTCGAGAACCTCGAAGCCCTCCTTCGCCTGGATGGCCTCGCGCGCCTCCCGGAGCAGCGTGCGGATGTCGAGGCCGGAGTCGTCGGTGGCCAGCTCTGCCAGGCGCGAGAGGTCCACGTCGACGTCCCGCCGGAGCTTCTCGATCAGGGTGACGTTGGCGATGGGCTCCTCGTCCGGGCGGCGTTTCAGGTGCACCCGTCCGCGTGCCCGCTCCAGCTCGAGGGTCACCGGGTAGAGGATCAGCGGGGCAAGGCGTGCCGACCGCTTTCCTGGCTCCATCCACCGCAGCAGGCCCACGGCAACGTAGAGGGTGCTGACGCCGCCTTCTTCCAGGTCCATCCGGGCAGCGCGGATGAGCTCCCGAGCCACGACGCCCAGGCGATCGTGAGGGAGTGCGCTATGGACCACGTCGCGCTTGAGGTCGTTGATGGCCTGTTCGAGTGCCGCCTGGGCAAGGCGTGCGGCCGCCAGCGAGGGATCCCGTTCGTCGCCTCCCCGGGTGTTGGGCCGACCGATGAGCTCCAGACGTTGGTTGGCAGCGAGGAGATCTTCGAACGCGGCGAGGTCCGGGACGGCGAGGGGGACCGAGGCACGCGCCTGGGGACGGTAGTTGAGGAGCTTGTTGCGCAGGGTGAGATCAAGCAGCCGATCCTTCCAGCGTCCAAGCCGGGTGGCGACATCATCCGGGAGCGGAGGGGGTGGCGGTGACGGAGGCCCCTCCTCGGCGGCAACCCGGAGCAGGCGAACGACTTCGGCCCGGCCGGGGACCTGCGTCGGCCTGTCGTCGAAATCGACGTCCACTTGGCGGAGGGGCAGCGGGCGGTACCCGGTGCGGCAGGCGCGCACGTCGAGGGCGAAGCGGAAGCGTTGATCACCGGCGAGGTTGACAGCGGTGGCCGCGACGGCAGCCTCGAAGTCTGCGGGTCGGCCGCCCACCGCATGCACGGACTCAAAGGCAAGCACCTGTCCGAGCGCGATCTGGTTCCGGAGTCGCGGCAGGTCCTCAATCAGCCCTTCGGGGAAACGATCGTCGGTCAGCCAGACTGCCGGGAAGGCGTGGCCTTCGATAACGATGAGGATGGGCGCGAGGCCCATCTGCTCGAGGCAGGAGGCAAAGAGGACCGACAGATCCAGGCAGCATCCGAGCTGCTCGGACAGCACCTGATCCGGAAGCCGGATGGGCTGGCCGTGGTGCTCGAACCCGGCGGGGGGCTCGGCATATGCGAGGCCCAGCGTGCGGATGACCGAGTAGAGCGCCTCGACCTGAGCCCGCACCACGGCCGGGTCGCGGCGCTGATATCCGTCCAGTGGGCCCTGGAGCTGCTCGGCACTCCGACGGAGAAGCTGGGCGATGACTGCGTGGCCCGGGGTAACGAAACTGGCAAGGAGCTCCGGAGGCGCTCCATTCCCGGGCCAGTGCTGAAAGGGCAGCACCTGGACGTCGATCCGCCCTTCGCCAAGGGTCGCCTCGTGGGTTTCGACCCGCCACTCCAGGGCGGCCCGCTCCCGCGCGGTCACTTCGCGGAGCGCGCCCGGGGGGAGGGGAAGATCCAGCATCCCCAGTTCCACCGAGCTGCCCGGGCGCAGCGCCGGCAGGGGGAATCGCCGCATCGGGGCCAACCCGGGGGACAGCACGAGCCGGAGCTCTGCGCCTTCGAGGATCCCGGTGCCGTCATTCCGGACTGAAGCCGCGCGGATGAGGGGCACCCCGCTCTGCTCCATGGCGAAGCAGAGGACCGGGGCGACCGCGAGCTCGACATGGAGTCTCGCGCGGGACGGCTGATCGGCGCGTGCCGCAGGATCGGGCAGGGCTGGGGCGTTCACGGGGATGATGGGCTCCGGTGCACTGGGAGCGGCGTATTCTGGCACCGGCACTGCCCCGACGCGACGCCCGCGCGCGTTCCATCCGGCTTCCGGGATTGCTCCGCCATCCTCCCGTCACGGATCCCCGGAGCCTTCGCCGTGCCTTCTGAGCAGGCGGGCGATGGAGCGAGCCGAAGCCGCCCCCCATTGGGAGCCACCCACAGAGCAGGAAATGGCGTTCCACCCCGAGTGCCTAGGTTTTCCCAAGCGGTGATGTGGACACCGAGCGTGGAGGCACATGCGCCGGAGTGCGCTCCGGTGGCGTTGCCCAATGGAGGTTTCGCAATGGACGAGAAGAAGAAGGACGCAGGCCCTGAGCGGGTCGGCTCGTGGAAGGCCGCTTCACCGACCGGCACCAGCGTCGGGGATCGTTCCGACGGCTCGGCGGCCAGCGGGTTCATCGCGGGCCGGCCCCGGTGGGAGACCGACGACGAGGCCGACGAGGAGATGGACGGCGCAACCATGGATGGGGGTGCCATCACCACCGGTGCAGCGCCGATCGGCGCCATGCCGGAAGAGGACGACGTGAGCGGGGCTGCCCGGACGGCGGATTTCACCCGCGGCACGTCGGGGGCGTCCGGCGACGCCAGCGCCCACGGTGCCTCGTGGGCACCGAGTTCGGCCGGTGACGGGGCGCGCGCCGATGCGGTGCGCGAGGCGATCCGCGACCGTGAAAGCTCCGGAAGTGGCAGTGAGGGTTTCGGGCTCGAGGAGACCGACGCCGGAGACAGCGCCACCCGCACCTTCGCGGGCTTCGGTGAGGACCGAGGAAGTCGGCAGGAGGAGAGCGGGAGCGCCGAGAAGCTGAAGGAGAAGGCTTCCGAGGCCCAGCGGCGGGCCGCGGATGCTGGACGGGAAGCACAGCAGCGCGTGGCCGACATGGGCCAGAAGGCCGGTGGACGCATCTCCGAGGCTGGGCACAAGGCCAGCGGGAAGCTGTCCGAAGTCGGCCACAAAGCGAGCGGCAAGGCGAAGTCCCAGTTCAATCAGCGCAAGGACGGCCTCGCGGAGCGGCTGGAAGGCATGCGCGGTCAATTCAGCGAACGCGCCCGGGAGCCCACCCAGGAATGGGTGGAGCGGCTGGGGCACCGGGCCGACGACATGATCGACCGTGCCGCCAGGACGCTGAGGGAGAAGGACGCGGACGAGCTGCTGCACCTGGCCCGTTCGGAGCTGCGGCAGCGCCCGATGCTCTACGCCGGCGGGATGTTGGCGATCGGCTTCCTTGCTGCGCGGATGCTGCGATCCATGGAGGGCAGCCATGCGGACGCCTGATCATGTGAACGGGAGTCCTCAGCCGCACATCCATGGCCCCCGGACGCACAGCGATGCCTCAAACAAGGATCTCATCGACGCCCTGTTCGAGCAGGGCAAGCGCCTGATCCGGGAGGAGGTGAAGCTGGCGCGCTCCGAGATCCGGGAGGAGGCGGCGCAGGCCGGGAAGTCGGCGGGGATGATCGGAGGTGGCGCGTGGCTGCTCCACGCCGGTGGCCTCGCGTTCGGCGCGTTCCTGATGGGGTTGCTGGCGCTGTGGCTGCCGTTCTGGGCCTCGGCGTTGGTCGTCTCGGTGCTCTTCCTGGGGGTGGGCGCACTGGTGGCCAACGCCGGCAGGACGTCCCTCAAGAAGGTCTCCCTCAAACCCGAACAAACGATGCAGACGCTGAAGGAGGACAAGGCATGGATGAACGAGACCATGCACGCCGTGAAATCGCGGCGGCACGCAGAAGCATGAGCGAAATCGCCGAGGAGCTCGCGCTGCGGTCCTCCCCGGCTTACCTGAAAGCCCGAGGCAAGGAGCTGGCGGCCAGCAAAGCCTCACAGACGAGAGACAAAGCTATGCGCAAGGTCTCAGAGACCCGGATGGATTTGCAGGACAGCGTACGGGATCACCCTTCGGCATGGAGCCTGGCCGGTGGCCTGGTCGGCCTGGGGATCTCGAGCCTGTTGGTGCGTCGCTTCAAGCAGCGGGATGCCCGGCGTATCGACGCAGGTTGGCGGCGGGATCCGTCCTATGGCTTCCACGATGGGGCGGGTGCCGACGCCCGGTATGGGGGCCAGTATGCCTCCGCGGGTGCAGGCTCCGAGGTACGGGGCAGCCCGGACAAGGTCGCGTGGGCAAAGGCTGCCGCGCATGACCTGAAGGAACAGGCCCATGACCTGAAGGAGCGGGGGAGCGGCATGGCCCACGACCTGAAGGAGCGGGGCAGCGGCATGGCCCATGACCTGAAGGAGCGGGGCCGCGAGGTCGCCCACAACCTGAAGGAACGTCGCAGCAGCGGTGACGACGAAGGTGCGAGCATCAAGGAGCGCGGCGCGGAACTGAAGGAACGCGGTCAGGCGATGTTCCACGAGCGCGAGGCGCAGCTTCGCGACCGGGGCGCCCGGATGAAGCGACGGGTGGAGGAGGATCCCCTTCCGGTGGCCATCGGCGCCCTGGCGCTCGGCGCCATTGCCGCATTCCTGCTGCCGGTCTCCAGCCGGGAACGTGAGCTGAGCGGTCCCCTCGCGGATCGCGTGCGCGGGCGCTTCGACAACCTGAAGGGTGAGGCGTCGAGTCGGCTCGAGCAGGTCCGGGAACAGGCCTCCGAGAGCTTCTCCTCGTTCAAGGAGCAGGCGACGGAGACCCTCAAGGGGCATGACGAGGACCACAGGGAGTACGGACTGCCCAATGCCCACGACTCCTCCATGCGTCACTGATGGAGTGGTGAAGGACTGGATGGGGCCCGCGTTCCGAAGAAGGGGACGCGGGCTTCTTCATGCCCTGGCATCGCCGGACCCGAAGAACGAGCCCCGGCTCGGACCCATGGGACGCGGCGACCTTCAGGTCCCCACGGGGCCCAGGCGACGGGGCCGAGGAGACGCACCTCCGAAGCGGACGAGAAGGCATGGGGCCTCCGCTCCGGTGCCGTATGCTCGGCCGCCGTGTCCCAGCTCCGCCCTTCAACTCCCACGCATGCGCACGCGCGTCGCTTCCTGAGCGCCGGATGGGCCATTGTCGGTGTCGTGGTCCTGCTGGTGGCGGGTCTCAGCGCCTGTCCGGCTCAGCAGGCGGGACCCTCCGAGGAGAGGACGCTGGTGGTGTTCGCGGCGTCCTCCCTGCGCGAGCCGTTCCTCGAGCTGGCGCAGGGCTTCGAGGACACCCATCCCGGCGCCAGGGTGCGGATGCAGTTTGCCGGGTCTCAGTTGTTGCGCGTGCAACTGGAGCATGGCGCGCGGGCGGACGTCTTCGCGTCCGCGGATCAGCGCCACATGGAGGCTCTTCAATCCCGTGGAATGGTGGAGGCGCCGGAGCTCTTCGCCAGGAACGCGCTGGTCGTGGTCGTCGCGGGACACGCCGCGGGCGTGGTGACGGACTTTCATGCACTTCCCCGCGCCGGGAGGATCGTTCTGGGACACCCCGAGGCGCCGATCGGCCGGTACACCGCGACCCTCCTGGAGAATGCCGGCGCCGCGTTCGCGGCCCGGGTTCGCGAGCACCTGGTCTCCGAGGAGCTCAACGTCGGCCAGGTGCTGCACAAGGTGGTCCTTGGCGAAGCGGATGCGGGCATCGTCTACCGTTCTGACCTTCTGTCCGCCGGGGCGGGCGTCAACGCGCTGGAGATTCCGTCCGGGGTGGCGCCCATCGCGGAGTACCCCATTGCCGTCACGCGGGAGGCGCGGGAGCCGGAGCTCGCACGCGCGTGGGTGGCCTGGGTCCGCTCGGAAACCGGAGTCCGTGTCCTGGAGCGGGCCGGCTTTCTGATGATGCCGGAAGCCGTGGCGCAGCCGTGAAGCACCACTCCGGAGGGTTTCAGCGGGCGCTGCTGACCGCACTCGGGGCGGTGCTGCTGCTGTTCCTGGCATTGCCGCTGGCCGCGCTGGTGCTCGGAAGTTCGCCGTCGGCACTCGGGGCGGGCCTTCGTGAGCCCGCGGTCCGCTCGGCCCTGAGCCTCAGCCTTTGGACCACCCTGGTGTCCCTCCTGGTGGTGGTGCTGCTCGGGACGCCTCTCGCCTGGGGGCTCGCGCGGGGGCAGGGGGGGCTGAACGGCGCGCTCGAAACCCTCGTCCAGCTTCCCATCGTGGTTCCGCCGGCCGTGACAGGTGTGGCGATGCTGCTCGCGTTCGGTCGTCAGGGCCTGCTCAGCGGCGTGCTCTATCCGGAAGGTGCCTCCATCGCCTTCACGACCCTGGCGGTGATCTTCGCCCAGGTGTTCGTCTCGGCGCCGTTCTACGTGCAAGCAGCGGTGAGTGCGTTCCGCCGCATTGAACCCGAGCTCCTCGTGGTGGCCCGCAGCCTGGGCGCATCACCCGCGCGGCTTCTCCTGCGCGTCGCGATTCCGATCGCTGCGCCGGGACTGCTCGCCGGAGCGGTGATGAGCTGGGCCCGCGCACTCGGCGAGTTCGGCGCCACCCTCATGTTCGCGGGGAATCTGCCCGGGGTGACCCAGACCCTCCCGCTCGCGATCTACACCGCGCTCGAGTCGGACGTCCGCATTGCGCAGACCCTCTCGATCATCCTGGTGGTGGTGGCGCTGGGACTCCTCCTCCTTGTGCGTTCGCTGACCGGGAAGCGGGATGAAGCGGGGGGCGTGCGATGAGTGCGGCGTCGGGACTCGTCTGCGAGTTGCGTGGCCGGGTGGGGGAGCTCGAGGTGCAGGTGGCGTTGGAGACCTCCGGCACGCTGGCGATCATCGGACCGAACGGTTCCGGGAAGAGCTCGCTGCTTTCCATGCTCCTGGGCACCGTGCGCCCCCGGGAAGGCCGGATCGAGCTGGCGGGCCGAACGCTCCTGGACACGAGAGCTGGAACCGACATCCCGGTGGAGCAGCGACGTTGGGGGTATGTGCCGCAGAGCTACGCGCTCTTCCCTCATCTGGACGTCGAGGCGAACGTGGCCTTCGGCGTCACAGGGCCGCTCTCAGGCGCCCAGCGTCGCAATCGGACGGAATCAGCCTTGGCGCGCTTGGGACTCCTCCCGCTGGCAAGGCGACGGACGCAGACCCTCTCGGGAGGAGAGCGTCAGCGGGTCGCGCTTGCAAGAGCCCTCGCGTCCGAGCCCCGGGGCCTCCTGTTGGATGAACCGCTCTCGGCGCTGGATGTCCACGCGCGGGAAGAGGTGCGCAGCTCCCTCCGGGCGTTTCTGATCGGCGTGGCGCTTCCGACGATCATCGTCACCCACGACGCTCAGGATGCGCGGGCGCTGGGCGCGGAGATCGCCGTGATGGAAACCGGCAGGATCACCCAGAAGGGAAGCTGGAAAGAGCTGGTCTCGGTGCCGGCGAGTGGCTTCGTTCGAGCCCTGACGGGTTCCGAACCACCGGCGGGCTAGATGTACCAGGAGGTCGAGAGAAGGACCGGAAAGAGGAAGGACACCATCGGGTCCGGCCCGACGAGGAGCTCGATCCGAGGCATCACCGAGAGGCTCCACTTGTCGTGGAAGGCCCACTCCAACCCGACCACCGGGGCGAGCATCACGTTCGAAGCAGCGAAGCCCTCGAGGCGGAGGCCATGTGAACGGGTCCGCGCCCCCGAGGTATCGAAATGGTCGAACTGACCGTAGGCGCGATACGTCCAGCCGAGATCGCCGCCAAGGTGAAATCTCAGGATCGAACCCCAGACCCGCCGTGCGCCAACGGCAAGGCCGAAGCGCTGAAAGGTATGAACGAGGGTCCCGGAGAAGAGCCCGCGCCCCGCGTCCGGTCCGGGGAAGCCCGGGCGGGTGGTGTCGACGGTGACGCGGTGGTGGTAGGCCCCCACGCGGGGCTCGAAGAAGCCGCTGAAAGCGACCTCGAGCTCGTCACTGATTCCGTACCGCAGTCCCACCCGTGACAGCCACGACGTCGTGGGGAGTGGCGCTGCGCCAGAGGTGTAAGGCGCCGGCAGCAGATGAACGGTGGCCCCTCCTCCGAGGTCGAGCGTGAGCGCGCCACGATCGGCTCGCGCCTCCGTGGAGAACGCGGACACCGCGACCAGGACCAAGAGAACGCCTCTCATTCCGGTGTCCTGGTTCGCCCGCACGCAGCAGATGTAGGCGGCCGCATCGGAGAGAGTGAACGAAGGAGCGGGGGGCGTGTCGACGGCGGCCGACTCGCACTCCGGACCCGCGGCAGCATCCTCACGCCTGCCGGATCCACCGGCTCCCGGTCACCCGTGTCGCCCTCGGGGCCCTGAGTGCCGGCATCGGGACGAGTCAGAAGGGCGGGCGCCGGGGGCCAGAGGCGTGCAGAGCGCATGCGTACCTCCGGCGTCCGTTGCAGCATCGTCCCCCTCCCTCGCCCGTGATGAAGGTACGGGAGTATCGAACCCACGCTTTCCGGGTCAATGCTGTCAATCATGGTCGCAGGTCGCGGTGATTGTTGCCAGTGCAACAAAGTGACCTCGGCGAGGTCTCTGTCGGCTCGTTGCAGCGGGTCGCCCGCTCTAGAAGCGCTCCCTCTGAGAGGCGTCATTCGAACGCGTCGAGCGTCATGGGCGAGGGGGCGGGATGTCGAAGCAGGGTTGGGTGTGGGCGGTTGTTCTGGCGCTGTTGGTGGGGCCTCCTTCTCTCGCCTCGACCCACGGACGTGAGCTCGTCCAACGCGAGGTCGTGATCACCGACGACAACGCGGATGAGGTGCAGGTCCTGCGCGTTGCCTACGGGATGCCATTGACGCTGACGTTCAGCCAGCCGCTGCGCCCGGGCGCGATGCTCGCTGACAATGATGGCTCGTTTGCCGTTCCCCAGCAGAAGCGTTCGAGCCTGTTGATCTATGCGCTCCGGGATCTCAGGCGGGGCGCGATGACCACGCTCACCGTCTCGCTCGAGGACGGCACGACGTTGGTGTTCAAGCTCATCAGTGATCGCAAGGTGGCGGATGTCCGCGTCCACGTGGACGTGGATCTGGTGCGTCGCGCGACCGTCGAGAGCCCGGCGGTTCTCAAGGCACTCAATGACGAGCTGCGCTCCGAACTCGATGCGTGTCACTCCATGGCGGGTGAAGCGGGCATCCGGAAGGTTGCCGCGTTGGCGCTGCAGCAGGATGCCGGAAAATCAGCCGCGTTCACGGTCGAGAGGCGACGGGCGCGTCGCATCGACAAACAGTCCCGGCTGCTGGTGGAGACCGAAACCCTGTACCGGTTGTTCGATCACTCCTACCTGGTCCTGAGCGTCAAGAACCGGCACCCGAACCAGGTGTGGGTGATGGATGCACCGCGTCTGGAAGCCAAGGGGCCGGGTGGGATGAGGGGCCTCGAGATCTTCACCTACGATGTGGAACGCCAACAGCTCGCACCGGACGAGACCCTCAAGATGGTCATCGTCTTCAAGTCGCCCCCGGAGGGCGTGGTCGAACAGCTGGTTGTTCATCTCAGGGAGAAGAACGGGAGTCGGCACGTCGCGCTGGCCGGCGTTCGCCTCTGATTGCTGCGCGGAAGGATGCCCGGTTCAGCCGGCGACCAACCACATGCCGCCGAGGATGGCGGCAGCGGTGATCATGAACTGCTGCGCACGCAGCATCACGGTCGCTTTGAGCTGACCCGCGACCCGACCGATGGCGTGCGTCAACGCAGCCATTCCCAGCGCGCTCCCCACCGCGAACGCGAGCAGATAGCTGAGCGCGGAGAGCCGGTGGCCACTGGTGACCACGGGGAGCATGAGCACCAGCGCGCTGGCCCCGGTGAGACCGTGCAACAGCCCCACCCAGAAGGGACCTCCCTTCGAGGCCGAGCCATGTGGATCCGCAGGTCTGCGCAGCATCCGCCAGGAACCCCACGCCGTCAGCAGCAGGACCAGTCCCGCGAGGCGTCCGGTGACAGTCGAGAGCCACGGCAGCTCGACGACGGAGGCCATCAGGACGAGCGGTAGACCCAGCGCGAGTGTGCCGAATCCATGTCCGACGCCCCACATCCCTCCCACGCGCAAGGAGCTCTTGGGATCCTGAAGCGCCGCGGGCCCGAGGCTCAAGAGATGATCCGGCGCCACGATGGCGTGGAGCGCGCCGGATCCTGCACCGAGAAGGATGAGACTGGTGGTCATGAAACCTCCAAAGAGTCGAAGGGCCGGCGACGCCCAACCCCTGGCCCCATGCTCCATAGCGATCCGGAGATGATACGGCCAAGGCATCGTCAGTCTCATTGCGATAGCAGCGGCCTATGAGTGGCCCTGCGCGCGCGGGGGCGGGCGGCCCCGACGCCGGCTCGCATGTGGCTCGCACGGAGAGGCGCAGGTGATGAAAAGCTGGAAGTCGTGCATTGCGGCTGCTTGAGCCGTGACAGTTCAGCCAGCTGACGCGCTGTGTAGGGCGATTTCGGGGGGACTTGACCTTCAGGGAAGCTAAGAAAGTCGCCCAGTCCGTTGGGTCTGGCGTGGCCGGCGCTTGGGGCCTGACGAGGTAACGCCCCCAGCCATGTCGTCTCACGATCTATCGCAGGGAGAGCCGGACCCATCACGCTGCGCCCTTTGCGGCGAGGGCAATGGATGCGGGCTCGTCGCCGGGCAGACCGAATGCTGGTGCATGTCGGTCCCCATCTCGTATCAGGTGCTCGAAGGGATTCCGGACGCGCTCCGAGGACGCGTGTGTATCTGCCGCGGCTGTGCGCTGGGCGATCACAAGCCTCCAAGCGACGGCTCCTGAACCGAGCCGGCGGGTGACGCGTTGCGCTGTCACTCCGGGCGCGCTCCCTTGCCGAGCGGTCCAACTGCAGGGAGATTCTGGAAGAGACCAGCGGGCTCTCCCGGCGCTGATGGAGCGAGCTCCAGAGGCCTCGCGAGCTGCTGGTGGCCGACCTGTGACGGCGGCGCTTCGGGAAGCGTCCGCCTTGAGAGATGCCATGCTCGGAACCCGCCCACCGATGATGTTCGGGCACGCGGTCAACGCGCTCCTGTTGCACGGCCTCCCCCAGCCCCTCCCGGATCGGTGCCTGCGGCGGATGCGTCACCTCGGCGTGGATCCCGACCTGATCCAGCCGGCGTATCCCATCGAGCTGTGGGTGGCGCTGCTGGAGCTTCTCCGTGAGGAACTCTTCTCGGAGCTGCCGGTCGCGGAAGGGTATCGGCAGTTGGGGCGGCACATGGTCAACGGCTTCGTGAAAGGACCCATGGGCCGGGCAGTGGCGGGCTCGGTTCGCCTCGCCGGGCCGGATCGCATGCTCCGCTCGTTGAGCTGGGTGCTGCGCTCCGCGAGCAACTTCATGGAGACCTCGATCGACGCACTCGGCCGCAATCACTACCGGGTCACCCTCAACACCCGGATCCCGGAACCCGGCTACAACGAGGGCGTGTTGGACGCGATGCTGCGGCACGCAGGTGCAGAGGAGATCGTCGTCGCGCCGGGCGTCTGGCGCGACGATGGGCGACTGTCCATCGAGGTGCGCTGGGGTGGCTGAACCCGCACGCGCTCACGGCTGAACGCGCACGCGCTGACGGCCGAACCTGCACGCGCTCACGGCTGAAAGAGCGCCCTCCCCGGGTCGACTGGGTGCGTCTCGGGCAGCAGGAAGCGCCGGGTTCAGTCCCGCCGCAGGATGTACTCGTCGTCGAACCAGCTGCCGACCGGGTAGCGGTAGCCGCCCACCACCCGGAACCCGTAGCGGGCGTAGAGCCGCTGCGCGCGGTGGTTGCCGCTCCACACGCCGATCCAGAGCGGACCGTCGGTATGGGCCTCCATCCAGGGAAGGACGGTGTCCATGAAGCGCACCCCCAGGCCCATGCCCTGTACCTCGCGGGCGAGGTACAGCCGCCGCAGCTCGGCGTGGGATGCGCGCGCGTCCTCATGGGGCAGGGTGTTGGGGCCGGCATTTGCGAACCCCACCAACCGTCCTTCGCGTTCGGCGACCCACCAGGCCTGCCCGGGATCCGCCAGACGCTCCACCGTGGACGACACGTCGAAGCTGCTGTCCAGGTACCGCGCGAGATCCTCGGCAGGGTAGGGGATGGAGAAGTCCTCGACGAAGGTGTGAACGAACACCTCGCGTCCCAATCGGGTGAGGGCGGGTGCGTCGTCGGGTCGCGCGCTGCGGATGAGGAGGGTCGACATCGGGCCGAGCTGAACAGCGCGCCGCGAGAGGTTCAAGCCGGAGTCGCGACAGAAGCATCGGTGGCGCGCGCTTCCGCTGGGACCTCGCATGTCGCGCCCTCCCCAACACGCTGGGACTTCGCAGCACGCGTTCCCTCCGCCGGAATGTCAGAGGCCACCTCCCCGCTGCATGGGAGAGGTGGCCTCGGGACGACCGGCAGCCTGCGGTGAGGTCCGATTCAGAAGGTGGCAGTCGCCAGAACCTGCTGCGCCTTCTTGCGATCCGAGTCGAACCGGAACTGTTCGAGGATCCGGAAGCCGTTGTGGCGTGCATCCAGCGTCCGCGGGACCAGGACCTTGAGCGCTTCCACGCGATCACTGTCGAAGGTGAAGGCGGTGAGGAGCTGGATGACCTGGCCCACCTCGAAGTACCGGGTGCGCGCAGCCTCGGCCAGGATGCGGACCTTCTCGGCCCCGAAGGACTGACGGGCGACGGCCTGGCGGACCTCACCGAGCTCATGGTCGCTCACCGCCCTCAGTCCCCGGTGGTCATCCCGCCGGTCCCGATCCGAACGCTGATCCCGATCCCGTCGATCCCGATCGTCGTACCGGTCTGCGCGGGCCAACTCCTGCCGGAGCTTGGCGAGGCCCCGGCTCACGTCGTCGATGTCGGACTGGTTCTTGCGCTGGACCTCCCGACGGATCTTCGCGAGCTCCCGCTCCAGGCGCTCGAGCTCCTTGGTGAACTCGGAGCGGGAGATCACCACCTCATCCGCGTGTCTCGCCGGGGGCGGGGGCGGGGGCGGCTGAACTCGGGTGGGCGGCGGAGGGGCGCGGTTGGCACCGACACCGGGCGGAGGCGAACTGGCGAGTGCCGAGCTGGCGAGGACGAGTGAGGCGAGGAGACCGACGAGAGACACCTTCATGGCATGGTCCTGAGGAGGGTGGATGGACTGCCGGCGACCGACGGTCCCCCCCGGCAGCACATTCACCCTCTCTACCACGCGTATGCTTCAGGAGCCGGACCGCCGGGGCCGGGGAAGATCGTCTCCAGCTCGCGCAACGTCTCTTCATCGAGGGTGACCGAGAGCGCCTTCAGCGCCGAATCCAGCTGCGCCAGTGTCCGCGGTCCCACGATGGGGGCGGTCACCACCGGCTTCGAGAGCAACCATGCGAGGGCGACGTGCGCGGGCTCGACGCCGATCCGGGAGCAGAGCGCCTCATAGGCCTCGAGCGCCGGCCGATGCTCTGCGATGCGCGCCTGACTGCGCTCACTCGTCCGCCGGCCCTCGCTCTGCTTCTTCAGCGCCCCGCCGAGGATCCCGCCCTTGAGCGGGCTGTAGGGGATGAGGCCCAGACCATAGTGCTCACACGCGGGGATGACCTCGAGCTCCAGCGTGCGGTCGAGGAGGTTGTAGAGGCTCTGTTCCGACACCGGCCCCATGAAGTGACGCGCGCGGGCGGACTCGGCGGCCTGCGCCAGATGCCAGCCGGCGAAGTTGGACGTCCCGATGTAGGTGACCTTCCCCTGCCGCACCAGGGTCTCCATGGCCTGCCAGATCTCCTCCCATGGCGTGTCACGGTCGACGTGATGCATCTGGTACAGGTCGATGGTGTCGGTGCGCATCCGCCGCAGTGAGGCCTCGCAGGCGCGGATGATGTGATGGGCAGACAGTCGCGACTGATTCGGCCAGTCGCCCATGGTCCCGTACACCTTGGTCGCCAGGACGATCTTCTCCCGACGGCCGCCTCCCTGAGAGAGCCAGCGCCCGAGGATCTGCTCCGTCCAGCCCTCGCCGCGCTTCCATCCGTAGACGTTCGCGGTGTCGAAGAAGTTGATCCCGACTTCGAGCGCACGATCCATGATCGTGAAGGAATCTGCCTCACTCGTCTCCGGTCCGAAGTTCATCGTTCCGAGGCAGAGGCGGCTGACCTGAAGTCCTGAGCGTCCGAGGTGGGTGTAGTTCATGCCGCGAACGCTAGAGGAACCCCTGCGCGGCGCATCCCGGGTGGCGTGCACCGTGGCACGTGCTGCCTACCCGGGGACAGTCAGGACGGCGCGGGCGGAGTTGAACGCCCACCCACCGACACCGTCCACTGCCGATGGTGCCTGGAGGCGGGCCTGTTCAGGTGCGGCGATCTCCTTCAGGCTGGGGTCCTCCACCTCGGCCCCGGAGACTCCATGCAGAGCGTCCCGCATCTCATCCGCTCCACCTTCCTGCTGCTCTGCGTCTTCGGTGTGGCCGCATGTCAGATCGGTGAGGGCCTCCGGGATGCACCGGATGCGGGCGTCGATGGTGGCGCGGATGGCGGGATCCACCCCGGAGCGGATGGAGGCGACGATGGCGGGGATGAGCCTGGCGAGCCTCCGGAACTCGAGGGCATCCTCGACGCCCACAACGAAGCGCGGGAGGCGGAGGGTGCAGGGCTTCCGCCGCTGACCTGGGACCCGCTCCTGGCGGCCATCGCGCAGGACTGGGCCGAGCGCTGCGAGAGCTCCAACGGGCTGCTGCTCGACCACAACCCCGATCGGTCGAACATGTATGACGGCTCGGTGGGCGAGAACATCGCTGCCTCGAGCGGCGACACCCTCAGCGGTCCCCACGCCGTGGCGCTCTGGATGGGGGAGAAGCCCTTCTATGACCACACGACCGGCGCCTGCTCCTCGGAGCCCTGCGGTCACTACACCCAGGTCGTGTGGCGCGACACGCTCCGGGTGGGGTGCGCGTCCGTCCTCTGCGAAGGGCTCGCTTACCCGACGAACGTGGTCTGCAACTACGCCCCGGCCGGGAACGTCATCGGCCAGCGGCCTTACTGATCACGGCCAGGTGGTCGGCGGAACTCCTCGCTCCGGGTGGTGCATGCGCACCACGCAGAAGCGGTGACCGGTCGGCGCCTCCATCACCCACCAGCGCTTGACGAAGGCCACCCGCTTGGCGCCCAAGGCCTCCAGCCGACGCACCTCGGCATCGAGATCATCCGTCTCGATGTCCAGATGCACCCGGGGCGGATGGTCCACGCGCTGGACGTCGACGCAGAGGTCGTCCCGGTTGGACTTCAGCTGGATGTAGTGCGCGTCTTCACCCGTTCCGCGCTCGCCTACGGGAAAACCCAGGGCGCCTCCCCAGAACGCGGCGGCGGCCTCGGGCTCGCCGGTCTGGAAGTCGATCATGAAACCGGCAAGGCGGCTGCGGTGGGGCATGACAGAGCTCCTCGTGAGGGCTGGGGGGAAGGCGCAAGACAGGCGACGGCGGGATGAGAGCATCCGCTAGGCTGCCGCCCCATGCGCCACCTCCTTGCCGCGTTCAGTCTGCTGTTGCTCACCGCCTGTTCCTCAGGGGAGGGCCGCCTGCGTGCGGAGGGGCAGGGGCCGGAGCGCGCGATGCTCGGGGACTTTGAACTCGAGTGGTCTCCGGATGCGGAGGAGGGCGCCACGTTCCGCATCCTGCGTGAGGGGGCGATCGTCTGGCGGAATGTGCCCGGACGTCCGTTCGTGTCTGGCGGCATCGGAACCCACGACACCCACGAGGAGCGTGGGCACATCGAGCTCGAAGACACGCTCGAGGTCCGTTGCACCGACCAACGCCTGAGCACCTTCACCCGGAGCGGGGAGAGGGTCGTCCTCTCCGGCACCCTCGCCTGTGACGACGGCTCCACGCCCGCCTGGTCCCTTCAGTTCATGGTCCCTCCCGAAGAGGCGCAGCTGCGATTCGAGCTCGAGGTTGCCGAACCGATGAACCGTGCCATCGTCCGCCTCGCATCCACCCCAAAGGAGAAGCACTGGGGGTTTGGCGAGCAGTTCAGCTGGATCGATCTCAAGGGCGCGAAGGTGCCGGTGGTGGTCAGCGAGCAGGGCATCGGCCGCGGGGCATTTCCCATCACCCTGGGGGCAAACCTCACCGCCGGTGCTGGCGGCACCTGGTCCTCGACCTACGTGGCCGTGCCCCACCTCCTCACCAGCGAAGGGCGCTCCCTCTTCCTCGAGGACGATGCACCCTCCTTCTTCGATCTCACCCGGCCGGAGCGCATCGAGGTGCGCCTGCTCTCCAACGCAATGGAAGGGCGCGTCGCCGCAGGGCCGCCGATGGCCCTGGTCGAGGCCTATACGGCGTACGCCGGGAGGATGCGCCCGCTTCCGGATTGGCTGATGAAGGGAGCGGTGGTCGGAATCCAGGGGGGCACCGCACGCGTGCGCGAGATCGTCGGGAAACTGCAGGCCGCGGACGTCCCACTCGCCGGGGTCTGGTTGCAGGACTGGGTGGGCCAGCGCACCACGAGCTTCGGCAAGCAGCTCTGGTGGAACTGGGAGCTGGACCGCGACCACTACACCGACTGGGAGGAGCTGCGTGCCGAGCTCGAAGGAGACGGCATCCGCGTCCTCACCTACGTGAACACCTTCCTCGCCGAGACCGACGAGAAGCCCAACGTGCAGCGGGATCTCTTTTCCGAGGCCGAAGCCGCGGGTCACCTGGTGCGCGACACCGACGGAGGCCCCTACATGATCCTCAACACCAGCTTCTCCGCCGGGCTGGTGGACCTCACCTCGCCGGCTGCCACCGGATGGCTCAAGGAGGTGCTGAGGGAACAGGTACTCGCGGTCGGGGCGTCCGGCTGGATGGCGGATTTCGGCGAGGCCCTGCCCTTCGATTCGGTGCTGCATGACGGCACGCCCCTCGAGGTGCACAACCGCTATCCGGAGCTCTGGGCACGCCTCAACCGCGAGGTGCTCGACGAAGAGGGACGGGACGACGTCGTCTTCTTCATGCGCGCGGCCTATACGCGCAGCCCCCGCTACGCCTCGCTCTTCTGGCTCGGGGATCAGCTCGTGAGTTGGGATGACTCCGACGGTCTCGCGTCGGCCGTGACCGGGCTCCTCTCGGGAGGACTCTCGGGTTTCACGCTCAACCATTCCGACATCGGCGGCTACACCACCATCGACAACCCGCTGCAGAACTACCACCGCAGCCCGGAGCTGCTCATGCGGTGGGCGGAGTTCGCCGCCTTCACCCCGGTGTACCGCTCGCACGAAGGCAACATCCCGGACCGCAATGCCCAACCCTGGGATGACGAGGTGATCGCGCACTTCGCGCGGATGGCGAAGGTGTATCGGGCGCTCGCACCCTACCGTGCGACCTTGATGGAGGAGGCAGCCAGCACCGGACGCCCCCTCAACCGCGCGCTCTTTCTGCAGTACCCGAATGACCCGGTCGCCGAGCGCCTGCGCAACGAGGTCTTCCTCTTCGGGAGCGAGCTGCTCGTTTCCCCCGTGGTCACCCCGGGCGCGAAGGACGTGCGGGTGTGGCTCCCCCGGGGATCCTGGGTCCACCTCTGGTCGGGTGAGATCCGGGACGGCGGAGACGCGGGCCGGTGGCACACGGTGGACGCTCCGTTGGGAGAGCCCGCGGTTTTCTATCCGGCGGGTTCCGAAGTGGGAGAGGCGCTCCGCGTGGCGCTCGAGGCCGAAGGACTGCTCTGAACGTCAATCCGTCGGAGGCCGATGACGCGCTCAGGGTGACGACGTCGCGGTGGCACGCGCACCACCCACATCGAGCGAGAAGGCGAACCCGAGCGTGAAACGTCCCCCGCCGGGAGCGTGGACCGGCGCGTGATAGCCCACCTGCCATCCCGTGTGCGCTCCATCGCGGGAGAAGACGGCGGCGAAGAGCCCGAGCTCGGTGCTGGCCTGGAGGCGCCGAGCGGGATCGACTTCGGCCATTCGCACGCGGAGGCGCTCCGCCAACTCGAGGCCGACCACCCACTCGTGTCCCCGGGTCTGGTGCCCGAAGGACAGGGGCAGCGCGAGGTCCACATCCGGGACCAGCGCGTTCCTCGGAGCGTGGGTGACGGCGAAGACCCCGAGGCCGGGCGCCATGGAGATCAGCTGCTCCCGGTCGCCGCCCAAGGAGCGACGCCAGAGGACGCGCTTGTAGTCGCCTTGCAGGCCGGCCCGGATGCCGAGCTGCTCGAATCCCTCCCGGGGGCCGAGATGGACGGAGATCGGCACCGAGAGCCCCACGTCGGACGCAGCATCCAGCCCTCTGCGCGCAGTGAAGCGGAGCTCGGGGAGGGGCGTACCGTCGGGGAGCATCGCGCAGCGGTTGGCAGGATCTCCCGAGGTGCTGCACCAGGGAGAGGCCTGCGCCTGCGCACCCAGGCGCCAGGTCCCCGCGGGAACGGTGGACGCGGGCTGGAGCGAGGAGGCACCCGTACATCCGGCGGTGACGAGGACGATGAGGAGCAGGTGGGATCGGTGCATGACGGGCGAGCCGCGCGGAGTGGTGAAGCGCCGACGCAGCATCGCCCGAACGCGCGGGTGAGGCACCCGCTTTGAACGCCGGATCTCCTACGAGGGCTGCACTGCCACGGCCGCTCGCGGCGTTCCCAGAAGCCGCGCACGTACCTCCTCGAGCGGCGTCTCCCAATGTGCCTCGAAGGGAAAGGCAAAGAGGGAGCGCGCGCGTCGGCCGCGCAGGTAGGCCTCGCGCAGCTCGCGCAGCAGCCCGAGGTGCGTGTGCCCGGGACGCTGATCGAGCTTGTTGCGGAGGATCCCCAGGGTCCCCATGGGGACGATGATGAGCGGCGTGCGGATGCCGAGGTTGCCCATCACGAAGGCCTGCAGCTCCATCTCACCGTGGGGGTCGGTCTGGTAGCCGGTGACCACGTGGTAGAGGTCGTGCGTCTCGCGGTAGCGCTTGGCGATGTAGTCGAGCTCGTCGCGGATCGGGTTGTCGGTGTGGAAGGGCGTGATCCCGTTGTCCCGGTAGTAGCGCGCGAACTGGTGCCCCAGGGTGTGCTCGGGAAGGGCGCGCAGCGCTTCGAGGTCCACCTCCTCCCCCTGCAACGACGGGCGACGCGCGAGCAGGTCGCGACCTTCGTCGGTCTGCTGGAGCTGCTCGAGGATGCGTTGGTAGGCGTTGTGGTCGATGCAGGCGTTGAGCAGCGGCGCGGCGATCGTGTCACCGGGATGATCCTTGAGGATCCGCAGGCACCTGAAGGCGGTGCGCAGCCGGTTGGGAAAGTTCGGGTTCTCGGGGAACCGGAGGTGGACGCTCTCAGGGGAGTTCGCGCTCTGCATACCCAACTCCTCGGATGGACTGACCGGGGTCAGCCCTCAGAAACAGCGTGGCCGGTGCGCTCCAGATTAGAGCGAGTTGGCAGTTTCTGCCAAGCCACGCAAGGTCCGACGGCGTTAAAGTCAGGGCATGAATGCGCGCGACGCCACGGGTGAGAAGGTCGGCACCGGGCCTGACCCCACCGCATCGTCCGGGCCCACATCGCAGCCGGTGAGCCCGGCGTCCCGTCGTCGGGAGGAGGCGATCCAGGAGGCCTCGCGGGCCATCATCGAGCTCTACCTCGAGCGGAACACCACCGATCTGCCGGTGAAGGAGCTCGCGGCCCACGTGGGCCTCGCGGAGCGCACGTTCTACCGCTACTTCCCGCGCAAGGAGGAGGCCGTGCGCCCCTTCGTCGTCCGGGGCTTCAGGCGCATCGTCGCCGCCGTTCGTGCCGCGCCCCCGACCGCGAACCTCTTCGACGTATTGGTGGAGGTCCACGCCGAGACCTTCAAGGCCAGCCACGACAAGCGTTGGGACGCCTTCGTGCCGCTCCTGCTGGGTGACGAGGCCATCCGGGCCGTGTGGTTACAGGTGGTGGCGGAGGCGGAGATGGCCTTTGCCGAGGTGATCGCCGAGCGTCTGGGGATCGACCCCCGGGGGCATCGGGCGCGGATGGCGGGTGCCGTCCTCACCGTGGCGGGCCGGCTCGCCATGGAGCAGACCTTCGTGGACGGCCAGAAGCAGGATCCCGCCCAGGTGTTCGCCGAGTGCCTGGCCCACGTGGGGCCCGGGCTCTTCAAGCCACTGGAGTAGGGATCGGAGCCGCGTGAGCGCAGCGCCTTCCGAGCCGCGCTGCGGATGCCGCGGTGATGCCGCTGGCCGCACCACCCGGGACGCAACCCGCCGATTCCACCGCGGAAGCTGTCGGGCTCCTCTTCCGCCGCCGGATGGGGAAGGATGGCGGGATGCGACTGGTGCGTGAACTCTCGAAGGTGACGGCCAAGTTTGATCCGCCCAAGGCGGTGGAGAAGGTGCTCGACCGCACCGGCGAGGTCGCCCAGAAGGTGGTGAAGACCACCCGCGACGTCGCCGAGCGGGTGGATGACCGCTTCGACGCCGCGGTGGATCGCGTGGAGAAGTTCGTCCACACCGCGGTGGAGAAGACGCAGTACGCCTTCGCGGGAGCGACCGACGCCCTGGACTCGGCCATCGGCAAGATCGAGAGCGCGGTCAGCGGGCGCGTCGTGCACGGGCCGCTCGCGCCGGTGCCTCACGAGCAGCTCAAGCTCAAGGCGGACTTCCGGGACCTCACCCGTCTGGAGGGAATCCGCGAGGGCGGCGGGTTCAGCCCGGTGTCCCTCTCCGAGCTCCCGCTGGATCGCACCTACCGGGTCGGGACCGACCGGGGCCGGGACGCGGTGCTCCCTTCCACCGGCATGAAGGAGCAGACGCCCACCGGCTTCATCTTCGACGACGAGGATCAGAAGACCCGTGACTGGTACCCCCAGGCGGTGACCACCTCGGCAGATGCGGATGACGTCACCGGCACGGTCGACGGCAGGAAGTGGGTGGCGGTCTCCTGGTACAGCAAGACCGAGCCCCGCAGCCGGATCACCTTCGTCGATCACTCGCAGCCCGGCGTGCCCGGCTCCCAGCGCTATCGCCACGTCGAGCTCATGGTGCCGGATGCGAAGACCGGGAAGCTCGCGCCCCTCAAGTCCCACGTGGGCGGCGTCACCTGGGTGGGGGACCTGCTCTACGTCGCCCAGACCGGGGGCGGCATCCGGGTCTTCGACGTCCGCCAATTGCTCGAGGTGCAGGATCCCTCGCGCGTTCCCGAAGGCACCGAGCGGTACGTGCTTCCCCAGGTGGGCTACTACCGGGTGCAGGCCGGGCCTGACGAGGTCTCACGGCCGGGGGAGGGCAGCTCCCCGCGCTTCTCGGGCCTCTCCCTGGATCGGACCGGCGACGTCCCTGCCCTCATCAGTCAGGAGTATGACGGTGAGAATCCGGGCGGTCGCATCATCCGCTGGGAGCTCGATCCGACGACCGGACGGCTGAAGGAGAATGCGGAGGGGGTGGTGCAGGCCTCGGATGCGTGGGCGGTCCCGATGACCCGCGTGGCCGGGGTGGTGCGGCTCGAGGACGGCTTCCGGATCGCCACGATGGGCACGCCCAGCAACCTCTTCGAGGCCTCCGAGGGCAAGGAGCCCCGACGCGTCGATGGGCTCGCGCAGGGGATCCAGCAGTTCTCCTACGACTGGACCTCGAAGCAGGTGTGGACGCTCGCCGAGCACCCGGGTCGTCGCGCGGTCTTCGCGTTCGATCCCTGAGCCGTCGGTCTTCGGGGTAGCGACACGGGAGGCTGAGACGGGCCGGCGGAATCCGGCCCGCCTCCGAGGAGCGCGTCAGCGCCCGAAGGTCGGGACCAGGTAGGCGCGGGC
>DATGQN010000025.1:0-9391 GCA_035304185.1 Myxococcaceae bacterium
CGCGTGGTTGAAGGCCGCGAGGCTCGCGGGGGTGCCCGAGAGGCTGCCGAGGTTGCGCATGCGCAGCAGCACGATGCGGCTGTCGACGCCGGCGACCCTGAGCATGGAGTGGATGAGGCTCGCCTTGTCCTTGCAGTCGCCGAAGCGTCGCGCGAGCACCCGGTCCACGCGGTAGGGCTTGAAGCCGTGGATGCCGAACTCCAGGGCCACGTAACGGGTGTGGGTCACCACGAAGTCGTAGACCGCGCGGACGATCGCCGCCTCGTCCTTCGGGTTCACGTTGCGCAGCACCTGGCGGACCGCGGCCTTCACCTCGTCGGTGGGCGTGAGCTGATCGCGGATCAGGCCCCAGTAGTAGCGGCCCACGTCATCCCACGAGCGGTAGGTGGAGACGTGCAGGGTGGAGGCGACCTCGGCCCAACCCGGCATGGAGGGTTCGGCGAGCACCTGCGCCACGGTGTTCGCGCGCCAGGTGTAGAGCGTGCGTCCATCCCCGAGGGACTCGGTGCTGTGGCTCACGCCCGGGATCTCCGAGGCGTTGGAGTACAGGGGGCGGCCCTTGGGCATCTCCACCTGGTAGAGGAAGCGCACCTTGGGGGCGGCGCGCTGCACCGGCATGACATCGCCCCAGTAGTCGCTCAACAGGTTCTCGGCGGCGACATCGTCCAGGCGGTAGCGCAGCTCGAGCACGTCTCCCACCGCGAGGGCGGGGAAGGAGAGCACCTTGGCGCGGGCGTCGTAGTACATGCCGCTCCACGGCTCGTTCAGCTGGCGCTCGCCTTCGTTGTACGCCTCGATGACCGAGCCATCCGGCTTGGTGATGCGGGCCCGCAGGACGCGGACCTCCTGCCGCCCCGGCGCATAGGTGATGGGGAAGGAGCGCGCTGCGTCCACGCCGCGCGTGTTCTGGATCTTGATGGCCAGCTGGTGGAATCGGCTCGACTGGCCGCTGGGCTGCACCCGCACGAAGGTGTTGTCGACCAGGTAGACGTAGTCCTCGTTGCGGTAGGCCTCGGCCTCGGGGATGAGCGGGAGAACGTCGATGGCATGTGACTCGCCCATGCCGGCGCCCTGACCACGCAGGGACTGGAGGACCTCGCGCAGGGCCGGATTCTGCGGGTGGAGGTCCAGCGAGCGCTCCAGCGCGGCAATCGCCTCCTCTTGACGGCCCAGGGCGAGCAGGGCCCGGCCCTCGTGCTCGGGGATGCGGGCGTCATCCGGCGAGAGGGCGCGCGCGGCGGCGAACGTCGAGAGGCCCTCTTCGAGGCGGCCGTTCGCGAGCTGCAGCTCTGCCAGCTGGATGCGCAGGTTCAGGTTGAAGGGGGTGAGGACCAGCTGGTGCTGGAGCTCGCGCAGCGCCTCATCGACCTCACCGGTGTCGGCCAGGACGCGGGAGAGCATCATCCGATTCCCGCCCTGGTCGTAGTGGAGCGCGAGTCCGAGACGCAGCAGGGCCTTGGCCCGCTCGAGCTTTCCGCGGCGCAGTGCCTCGTGCGCACCATCGGTGACCACCGCGTGCGCTCGGGGCAGCGCCTTCAACGCGGCAGCGATCGCCGCCGAGGACCGCGCGTCCTCGCCCAGGGCGCTGTAGGTCCGCGCCCGCAGCACGTGGGCGATGGCCAGGCGGGGATGGTGCTCGATCAGGGAGTCCAACAGTGGGAGCGCGCGCTCGGGGTGTCCCTGCACCAGCTCCAGGTGGGCCAGCATCACCGTGGCGGTGACGTTGCCGGGGTCCGCGCGGAGGGCGGCATTCAGGTAGGCCCGGCGGGCGTTGCGATCCTCTTCATGGGCCCGGGCGGCGACGAGCTGGATCTCCGCATCCTCAGGCGCGGCCTCGGCGGCGCGGGCGGCCTCGAGACGCGCGGTGTGTTCGGCGCGGTCATAACTGCCGTCGTTGGCCATCACGGTGGCCCAGGCGGCGCGCAACCGGGCGTCGGTGGGGGCACGCTTCACGGCATCGGCGAGCAGCGAGGCGCGGGTGGGCAGCTCGCGGGCCCGTCCCTGTCGGCCGGAGGGCAGCGGAGGCACCTCGTCGGGGAGGACGGAGGCCAGGGGGAAGACGCCACGGGTGGCTTTCGCGTGGCGCAGGTAGAAGCCGAACGGTCCCTCGTCCTGGCAGACCTTGAGGAGCACGCGGTTGAGCCCCTTGCGGAGGGGGACCTCGACGCGGTGCTGGTCCGGGTGGGGGCGGTTGTAGCGATCCGACTTCGCCGCCAGCGCGCCGTTGACCCACAGGCGGAAGCCTCCCGAGGTGCCCACGGAGAGCACCACCGGCGTGTCCTTGGGGGCCTCGAGGAAGGTCAGGGCGTAGCCCACCGCCTCGTTGCCCGGGCGCAGCAGCGCGGAGAAATCGACGTAGCCATCCGGGTTGGTGAGGGAGGAGCGCCGCCAGTTGAGGGGACGGCCGCGGGCACCCACCAGCTGCTCGGCGAGGGAGAGCTCCGGGGCCTCGGGGCCGAAGTCCTGGTCGCAGCCCGCCTTCCCCTCGTTGTCGAAGCCGCCCACGATCCAGAAGTCGGAGAGGACGCCGAGATCCTGGGCAAGGGTCCGCACCCGCGGCAGGCGCCCCCGGCGCTGCTCGACCTCCATGAGGAGCTGGCGAGCGAGGTCGCGGTTCAGCGGGTGCGCCGAGGGTCGGTTGGCCACCGCGGAGAGGGCGCGCACCAGGTGGGCGAGATCCTGGACCTCGTGGGAGAGGGCCGCCAGCTGGTAGAGCGCGGCGGCTCCCTGGGGGCTGGAGGAGAGGCGGAGGGCCTCGGCACTTCGGGCCTCGAACTCCTGGACGACCGGATCGGCGGGAGGCGCCGCGAGTGCGGTGCTCCCGAGCAGGAGAACGGCCAGGGCCAATGAGGACACTGCACGCTGCATCAGCGCTCCGGGGGAAAGACGGGTTTCAGCAGGGAGGGGGCAGCCATCGTACCTACCAGCCCCCCGGGGGGAGACCAACGACCTGGCCGCTGGAACCGCCTGCCTGCCGGCCAGCTTCCCGGGGCCGGGGATTCTCTGCTTCCGTGATGCGCCCGAGGCGCCGCCGTCCGGGGAAGCGGTGTCGCCGAACGCGAAGCGCCCCACGTCCCGTTCAGCCGACGAATGAGAGGCCCGCAATCCGTGCCTCACCGTTGGGGCTGGCGGCGACTTCCGTCCGCTGAAGCCGTGGGGACTTCCTGCCCGGGAGAATCCAAGCCGCACCCTCGGGACCCGCGACGCCTCCCTGCCGCCGAGCCGAGGGGGCCTTCCTGCTCGCATCACCGGCGGCCGCCCCCCATGAAGCGCCTCACCTCGCAGCGTTCCGGTCGGCGTCGGCCCCTGGCGTCTCACCCGCTCCAGGCACGGGCCAGGGTGAGGACCTCGACCCGTGCCGCACCTGCGGTCCTCAGCGCCCGGGCCGCTGCACGCGCGGTGGCGCCGGTGGTGAAGACGTCATCCACCAGGATGAGCCAGCGGTCCTTCACCTTGGGGGCCGCGGCCCGGAACGCACCGTGGACGTTCGCCTCGCGCGCGGTCTCGTCACGCCCCACCTGCCGCTCGGTGGCGCGGGTGCGGACCAGGGTCCCGCGGGCCAGCGGCAGGGAGGTCACGCGGGAGAGCTCCGCGGCGAGCAACCACGCCTGGTCATAGCGGCGGGTGCGGAAGCGTCCTGAATGAAGGGGAAGGGGACAGAGCGCCGCCTCCTTCCGCTTCGCGAGCCACCGTTCCGCGCCGCGCGCGAGCAGCCGCCCGAGAGGACGCGCCAGCTCCGGATGGTCCTCGTACTTGAATCGGTGAATGGCCCGCGAGAGTGCGCCGCCGTGGACGAAGGGGGCATGCGCCACCTGGAAGGGCGGCGGGTGCAGGGTGCAGCGGGGACAGCTCCGGCCGCCGTGACGTCCCGGTTCGGCACAGCGGGGACAGCCCTCGTCCGGCAGCGGCTCCAGGGTGGCCCGGCACGGGGGACAGAACGCCGCGGCGTCCGGAGCGCAGACCTCGCCGCATCCGGCACAGGCGGGTGGGTAGAGGAGATCGAGCAGGCCGTCCCAGAAGCTCACGCCGGACAGTGGAGCGTGCTCGACGGGCGGTGGGCAGCGGCAGATGACGGGGACGTCGGGGGCGCGACGCCTTCCCCGGCCTGCCGGACGGCAGCCTTCGCCTCAGCGCCGGTGGTACGGCTCGCCGTGGATCAGGGTGAAGGCGCGATACAACTGCTCCACCAGCACCACCCGCGCGAGCCTGTGCGGCAGGGTCATCGCCGACAAGCTGAGCACGAGCTGCGCTGCCTCACGCACCGAAGCATCCAGCCCATCGTCCCCACCGATCACCAGCAGCAGATCCCGCGCATCAGTACGGGCGCGATCCACGTAAGCGGAGAGCCCCTCGCTGGTGAGCTGACGCCCGGTCTCATCCAGGGCCACGAGGAGATCCTGCGGCCCCTTCCGCGACAGCAGCGCCTCGGCCTCACGCTTGCGGCGCTGGTCGACGGTCTGCCCGCGCGCCTCCGGAAGCTCGATGAGCTCGAAGCGCGCGTAGTGCTTCAGTCGCTGGGCGTACTCTTCGACCGCCGGGGCGAAGAGCCCCGAGCGATCCTTTCCGATGGAGACGACGCGGACCTTCAGACCCGCGTCTCCCGCGGCGCGTCCGGCCACATGCCTTCAAGGTCGTAGAAGGGCCGGGCCTCGCCGGTGAAGAGGTGGACGATGACGTCGCCGTAGTCGAGCAGCACCCACTGCCCCGGCGTGTGTCCCTCGGCGCTGAGCACGCGGTGGCCGTCTCCTTTGAGGGTGACCTCCACGTGCTCGGCGATGGCCGACACCTGCCGCTCGGTCTCCGCCGAAGCGATCACCAGGTAGTCGGTGTAGCCGGTGCGGCCGCACACGTCGACGACCACCACCTCGTCACCCTTCTTCTCGAGGATGAGCTCCGCGGCGCGCTCGGCGAGCTTCTTCGCCTCGGGGTTGGTCATCGGCGCGGCCGCGGGCGCCTTCTTCTCCCGCGGAGCCTTCTTCTCGCGGGGCGCCTTGGGGGCCGCTGCCTTCTTCTTGGCGCCGGCGGAGGCCGCGCGGCCCTTGGCCTCGAGCTTCTTGACGGTCGCGCTCGAGCTCTTGATCGCCGCCTTCTTGGCGGGGCTCTTCTTGGGCCCGGAGAGGGTGGACTTCGGCTTGGACTTCGCCGCGGAGGCGCCCGTCTTGGGCTTCGCCGTCTTCGGCTTGCTGCTGGTGGAGGTCTTCTTGATGGCCATGAGTGGCTGCCTTCTAGCGCACCTGACCGGTGCCGTGGATCACGTACTTCTGACTGGTGAGCTCGCGCAGCCCCATGGGGCCGAACGCGTGCATGCGACTGGTGGAGATTCCGATCTCGGCGCCGAGGCCCAGCTCGCCGCCATCGTTGAAGCGGGTGGAGGCGTTGACCACCACCGCGCTGGCGGCGACCTCGCGGACGAAGCGGCGCTGGGTGTTGCGATCCTCGCTGACCAGGGCCTCAGTGTGCTCGGAGCCGAAGCGGCCGATGTGGTCGAGCGCGGCGTCCAGATCCGGGACCACCCGGACCGCCATGGTGAGGTCCAGGAACTCACGCCCGAAGTCGTCAGGCGCCGCGGGCACCGCCTCCACGCCGGACCGCTCGAGGAGGGGCAGCGCGATGGGACAGGCCTTGAGGGTCACCCCCTTCGACGACAGCGCCGAGCCCAGACGCGGCAGCAGCTCGGGCGCGACGGCGCTGTCGATGAGCAGGCACTCGGCCGCGTTGCAGACGCCGGGGCGGTGCGTCTTGGCGTTGAGGACGATGTCCTCGGCCTTCTCCGGGTCCGCGTCGGCGTGCACGTAGACGTGACACACGCCCTCGGCATGCTCCACCACCGGGATGCGGGCGTGCTCGTGGACGAACTTGACCAGCCCCTGGCCGCCCCGCGGGATGCAGAGGTCGATGAGCCCTTCGAGCTCGAGCAGCGCCCCCAGGGAGGCATGGGCCACGTCGGTCACCAGCGTCACCGCTTCGGCCGGGAGCCCTGAGGAGATGAGCCCGAGCCGGAGCGCACGGGCGATGGCCCCGTTGGAGCGCAGGGCCTCGCGGCCGCCGCGGAGGATCACCGCGTTGCCGCTCTTGAGGGCCAGGGCGGCAGCATCCGAGGTCACGTTGGGACGCGCCTCGTAGATCATGAGCAGCACGCCCAGCGGCAGGCGCATCCGGGACACCTGGAGGCCGTTGGGACGCTTCCAGCGCTCGGTGATCTCCCCCACCGGATCGGGCAGCGCCACGATCGCCTCCACGGCCTCGGCCATCGCTTCGATCCGTGCCGGCGTGAGGGCGAGGCGGTCCAGGAAGGCGGCAGGGCGTCCGGCGGCCTTCGCCTCGGCGAGGTCCTCTTCGTTGGCCGAGAGGATGCTCTTCGCGTCGGCACGCAGCGCGCGGGCCATGTCCCGGAGCGCGGCATTCTTGGTGTCGGAGGAGGCATTGGCGAGGGTCCGGCAGGTGGCGCGGGAGGCCTCGGCGAGCTGGCGCATGGAGGTGGCGGACATGGGCGACTTCCGGGAGAGCGTCGGGACACATCAAGCGCCGACGGGGCAATGGACAGCAGGAGGAGCCGGATCCGGAGGCGGACCCCGGTGGATCGGATCCGCAGGTGACCGCCGCCGCTCCGGGCGAGGAAGGCCTTGGACCACGAGCGGGCCTCTCACCACAAGGGGCAGCGACCGCGCAGGGGGCAGTCCCGGCTTCAACGCCTCCAGGTGATGCCCAGCGTCCCCACCTGCCGCAGGTAGTGGAGGTGGTTGCCGCCCAGCCGGTTCTCGAAGAAGGCGTAGCGCAGCGCGAGCTCCAGATGGTCGGTGAGCGGGCGCGTGAGCTCCAGGGTGAGGGCGTTCTGGTTCTCCGCGTCGTCGAGGAGGAAGAGCTCGGGGGAGGCATAGACCCCGTCCGGATACTGCGCGAGCTGCAGGGCCAGGTGTCCGAAGAGGGTGAGCTCCCAGAAGAGCGGGACGCCGAAGCGGGCGGTGCCCCGGTGGCGCAGCATGGACTCGCCAAAGCTGTTCGATTGCAGGCTGAGCACGTCGTAACCCACCGAGGCGATGAAGCCTCCCCGGTAGGTGTAGTGGGCACCGGCCAGCATGACGGTGTCGAAGCGCTCGCGGAGGGGCGCGGTCAGATCGGCTTCCCGCGCGAGGCCCCGGTGCGCTCGCTCGGCGCCCTCCCCGAACAACGCGAGCTGATGGTGCCGGTCGAAGCGGTAGCGCACCTCGATGGAGGCCCCGGGGGCGAAGAAGTCGAGGTTCGGGTTCGGCCGGAACCAGAAGCCCTCGAAGCGTCCGAGCAGGGTCACCTCGAGCTGCGCATCGGGGCTCCATCGGACGCCGGCCCGTCCATGGAGGTCGGAGTACTCACGCTGCCCGCGACGATCCTTGGCCCCCAGTCCGGCCACGAGCTGCACCTCCCGGTGCAGCCGGACCCCCACCTCGGTGTCGGCGACCTGCGCGAGGGTGCTCTCCCAGGGCTGGGTGGGAAAGAGGCGCGCACCCGCGTCGTAGGTGCCGAAGAGGGTCAGCCCGCCTTGGTGCCAGCGTCCCCGGAGGCCCCCGAGCGCGGAGGCCATCGGCGCGGCCTGTTGTGGCAGCGCGTAATTGCGACCGGGGTTGGAGTCGAGTCCGGTCTCGATCCCGAAGTGGGCGTCCCACGTCCCCTCCGCGCGGGCCCCGACCGCGACGAGCATCACGCTGACAATGAGCAGCCGACCAGGCACGTGCAGGAGCTTACGTCACCGGGAACCGGTGCCATCCGGAGGAATGATCAGAGCTGCGCCTCGAGCTTCGCCGCCTCACGCGCGAGCTCCCGGGCCCGCGTCTCGAGCTCCTTCTCGAGGGCCTCCAGGGCGCTCACGCTGTGTTCGTCCACGGCCGGCCCGCGCTCGTGGGGGCGGCCGGCCAGGGCCGCGGTGTCGATCGCCCCCCCGCGGGCCGCGAGGCTGCGGGCGTCGAGCGCGCCCCCATCGCCTCCGGTCGCCGGTGTGTCCGAAGGAGCCGGCTGCCCGTCCGAGAACTCGGGGGCATTCTCCCCGTTTCGGGACGGGTTGGAGAGGCGTCGATCCGACTCGTCGAAGAGGTTCCGTCGCCCGAGGAAGGCGTCCATGCCGCGGGCAAGACGCGCCTCGGCGCGAGCGAGCTCCAGGCGCTCCCGGACGTCTTTGAGCCGGGTGCGGACGCGATGTTCCTGATCCCGCAGCACATCGACGCGCGCGAGGATCCGCTCGGGTGCAGCGCCCGCTGGGGGCATCTCGGGGAGCGGCGGCAGCAGCTCCACCCGCGCCGGACCGAGTGCCGCACGCAGGCGCTCGGACTCGGTGCGCAGCGCCTGCAGCCGCGACAGCAGCGCCGGACGATCCCGGGCCTCCGCCGACCCGAGCGCGTCCTGCAGCGGGGCCATGGCCTCACCGAGGGCATGGATGAGCGCGGTCTGGGCCCGCTCCAGGCGCGCCTTGGCAGTGGCCTCCTCCCGGCTGACGGCGCCGAGCCGCGTCGCCAGGGCCTGGCTCTGCTTGAGGGCGGCGTCCAGCTCGCCGGCACTGCCCCGCCGCTCCCCGGACTTGAGGGTGGTGATCCGCTGGGAGAGGGCCCCGACCTGCTTGCTCAGGGAGAGCTGCTCGGCACGGAGCCGGACGTGCTCGCCGCGCGCCTCCTCGACCGCGGCGCGCGCCTGCTCGAGCCGGGGCGTGGCCGGCACCTCGGCCAGGGAGGGCCCGCCGAGGAGCAGCAGCATGGAGATGAGTGGCAGCGGGCGCATCGTGGATGAAGGACAGCAAGGAGAGGGCCAGCGTCGACAGCGTTCCCCGCCCCATGAAATCAGGAGGTTGCGACCCGGGCGACCCGACGCTCTGCCGGAGAACCCGCAGCGTCCTCAGATTTCTGAGGGCGCCTGCGGGGCCGGCGACCCCATTTCGGTGGTGGCCGGAGGCTGTCGGGACCCGGGTGCCGCGGTCCTTTGGGACGGAGCGTCAGTCGATGCCGGTGAGGCACACGCAGCCCTCACCCTCGCAGGCGGAGCCGCTCGGGGTCAGGCAGAGCAGTCCACCGCAGCAGGGAGAGCCCGCGCCGCAAGCCTGGCCGAGCGACCCACAGGCGGGCTGGCAGAGGCAGTCCGCGCCGGTGCAGGCACCACCTCCGGGTCCCTGACAGGCGAGTCCGCCGCAGCAGGGGGAGGCGGCATTGCAGCTCTCTCCGGCGACACCGCAGGCCACGTTGGGCTGACACACGCAGTTCCCCGCCTGATCGCAGGGGAGCACCGGCTCCTCGGAGATCGAGGTGCAGGTGAGCCCGCCGCAGCAGCTCGCGCCCCCGGTGTGGCAGCCCTCCCCGTCGATCGCGCAGTTGTCGACCGCGGTGTACTGCGCCCACTGGGCCACGTGGTTGGAGGTCTTCACGTCCTGGATGGG
>DATGQN010000026.1:0-26169 GCA_035304185.1 Myxococcaceae bacterium
GTCGCCACCTCGCACGGTGATGGCGCGTTTCTCACCCACGAGGTCGAGGGCGAGCGGGTCACCCTCTCCATCACCCGGGACGGCTACCTGCCCCTGCAGATCGAGCTCCCCGCGGAAACCGGCGTCACCCACACCCTGCACCTGGCGCCGCGCCCATTGCCGACGTATTTGGCGGTCACCGTCCGTGCCGGAGGTCAGCCCGTGGCGGCCCGGCTCTCCCTTCAGGGGAACGACGAGCAGGCGATCACCCTCCCGGCGTCTTCGGTCGTGGAGCACGTCCCGGTCGCCGCGGGGACGCACACCCTGTTGGTGGAGGCGGAAGGCCACCTGGCGCAGACCCGGGTGGTTCAGCTCTCCGAGGGCGGAACCCTGGAGGTTGATTTCGACCTCGCGCCCATCCCCGCCAAACCGGTCGTGGTCTTCCGCCAGGATCGCATCGAGATCCTTCAGCAGGTCCGCTTTGCCGCCGGCCGCGCCCAGCTCCATCCCGACAGCCTGGTGATCCTCAGGCAGGTGGTGGACGCGGTGGTCCGCAACCGCGTGCCCCGCATGCGGGTCGAGGGCCACACCGACAGCAGCGGGAGCGCCCAGGTCAACCTCCGGCTCTCCCGTGAACGCGCGCAGGCGGTGGCGGATGCCCTGGTGTCCCTGGGGCTGGACCGCGGTCGCCTGGAGGTGGCCGGCTTCGGCTCGGAACGCCCCATCGCCCCCAACGTCAACGCCCGGGGCCGTGAGCTCAACCGGCGCGTGGAGTTCCTCGTTCTGGAGTCCAAGGAGTGACCATGCTTCCTCGACGCCCGATGCTGCGTCTCCCCCTCTTGACCCTGGGGCTGGTGGCAACCCTCTCCGCCTGCCCCTCCACCGTCGTCCCGCAGCCTCCACCCGAGAAGCCGCAGGTCTCCATCCTCATGCCGGTGGTGGATGTGGTCGGAGAGGCGCTCTCCTTCACGGTTCACGTGAGCGGCTGCGAATCCGTCCGGACGTTGGAGATCTACGACGGCTCCCGCTTCATCAAGTCCGTGCCGCCATCCCTTCCCGAGACCCCGGTGACCGTGATGGCGAATGAGCTCGACTACTCGCGCGGCTTCGCCCTGAGCATCGCCTTCCGCGCCCGTGCGGTCTGCGACGATGGACGCGAGAACCTCTCCCGCGCCCAGGCTGCGACCTACATGCCGGTCGAGAAGGTCTATGCCTCCGCGACCGGCGAGCAGCTGGTGACCGATCTCTTCACGGTCGAAGGTCGCGGCGAGGACGCGACGTTCATCGGCTGCACCTGGAACCCGACCTTCTCTCAGACGACCGTCGTGCGGGTGGACGTGACCGGGGCGGTGGTGGATGAGAGCCTCGCCATGCCCTTCACCTGCACCCATGGCACCGTCTTCACCGACCCGCATCCGGTGACCGGCAAGCGGTGGCTCTGGGATCGTGAAGGCGGCGCGGTCGCCATGGATCCGGATCTCGTCTTCTCCGGTCAGTACCTGGGCTCCATCGACGGCTTCATGGTGGAGCCGGGTTCGGGTGACGGCCTGGTCATGCCGCGGTTGAACGGCACGCGGGTCCGGCGCATCCGCCACAACACCCCGAATACGGCGGTGTGGGAGCAGGACGTCTTCATCGACGCCAACCTCTTCGGTACGCCCGCGGTGACGGCCCTCGGACTGGTCCTGCCCCTCGAGGGCTCGGATCTCGTCGACGATTCGGACAACACGCTCTCGGTCTCGCGGATCGACGTCGACACCGGCGCCATCGTGGCCTCGACCCTCGTCCTCAACGAGGCCGCCGACGCCATCGCCTACTCCGAGCACCAGGGCTTCACCATGACCGTCAAGGAGGACGGCACGCGGGTCTACATGCCCCGCCTGGGCTCGGATGGTCGCGCGACCATCCGTGCCTGCTCAACGGAGGTGCCCGATTGCAGCCAGGCGCCCGGCCTCCTCTGGGAGTCGACCCCGCATGAGGACTGGCCCACCTTCATCCAGCCCTACGCCAACGGGTCGCGCATTCTCGTGGCCAGCGCCTTCTGGGCCATGGTGCTGGACGGGGAGACCGGTCAGCGCATCGGAAACGCGTTCTTCCCCACCGGCGCGGTCGGATTCACCGGCGTCGTCCTGGGCCGTGGTGAGGCCTTCTACCTGCTCACCGCGCCTGCATCGGATGGAATCAGCCCGCTCGCGACCGGCGTCGTCGCCGTGGACGACCCGGCCCTGGGACCGGTGTTCCGCTACAGCGTGAACTCCGGAAGCCTGGGTCTCGCCGTGGATGAGGACGGGATTGCGTGGATGCGCCTGGGCACGCGACTGGCCAAGGCCCTCCCCCTCCCGGACTACCGGGAAGCCCTCGAGCCGGCCGACGGGACGCCCTGACCGGGCCGCGATGGCTCGGGTGGAGTGAGCGCTTGTTTCAGTCCGCCTGCGGGCGGGCGCCCACCACGCCTCACTCCGCCTGCGGCCGCTTGGCGACCAACAATGCCTCGAGGTTCCCCGCGGGCCCGGGCACCGGGGAATCGATCACCCCGACGTAGCGCAGCCCCTCCTCCTCCACCCGCGCCCGGACGCCATCGATGGCATCCTGACGCGCCGCTGGGTCGCGCACCACGCCGCCCTTGCCCACCCGTTCGCGTCCCACCTCGAACTGGGGCTTCACCAGCGCGATCAGGATCCCACCCGGAGCGAGGAAGCCGAGGATCGCCGGCAGCACCTGGTGCAGGGAGATGAAGCTCACGTCGATCACCATGACGTCCACCTGCTCCGGCAGATCCGCCGCGGAGAGGTAGCGGGCGTTGACGCGCTCCACGGATCGCACCCTGGGATCCGTGCGCAGCTTCTCGTGGAGCTGGCCGTAGCCGACGTCGATCGCGTGGACGAAGGCGGCCCCCCGCTGCAGCAGGCAGTCGGTGAATCCGCCGGTGCTCGCGCCGATGTCCGCGCAGCGCGCTCCGGTCACGTCGAGTTGGAAGGTTTTGAGGGCGCCGGCCAGCTTGAGGCCCCCACGGGACACGTACGGGAGGGTCTCTCCCTTGAGCCGCAGCTCGGCATCCACCGGCACCAGGCTTCCGGGCTTGTCGATGCGGGTGTCGTTGGCGACCACCTGTCCGGCCAACACCAGGGCCTGCGCCTTGGAGCGCGTGTCGGCCAGTCCCCGCTGCACCAGCAGGAGATCCACCCGCTCCTTGGCCACCCGACCTGCTCGGCTCATCGACCCTCCTTCAGGAGCGCCTCAGCCGCCTCGCGCATCCCCGCGGCATCGAGTCCGAGCCGAGCCCGCTGGGCACGCGCGTCTCCGTGCCGCACCCAGGTGTCCGGCAGGGTCAGGCAGCGCACCTTCGGGTCGCGCCCCTCGGCGGCAAGCAGCTCGAGCACCGCCGCCCCGAGGCCTCCGGCAACCCCTTCCTCCACCGTCAGCAGCGCGCCACACGCCGCCGCCTCCAGCACCGCCTCCCGATCCAGGGGCCGCACGAACCGCGCGTCCAGCACACTCCAGGGTCGCCCCTCTGCAGCCTCCAGGGCCTGCACGCCCAACGGTCCACAGGTGATCAGCGTGAGGGTCGGCGAGGCGTGGCGCTTCAACCAGCGCGCTCCCGTGGCATCGGCTCGTATGTCCGCACCGGGTGCATCGGGCAGCGTCCCTCGGGGGAAGCGGAGCATCCAGGGGGCGTTCGCATCGAGCGCCATGTCCAGCATGGGCGCCAGATCCTCGCCGTAGACCGGCGCCGCGAGCGTGAGTCCGGGCGTGCTGCGGAAGTGGACCAGATCGAAGGCGCCCTGGTGGGTGGCTCCGTCCGCTCCGACGAGCCCCGCGCGATCCACCGCGAACACCACCGGAAGGCCCGGGAGGCAGACGTCGTGCAGCACCTGATCCAGCGCCCGCTGCAGGAACGTGGAGTAGATGAGCACCACCGGCCGCAGCCCTTCGGCAGCGAGCCCCGCCGCAAAGGTCACCGCATGCTGCTCGGCGATGCCCACGTCGAAGACCCGCTCGGGGAAGCGCTCCGCGAGCTTCACCAGGGCGCTGCCCTCGATCATCGCCGGGGTGACCGCCACCACCCGGGGATCGGCGGCCATGCGCGCTTCGAGCGCTTCGGCGAAGGCTTCGCTGAAGGTCGTCTGGCCGGGACGGGCGCGCACGAGCTTCCCCTCCCGCCACTCGTAGGGGCCCATGGCGTGCCCCCGGGTGCGGGGATCGGCTTCTGCGGGCGGAAAGCCCTTCCCCTTCTCCGTCTTCACGTGCAGCAGCACCGGGAGCGCTGAGCGACGCGCCATCCGCAGGGCCTCGACGAGTTCTCCCAGATGGTGGCCATCCACCGGGCCCAGGTAGGTGAAGCCCAGGGCCTCGAAGTAGGCGCGGGCCGCGGGTCCGCCCAGCATGCTGTTGATCGCGCCCACGTTCACCGAGATGGACATCTGGTTGTCGTTGAGGATGACCGTGACCGGCAGGCCCTCCCCTCCGATGTTGTTGAGGCCCTCGAAGGTGAGACCTCCGGTGAGCGCACCGTCGCCGACGATCGCCACCACGCGCCCATCGTGGCCCTGAAGTGCGCGCGCGCGCGCCATGCCGTGCGCCACCGAGACTGCGGTACAGGCATGTCCGGCTGCGAGCGCGTCGTGAGGGCTCTCGGTCGGGTCGAGGAAGGGCGCAATGCCTCCCTCCTGGCGCAACGTCCCCATCTGCGCGCGGCGCCCGGTGAGCAGCTTGTGGGCGTAGGCCTGATGACCGACGTCGAAGATCAGACGGTCGTAGGGCGAGCGGAAGACGCGGTGCAGGGCCACCACCAGCTCGACGGCGCCCAGCGATGCACCCAGGTGCCCGCCGACCTGTCCGCAGGTGGCGATGATGTCTTCGCGCAGGCGGGCGCAGAGCGCCTCGAGCTGCGCTTCAGGGAGGGCACGGACGTGCTCGGGCGAGTCGACCGCGTCCACGTCGGGTCCACTCACGTCGCGCGCTCCACGGCCCACCGGGCGATCGCCGCCAGAGGTCCTTCCGTCGGCTCCAGCGCGTGAATCGCCCGGGTGGCGATCGCAACCTGTTCGGCCGCCATCCGGCGCGTCTCCTCGAGCCCCACCACCGCCGGGAAGGTGTCGCGCCCGGCCGCTGCATCCGCACCGGTGGGCTTGCCCAGGGTGGCCGCATCTGCGGTCACGTCGAGCACGTCGTCCGCCATCTGGAATGCGAGTCCCACCGCCTCCCCATAACGGGTGGCAGCCTCCAGCGCAGCGGCCCCACCGCCAGCGGCCAGCACGCCGAGACGGCAGGAGGCGCGGATGAGGGCGCCGGTCTTCATCCGGTGCAGCCGCTCCAGGTAGGCCAGCGTCCCTTCGCGGGATTCGGAGATGTCGTAGACCTGCCCGCCGACCATGCCGGCGGCACCCGCAGCCTGCGCCAGCTCACCGCACATCCGGCCGCGCACCGCCGTTCCCTCCCGGCCCAACCAGGCGAAGGCCTCGGTCAACAGCGCGTCGCCGGCCAGAATGGCCAGGGCCTCTCCGAACATCCTGTGGCTGGTGGGGCGTCCCCGGCGGAGGTCGTCGTCATCCATCGCCGGGAGATCGTCATGGATGAGGGAGTAGGTGTGGATCGCCTCCAACGCCGCCGCAGCGTCCTCGATGCGCGCCCGGGCGTCGTCCGCGTCGACGCCCTCCGATGCCGGTGCGACGGCCTCCGCGAACGCGATGCACAGCACCGGGCGCATGCGCTTGCCACCGTCGAGCAGGGAGTAGCGCATGGCCTCGAGCAGCCGCGCCGGCGTGTGCGCCTCGAGTGCCATCAGGCGTTCGGTGAGGATCCGCTCGACGCGGGCCTGACGTTCGGACAACCAGGGGTGGAACTCGGTGGAGATGGTCACGGTGGCGGCGCTGCTCTCTGGCGGAGGGTGGCTCGGAGATCACGGCCCCGGGCCGTGACCGCTCACACCTTCGCGGGTGCGAGCAGGCTGCGGATCTCGGCCACCAGCGCCCCGGTGTCCACCGGTTTGGTGAAGTAGCCCACCGCCCCGACCTCGAGGCCCCTCCGCCGATCCTCGGGTGAGGTCCTCCCGGTGATGAAGATGACCGGGATGTCGCCGAACTCCTCGTTCCGCTTGACCGCTCGGCACAGCTCGAAGCCGTCGATCCACGACATGTTGACGTCCAGGAGGATCACGTCCGGGCGGTTGATCTTCAGCAGCGCAATGAGCCGCAGCCCATTGGCCGCGGTGTGAACGGCAAACCCCTCCATCGAGAGGGCGAGGCTCAGAAACTCCCGGCTCTCGCGGTCGTCGTCGACGAGGGTGATCCTGGGGGACGCATCGGCCATGGGGATCAGAAGGGGATGTCGTCCGGATCAGGCTCCGACCCGCCACGCCGCTTCCGCCCCTGACCACCGGGCGCTGCCGACGGGGCATTCGCCGGGGTGTCCAGGGGGACGGCCACGTCCTCCCCACCCTGCCGCAGCAGGGCCTCCACGCGCTGTTCGGCGCGATCCAGGAGCTGCTCGCCCCGCCGAACCAGCCCGATGCCGTCCTCGAACGCCTGCAGTGAAGCCTCCAGGGTCAGCTCTCCCTGCTCGAGACGGCTCACCACCTCTTCGAGGCGCGCCACCACCTCGGCATAGCCCTGCTCGGGCGCGCTGCCCTCTGCTTCCTTCGCCACGTCT
The DNA here is from genome assembly GCA_035304185.1 of Myxococcaceae bacterium. Taxonomy (GTDB): domain Bacteria; phylum Myxococcota; class Myxococcia; order Myxococcales; family Myxococcaceae; genus DATGQN01. The sequence goes on from DATGQN010000026.1 coordinate 6,628, forward strand.
GCTGCTGCCTTTCTCGCCAAACCCAGGTCACCTTCCGCGCGGTCCGCATGTCGGAAACGGCGACCGGTCGCCCTTCCGCTGCAGACACCGCCCGGGGCATCACGCCCCGATCTTAACGACTCACTCGTCCTTGGGGCCGGGATCCGCGCCGGACGTCGGCCCGTTATCGCCCGCCCCCTTCTCGCGTCCGGTCACCTGGACGCGGAGGACCTCGCAGTCCGCGAGTCGGGTGGCCCCTCGGGGCGCAAGCCGCAGTCGCAGCGACTCCCCCACCGCGACGTCACCGGCTCCCCGCAAGAGCGCCCCATCCGACTCGCGGAAGGCGAGCGCATACCCGCGGCCCAGCACCGCCAGGGGACTCACCGACTCGAGGCGCCCCACCAGCCCCCGCAGATGGGCGCGGTGTGCGGCCAGTTGCGCCGGCACCTGCATGCGCAGCGAGAGCTCCAGGGTCCCGAGCCGCCGTCGCGCCTCCGCCAGTCGGTCGCGGGGGTGAACCTCCTGCAAGGCCAGCCGCGCCTTCTGGAAGGCCCGATGTTCGCCGGCAAGTCGACCTCGCATGGCCTGCTCGAGCCGCTGAGACAGCCGCGAGAGCTCGGTGCGGTTGCGCGCCAGACGGGCGCGAGGCTGCTGCCGCTCGAGCTTCTCGGTGAGTGCGGCCTGCCTGGCGCGTGTCTCGCGGAGCACCCGGTGCATCCGCGCACTCAGCCGCTCCCGGGCCCGAGCAAGCTCGCGGCGGCTGGCTCCGGTGAGGTGCCGCGGGTCGGGGAGCTGTCGTTCGAGCTGCCCCAGCTGTCCCCGGCGCAGCAGGATGCTCCGCTCCACGCCCCTGCAGAGGCGCTCGAACAGGGCGTCGAGATCCCCCTCGAGCTCGGCCAACACCGGCGCCAGCCGTTCCGCGGCCGCGCTGGGCGTCGGGGCCCGCAGGTCGGCGACGAAGTCGGAGATGGTGAAGTCCACCTCGTGGCCTACAGCCGAGACCACCGGCACCGGACAGGCGTGGATGGCCCGCGCCACCCGCTCCTCGTTGAAGGCCCAGAGGTCCTCCACCGAGCCGCCGCCGCGGGTGACCACCACCACGTCCACCCCCGCACGCGCGAGCCGGCGGATGCCGGATTCGATCTCCGCGGCGGCCCCCTCCCCCTGCACCCGCGCATCGCAGACGAGAATGGAGGCCTTGGGATTGCGGGTGAGCGCCACCCGGAGAAAGTCCTGGAGCGCAGCCCCCGAGCGGCTGGTCACCACGCCGATGCGTCGGGGCAGCAGGGGAATCGGTCGCGGCGGGCGCACCCGACGCTCACCGAAGAGCCCCTCCTCCTGGAGCCGCTCCTTGAGCTGCTGGAAGGCGAGCGCCAACGCGCCCTCCCCCACCGGCTCGATGCGCTGGACGATCAGGCTGTAGCGGCCCTGCGGGGCCCACACGTCGATCGCGCCCTCCACCAGGACCGAGAGCCCTTCGCGAAGGCGGAAGCGCAGGCGCTGCGCCACCGAGGCCCAGACCTTCACCTCGATCGATGCGTCCGCATCCTTGAGGCTGAAGAAGAGGTGGCCCCGGGGATGCGGGCCGCGGTACCCCGAGATCTCCCCGCGGACCCGGACGCGCTGGAACCGGGTCTCGAGGGTGCCCTTGATGGCCCGCGTGAGCTCACCGACGCTCAGGATCTCCCGCTGTGGCGGGGACGCTGTGGGCGTCGTCGCGGCGGCGTCAGGCCCCGTTCCCGGCCGGGCGGCAGGTTCAGGCGGCGCATCGAAGAGCCCCGCCTGAAGGGGCGCGCCGCTGCGGGGGCGCAACGGTCGGCTCATCCGCCCAGGCTGCTGAGGAGCCGCTTGGCCTTGGTGTGCGTCTCATCGCCGGAAGGTGCCATCTCGAGGACCTGCCGCATCTTCTCGCGCGCCCCATCCGGGTTGTTGTCCTTGAGGATGTAGCCCTCCATGTAGACACCCTGCGCCTTCTCGCGCAGCTGGGAGAGCAGCCGCTGCGAGCCCTCATGCTGCGGGTTGGCGCGCAGCGCACGCTGCGTGTACTGCGAGGCCCGCGACCACTGGGCCGCGGCCATCGCCGCCGAGGCGCTGCGGTAGTAGGCGTTCGCGGCCTTGAGCCCGGCGGCGCGAGCGAGCGTGCTGCGCCGCCCGTCCGAGATCTCGCGGTCGAGCTGCAGCAACTGTCCCAGCCCGCCGGCGTCGAGGGTGTCCACGCGCTCGTTCAGGGCAGCGAAGCGGCGCACCTTGCTCAAGAGCTCGCGGCACTCCGCGGTCCGATCCGCGCACCCTTCCAGCTCGGAGATGGCCTTGCCCAGATCGCCGTCGACGTAGGCCGCCACGGCGCCATCCCAGGGCTTGGGACGGGCGCGGGGGCGCGGCGCACGCGGCGCATTGGGATCCGGGGTCCCCATCGCCGCCTCGAGGTCGTCGAGCGCCACGCGCGCGTCGCGGTCCTCGGGGAACGCGGCGAGGATGTCGTTGAGGATCTCCTGCGCCTGCGGCCAGGTGCTCCGGTCGGTGCTGGCCATGATGGTGCGCGCCTCGCGCACCCGCTCAATCGCCCGCTCATCGAGGGCGGTCTTCAGGCGCCGCTCCTCCTGATGCATGAGCGTGTTCTCGACCTTCATCAGCGCCGCCTGGGCGTCAGCGAGGCGGCCTTCGGTGATGGCCTTCTGGGAGAGGTCCAGGTGCTCCTGGTTGACCTCTTCGCGCTGGATGACCGCCAGATAGTCCTTCGCCTCGCGGTGTTCCGGAGAGAGAACCACCAGCTCGTTGAAGCGCTTCTTGGCCTCGGGCCAGTTGCGCTCGCGCATGAGCGCCTTGCCCTCCTGGGCAAGCTGTCCGAAGCGGGCGCGCTGGGCCTGCAGCTCGGCCGCCTCCGCCATGCGGGCGGCCTCCGCCTGGTTCTGCCGGTACTTGAGGAACCCGAGCGGCAGCAGGCAGATGGCGAACACGCCGGCGCCGATCAGAACCATCTTCTTGCGCTTGGCCAGCTGCTCGGGGCTCGGCTCACTGCGGCCGGCGCGCCCCACCCGCCGGGCCCGCAGCTCAGACCGGCTGCTCACCGGGCGCCGCGCTGGAACGATCGCCCCGGACTCGGCCAGCGGATTGGGTCGACGCGCGGTCGACTCCGGGCTGGCGACCGCGCCGGCCATGAACGTCAGTTCGGTGTCCCCGAGCGTCAGGATGTCGCCGTGCGCGAGTGGAGACTCCGCGGCGATGGCGACGCCGTTGACCAACGTGCCGTTGCCGCTCCCCAGATCCTCGACCACCCACCGTCCCGCGACCTGACGCACCACCGCATGCCGACGCGACACCGACGTGTCCGGGATGGAGAGCTCCACATCCGTGGCCCGGCCGATCGTCCACTCCTCGGCCCCCTCCAGCTCGAAGGTCTCGCCCTCACGCGGGCCGCTGGTGCAGGCGAGGCGAACGCCGCCATCCCGCGGGGGCGTCCGGCGGCGGGGCGAGGGCGAAGCGGCGGGCCGACGCGGGACACTCTGGGTGCGGGCACGGGGGACTGCCGCTCGCTCACCAGACCGTTCCGAGCCGGCGCGGGGACGTCCACCGGCGGAGGGTGGGCGACGGCGTGGAGTGGAGGGCGAATCCGACATGGCGAGTAGGTTCCGTTCTCAGCGCCTGGGGTTCAACGTCGCCCCGGCAGGGGTCGGCAGGCGTCATCCGACACCTTCAGAGGGCATGCTCAGCAAAGCGCTGCTGGGCCTGATTGTGACAGCGATGCTCGGGTGTGGGGAAGTGCTGAAGGATATCCTGAAGGATGCCCTTTGCCTTCCGGCGCTGCGAGAACTGCATGGCGCGCTCGAAATCCAGGATCAACCCGCCACACAGGGTATCCAGCTCGGCCTTGAGCTGCCCCATGCGGAATCGGACGTCGTGGTAGAGCTGCGGAGGCTCGGAGAGGGGCTCCAGCGTGATCCAGGCCGCCCGGTAGGCTTTCCACGCCTTGAAAAGGTTGTCCGAGCCCACCGTCTGCATCTCCGCGAACCCCCTGCCCCGGCCGGCGTGCTCCCGCGCAGCGGTGATGAGCTCGGGGTCGCTGAGCTCCGGAACGGGGATGATCTCGACCCACGGGCGTGAGATCTGCCAGGTCGAGCGTCCCGAGGGGTTGAGCCGGTTCTCGAAGATGACCTTGTTGGGCTCGCCGGACCGCAGGTGCAGCAGCGGCAGGACCCTCTCATGCTCCCGATCCCGGATGCCCTCGGTGTCCGCCTCCACCTCGCCGATCTCGGTCCCGTTGAGGATGATCGCCACCTCGCCGGCCTCGATGTTCGCCGCTTCGAAGTGGAGCACCGCGACCACCCGTGTGGGGGCCACGAACTCGAAGTCGAACGCCTTCTCCGTCAGGTGCTCCCACTGCACGCCGCTGCCCCATCCGAAGGTGGCGTTGAGCGGCGTCGAGCTCAACGCGGTCGGCTCGGGGCCCACCGGCCCCTGAGGGCCCGTCGGTTCGGGCTTGAAGACGAACCACAGCACGCCGCCGAATGTGACGAGGACCAGCAGCAACGTCGCCAGCGTGATGCGGCGGGGACCCGCATCCAGGTTGAGCCACCAGAGACGGAGCTGACCACCGAGCGTGTCCTGGAGCTCGCGACGCAGGCGCGCCCGCTCCACCGCGTCCATCTTCGCCATCCGGCCACCGAGCTTCCCGGCACCGGCGAGCGGGACGACCCCGTCCGGATCCCCTCCCCGCTCGCGCCGGGCGTTACGGACCTTCGCGATGACCGGGATCTCCAGCATGCGCGTCTGGACCCGCTCGAGCAGACCACTTCCCCGCGAGGCGGCGACGACCATCGCCTTGGCGTTGTCCCCCAGATCGGTGAGTCGCGTCGGCTGTGCCTCCAAGGCGGAGACATCGCTCGGCTCGTCGACCGGAACCTCGGAGAGGTGGGTGGCGGCGGCCTCGAAGGCGGCCTGCACCTCGTCAGGATCGGAGGGCACGGTGTGGCCCGCCCCGCTCTCGGTGTCATCGGCGCTTGCGACGCCGGCACTGGCACCCGCCCCGGTCTCTTCGTCGGCGAGGTCGAAGGCGGTGGCAGCCGCGGCACGGGAGGCCACGGGGCTCACCCGCCTCGCGACAGGCTGGAGGGCGGCTGCGCGTCCTCCGAGGCTGCCTCCGGCCAACGGCGCCGTCGACTCGCCCAGCCCCTCGTCTGAATCGTCATACGAGGCCTCGACCGATGGCCGGCGCACCGGAGCCGGCCCATCCCGGTCGCCCAGGATGTGGGTCGCAGAGACTGACGGCTCGGGTTCGGGTTCCGGAGGCGCAGGGCGCTTCAACAGGCCCACGTCGAGCACCACCGACCCCACCCCGAGCGAATCTCCGTTGGAGAGCCGGCACGGCTTCTCCAACCGGTTGCCGTTCAGGTAGGTCCCGTTGGCGCTGTTGAGGTCCTCGACCCACACTCCGCCCGCGTCGACGAAGATGCGGGCGTGCTCGCGGGAGACGCCGCTCTGGATGAGCACGACGTCGTTTTCATCGGTCCGGCCGATCAGGATCTCGGACTGTTCGAAGACGGCCTCGGCGCCCACCTGCGCGCCCTTGGCGATCGTCAGCCGGATGGGGACCACGGTCTTCAGCCTGCCGCGTTCCCGAACTTGAAGGCGTAGAGGATCGGTCCGAAGAGGATCATGAAGACCGTCGGGAAGATGCAGAGCACGAGCGGCCCGAGCATCTTCACCGGAGCCTCACCGGCCAGCTTCTCCGCACGCTGCGTGCGATCGATGCGCAGCTGCGTGGACTGGATGCGCAGCACCTTGCCGAGGCTGGTGCCCATGCGGTCCGCCTGGATGAGCGCGTTGACGAAGCTGGTCAGCGCCGGGAGGTCCACGCGGACGACCATGCTCCGCAGCGCCTCCTCACGCGTCTTGCCCATCTTCAGCTGCTTGAGGACCATGGAGAGCTCGTCACGCAGCGGCCCCTCCTTGCCCTTCTCGACCACCTTGCCCAGCGCACCGGTGAAGTCCAGACCGGCTTCGACCGAGAGGGTGAGCAGGTCCAGGTTGTACGGCAGCGCGCGGGTGATGAGGTGGTGGCGACGGGTCACCTGATCGCGCACCCACTGGGTCGGGTACCACAGGCCGAAGAGGGCCCCGAGCAGGCCCCAGAGCAGGTTCGCGCCGACACCGCTGGCGGCCACGAGCCCGAAGAGCAGGCCGATGACGAAGCCCACCTCCTGCCAGGCCATGATGTCCTCGGGACGCAGCTGCGAGGGCTCGCCGGCCTTGATCAGGTTCCGGCGCATCTTGACCTCGTAGCCCGGCCACATGAAGCGCCGGTTCATCACGCCAAGGCGGCCGATGATGACGTTGCGCGCCCCGGCTCCACTGGCGGCCTCTTCGCTCAGGTCCTCCACGAACTGGTGGAAGAAGGTGTTGTAGAGCCACACGCCGAGCATGGCCGCCGAACCCGCGAACATGATCGAGAGCACGCCCATCCAGAGGATGGTCAGAAAATCGGTGCTGCCGGCTTCCATTCCCACGTTCCCGACCTCAGACGTCGATGTTCACGATCTTCCGGATGAAGAACATGCCGAGCAGTTCCATGATGAAGATCATGCCGACGAGGACCCACCCGAAGGTGTCGTCGAGCATGGGTCCCATCAGATCCGGGCGCATGATGTTGAGCACGATGCCGAGCAGCAGCGGCATCGCTGCCACGATCCAGCCCTGCAGCTTCCCCTGGGAGGTCAGCGCGTCGATCTTGCCCTCCAGCCGGAAGCGCTCGCGGATGGTGACCGAGATGGTCTCGAACATCTCGGCCATGTTGCCGCCGAGCTGACGGGAGATGTTGGTGGAGACCACCACCAGCTCGAGGTCGTCGCTCCCCACGCGGCGGGCCATGTTCACGAGCCCCTCCTCGAGCGGCACGCCGAGCTTGATCTCCTTCACGAAGAGCCCGAACTCCTGACCCAGAGGCGCCTCGGCCTCACGCGCCACGTGCTCGATGGCCTGCGGGAAGGTGAGGCCCGCCTTGAACGCGTTGGCCATCGCCTGCAGGGCTTCGACCAGCTGCACGTTGAACTTCTTGATGCGCCGCTGCCGGTAGTGCTTCACCAGCATCATGGGCAGGAAGAAGCCCAGGATCGCGAGGATCACGCCCATCAGGGGGTTGACCAGAATGGTCGACATCATCCCCAGCAGCAGCATGCTCGCGATGTTGAGCATGAGCATCTGCCGCGGATCGATGAACAGGAACATGTCGCCCACGTCGTTCATCGACTTGGCGACGTAGCGCTCCTGGTACTGCTCGTAGGCAGTCGCAAAGACGCTGAAGATCACCAGGCACAGGAAGAAGACCGCGCCGGTGACCAGGATCAGAACGACGGATGGGAGCAGTGACGACATGTGGGTCTCAACCTCTGCGCGTCAGGAGCGGGCGCGTGGATCCGTGGAGCTTCGCGATACGCGAGAAGCCATTCACGGCGACGGGGAGACCGCGGTCGCGCCGCTGCGGATGATGTCGACCGTGGCCTTGCGCCGGCGCTCCTCGAGTTCACGGGTGCGCTGACCGCTCAGCAGCGTGGCGATGGTCGCCCGACCGCGCTCGTCGATGCCGTCCATGTCCTCTTCGTGGCGCAGCGTCAGGGTGAGCTTGCCGAGCTCGCTGGCCAGCGTGAGGACCTCAGCCTCTTCGGGGAGGACCAGCAGCGAGACGTTGTTGTAGGTGCGCTGGTTCTCGGGGATGAGGTTCACGTTCGTGGTGCCGGTGATCTTGCCGGTCGCCAGCACGATGATGCTCTGGAGCAGCGTGACGGCCACCGTCTCATTGGACTGGGGATCCTTGAAGGTCCCGACCACGTCCACGCGGTCATTGGGACGCACCCACCCACCGACCGCCGAGCCGTTGTTGACCTCCAGCGTGATGGCGCGCAGCTTCTTCTGCACCTTGCTGGAGAGGCGCTCCGCGGTCTTGGTGGTCTGGAAGTGGCTCCAGAGGAGGGGGTCACCGCGCTGCAGGTCCACGAGGACCTTCTGGCCGACCACGTAGCTCGAGGACTCCGGCTTCACCACCGACGACGTCACGAACGTCTCGGGCACGTCGCGCTGGGCGATCAACTCGTAGGTGACGACCGTCCCTGCCGGGATGGCCTTGTCGGCGACCGCGACGGTGACCAGGTTCCAGCCCCGGCGAACCGCGCTCTCCTTCGCCTTGATGGCGCCGTACGACACGATGCCCGCGATCGCACCCAGCGTCAGCGCGATCAGCAGCGGCGTCTTCCCCTTGAACATGGACCTGGACCTCTCGAGGTGCGGTTGATTCGCTCTGGACGGTGCCCGCGGCTGCGACACGCATGGTGCGCCGAGGGCTGTTGGACGTCGAACGCGTGCGGAGCGTACCTGCGCACGCTCCCGGGTGTCAAAGCAGTCTGCGCCACCGCTTTGTGACGGATGTCAGGGGATGGAGAGCTCCGCCGGCTGGTACGTGGCCTCGAGCCAGAGCGCCTCCCCCTGATCATCGGTGAGCGGATGGGGATGACCTGCCGCGTCGATCCCGACCGCCCGAAGCGCAAAGGCCCCTCCCCCACTGCTGCGCCAGAACCAGACCTCTCCGGGGATGGGTTCCACCTCCGCGTCCATCGAAGGGACGGGGCGCAGCCGGATGTCCATGCGCCGCCCACGCTGATCCCGCAGCTCCACGTGACGGGGCGCGCGGGTCTCGGCGAGCGCGGTGCGGAACGCCTCTTCGGGAGCGACCTCTCCGTCCCGCTGGAGCTGGGAGCCGAGTCGGTGTTGCACCCCGCGCGTGGCCTCCAGCAGCTCGAGATTCACCCGGGCCGGCGACACGCGCCCTTCATCCGGCGCCGCGACGAGCATGCTCCAGGCGAGCGCCACCCCGATGATCCCGCTCAGGATGGTGGGCGCCGAACGCCCACGGACGAGCGAGATCCACAGGATGAGGACGGACACGGCCGCGGCCAGTCCCGCCAACAGCAACCCGGGTTGTGGCGCCGCCCCGATGATGTAGGGGCGCGTGACCAGGTGATGCAGCTGCTCCCACTCGGGCCGGGATGCGCGCAGGACCAGCAGCCCCAGCGCCGAGAACACCGCCGCATGCACGAGCCTCAGCCCGAAGGGAGCGGCGTCGGTCCGGCTCACGGGAAGGGCATGTTGAGCACGAAGTAGAACGAGTCGTAGTAGGTCTGGTAGGCCCTGTAGAACATCTCGATGATGTTCTCCGGCTGTCCCGAGCCGTCGGGATCGATCTTCACCGCGGTGACGCCCAACACCAGCGCGACGATCAGCACCCAGTTGATGATCGAGTATTCGAGCATCGCCTGACCGCGCTGACGACGGCGCTTCAACCTCGCCTGCTGCTGCTTCGTGAGAGTCGTCATGGCTGGTTCTCCTTCCGGGAGTTCGGGGGGGTGACCCCGATGGCTTCAAGCGAGAGAGGGGCAGTGCCGGGCTTGGGGAGGACCATCATCGGCTCGGCGCCGATCCCGTAATCACGGGCCTCCATCGTATAGCCGCTGCCCGGAATTTCGATCTTGGCGAGCCCCATGACGGGGATCTCGGGGCTCATCCAGATCCGGCGGACGCGGGTGCCGCGGTAGAAGAGATCCACCGGCTCGGCCTGCACGCTGCCCGCCTGGGTCAGGATCCGCTGCGGCGTTCCGCGGACGGCCCGGGCGCCCGGGTGGCTCGCCCTGCCCTGTCCTCCGCCCGTGCCGCTCCCCATGAGCCGCTCGACCTCGGCGGGATCGACCTCGGAGGGCCGGGCCGTTCCGTGGGCCATCAGGACCCGGCGCACCTTCCAGTTGCGCTCTCCGTCCTGGTCCCGCGACATCAGCATGCGCAGCTGGCTGAGCGGCGAGACCATGTTCGGGTGGGAGCCGATGTCGATCTCGACCCAGCGACCTTCGCGTCCCTCTCCATCGCGATCCGCGGCGACGATGGCAAACCGCCAGAAGGCCTCCCGCCCCGGGCCGCCGGAGATCCGGTAGGTGACCCAATCCCCGACCTTGAGCTCGCCATCGCGGGAGGCGATCTGCTCGAGCAGGGGCGCGCCCAGACGGGTGTCCGCCTTGGCTGAAGGCGCGGCGACCGGTCCGGCGGCGAAGGCCACCGATCCCACGAGCAGGCTGATGAGCCACGGTGCCCTCATCGCGCAGCCTCCTGCCGCCGCAGCGCATCGAGGGCCACGTCGTTGGCGACCCCATCCGGTCGGTCACTGCCGATCCAGGACTGGAGCACCGCGACCCGGCCGTCCCCGAGCTCGCTCACCACGCTCACCATCTGCTCGCCCCGGCGGCTGAACTCCAGGGAGACGCGCTTGGAGGCGCCGTCCCGGCCATCGGTGCGGCGGACCCGATGGAAGCCGGCCTGGGTGAGCCCGCGGTTCAGGCGGTCGGCGACCTCCGTCAGGCTCCCCTCCACCACCAGGGAGCGGTGCTGCATGTTGCCGCCATCGTCCCTGGCCACCATGTCGGACGCGAGCAGCGTGTTCTCGAGCGCGAGGAAGGGGGCGGTGGGCGGCTTGACCTCGACCCACAGATCCTTGAGCACGGTGAAGCCCAGGGTCTTGTTGCCATGCCGGCGCAGGATGACCGAGCGCTGCAGGCCCTCACGGGTGCGGAAGGAGGAGACCACGAACTCCTCGGGCCCCACCGCGTTGATGGTGGTGGGCAGCCCCTCTTCGCGCCACTGCTTGTGGAAGTGCTCCGCGACCTTCCGCACCGGGTCGTCGGTCAGGAAGTAGGCCAGGCGGTGCAGCTGCCCGCCGATGACCAGCTCGTTGCCGATCCGCGTGTGGACGGCGCCCGGATACACCGCGAGCTGCTGCTCGGCGCGCGAGGCGACCGGGAGCAGGAGCAACAGCGTCAGCAGTGCGGTGCGGGACGCTCTCATTCCAGATCGTTCCCATCCAGGCAGGCGACGGGCATGAGGTTCTCGTCGTCCGAGTAGAGGGTCTTGGCCTCGGCCGGGTTGTCGGCCTGGGCGTTCTCGCAGCCCATGAAGTTGTCGCCGCGTGCGCGGAACATCTTCAGATACGCCGAGTGCCCGTACTCCCACGTGTCCCGGAAGGGCGCGGTGTCGTAGCAGCGCACCTTCTGGGCATCGATCACCGAGGTCCTGCCCAGGTTGTTGAGCCCGGCCATCGCGTCCGAGGGATAGCTGGGATAGCCGCAGTCACTGCTGCCGCGCCAACCCATGTACGAGGCCGGGCGCATGTAGTTGTGCGAGACCACCGCGGTCACGCACCGGTTGGGGATGAGGTTGCCGAGGCCGGGGACCAGGCTGATGGCCGTGATGGCGATCCCCAGGTTCATGAGGTCCTCGCAGTCCCCCAGGTAGGTCATCTTCTGCACCTGGCGGTGCAGCCCGTGCTGGCCTCCGGCAGCGGCGTCATCGTTGGCGTGCACGCCCGCGCGGTTGCCACGGATGATCGCATCGCCACCATCGGGAAGGTCCCAGCCATCCACGATCATGGTGTAGCGGTTGACGAGCTGGACCTCGCGCATGGCGCTGAAGTCGGTCTCGAACCAGCCGCCGTCGCTGCGCTGGAGGTAGCGGTCGGGGAGGAGCGTGGAGCGGACCGTTCCTGTCACCTCCACCTGCACCTTCCCATTGCGGTTGAAGCCGTAGCGATCGAAGGCGCTGTTCAGGCCGCCCCCCGAACGGGAGTTCACACGGTCGGCCCAACCTCCTTCGGTGATGTTGGGGGCGTAGGCGGCGTTCCCCAGATCCACCGGCAGCTGGCTCATCTCGAAGGCGACGCCATCGATCTCGGTGGCCATCCCCAGCCGCGCGCCATCGGCCAGGGAATCCAGGTCGGAATAGCGCTGGAGGGCGTCGTCCAGCGTCTGGTTCCTCGCGAGCTCGAAGGCCTGGTCGTGGTTGCCACTGCCGTAGTCGCTCAACGTCCGGCTGGTCATCTCCCAGACCGCGAAGCGCGCCGCCTCCTGCAGCTTCATGCGGGCCGTCAGCAGGTCGGTGAGGAACATGCTGATGAGCAGCAGGACCACCAGGATCGGTGCGACCAGGACGAACTCGACCAGGGCCGCGCCGCGCCGCCGTGCCTGCCGCAGTCTGGATGCCGATTGCCTCATCGCCGCGTCATCCTAGTGGGTCACGAACCGGTGGCTCGCATCCCGGAAGGGGCCCGGCAGGTTGCCGACCAGCTGGCGCAGCAGTGGGAAGCTGTAGAGCCCCTGCTGCACCGGCGCGAGTCGCGGACGCCAGTACGGGTTGAAGAAGTTCGGCTGCTCGTTCCAGTTGCCGGGCCGGTGGTAGTAGGTCTGCGCCCGCGCCACCGCGTTGATGCCCTCCGCCATGTTGAGGCCCGCGAGCGCCACGCGATCATCGTCCAGCTCCAGCTCGATGTCGGCTCCGGCCAGGTTCATCTTCAGGCGGCCCTCCTCGTTGAGCAGGGTCGGCGCGTTGGAGCCGCCGCCGGTGGGATCCGAGATGGGATTGCGCATCTCGTCCGGCTGCTTGTTGAGCACGATCCAGGCAGACGGCTGGTTGAACTCGGCGTTCGCGGTCGCGTAGTCGCCCTCTCCCACCGTCTGGCGCTCCGCCACCCGGGTGCGGTCGGGGGCGTCTCCGCCGCTGGGACAGTCCGAGGTGTAGAGGGTCGGCTCGAAGTGGGGGAACGGCGCAAGCCCGCCCCAGGGGTGATTGCCGTCCTGAACGCCGCGGATGTTGGCGTGGTAGACGTCGAGGGGCCCCCACTTGGACTGGTTGAGCCCGATGGAGCTGTACTCGTCGCTTTCGGCGCTCGGGCGCATGCTCTCGATGCCGGGCGCGGTGTTGAGGCCGGTGCGCTTCACCAGCCGGTAGTGGATGCCACCGTCCTGATAGAAGGCGCCCTCGTGGGGGTTGAGCGCCCAGATGCTCGGCTTGAACATCGTGCCGAACGGCCGATCCGGCACCTGGTCCTTGCGCGGGTCGCCGTAGCACTCGAGCAGCTCGTCGCCGCTGACGTCCTCTTCGCAGTGGAAAGGCGAGCTGAAGCCCAGGTCGATGTTCAACCAGTACAGGTCGTCCGCGCCCAGGTTGTCGCCCTGGGCAAAGGTGGAGATCCCCTGGTTCGGCAGCTCCTTCTCATCACGGATGCGGTTGTTCGCCTGACCATCCGCCCACGAATGGGACAGCATCTTGGTCTGGCCGAGCTTGCCCGCCTTGAAGATGCCCGACGTCTTGCCGTTGATGGATTGCTCCTCCATCTCTTCGAGCAGCTCGGTCAGCGCACTGAGCTCAGAAGGCAGATCGAGGATCTGGCTGAACGTCCGCCGCGTGATGAGCCCTTCGATGCACTTGTCCGGGCCCTCGCAGGGGAAGCGGGAGGCGTTGGAGATCTGGCCCATGGCGCGCTTGGCGAGCGCCCGCCCGTCGTTGTCACCGAGTGCCCGGGGATCGATGGCCGTGGCCATCCCCCGGAGATCGTCGGCGACGTCGGAGTTGTGCGCGCGTTCAAAGAGGCAGCGGGTCAGCTCCGTGGTGATCACGTCACTCACCGCCGCGTTCACGTTGGGATCGTTGTCCGCGATGATCTGCTGGGTCGTGGTCGACACGCGGCTGCTGACCGCCTCCATCATCGTCCCCGCCATGCCGCCGACGACCCGGTTGAGCGAGCGGAACATGGGGACGACGTTGCGTCCCAATGTTTCGTCGAGCCCGGCACCGGCGAGGCCGACCTGGATGGCCACCACGACCAGCCGCGCCCCGTTCAGGATCTGCTCCATGAGGGCGACCACCGTCCCCAACCCCGGAATCAGTTTGGCGGTCTGGCAGAGGATGATGCCCAATCCCTGATCACAGTTGGGGATGATGCTCGCCAACATGGCGAAGACGTCGGTGATGAAGGCCTCGATGCCGTAGAACATCGAGTTCACGCTCATCCACGTCATCGCCGAGACGTAGTGGCTGACCTGAGCGCGGTTGGTGAACGCGTAGAAGTTGAACGCCCGCGCCTCGACGGCCGCCATGGAGAAGGCGGCCGCGTCGGCGGTGTTCTGCAGGCGGACGCGCTCGTGGATCGTGTGACCGACGTTGACGGTGGTGACCACCGCCAGCGAGACGATCAGGATCATCACGCAAGCGAGCACCAGGGACTGGCCCTCGCGGTGGCGCATGCTGTTTCGCAGGGTTCGGGTCCACATCATGGGTTCACAACCCCCAGGCCGGATTCTGGTGGCCACTCCACTTGCGGTAGAAGTTGGACTGCATCCGCATGCTGTAGCCCGCCGAGAGTGGGATGAAGTAACGGTTGCCGGTGATGGGCCCGGAGCCGACTTCGCCGCGGCTCAGGCGCCAGAGGGCCGCCATCTCGATCGTCTGCAGCGTGTCGTAGCCACGCTGGTTCTGGATGCCCGAAACCATGGACGGCAGGGCGCTCACATCGCCGTCGGCATGGGTCATGGACACCCCGGTCTCCAGGGTCGGTCGATCGATCGCGCCGGAGAGGGTGACGCCCGCGTTCGAAGCGAACCAGGCGGTGAAGATGATCCAGTTCGCGAACGGGATCCGCATCTCGTACCAGTACCGCAATCGGATGGAGAGGACGGTCGCGCGTCGGTAAGCGTCCGCGTCGGCGTCCCCGGCGTTCAGATTGAAGAACTTGTGGATGTGGGTGTGGAGGTCCGGCACCTCGGGGAAGCCGGTGATGCCGTCGAAGTCCAGCTCCTCCCAGCCCGCTCCACCCCGGAGCTTCCACACGCTGGCGAGGGCATCCGCTTCGTTCGGGGTGATGGTGTCGACGCGCACCATCCCGAAGAGCGGCGCGCCATTGACGTCCGGCGGCGTCACGCCCCCCGCGTTCGAGAGCATGATGGTGCGCATGGCCTCGTCGTAGTCGCGCATGCGCAGCCACGTCTGGGCGGTCTGATCGATGTCGTCGGTGCGCCCCATGGTGGGCAGGAGCGCCACGATCGCCGCATCGCGCATCCGGCCCACGTGCCCGTTCCACACGATGCCGGCCCGCGCCGACTGGTAGGCGGCGTACTCGGTCATCAGCCGCGCGTGCTGCATCATCGACAGCTGGATGAGGCCGAGCAGGAAGAAGATCAGCAACGGCAGGATCAAGGCGGACTCCACCGCCGCCTGACCGGACTCCCCGGTTCGCTGTTCCCGCCTCAGCATGGTGCGATTATGGGGGTAAACGTGGGCGCTCCCATCGGTCATTCGGACCTGTCACCCGAAGCGGACGGTCCCAGCTCCCGGATGCCCACCGGGCGTCCAGGCGCCGCCCTTCTGCCAGGAGGGGCCCGCGGTGTCACCGGGAGGCGATCAGCGCCCGCTCCGGCGATCCATCCGCTCGCGGGCGAAGCCGGCGTGGGGGCTCTGTGGGTCGAGCTCGAGCAGGCGGCGGCAGGTGACATCCGCGGCGGTGTGCTCCTCCAGCGCATCCTCCAGGCGGCACAGCCGGCCCAACGCCTCCGACACTCCCAACGTGCCCCCTCCCCCGGCCACCTCGCGCCGTAGCACCTCCCGCTCGCGGAGCTGGTCGGTGTGCTCGGTGGGAACGGTCCAGTCCGGCTCACCGCCCGCCATCTGGGACTGCTCCACCTTGCGGGCACGTCGCGGCTTCTCGGCAGGTGCCGCCGCGGCGAGCTGCGGCAGCCCGCCACCGGGTCCAGCATCTGCTCTGGCTTCGTCGTCCGCCAGCATCTCCGCTTCCGCGCCCACGCTGTCGGCCACGGTCGCCCCTTGACGCTCACGCTTCAGGCCTTCGGCTTCAGGCGCGCTCGCCCCCGAGAAAGCAGATGCGGACCTCCCTCCCCCCGTGCTCCCGAGACCGATGGTCTCCGCGGCGAAGGCAGCCGGGGCGGGTTCCGCGCCGCTTTCAGCAAGACGTTCGGCCCGGGGGGCCTGGGACGGCAGCTGGGCGATGGCCTGCGGTGGCGGGGGCGGCGAGGGAGCCGGACGCGCTGCCAACCGCTGTTTGCGCTCCTCGGGGCGGCTTGCCCGTTCCTCGGACGTCGAGCGGTCCTCGGGGGCCACCGCCCTCCGGGCTGGAGACGCCTGCTCCTGTGAACCAAAGGATTCAAGAGGGGCGGCGAAGGCCAGTGAGTCCCGGTCCGCAGCGGGTGACGTCGCCGCGACCTCGCCGGAGAGGGCCTGCACGGAGGCCCCGAATTGCTTCCGCGCCTCCAACAGCACGCCGCCCGCCACCAGCAACGCGGTCAGCAGCACGGGCACCAGGCCCCACCACTTCCGACCTCCACCGGAACGGGTCTCCTTCCGGGCCCGTTCCGCCGATTGCTCGGCATAAGCCAGCAGGGACTCCAGGCCAGCCTCCGGCGACTGGACATCGCCAAGCGGCGCCATGGTCCGACGCACGCCTCCGATCTTCTCGAGCTCCGCTCCGCAGACGGCGCAGTCGGACACGTGCTGATGGAGCGCGTCGGCCTCGGTCTCTGCCAGCTCGCCATAGGCCAGCTCGAGCAGGCGATCGGGATCGGGATGCTGCGTGGGGTGGTTGCTCATGACACCGCCCTCCCCTCGTCAAACGTTCCGCCGTCTACGCCCAGCTCCTGCAGCGTCCGGCGTAGTGCCTCCAGCGCATAGCGCATCCGGCTCTTCACGGTGTTGTCGGGCACGCCGGTCACCTCCCCGATTTCGCGGAAGGTGAGCCCGTTGTACTCACGCAGGATGAAGACTTCCCGCTGCTCCGCGGGGAGCGCATCCAACGCGCGCTGAAGCAGCGGTCGAAGCGACAGATGGTAGGCCTCCTTCTCCGGGAGCGCGTCAGGGTCGGCGAGGCCGGCCCCCAGAGGCGCGGCGTCGTCGGCGCCGTCGACCGTGGGCTGATCCAGCGAGACGCCACTTCGATGTCGCTCCCTTCTCGCGCTGTCCACACAGAGGTTCCTCGCGACGGTGTACAGCCAGGTCTTGAACCGGGCACTCGGCTGATAGGCGGAGGCGCCTCGGATGACCCGCAGCCAGGCCTCCTGAAGGAGGTCCTCGGAGCGGGCGGGGTTTCCCGTCCAGCGGAGAATGAAGAGGTAGACGGCCTGCCGATGACGCTCCACGAGCGTCCGGAAGGCGCCGGCATCCCCGCGCTGGAACGCGAGCATCAGCTCTTCATCACCTCTGGTGTCGGTCACCCGCACTCCTCGTGCGCCGTACGCCCGAACGCTGGTCTCCCGCCTTCCAACGGGTGGCGGGGGTCCACCGGGTTGAACGCATCAGGCAGGCACATGGATCTATCCCCGAGCCTTCGGTGAGAAGAATCCCAGAAGGAGGACCCCGACGACCACCACGCCGACCAGGGAGAGCTGAGCCAGCAGAACCGGAGGGAAGGGACGCTGAAGGTGCACGTAGAGCGAGCGCGCGAGCGCGACGCCGAGGAGCACCCCGGTGGAGGTCCTCCACAGGTTCGATCCCGCGTGAGGCCGCCAGCGACCGTAGGCCCAGTCGAAGAGCGCGGGCATCGTCAGGACCACCCCCATCATCCCATCGAGCCGGAGCTGAAGCGGCGCCCCGAGGGCGAACTGGATGACGAGTCCCAGGAGGAGCACAGGATAGACGCCCAGGCAGCGGGCGCACACGTGGAGCCCCCCGAGTCGCCAGGTGCGATCCAGCTCCTCGGGTGGGTGATGACTCAGCCAGTACACCGCAGGTCTCCGGGCTCAGCCGCGGCTGAGTTCATCCAGAAGTTCGCGCTCGTCGATCAGTCCCTTGCGGAGCAGCAGCCGCACGACGCTGGCGATCATCCGCGCGGGGCGGACCTTCGCCGCATTCGCCTCCTCGTCGCTCCCGCTCGCCAGGCGCTCGAGCGCATCGAGGATCGCCAACTCCTCCGCGCTGAAGCCGAAACGCTGCTCGGATGAGCCTTCGGCGAGGGCCCGGAGCGCATCGGGTCGTCCGGCTGGATCTTCGGTCTTTGGAGGCGGAGGGGGCCCGTCGGGCAGAAGCTCCTCAGCCCAATCCGTATCGACGGTCTCTGAGGGGTCGTGCGCCTCCGCTTCCGTGTGGCGCGCCGACGCCGTACTCGCGCCTTCCGGATCCGGGTTCACCTCCGTGCGCTGTGCCTGCTGGGATGCCTCTTCTGAATCAGGCGGAAGGCTTTCGGGGAGATCCAACCCCTCTGACGCAGTCTCCGGGAAAAGCCCATGGAGGGCTCCATCACCGGTGACCGGACCCGCCGAGGGTTCTGCGCCATCCCTGCTGCCCCCAGGCGGATGGCTCGCCGCGGTCTCCTGGGCAGCCTCGGGATCGGGCAGCTCGTGGTCCCCCGACGCACCCGTGGTTCCCTTCGTGACGGCCTCCGAGGCGCGGGGCTCGGACTCAGCGTCCGCAGCCCCCAGCGCGGGCTCGGGGGCGCGGTCACTCGCTGCGTCGTCCGAGCTGGAGAGGGCCTCTGCGTCCGCGGACGCTCCTTGCGACGCTTCAAGGGACTCGACGCTCAGGTTCGTGTCATCTGCCGCGGTGCGCACGTCGGGCCCGGAGGACTGAGGCTCGGAGCCGGTGTCGACCGGGACTCCGGAAGCGCTTTCAGCGCCCCAACCGAAGGCGTCGGTGAAGCCCTCCGCAATTCCCGTTGCTTCCGCTGGCGCATCGCCCGGAGGAGGCGGCGGCCCATCGGGCAGAAACTCCTTGGCCCAATCGGTATCGACGACATCACCGAAGCCCGGGTCCGCGCGTTCGTCGGCTCCGCCAGCGAATGGCGCCAGGACCTCGATGCCGGGTTGCGCGTCCGGCGGTGGGGGCGGCGGTCCATCCGGAAGGAGCTCCTTCGCCCAGTCCGTATCCACCACGTCCCCGGCCACGTCGGCGTCCTCCAGGCTTTCAGCCGCCACGAGGAACGCAGCGTCGGCATCCGCGCCCTCCTCCGGCGTCCCGTCCCCGCCTGCTCCCTTCGACGGAGCGTCCACCCGCGGGAGTGGAGTCCCACTGATCCGAGGAGCGGGGGACGACGTGACCGATGCCTCGGCTCCGGGCGGATCGACCTCGAGGCTGCTGCCGCCCCGCGAATGAGTCCCCGGACTCCAGCCGACAGCGGCGATGGGCATCTGCGAGGGGACCGGGGTCTCTCCGCGTGACGGTGGAAGCACCGGACTCCATCCTCCGGAGAGCGATCGCGGAGCCTGCACCGGCGGAACAACAGGGCGCGCCGGATTCGGCGCCTGTGTCGGCGACGAGGCCGCCGAAAGCGTCCCTGACGCGCCCGTAGATTCCTCGGCTGCCGATGGGGCTGCAGACGAAGGCGTCGCGTTCGAGAGGTCTGCCGCTGAAGGGGCATCGCTCGGGAGGTCTGCCGCTGAAGGCAATGCCGGCGCCTCAGAGGGCGCATGAGCTGAAGCTGCGGCCGGTGGAGGTACCGGAGAGTCGGACCGGGCACTCTGGGCGACCTCGGACGACGGCGGCACCGGTGAAGTGGCCGCAGCGCTCTGGACGACCTCGGACGACGGCGGCACCGGTGACGTGGACGGTGCGCTCTGGGCCGATTCAGCCCACGGAGGAACCGGCGACGTGGATGGTGCGCTCTGGACGGCCTCGGATGACGGCGGCACTGGCGAACTGGATGACGCGCTCGGGGCCAATTCAGCCGGCGGCGGCACTGGCGAACCGGACGGCGCTTCCTGGGCGGCC
>DATGQN010000027.1:0-8325 GCA_035304185.1 Myxococcaceae bacterium
GGCGGCTTCAAGGTGAACGTCAGCGGCTCCGCGTCTCAATCACGCGTGCGCCTGGCCGGCTCCGCGTCAACCAATTGGGGCGTCGAGGGCTACAAGGTGAAGCTCGAGCTCAAGGTGGGCTTCGACTCCGCGCAGGCTCCCGTCGACCTGAGTGCGACTGCACGCGCCTGCGCTCCCGGCCTGGGTTGCTCCAAGGTCGGCATCAAGGAGCTGCGCATCAAGAGTGATGGTCACATCCGGGTCTGCGTGGACCTCGGCTTCACCAAGAGCTGCCGCAACCTCTAAGCGGGGGGAACCGCCGGCGGGGCCGCAACATGCAGGCGCCGCCGGGCTGACGGATCGGGAGGGTCGTCGTCGGGGGGGCGGCGGCTCTCCCGACCCCTCGGTCAACCCACTGGGCCCCGGAGTCCGGTTCTTTCGGGGGCCATTCCTTCATCCCTGCAGGGATCCGGTCGGATAGCCTCCGGGCTTGATGTCCGCCGACGCCGTCCCCCTCTCCGCGCCGCCCCCGACGATCCTGGTGGTCGAAGACGACCCCTCCATCGGAGCGACGCTCGTACGGGGCCTGCGCGGTGCCGGATTCCAGGTGCAGCTCGCCACGACCGGTGAGCTGGCGATGCAGGTCGTCGCACACGAACAGGTGGACCTGGTGCTGTTGGACCTCAACCTCCCCGATCTTCCCGGCTTCGACGTCCTGGACGCGTTGCGCACCCGCTACACCGCGCCGGTCATCGTCCTCACGGCGCGCACGGAGCTGCGGGACCGGCTGCGCGCCTTCGACCTGGGGGCCGTGGATTACCTCGCCAAACCCTTCTGGATGGAGGAGCTGGTGGCACGCATCCGGGTGCGCCTGAAGGTCCCTGAAGCCGAGGCCCGGCAGACCTTCTGCTGGGATGAGGTCTCGGTGGATCTGGAGGGACGCTCGGTCCACATGCGTGGGGACCCCGTGGAGCTGACCGCGCACGAGTTCAACGTCCTCGCGCTCTTCGTCTCCAAGCGTGGCGTCGCGCTCACCCGTGAGCAGATCGCGACCGCGGCGCTCCCCTACGAGGGAGAGCGTCAGGAGCGCACCGTCGACAGCCACGTCTCGCGCATCCGCAAGAAGCTCGGGTCCGCTGGCGCGAAGATCCGGACGGTGTGGGGGATCGGCTACCGCTTCGAGCCGGAGCGCGCTTCGTGAAGCTGTGGCGGCGGATGGCTCCCACGATCGTCTGGGCGAGCGTGGTGGGCGCGCTCTTCCCCACGATCTTCGCGGTCCTGGCGACCAGCGCCTTCTCGAGCCGGCAGGCGACGTGGCAGGTGACGGCCCTCGCCGAGATCGTCCACCAGAGCGACTTCGCTGAGCGCTGTGCGGCCGATCCGGAAGGCTGGAGCCAGACCCTCTCCACCGGCAGCCGGATGACGGTCTTCGACCTGGATCACCTCCCGACCGGCTCCCGCGGCCCCGATGCGCGACTGCTCCGCAGAATCCAGCGTGGCGCGAACCAGGCCAGCCGGCTGCTGATGTTCCAGGAGTTCGGCGGGGTCACCCTCATGCGCCTCGCTCCGGACGGTCCGTGCAGCCTGATGGAGATCCACTGGCGCGCTGATGCCTCCTCGCGGATCGGACTGCTGCTCCTCTCCGCCGTGCTCGCCGTCCTGCTCGCGTTGGTGACCGGGGCCTCCAGCACCCTCTGGGTCGTCCGTCCGTTGATCCGGCGCATCCAGCGGCTCGCCGCGGCGGCCACCCGGGCGGGGGAAGGGGAGGGGGGCTACCGCTCCGCCGAGGATGGCTCCGATGACGAGCTCGGTGCGCTCTCCCGCGTGCTGGATGCGGCCGATGCGCGCATCGTCTCCACGACCCGGAAGCTCGAGGCCCAGAACACGGCGCTTCAGGTCCACCTGGCGGACATCGCCCACGATCTCAAGACGCCGCTCACCGCCGTGCAGCTTTCGTTGGAAGAGGCGGCGCGGCTGGAGTCCGACGGAGAGGCCAAGAACCTCATCACCTCGGGACTCAACGACTGCGTCTACCTGGCCGCGATGATCGACAACCTGCGTGTGGGCGTGGCCCTCCGGGATGGTGTGGGTCCGGACGAGGGGAAGACCCGGGTCGAGGTGGGCGAGGTGGTGGAGCAGACGGTGCGTCGCCTCGGCCTGCTGGGCCGCTTCAAGCAGGTGGAGCTCAACATGGCGCGCCCTGAACAGGAGGTGTGGTGCGCCTGTCTGCCGCTGGTGCTCGAGCGGGTGGTCGACAACCTCGTCTACAACGCCGTCAGCCACGGCCGACCGGGCGGACATGTGGCGGTGATCCTCGAGACCGTGGGGGACACCTTCCAACTCACCGTGCTCGACGACGGTCCGGGGATGCGTCCGGATGAGCTGTCCGAGCTGGGCCGCAGGTGGTTCCGCGGCGAAGGGGCCGACGTCCGGGCACCGCGGGGCACCGGGCTGGGCACCGGCATCGTCCAGGAAGCCTGTCGCCGGTGGGGCTGGACGCTGAGCTATGCGCAGGAGGAGCCCAGTGGGCTGCGGGTCACCATCCAGGGCCCCCTCACCGAGCGGCCGGGCGCGGCTGCCTGAGGCTTCTTGCAGGCACGTGCCTGACGCCATCCCATGAAGGCTGCCGAAGGGCTGCCGTTGTGGCTTGCTGGCGTCCATGGCTGACCGTTCCATTCAGGTGCTCTTCGTCTGTCTCGGCAACATCTGCCGCAGCCCCCTCGCGGAGGGCGTCCTCCGCCAGCTCGTGGCCGAGGCCGGGCTTGGTGACCGGATCCGCGTCGTCTCCGCCGGAACCGGTGACTGGCATGTCGGCAAGCCGCCCGATGCACGGATGGTGGCGACGGCCGCCGCCCGTGACGTCGATCTCTCGATGCAGCGTGCGCAGGTCCTCACCCCCGCGCTGATCGAAGCGAGCGGGGAGATCCTGGTGATGGACCGGGAGAACCTCCGCAATGCCCGTGCCCTCATCTCCGACCCCGCGCTGCGCGAGCGCATCCGCCGCTTCCGGGAGGATGATCCCGAGCCGGGGGACGGTGACGTGCCCGATCCCTACTACGGCGGTGAGGAGGGGTTCGTGGAGGTCTTCGGGATCGTGGACCGGACGGCCCGCGCGCTGCTGAACCGCCTGCGGCGGGAACACGGGATCTGAGGGCTCCGAGCACGCCGCGAACCCGCGCCATGAGAGTCCGCTTCGCCGCTTGGGGAGCAGGCAGCCTCGGAAGGCCCTTTCCGCGAGCCCCGCGCGCGTGTATGGGTATGCGCGGCTATGCATACCGTTCCAGTCGGCATCGTGGGCGCTTCCGGATACTCGGGTGTCGAGGCGACCCGCATCCTCGCCCAACACCCGGGAGTCGAGCTCCGCCTGGTCACCAGTGACCGCTGGGCCGGCGAGCGCGTCTCGGATCGCTTCGGGTTCGAAGGGCCGGTCGGTGCCCTGACCTACGCTCCGCAGGCGGACGTCGTGGAGCAGGTGGAGGGACTTCAGGTCGTCCTGCTCGCCACCCCTGCGTCGGTGTCCCTCGCGCTCGCGCCGAAGCTGCTGGAGCGGGGCCTGCGGATCATCGACCTTTCGGGAGCCTTCCGGCTGAGGGACCTCTCGCAATACCCCGCCTTCTACGGGTTCACCCACGACGCGCCCGGCCTGCTGCAGGAGGCGGTCTACGGCCTCCCCGAGTTCAACGCCGAGGCCATCCGGGGGGCGCGACTCGTCGCCAATCCCGGCTGCTACGCGACCGCGGCGGCGCTCGCCCTCGCCCCGCTCCTGAGAGGTGCGCTCCTCGCGCCCGGGGCCCTCATCGTCAACGCCGCCAGCGGGACCACCGGGGCGGGACGGTCGGCCGCCGAGACCCTGAGCTTCAGCGAGGTGGATGAGGACTTCCGCGCGTACCGCACGCTGCGGCATCAGCACACCCCGGAGATCGTGCAGACCCTGGGGGACGTGGCGGGGCAGGCGCCGGCGTTGACCTTCACCCCCCACCTGCTTCCCCTCAAGCGCGGCATCCTGATCACCGCCTACGCCCAGCTCCGCGAAGGCGCGGAAGAGGCGGAGCTCTCCCGTGCGTTCGAAGCCGCCTATGCGCAGGCCCCCTTCACCCGTCTGCTGTCGGGCGGCGCCGATGCCGTGGGCCTCAAGGCCGTGGTGGGAACCAACCGCTGTCATCTGGGCGTGAGCGTCGCGGGAGAGGACGCACTCGACCCCCGACGCATCGTGGTGACCGGCGCCATCGACAACCTCACCAAGGGGGCCGCCGGTCAGGCCATCCAGAACCTCAACCTCATGTGCGGCTTCGACGAGACCCTGGGCCTCTCGACGCTGCAGGGCTTTCTGCCGTGAAGATGCCGAAGGGTTTCCGCTTCGCCGGGGTGCACTCCGGCGTGAAGGCGTTCCGCAAGGACCTCGCGCTGATCCTCAGCGACGTTCCCGCGACCGCCGCGGGTTGTTTCACGCGCAACCTGGCCCGCGCCGCACCCATCCTCGAGCTCGAGTCGCGACTTCCCTGCGAGGGTGTCCGGGCGCTGCTGGTCAATGCGGGCAACGCGAACGCGCTCACCGGCGAGGCAGGACGGGAGGACGTGCGCACGCTGCACGCGGCCTTGGCCGGCGTCCTGGGCATCGGGACCGAGGCGGTGGTGTCCGCGTCCACCGGGATCATCGGTCATCGGCTCCCGGTCGAGAAGCTGGCGAACGCGCTGCCGCTGCTCCAGGAGGCGCTGGGCGGGTCACCCGATGCGGCGGCCGAAGCGATCATGACCACCGACACCCGCCGGAAGATCGTCAGCACGACGCTCCGGCTGGATGGGCACGAGGTCACGGTGGGCATCCTCGGCAAGGGGAGCGGCATGGTGCATCCCGCCCTGGCGACGGTGCTGGGCCTGGTTGTCACCGACGCCGCCATCTCCCCGGACCTTCTGGCCGCCGCGCTGCGCGAGGTGATGGCGGACACGTTCAACCTGCTCACCGTCGATGGGGAGATGAGCACCAACGACGCGGTGATCGCGCTCGCAAACGGCTGCTCGGGAGCTCCGCGCATCGCGTCCGGGGGCGCCGCCCTCACCGCCTTCACCGAGGCGCTGCGTGACCTCTTCACCCGCCTCTCCCGGGACATCGCCTCCGACGGAGAGGGTGCGACGAAGCGGCTGGAGGTGGAGGTCATCGGCGCCCCGAGCACGCAGGATGCGCGGGAGCTCGCCCGGGCCGTCGCCGGATCCACGCTGGTGAAGACCGCCATCTTCGGCGCTGATCCGAATTGGGGACGGGTGCTCGCCACAGTGGGTGCCCGCGCCGGGATGCAGGGCATCGCCATCGACCCGCACCGCTCGCGGGTGAGCCTTCAGGGGATCGCGGTCTACGACGGCCGACCGACCGACGTGGACCTCACCGAACTCAAGGCACGGATGCGGGCGCCGGAGATCCTCATCGAGCTCGACCTCAGGGCAGGGGAGGGACGCGCCCGGAGCTTCGGCTGTGACCTGACGTACGACTACGTGAAGATCAACGCGGACTACTCCGCGGTCCTGGTGGCCAGCGCGGACGGGAAGGTCGCGCGCGACGATCGGCTCGCGAACTACAGCCCGGGTTTCAAGACGAACCTCCTTGTGGGCGCGCTGCAGTACATCTCGCGCTTCAGCGGTCAGCTCTGCGTCGTGAAGTACGGCGGTGCGGCGATGATCAAGCCCTCCCTCAAGGAGAGCTTCTGCCGGGACATCGAGCTGCTGCGCCGGGTCGGCCTGCGCCCCATCGTGGTGCATGGTGGCGGCGAGGAGATGCGCCGGGCGGTGGAGAAGCTCGGCGGAGTCACCAAGGTGGTCGAGGGCGGTCTGCACCTGCCGGGACTCGAGGATGCGCGGGCGATGGAGACCATCCTCACCGGCAGCGTCAACACCGAGCTGGTGAGCCTCATCAATCGCGAGGAGCATCACGCGGTCGGTGTCTCGGGCAAGGACGGTGGGCTCCTGCGTGCGCGGCGTCGCCCCGGGAGCGAGGGACACGTCGGTGACCTGGTCTCGGTCAACGTGGCCTTCCTGAAGATGCTGCTCGACCAGGGCTATGTGCCGGTCATCTCCCCGGTGGGCATCGGCGAGGACGGGCATGGCTATCCGCTCTCCGGTGATGCGGTCGCGGCACGGATCGCCGTCGCGCTCGGCGCCAACAAGCTGGTGTACCTGACCGACGTCGTCGGCATCCTTCAGGACGAGCGGCTCGTCTCGGAGCTCACCGCCAGCGAGCTGACCACGATGCTTGAAGGCGAGGGGTTGCGCGGGGGCATGCGCGCCAAGGCGCTCACGGTGCTCGAAGCGCTCGAGGGCGGCGTGACCAAGGCGCACATCATCGATGGGCGCGTGCCGCACAGCCTCATCGCCGAGCTCTTCACGGACAAGGGCGTGGGCACCCTCATCACCCGGGCGGCGCGGACGTGACCGGCACTTCCCGGACCCCGGAAGGTGGATGACATGGACGGATCCTTCAATCCGGCGATCTGGCTCCCCCTGCTGGTTCCTGCGGTCCTCCTCCAGCTCGGGATGCTGATCGCTGCCCTCGCGCACATCTTCACGCACGATCGCTACCAGCGCGGCAATCGGCTCCTCTGGGTGCTGGTCGCCTTCATCAACTTCTTCGGTCCCATCGCCTACTTCCTGTGGGGACGGGAGAAACCGCGGTGACGGAGGGGAACGATGCAGGCGCGTGAACGGCGACGGGAGGCCATCCGCAGGCTCCTCTCCGCATCGCCGGTGGGCACCCAGGAGGAGCTGGGGGCGCTGCTCGAGGCGGAGGGCTTCCAAGTCACCCAGGCCACGCTGAGCCGGGATCTCGCCGCGTTGGGCGCGGCCCGTGTGGCGCTGCCCGACGGTGGAACGCGCTACGTGCTGGACGAGGATGCCCCGCCCGTCCTGAGCCTGCGCGGGGTGGGCGAGATGGTGACCGCCATTGATGACAACGGGCACCTGGTGGTGGTGCGGACCATTCCCGGCGCGGCCAGCCTCGTGGGGGATGCGCTCGACGGCATGCGGCTGCGCGAACTGCTGGGCACCGTCGCCGGAGATGACACCCTGTTCTGCGCGCCGTCCAAGGGACAGCGCGCGTCCGCAGTACGAAAGAAGCTGTACACGCTGTTCGGCAAGGACTGACGCATGACCATGCTCGCCAAAACGGATGCATCCGGAGGCGCCGGGCTTCTACCCGAGGTGCTCGCCTTCACCAGCTCGTTGGAGCTCGATCGGCAGCTGCTGCGGGAGGACCTGGTGGGGAGCCTCGCGCACCTCATCATGCTCGCGCGCACCGGCCTCATTCCGAAGGAGGACGCCGCCGCCATCCGGGCCCACCTTCTGTCCATCGCGCAGGACGCGGACGCCGGCACGCTCTCCCTCCCCGAAGAGGAGGACGTGCACATGGCGGTCGAGGCCCACCTCACCGCCGCACTCGGACCCGTCGCCGGCCTGCTGCACACCGGACGCAGCCGCAACGACCAGGTCGCATTGGATCTCCACCTGCACGTCCGCTCCCAGATCGCCGAGGGACTCCTGGCGCTCGCCTCGCTCATCGAACAGCTCGTGGAGCGGGCCCGCGGACCCGAGGGCGCCTACGTGCTGCCAAGCTACACCCACCGTCAGCGCGCGCAGCCGGTCTCGCTCGCCTACACCCTGGCCTCCTGGGCCGCGGGGCTTGCGCGGGACGTGCAGACGCTCACCTTCGTGCTCGAGCAGGCTGATGCCTCGCCGCTGGGCGTGGGCGCGGTGGGCGGCACCAGCCTCCCCATCGATCGGGAGCTGACCCGGACGCTGCTGGGCTTCTCGCGCCACACTCTCAACGGCATGGACACCGTGGGTGACCGCGACTTCGCGCTCGACTTCGCCTACGCCACCGCGAAGGTGCTGCTGCACGCCGGCCGCATCAGCGCGGACGTCATCGACTTTGCGAGCAGCGAGTTCCGCTTCGTGACGCTCGACGGCGCCATCGCCTGCGGAAGCAGCATGATGCCGCAGAAGCGCAACCCGGACGTGTTCGAGCTCATCCGCGGGAAGGGCGGCCGCGCCACCGGAAACCTGATGGGACTCTTCACCGTCCTCAAGGGACTGCCCGGCGGCTACAACCGCGACCTCCAGGAGGACCGGCAGCTGCTGCTGGAGACCGGGCCCCTGCTGCGCAACGTGGTCCACATGCTGGGCGTGGGCCTCGCCAACATCCACTTCGATCCCGAGCGGATGGAGGCGGCGCTGCAGCGCGACTACACCCAGGCCACCGACGTGGCCGAAGCGCTGGCCCTCAAGGGCGTCCCCTTCCGTACCGCGTACAAGGCGGCCGGTGCGCTGGTGCGCACGCTGCAGGAGGCGGGACGGCCCCTCTCC
>DATGQN010000028.1:0-68651 GCA_035304185.1 Myxococcaceae bacterium
CCGCGCTGCGGCGATCACCGGGGAAGCGCCAGGTCTCCACCCGGGTCCCGTCGCGGAAGTCGACGCGGATCTTCTCGGGCAGTCCCCATGCCATGCGCAGGGCCTCGGTGGACATGCCCGGCTCACCGCGCTTGGCCAGCACCGCCTCGCGGGTGGCCACCGGGAGGGCCGCCAGCGCCTCGGCGGGATTCTCGCGGGTGAGGAAGCGTTCCAGATCCGCCCGGAACCCGGCCTCGGTCGGCGTGTCGGCCGGGAGCACCAGGATGAGCGGCGTCTGACCGGGGACCCCCTCGACCTCGACGTGGATCCACGGCTGGGTGCGTGGCGTCACCAGCAGGCGTTCGGCGACGTTGACCGCGGTGGGAAAGTCGACGCGCAGGATGCGGACCCTGCGTCCCACCGGGGCCACGCCCTGCACGGGCCCCGGCGAGATGGGGTTGCCCGAGGGATCCTCGAGCAACCGGACGTCCTGCGGAGGCACCGCGGTCAACAACCGCTTGCTGGCGTCTCCGAAGAACGGCGTCACGTACATGGACCCGCGCAGGTACCAGGGAGCAGACCCCTGGATGAGCTCCGACTCGAGCTGCCGCCGGACGTCAGGCGAGAGCGCGGAGTGACCCGCGCACGCCGTCAGCAGCAGCGTGAGCGCGGTGAAGAGGAGCGTGAAACCTGCGCGGGCCATGAAGGTGACCTTGCGATGCGGGCCCGGGGGCCCTCGACGTCTCAGAAGCTGAAGCCGAAGGTCCGCGGCGTCATCGCCGGCGCCATCCGCTCACCGGGAAGCCCGGCGACCTGGATGGTGCTCTCGATGGAGCGACGGATGAGCGGCGTCCCGCTGGCCTTCCCGTAGGCGTCGATGCCCTGGAAGATGTGCGAGACGAGCAACAGGACGTTGGGTACCCACCAGATCGGCCAGAAGACGTAGGGCAGGGCCACCGACGCCGCGATCAACACGATGTCGATGATCAGGAAGAGGATGAATCCATCCTTGTCCTGGGCCACCAGGTGGCCGATGCCGAGACCGACAAAGAGACCGAGCAGCAGGGCGAGGACCGCCCGGCCGTCCTGGCTCATGGCCGCGCCATCAAAGGGGCTGTGGGCACCCTGGGTGAAGGAGACCGCCTGCGCGAGGGCGAAGAGCCCCCCCTCGGGGGTGACGGTGGATTCAGCGGCCAGCTTCGCCGCGAACTCACTCGGCGCGTGCTGGGCCTGGAGGACTTCCTCATAGGCCGTGTTGAGGCTCACGCTCGTGTCCTGGGCGGACGCGGGCAGGGCCGGGGTCGACGACATGGTGGCAACGAGCAGCGTGGTCAGCAGCAATGCTTCCTCCGGTTAAAGGGGGCGCCAGCTTAGTCGCTTGCTTACGCTGTGCAGCAGAAATCGTGTGCCCCCCGGGCCCATTGCAATCGCTGCTGAACGATGTCGGAACGGGCGCAGAAGTCGCGTCGTCCCGCGGCCTGGAAGTCTCCGGCCGGAGCGCACCGGGCCCCGGCCGGAGGAAGCCGTGGAGACGCTCCGGGCGCCGCGGCTCAATCGCCCGAGGCGGCCTTGGCGGGCGCTGCTGCCGCCGGGGCGGCCGATGCGCCCGAGTCCGACGAGGCGGCAGGCTTGGAGCCGCCGTCGCCGCCGTCGCTCTTGCCACCGTCCTTCTTCACCGAGCCGTAGAGGTCGGAGTACCAGCCTCCGCCCTTGAGGACGAAGGAGCTGCGGCTGACCAGCTTGGTGAGGGTCCCCCGGGCCTCGCACAGGGTGCAGGCCTCGGGGGCGGGGGCGTCGACCTTCTGCAGGACGTCCTGGGTCTTGCCACACTGGGAGCAGTTGTACTCGTAGATGGGCATGGTTCTGAGTGCTCTTCGGGAAAGAAAGGGATGAGACAACACGCGGGATCAACCCGCCCGACCCTGTAACCAGCCTGGGGGCACCTAGCCAGCCCGGGCCCGCAATCCGAGACGCTCGACGGCCCGCTGCACCAGCTCACTGGGGGCGGCGTGCCAGCGGGCGACCTGATCCACGGGATCCGCGTCGGGGGCCTCGCGGCGGGCGCGGTCGAGCTCCTCCTGCAGGTCCGACTCCAGTTGCCGCCGGAAGCGCTTCTGGATGCCCAGGTCCTGGAGGTACTTCTCCCGTCCCATCATGTCGATGCGGGCCGCCAGGGTCCGGGGGGAGAGGGCCTCCTCCCGGAAGCGCTCCCGCAGCTGCTCCACCTGCTCGGTGAGGTCCAGGCGGGTCACCAGCTGGTCCAGCTCGGAGGGGGAGAGGGCGAGCGCCCAGGCCACCCGACCGTTGGCGCCGCGGTGTTCGGCGTAGGCATTGAGGACCGCACGCCGCTCACGGTTGTGCAACTGCTCGGAGAGGCCCTGCTGATCCAGGAGGACCTCCAGCTCGGCCGGGCTCACCTCGGCGCCCTTGGGGCCGCTGTACTGGCTGGCCACCGCGCGCAGCAGGCTGAAGCGGTGCGGGTGCTGCTCGACCAGGGCCTCCAGGGTGGCGCGCCCCTCGAGCCCGGAGAGCTCGCGGAGACTGGCCCGGGAGGGAGGAAGGCTGGTGAAGCGGCCGCGGGGGCGCGGCAGGTCCCGACGGGGGAGGGCGGCGGTCCCGCTCTCCACCGGAGCCTCCTCGAAGGCCTCCTCGGTGTCGCCGGCGCTGCGCACCCGCGGGGCAATCCGCGCCTCGAGCGCCTCGGCCTTGGCGCGGGTCCGGCTCACCCGTGGCGCGGCCGGGGCCGGCGTGGGCGCGGCGGCGGGCGCCTCAACGGCGGTTCCCGGGATGGGGGCCGGGCGATCCGAGGCCTCGAGCAGCTCGCGGACCACGTCGTAGTAGCCGCAGGAGAGGCGCTGGGCGACCAGGGCCGGGCGGGTGCCGCGGACCAGGTCCACCGCGGCCAGAGGCGTCCAGCGGGCCTCGGGGGAGGGGCCCTCCTCACTGAGGGCGCGGACGCGGAAGTCGTCGTCGGGGGAGAGGGCGCTGAGCGCCTCGCGGACCTCGGCGGGGGAGGCCGGGGCCTGCGCGCGCCGGCAGAAGTCGGAGAGCGCCACCGCGATGGGGGTGGGGACCTCGTCGGGAGAGCGTGCGCGATGCCAGGTGGTCGACATGAAAGGTCACCTTCAGGAGAGTGGCGCCCCAGAAAGCGTGTCCCTCGGGCCTTGTCAACGCATGGCGCGTGGGCCGGAGGCACAAGGGGCGCGAGCGGGGGGCCACAAGCAGTTCTACAATGCCTGCGGCTGCGTGTTAGGGATGGTGAGGGTGCCCTGAAGATGGGCATCGCTCGATGCCCGGATGCCCGGTGGGGCTCCGAGCAGGGAGAACCAGCCCGGGGAGGGTCTCTCTTCCCGCCCATCCAGACGGACCCTGTGGCGCGCAACCCCGGCGCCGCGCCCGAGGTGTGCCAGGACGCCATGGATCAGACCGCCCAGGATCGCGACGAGGTGCTCAGCCGCTACATGGCCGAGCATGGGCTCAAGAACACCCGTCAGCGGAACATCATCATCGACACCTTCTTCAATCTGAAGGGACACCTCTCGGTGGAGGAGCTGTGGAGCGAGGTGCGCGCGCAGGACGCCCGCATCTCGGTGGCCACCGTCTACCGGACGATGAAGCTGCTCCACGACTGCGGGCTCGCCCATGCGAGGAACTTCGGTGATGGGCAGACCCGCTATGAGATCGCCGAGGGCGATGAGCACCACGATCACCTCATCTGCACCGGGTGCTCGGAGATCGTCGAGTTCGAGGACGACCGCATCGAGGCCCTCCAGGAAGAGGTCGCGCGCAAACACGGCTTCGTGGTGACCTCCCACAAGATGGAGCTCTACGGCCTGTGTCCCGCCTGCCGCAAGAAGCCGCGCTGAACCCTTCCGCGAACCCGGGGGAGCTGCGGGGCCGGTCCCTGGGGGCGGGCCGGATGCTGCTTGTCTGCCTGGCGATGGTACTGCTCGCCGGATGTGCCCACCGCCCGGCGGAGATCCCCGGCGGGATGTCCTGGTTGAGCCCGCTCTCCCTCGAGCCCATGGGGGCGCATGATTGGATCCCCGAGGACGGGCGCGGACGGGTGGTGCTGGTCCAGTTCATGGCCACCTGGTGCGTGCCCTGCCTGCAGCAGCAGCCGGCGCTGGAGGAGCTGCGGGCCCGCTACGAGCCGCAGGGCCTGTCGGTGGTCTGGGTCGGGATGGATCTGGAAGGGGCCCAGGTGCTGGTGCCCTTCGCCGAGGGCTTGGCGCCCTCCTGGCCGGTGCTGCTGGCCGACGCCCCGCTGCGCGGGGGCGAGACCCTCTATGGGCAGATCCGGGAGCTTCCCACCACGGTCCTGCTGGGGCGGGACGGGCGGGCGGTGCAGGCCTGGAGCGGTCTGGCCTCACCCTCGAAGATCGCCCCCCTGATCGAGGAGGCGCTCGGGGACTGAAGGCCCCCGGACGCCCTGCGGCGGACACGCCCCGTGCGACTGCTACAGGGGTGAAGCGGTTTTCTTGCCGGCCGATCCCCCGCGGGTAGGCTCCGTTCCGCGATGGGCGAGGGACGTCACCGGAAGATGCTGTGGATCGTGTTGGGCGCGGCGCTCCTGCTGGGCGCGGTGTCGCTCATGGACCGCGACGGGTTCCGTCAGTACTTCCGGCTGGAACAGGACGTCGAGCGCCTCACCGCACGCAACACCCGCCTCGCGGAGCAGAACCGGGCGCTGCTTCGGGAGATCGACGCCCTGCGCGACGATCCCCGGGCGCTGGAGCGCGCGGCACGGGAAGAGCTCGGCTACGTGAAGGCCGGCGAGATCGTCATTCAGCTGGAGGCGCCATGATTCTGAGGGGCGGCAGGTCGTTCGGGATCCCGGGGTTCAGTGCGCTGATGAGCGTGGGCGGGGTGGGGCTCACCCTGTGGCTCCTGGCGCGGGGCGCCTTCGGGGACGTCGGAGAGCTGGGGCTGGTGCACGCCGGCGCCGTGGTGCTGCTGTGGGCGAGCCTCTGGACGGTCCTCGTGCGCCGCGTGCGCCGGGAGCGTGCCGGGGCGCCGGGCCGGATCATGGACGAGATCGAGCTCGGCGCGAGCGTGCTCAGCCTCTCCCACGTGCTCATCGCGGTGATGGGGCCGGCGCTGCATCCCATCCTCTACCTGGTGATGGCGTTCCTGGTGAGCTTCATGCACCGGCGGGCGGGCCTCGCGCTGCTGGGGCTCGCGCTGGTGTTCGAGGTGGTCACCACGCTGCTGCCCAGCGACCGGAGCCTCACCGAATTCGCGCTCCACACCATCTTCCTGGGCCTCTTCGCCGCCCTCTACCAGCTGGTGCTGCAGGGGCGCATGCTCGCCGCCCGCCGCGCCGAGAGCGATGCGGTGAAGAACCGGGTGAAGGAGGCCGAGGAGCGCGCGCGGACCTTCCGGCTGGTGAGCAGTGGCTCGCGTGAGGACGCCGGTCGCACTGCGGAGGAGCAGGAGAAGTGGCTGCTGGCCTCGGTTGCCGAGGTGGAGGGGGCGCTGTCCGCCGCGATGGAGATCGCCGAGGTCGCGCTGCAGACCCACACCTGCGGGGTCTTCCTGCTCACCAGCGATGACGCCCACCTGCGGCTGCACGACTGCCGGACCCAGAGCGACGCGATCCAGCGCCAGAGCGTGCCCGCCGGGGAGGGACTCCTGGGTGGCGTCCTCAAGCGCAACGTCCCCATCCGCATGCACTCGGCCAAGGGGCTCAAGGGGATCAACTGGTATGAGCGCGGCGGGCCGGAGGTGCAGTCGATCCTGGCCGTCCCCATCGTCGAGCCCGGCGGCCTGGTGCGGGGCGTGCTCGTGGCCGACCGGCTCACGCCCGAAGGTTTCAGCGACAACGATGAGCGGCTGCTGAGCATGGTGGGGCAGTCGGTGCTGCGCGCCATCGAGGTCGAGCGGGTGATGACCTACATCCGCAAGAGCCGCGACGAGAAGGGCCGCTTCTTCCGCGCCATCCAGGAGCTCAATTCGGCCGGCAACCCCGAGCAGGTGTTCCGCGCGGTGATCGACAGCACCCTGCAGATGGCGGGGCTCGACTTCTGCGCGGTCACCATCGCGAGCGAGGAGGAGGGAAAGCGTTTCCACCGCGTGGTGCGGACCTCCGAGGAGGCCAAGGCGCTCGAGGGGCGGGTCTTCGACGACAACGCCGGCCTGGTCTCCACCGTGGTCCGCTACGGCACGCCCCTGCCGGGCCGCGAGCTGCGCAACATGGAGCGCCAGGTGATCTTCGACGAGAAGACCCAGCTGCGTGGCCTCTCGGCGCTCAAGATCTTCCCCCTCCAGGCGGGCGATCGGATCATGGGAACGCTGGTGGCGGGCAGCCGGGAGAAGCCCTCGCTGGACGAGGACACCCTGCGGATGATCGAGGTCATCGCCATCCAGGCGGCGCAGGCGATCCTCCGCGCGCAGCTCTTCGCGCAGATGGAGACCATGGCGACCACCGACGGCCTCACCGGCCTGGTGAACCACCGCACCTTCCAGCTGCGCGCCGACGAGCTCATCGCCCAGGCCCGCCGCTACGGCCGCAAGTGCTCGATCATCCTGACCGACATCGACCACTTCAAGAGCGTGAACGATACCTACGGCCACCCCACCGGTGACGCGGTCCTCCGCGGCGTGGCGCGTCTGCTGCGTCAGCAGGCCCGGGACACCGACGTGGTGGCCCGCTACGGCGGCGAGGAGTTCTGCCTGGTGATGCCCGAGACCGACACCGAGGGCGCGCGGGTGATCGCCGAGCGCATCCGCGAGGCGGTGGGGGCGGAGACCTTCCAGACCGACATGGGGCCGCTGAAGGTGACCCTCTCGCTGGGCATCGCCACCTGCGCGGATGACTCCACCGAGAAGCAGGTCCTCATCGACCTCGCCGACCAGTGTCTCTACTTCGCCAAGCGCAATGGTCGGAACCAGACCGTGACGGTGGCCCAGATGCAGGCCGGCAATCGCGCCGCGAAGCTGCGCGCGGTGAGCTGATCATGGACCTTGGGGCCGGGTGCGGGATGGCCCCGCTTCCCACGGTCACCACCAGCCTGCGTCCCCGCCCGGCGCTCGAGGCGGAGGCCCGCGCCACCGCCGGGCGTTTCGGTCTGCGGTACGTCACCCGGGCCCACCTGCCGCTCGACCCGATGTTGGAGGCGGGTGGTGCGGCCCTGGTGTTCGAGGAGCGGACGATCCGGCTGCTGGATGCCATCGGGAGCCTGCGCTTTCACCCGGGCCTGGCCCACCTGCGGCTGCAGCGGCTGGAGTCGGGGGAAGGGGACACGTTGGTCCGACTCGCGGCGCTCAGGCCGGGGGACTCGGTGCTCGACTGCACCCTGGGGCAGGCGCAGGACGCGCGCGTGGCGGCGCGGGCGGTGGGGCCGACGGGACGGGTGACCGGCGTGGAGCACAGCCTGGCGCTCGCCGCGCTGCAGGATGCCGGCTTCCGACGACCGACGTCCCGGGATGCGCGCTCAGCGGAGATCCACGTGATCCACGCGGAAGCCCTCGACGTGCTGCGCGCGCGACCGGATCGCAGCGAGGACGTGATCCTCTTCGATCCGATGTTCAGCCGGCCCAAGAAGTCGCAGCCCGGGTTCGAGGTGCTGCGTCGTCACGCGGCCGAGGAGCCCCTCTCCCGGGAGCTGCTCGAGGAGGCGGCCCGCGTGGCGCGTCGTCGGGTGCTGGTGAAGGCCGGGCGCTACGGTGGAGACCTCCACCGCCTGGGCCTGGAGCCGGTGGGAAGGACCCGCTCCTCCGAACTCGAGTGGGGGATCGTGGATCTCGAGAGCCGGGTCCCCCGCCTCTGAACGGTGCCGGCGGCATCGCGGCGGGCATCCCAAGGCCACTGCTCCCCGGCGACACTCCGTCGACGTGAGGAGGGGAGCGTCCCGGCGCGAGGCCCGGGTCGGCAAGCGCCGGGCGAAGCCAGCCTTCAGCGCACCCCGCGCTCAGCGTCTTCGGCCGTCATCCGGGCGATGCCTGCGGAGAGGGGCTTGAGCTGCACGGCCTGCCAGGCGACGTGCCGCGGCAGGACCTGTGCCCACGCCTTCCAACCCTTCCCATCGATGGCGTCATCGAAGCCGTGATCCACGCCCAGCGTGTTGAGCAGCCGGTGCAGCTCGAGGTTCTCGGCGAGGTGTGCGTCGTCCTCACCGGTGGAGATGAGCAGGGCGAGCTCGCGGGCCCGGTCCGGGTGGGCGCGGGTCAGGTGCAGCGTGGAGTGGCGCTCCCAGAGGGTGGGGGCGTCCTTCAGCGTCCCCAACCGGGCGACCAGCGCGGCGTTGCGGGCCTTGCGGGTCAGGTCCACCGCGCCGGCCAGCGAGCTCGCCGAGCGGAAGAGGTGGGGGTACTTGAGCGCCAGGCTGAGGGCGCCATGACCTCCCATGCCCACGCCGGTGATCCCGCGTCCCTCGCCGGCCGGGAGCATGCGCTCCACGTGGGGGAGGAGCTCCTCGGTCAGGAATGTCTCGGCGCGTCCCCCTTCGACGGAGGCGCTCTCCAGGTACCAGTTGTCGGCGCCCACATCGGGCGTGACGATGATGAGCCGGTGACGCGCGGCGAGCCGCTGCAGTGTCTCGTGGGCGTGGAAGGACCAGTCGACCTCGCTTCCACCTTCATCGTGCAGCACGTAGAGCACGGGGAGGCGCGCGTCGCGCTCGAGCCCCTGCGGGACGAAGGCCAGGTACGCGGCAGGTCGGCCCAGGGCCTGGGACGCGAAGGAGAGGCGCACGGCTTCGGCGAGCGCGGGATTCTTCGGTGTCAGCCGGTGGGTGCGCTGCAACCACCAGTCGAGGCGCTCGGCGGTGTAGGCCGCTCCGTGGCGGGAGAAGTGGATGCCGTCCGCCAGCCTCGGGGTCTCCGACTTCCCGCCGTACTCCAGCACCTCGAGGTATTCGCCCGCGGCGTCCGCCATCAGCTCCCAGGTGGAGAAGTAGCCGGCCCCTTTGGCCGCGGCGGCCTCGGCGGTCACGCGGTTGATGCGCTCGATCTTCCCGCTGAACGAGGCGCTGCGCATGATGGGGCTGCCCAGGAAGATGATCTGCGCGCCCCCTGAATGGGCGTGATCCACCAGGAGCCCGATGCGGCGGGCGTATTCGCGGTCCCAGCCCTCGGTTCCGGGATGCTGATGGCGTCCGCGGGGATCCACCAGCGTCTGGTTGTCGTTGCCGCCGAGCATGGCGATCACCAGGTCGGGCCGGTGCCTCTGCATGCGCTGCTCGAGCTCGGCGGGCCAGTCGAAGAACTCGGGGCGGGCGAGGCCGGAGCTGAGCTTGCCCACCCGGATGACCTGGACGCCGCGGTGCGCGCGGAGCCGCCGCTCAATGGCCGCCCCCACGTAGTACTCGATGGAGGAGGCCCCGATGATCAGGACCTTCTGGGGGGCCGGCCGCCGAAGCTCCGGCGACATCATGCGCTCCACGGCCCGTTCGGTGCCGCGTTCCAGGTTCTTCGCGGAGGCCACCGGGACCGGCAACGCCGCCGCAACCGACAACCACACGCCCAACACGCCCATCATCGACGACGACTCCCGACCCCGTTCAGAGGTGCTCGGCTCCCGGCGGGGGACCTTCGCTGCCCGTGTCGGACATGCGTCCGGTGGCACCGCCGGCCAGCTCGTGTGGCATCCGCTCCCGGGGGCCGCGGAAGTAATGGGTGGGGGAGGCGAAGAGCAGGTTTGACGCACGGCTCGTGTAGATGCAGGCGTACTGCTCCACCTGCTCGCCGAAGCGGCTGTTCTCGTTGCCTTCCTTGAAGAGCAGTCCCCACGTCGGATTGAACCCTTCCTCGATATCGGACTCGATCGTGTCGGCGAGCGTCACCGCCTCCCGGTGCGCCCGCCGCACCAGCTCCAGTCCGCGGCGCAGCTGCTGGAGCTCCTGCTCCCGCGCCTCCCGATCCGCATCCGGCGGCGTGCGCTGGAGTCTGCGCTCGAGGGTGTTGAGGGTCCATTTTCTGGCGACGACCTCCTCGTCGAGGCGCGTGCGCAGCGCCTCGAGGGCCGCCAGCCGGTTGATGTCCTCGGCGCGCGATTCGGCGTAGTCCAGCTCGCTCTCCAGCTCCTCGACGATCATGCAGGTGCGCCAGAGGGAGGTCTTCTTCGAGCGCAGGATGTCCCCATAGATGTGGTCCCCGACGTAGAGCACCCGGTCTCCCCGCAGGTCCGTGCCCTCCTCGAAGGCCGCACGGTTGCCTCCCCGGTAGATGCGCCCGCGCTCCAGCCGCGTCGCCTCCCCGACCTCCCGCGGCGTCTCCTGTGAGACGTCCAGCTCCATGAAGGGCGCGCGGTGGGAGAAGAAGCCCGGTTTGGCGGCCCCCACGATCACGACGTCGAAGTACTGCCGCCAGCTCGTGTATTCGGGGAGCTGTCCGTCCAGGAGGAAGCGCATGACCGCGTCGGTGTAGGGCCACTCCGAGTTGGTCATCAGGAAGAGCTTCTTTCCGCCGCTGCGCAGGCGATGGAGCATGGGCCCCAGCTCCGGATCCTGAATCACGTAGGCGGAGAGGTCCTCCTTGATGATGGCCTTGAGCGAACCGTCGCGGTGCACCGTGTCGATGGTCTCGCGGATGTCGCTCTGCAGCCGCCCGTAGTCCACGCGCAGGGAGCGCGACTCCATCAGGTCGATGATCCCGGCGAAGAGGAAGGCTTCGGGGAGGGCGAAGAGGGTATCGATCCAGGCGAAGCGCGGGTCCTTGGGACGCACCAGCGTGTCCCGGTAGGTCCGCCGCCGCTCGTCGGTGGGCAGCTGCCGCAGCCCGTGCCAGGCCCGGCCCACGTGTCCGAAGCGGTTCATCTTGACCAGGTTGCCGTGGACCCGGTCCACCGCCAGGCCGCGCATGACGAAGGCGTGATCGTAGACCAGCCCGGCGATGAGATCGGGATAGCCCTTCTCCTTCACCAGCCGCTCCAGCGTGAGCTCGTAGGAGAGCTGCTCGATCTTCTTCATGGAGTAGCGCGCGAGCGTGTAGTCCATGTCGAAACCGATGCCCTCGATGCCGCTGAGCTTGAGGTTGCGGTTGACGAAGATGTGGCGGGAGCGCGGCAACTGCAGCCGGTCGTCGGGGGCCTCCACAAGGTGGCGGCGCAGGGTCTCATCGGCGAGCAGGGCGCCGGCGCGATCCAGGGCTTCCCGCAGTCCGGCGGCGGAGCCGGCAACGGGGGCGATGGGGTCGGAGGGCAGGGGCTTGGCGGTCACAGTCACCCACCCAGCCTATCCGACGGGGCCTCCTGATGGGGCCTGCCTTGCCGCCCGGTAGAGGAGCGTGCCACGCTTCCACAGGTTTCCAATGTCCGTGCGTTATCGGCTCACATCCCGGAGGGAGGGTGGGGTCCTCGCCGACCTCTACCTGGCAGAGCGCGCCGAAGATGGCGTGACGGTGGAGGTGAAGCTCTTCCACCCCGAGACGACCGATCCCGACTACGCCCGGGCGCTGGTGGAGGCGAACCACGCCCTGGCGGAGGTGAGCTCGCCCGGCCACCTGCGGGTGTTGGACCTGGGCGTGGTGGAGGGGCGCCTGGCGGTGGTCCGCGAGCCTGCGGATGGCCCGTCTTTCGGCGCGCTCCTCGAGCACCTGGTGGGGGAGGGGCGGCCCCTCCTCCAGGAGGTGAGCCTCACGCTGCTCATCCAGCTGGCCCAGGACGTCCAGGCCGCGCACGGGGTCGGCGTGGTGCACGGGGGCCTGACGCCGGGCAACGTCCACGTCAGTCCCCTGGGGCGCATCCGGATCGCGGATTTCGGCGCCATGCCCGCCCTGTGGGCCAGCCCCCGCCTCCGGGAGAACCTGCTGCGGGGGGGCCGCGCGGCCTACCGGGCCCCCGAGGCCATCCGGGACGTGGAGCGCGCCCTTGCGCCGATGGCGGACGTGTACTCCCTGGGCGCCATCGCCTACGAGCTGCTCACCCTGCAGGAGCCGGTGCCCGGCGCGGATGGGGAGCCGGTCTCGCCCGCGCGGCTGCGCCCGGAGCTGTTTCCCCGACTCGACGCGCACCTGCAGCGGGCCCTCTCGCCCCGCCCGGCCTCCCGGTTCCAGACGGCAGAGGCCTTCGGCGAGGCCCTGCGCCATCTGCTGGTGCAGAACGGCGGGGCGCCCACTCCCGGCGACCTGCGGGCGATCCTGGCCGCGCGCCTGCCCCCCATCCCGGTCGCACCGGATCAGGAGCTGCCCTGGGAGGAAGAGTTCAGCCTGGCTCCACTCGAGGGCCTGAGAATGAAGCCCGGGCCCCCGCTCGCCGCTCCCCCTCGGCCCCGACGATCGTATAGTCGGCGTCCCCGGACCCTACCGGCGGATGAGCGCCCCACCGAGGAGGTCACCCCCGAGCTGCTGGAAGAGGCGCTCGAGGCCCTTTATGCAGGAGTTCCAGCGATGAGCGACGAGGGGACAGGTCGGTCCAAGAACGCGTTCGCATCCGGTGACGACGGCGCTTCCAAGCCGACCCCGGCCGACGGTAGCGCGGCGTGGAGCCCTGGCCCGGTGACTGCCTGGGACGCGCCTTCGGCCGCGACCCCGCCGCCTCCGCTGTCCCGGAAGTCGAACAACGCGCCAGAGGTGTCCGCGGTCCGCCGGACCGGCCGCCACGCCCGGGTGAAGGCGGTGGAGGACTTCCAGCCCCGCGAGCCCGAGGCAGCTCCCCAGGCGCGTTCCACCGGTGCACGGGCGCGGGTCACCGGATCACGGGCGGCGATCGTGGCCCGCGCGGATCTGGACGCCCCTTTGCCGCCGCGCGCCTCGGGCAGCCGTCGTGCCGTCTCGGCAGACGGAGCGCGGCCCAGTGGCGTCCGCGACGCGCCGGGGCGCTCCACCGGCTCCCGCCGTGCGGTGGGGGCCACCCGGGCCACCGGCTCGCGGGCGGCGGTGGGGGCGGCGATCCCCGGTGAGCCCCGGCGCTCCGGGGTGAGACGTCCGGTGGTTCCCGTGCCGGAGAGCGAGGAGGCGGAGCGCGACAGCCTGGCGGAGTACGAGGAACAGCTGCTCGCCCAGAAGCGTCAGGCGGAGCTCGAGGCCGAGCGCCGCCGGTACGTCGCGGCCCAGCAGAAGCGCCTGCGCGACAAGATCGTGCGCCTGGTGATGGCCGCCTCGGTGCTCCTCGCCTGCATCGCCGGGCTGGCGATCTACTTCCACCAGAAGCTGCAGCCCGAGTTCATTCCGCCCCCTCCGGTCCCCATCGGGGTCTCCGCCGAGGACGCGAAGTTCTCCGCCTTCAACTCGGTGGCCGAGGAGGTGCCGGCGGCTCCGGCCCCGGTCAAGGTCACCGGCGCGCTGCTCACGGTGCGCAGCAACCATCCGGCGACGATCTATCTGGACGGCCGCAAGCTCTCGCGGCGCGCGCCGGCGTCGGGGCTGCCCATCCCGCTCGACGTGAAGCAGGTGGACGTGGTGTCGCTGACCACCAAGGAGCGCCAGTCCTTCCCCACCGTCCTGCAGAAGGGGAAGACCTTCACGGTGAATGCGACCTTCAATGGGCCGCGGCGCTGAGTCCGACCAGCAGCGCTGCCAAAACGGCGTGAAGACGTGATGGCCGAGAGCAGCCCTTCCAACCCGGTCCGCATCGCGCTGGTCGAAGACCAGCCCGCGCTGCTCAAGCAGCTTGAGCGGGCCCTCTCCCGCTTCGAGGAGCTGGAGATCGTGGCCACCGCGCAGGACGGCGAGCGCGCGGTGGAGCTGCTCCCCGAGGCCCGGCCGGACGTGGTGCTGCTCGACCTGGAGTTGCCCGACTTCAACGGGATCGAGGTCACCCGCCGGCTGCTGCGCCGGATTCCAGAGACCGCCGTCCTGATCCTCACCTCGTTTGACGACGAGCAGAAGGTGTACGAGGCCATCCAGGCCGGCGCCGCGGGCTACCTGGTCAAGCGG
The DNA here is from genome assembly GCA_035304185.1 of Myxococcaceae bacterium. Classification (GTDB taxonomy): domain Bacteria; phylum Myxococcota; class Myxococcia; order Myxococcales; family Myxococcaceae; genus DATGQN01. Next base: position 13,795 of record DATGQN010000028.1, read on the forward strand.
GTGGGGCCGGAGAAGATCCGCGATTCCATCCATGAGGTCCTCGCGGGTGGAACGGTCCTCGAGCCGCTGATCGCACGGCGCTTCTGGAACCACTTCCAGTCCATGCGCCCGGTGCCTTCAGCGACCGATGCGGGCAGCCACGCCCCGGAGGTGACGGCTCCGGTCGAGGACCCCTGGGGGCTCACGCCGACCGAGCTGGAGATCCTGCGCTTCCTGGCCAAGGGCCTGACCAACGCCGAGGTGGGGGACGTGCTGACTCTGGAGGTCCGGGCGGTCCGGCGGCACCTGGCCAAGCTGTACCGGAAGATGGGGGTGGACTCCCACGTGGCCGCGGTGGTGGCGGGCCTGCGCGCAGGGCTCATCGAGCTGTGAGGCCCCGGGGACGGAAGAGGGCCCAGGGTGGTGCCGACTACAAGCGGACGGCCTGGGTGCTGGCGCTGCTCCTGGCGGGCCTGGCGCACGCTTCCATGCCGCTGCGCGAAGGGCTGCTGACCCTTCCGAGCGGAGAGCGGGTGGGGCTCTTGCACCTGCCGGGACAGCTGCCGGGAGGTGCGCCGGTCCTCCTGGTGCCGGACCTCGGACTCACGCCGCTGGTCTACCTCGATCAGGGCCGGGGCCTTGCCGCCACGCTCGCCGCCGCCGGTCGGGAGGTCTACATCCTCGACTGGTCCCGGACCGATACCCATGGCGGACTCGAGGGCATCGTGGGGCGCATCCTCCCCGCGGCCCTCCGCGCCGCCGGTGACGGAGGTCCGGTGGACGTGGTGGGCCACGGCTACGCCGGATCCCTGGTGATCGCCGCCTCCACGCATGAGGCCGAGGGGCTCGTGGGCCGGATGGTCGCCCTCAGCACGCCCGTGGAGCTCGCGCCTCCGAGCCCGGTGCTCACCGGCATGCTGGAAGGTGGCGGGAGGCTCGCCGATCTCGCGCTCACCCCGGGCGGCACGCGGACCCTCGACCTGCTGCTCATGGACGGGGGGACCCTGTCCTCCGGTCTCCGGTCGCGTCTGCGCAGGGTGGGCGTGCTCAACCTGGAGTCCCGCGTTGCCACCGACCTGCTGACCTGGATGCGGAGCGGCGAACTCCAGCTGCCGGACGCGCCGCTCGTCGAGCGCCTGCGCCGTTATGACCGGCCGACGCTTCTCCTGCTGCCCCTGCGCGACAACTTCGCCCACCAGGAGCACGCCGCGCCGCTGCGCGAGCTCGCTCCCCGGGCCCGGGTCCGCTCCCAACAGCTCAGCAGGCTGGATGGACTCGCCGAGGACTACACCCACGTCTCCATCCTGCAGGGCCGCCATGCGCCCGCCGAGGTCTGGCCCCACATCCTCCGCCACCTTCGGGGGCCGGCGCTGCAGGTCGAGGAGGTCGGTCCATGATCCTCCAGACGCGTCCGCCGTCGGCACCTCGCAGGAGGTCGGCGCTGCTGCTGGTCGCAGCCGTGGGCCTCATCGGCTCGGCCTGCGCGCACCTGCAGCCACCGCCCGCCGCACCGTCCGCGGTGGAGCATCGGATCCGGACCGCGGATGGGTGGGAGCTCTCCCTCACGCGGTTGCCGGCAATGGGAGTGGCGCGGGGACGACCGGTCCTGCTGGTGCACGGGATCGCCGCGAACGCCCGCAACCTGGACTTCGATGAAGCGCACAGCCTCGCCCGCTGGCTCTCTCGGCAGGGCCGTGAGGCGTGGACCCTGTCGCTGCGCGGCACCGGCACCTCGGATCGCCCGGACCCCGCAGCGGGTCGACCGGCAGGACACGACTTCGACACCTACTGGCGGCAGGATCTGCCCGCGGCCATCGAGGCCATCCGCGCACAGACCGGCGCCGAGCGCATCGACTACGTGGGGCACAGCATGGGTGGGATGCTGGTCTACGCCTACCTGGGCCAGGGCGGGAAAGGTCTCCACCGGGTCGTCACCATGGGCTCTCCGACCCGGCTCGACTTCGGCAGCACCTCGTTCGGGCTGGCCATGGGGCTGCAACCGGTGGTGTCTGCCGGCATGCAGCTGCCCACCCGCAGCCTCGCGCGGATGAACGCTCCTCTCGCCGGCGGCGCGTCCGATCCCCAGACCCTGCTGCTCATCAATCCCGAGAACATCCCCACGGAGCGTTGGCAGCGATTCATGGTGACCGGGGTCGACGACATCTCCGGAGCGGTCCTCCTCCAGCTCTCGCAGATGGTCTTCGGGGCCTTCGCGAGCGCCGACGGAGCGGTGGACTACCGCGAAGCGCTGGCCCGGATCGAGACGCCCATCCTGGTGGTCGCCGGGAAGCTTGACCGTTTCTGCCCGCCGATGGCCGCCTGGGACGCCTACCGCAACCTCGGGGGCGAGAAGGCGTGGCTGCTGATGGCCCGCACCCACGGCGCCGAGGCCGACTACGGGCACATGGACTTCGTGCTCGGGAGCCGGGCCGACACGGAGCTGTGGCCCCAGCTCCTCGGGTTTCTCGACCGGGAAGCGGGCGGGTCGGACGGCTGAACCGACGTGCTCCGGCCTGTGTCACCGTCAGCTCGGGACCGTGGGTGGAGACCGGGAAACGGGCGGGCAGGGCGGCTGAGCCCGGAATGGACCGACCCATGCGATCTCCGCCGGGGACCCGCGCGTGGGTGCGCATCGGCGCAGGTCCCCCGGACGGAGAAGGACGGCTCGAGCTTCCCGACGGGACCGCAACCGGATGGCTCAGGGGTTTCGCGAGCGCCCGGGTGTGCGCCGGCGGGCACCCGAACGCGCAGGAAGCGTGCGGGGCACCGCAGGTGGATGCATTGTGGCCGCGCAATCCGGTGCGGGTTTGTTACATGAGGAGGGTCGCTGGCAGCGGCACCTTCATGCGCTCCGCTGACCACATCGTGTCCCACTCCCGAGCTCAGGTGTCATCCATGCCCAAGGCAGTTCGCGCGCCCAAGTCCCCGGCGCCGTCCGTCGATCCCGTCCTCGCAGACCTGCTCAAGGTGAAGGAGGCCACGCTGAAGAACGGCCTCAAGGTCCGTCTCCTCCCGAACCGCGACGCACCGGTGGTGAGCCTCTACCTCTTCTACCGGGTGGGCAGCCGCAACGAGCGTCCCGGCATCACCGGGATCAGCCACCTCTTCGAACACATGATGTTCAACGGGGCGAAGAAGTACGGGCCCAAGGAGTTCGACCGGGTCCTCGAATCCCGCGGGGGGCGCTCCAACGCCTACACGTCCAACGATCTCACCGTCTACCACGAGGACTTCGCGGCCGACGCGCTCGAGAAGGTGCTGGATCTCGAGGCCGACCGGATGCGCTCGCTCACCATCTCCGACGACTCGCTCGCCTCGGAGCGGGAGGTGGTCAAGGAGGAGCGCCGCCTGCGCGTCGACAACGACATCGTGGGGTTGATGGATGAGGAGCTCAACCCGCTGGTCTACCGGGCGCATCCGTATCGCTGGCCGGTGATCGGCTGGATGGCCGACATCGAGAACATCACCCGCGAGGACTGCGAGGCCTACTTCCGCACCTATTACGCGCCGAACAACGCGGCGCTGTACCTGGTCGGGGACTTCGACCCCAAGCAGGCCCTCAAGCAGATCGAGGCGGCCTTCGGGGACATTCCGGCCCAGGACGCGCCCGAGGCGGTCATCGACGCCGAGCCGCCCCAGCGGGGCCCGCGGCGCTCGGTGATCCGCTACCCGGCCCAGGCACCGTCGCTCATGCTCGGGTACCGGGGGCCTCCCGCCCGGGACGCGGACACGCTGACCCTCGACGTCCTGCAGTACATCCTGTCGGTGGGGGAGGGCAGCCGGCTGGTGCGCGCCCTGGTGCATGAGCAGGAGCTCGCCGTGAGCCTCGCCATGGATTGGACCTGGCGCTTCGATCCCGGAACCCTGCTGTTCCTGCTCGAGCTCAAGCCGGACAGCGATCCGGAGAAGGTCGAGGCCGCGCTGCTCGAGCAGCTCGAGCTGGTGGCGAGGAAGGGCGTCACCACCCGCGAGCTGACCAAGGCCAAGAACATGTTGCAGGCGCACCTGCTGCGGGAGCTGTCGACGAACAGCGGCCGCGCCCACGCGCTGGGCCAGTACGAGGTGTTCTTCGGGAGCTGGAAGAAGGGACTCACCCTTCCCGGTGCCTACGGGGCGATCACCGCCTCCCAGGTCCGCGATGCCGCCCGGCGCTACCTCGATCCGAACCTCCGCTCGGTGGTCACCCTGGTGCCCGATCCGAAGGCGCAGGTCTGATCCGGACACACGCTGCTTCTCCTGGACGGCCGCGCGGGAGCCCATCGTCGGTTGCAGGTGCAACCACCTGGGCGCCCCGGTCGTCCTGCCAACACCTTCTTCGCTTGATGTGAGATCCACCATGGCCGCCCGTAAGACCCAGACCCGCTCCCGTGCCGATGACGCCTGGAGCCTGCCGCCGCTGTTCGAGAGCCAGACCCGCGAGGGGATGAAGGTCATCGTCATGCCCCGGGGAACGCTCCCGCTGGTGACGGTGCGCGTGGTGATCGAAGCCGGCAGCGCCTACGACCCGAAGGGCAAGGAGGGCCTTGCCGACTTCACCATCCGCCTGATGCGGCGGGGCGCGGCGGGCATGAGCGCGAAGGAGCTCGACGACGCCATCGAGTTCACCGGCTCGAGCCTCTCGGTGGGCGTGAGCGAGGAGCTGATGATCCTCCACCTCACCTGCCCCGAGGCGCACCTCAAGGCCATGTTGGGCGTGGTGGGGAAGGTGCTCGCCAGGCCGGACTTCCCCGAGGACGAGCTCGAGCGCCTGCGCTCCCGGACGATCGCGCAGCTGGTCAACGAGCAGGATGATCCGGGCGCGCTCGCCGAGCGGGCCCAGACCGAGGCCTACTGGGGCCGCCATCCCTACGGACACGACACCTCCGGCACCCGCAAGAGCGTCAAGCGCTTCACCCGCGAGGATGTGGTGGCCTTCCACCGCGACCGCATGGGACCTCGCGTGGCCCTGGCGGCGGTGGTGGGGGCGGTGGAGCCCAAGGCGACCGCGCGCATGGTGGAGCGGGCCTTCGCCGACTTCACCGGGGGGCCGGAGAAGCGCACGCACTTCGAGGCTCCCGCCTCGGTCCCCCAGGGGCAGGTGCTGATCGTCGACAAGCCCGAGCAGACCCAGGCCCAGGTGCGCCTCGCCGGTCCTGCCTATCCCTTCGCGGATCCGGCGCATTTCCCGGCGGTGGTGATGAACGTGGCGCTGGGCGGTGGGTTCACCTCCCGCCTCATCAACGAGATCCGGGTGAACCGCGGGCTCACCTACGGCATCTCCAGCGGCTTTGCCCCCATGCGCGCCGCGGGGATGTTCCTGGTGTCCACCTTCACGAAGACCGGGACCGCGCACGAGATCATCAGGCGGACGCTGGACGAGCTCCACAAGTTGCGGCGCGGGGGACTCTCGAGCGAGGAGCTGACGCACGCGCAGACCTACCTTGCCGGCCTCTATCCGCTGCGGAATGAGACCCACGACGCACTGGCGGCCTCGCTGGCCGAGCTGATCACGTACGGTCAGGGCCCCGAGTGGATTGAGCAGTACCGGGCCCGCGTCCGCGCGGTCACCCTGGACGAGGCCAACGAGGCGGCGCGCAACTGGCTCTATCGCGAGCCGCCGCTCGTGGTGGTGGTGGGGCGCGCGTCGGAGCTGAAGGGACCGCTGGCGGACTTCGGCGAGGTGACGGTCAAGCCGGCCGCCTCCTTCGCGTGAGGCCTCCCGCCCGCGTGCTCCACCAGGGAGCGGGATTGCTGGTGGTGGACAAGCCCGCAGGCCTGCCGGTCATCCCGGGGCGGACGCCCGGACCGTGTCTGCAGCAGGAGCTGGAGGCGTGGCTCGGGGCGCGGCTGTGGGTGGTGCATCGCCTCGACCGGGACACCACCGGCGTCCTCGCGTTCGCGACGGATGCGCCGACCCACCGCTCGCTCTCCATGGCCTTCGAGGAGGGGAGGGTGGAGAAGGTCTACCTCGCGTTGGTCGAGGGGCAACTGGCACAGGCCCAGCGCATCGACCTGCCCCTGGTGCCCGCGAGGCGGGGGCGGATGCGTCCGGCACGCGAGGGGGAGGCGGGCAAGGCCTCGCTCACGGAGGTCCGGCCCCTCGAGCAGGTGCGCGATGCGACCCTGGTGGAGGCCCGCCCCCGGACCGGAAGAACCCATCAGATCCGCGTGCACCTGCGCTCGGTGGGGCATCCCCTGCTGGTCGATCCACAGTATGGGAACAAGGCGCCACTCGAGGCGCTCGGGCTCTCGCGCACGCCCCTGCATGCCGCGGCGCTCTCCATCCCGTCAGCCGCCGGAGGTCCGGTCACCACCTTTCAGGCCCCGCTGCCCCCGGACATGGAAGGGGCGCTGGTCGCGCTGCGCGCCGGAGCCTGAGCCGCAATCCGAAGGGGGCGGGAGCGCTCCAGATGGATGGGGGCAGCCCCCACGCTGTGCAGCCACCGGGGGTTGGCGCTAGATTTCCGGGCACGCCCGAGCGCCGCCGGAGTGGCCGTCAGGGGCGGGCAGCGCCTGCCTTGCGCTTGGGCCGGGAGCCCCCCGGGGCGTGCACCCGGTCGCCGTCAGTCGGCGAGCAGCGCGTCGAAGCGGAAGCGGGCTTCGGGCGCGTCAGCGAGCCGGACCTCGAGGTAGGTGTCGTGCGGCGCGTCCTCACGCACGGTGAGCTGGAAGAGCCCGCGCTGGCGCTCGAAGCGCAGCCGCTTGAAGACCAGACCCTTGTGGGCGAACTCGAGCTGCCGCCCCGGGAGACGGTCGGCGTGCACGACCCACAGAAGTCCCGTCTGCCCATGGTCGAGGGTCTCGGGGAGCAGGATCGCGTGGAGGGGATTGCTGGCCGGGACATCCAGCGGGATCTCGCTCTCCACCACCTGGCCGCCGAGTGCGGCAGTGACCTTCGCCTTGTCGGCGTCGTGCGGGATCTCCACCGGCACCTGGGCCTGTCCATCCGCAGGGGCGGTCACCGGCCCGAAGCGGCGCCGGCCGATGGCGATCTCCACGCGGGCCCCGGGGCGGGTCGAGACGGTGAGGGTCTGGCGGCCCAGGAGGCGCACCCGCACCACCTCGGGCTCGGGCGGCTTGCCATCTGCCGGATCCCGCCAGAACGCGAGCATGGCCATCCGGGGAAGCTTCTCCTGAGGCGCCTCGTAGACGAACTTCTGGACGCCGTTCGCCGCGGGGCCGGCCGGGTGGAGACGGCCCACGTTCGCCGACGCGTGGATCGTTTTCGCGCCCTCGAGCTGGACGGTGCAGGTGAGCCGGGTGCGCTCGGTGCCGAAGACCAGCTCCTTTGCATCGCAGCGGACCGCGGGCGCAGGGGTCAGGTCGGGGACGGTCCCCAGCAGTCCCAGCGTGAGCAGCGCGCCGGCCCACATGGACTCAGCCCCCGTCCTGTCCCGCCGAAGCGGGCTGTCCGCGGCCGTGGATCAGGGTCTTCACGTCGCCGCGGAAGGTGATGTCCACCTTGTCGCCGCGCACGCCGCTGACGAAGCCGACGCCGAAGGTGGGGTGGCTCACCACGTCATCCAACACGAAGGTGCGCCTCGGCGAGTAGGTCACCGTGGCGCGGCCGCTGCGCTCGGCGAGCAGCTCGTCGAAGCTGATCACCGTCTTCGCCCCCGCGGTGCTCCGGGTCGCGGTGCCCTTGGCCGCCTTGGTGGCGCGGGAGGCCGGCGCCTTGGCCGGGTCCTTCACGCCCTTCTGGCCGCGGAAGGCGTGGTCGCCTCCACAGGTGTTGCAGCGCACGCGCGCGATCGTGCTCCCCACCATCGCCAGGATGGTGTGAGCGAGGTCAAGCTTGCAGCGGGTGCAGAACGCATCCACCTCTCCGCCGGTCCGATAGGTCGCCATCGCGGCGGAAGATGCGATAATCCCGGGTCCATGTCTACGGAAGCGGCCGGTCCCGCGGGAGCATCCTCCGGTCGCCCCGGCACGCCCGACGCTGCCCCCGGTCCCATCCGTCAGGCGATCGAGGGGCTGGGCGAGCAGCTCATCCAGTCCATCGCCACCCTGGGCGGCATCTCGTTGTTGGGCGTGCGCGTCCTGCGGGAAGCGGTGCGCCCGCCCTTCCGGGTGAGCCACCTCTTCTCCCAGCTCGACTTCGTGGGCGTGGGATCGATCTTCATCGTGCTGCTCACCGGCCTCTTCACCGGGATGGTGTTCGCGCAGCAGACCCAGAGCGCCTTCGCCCTGTTCGACGCCGAGAGCCTCGTGGGACCGACGGTGGGGCTCACCCTGACCCGGGAGCTCGGGCCGGTCTTCACCGCGCTGATGGTGACGATGCGCGCCGGCAGCGCCATGTGCACCGAGCTGGGGACGATGCGGGTGACCGAACAGGTCGACGCGTTGGAGACCATGGCGGTCAACCCCGTGCAGTACCTCCTGGTGCCGCGGGTGCTGGCGGGGTTGTTGATGGTGCCGGTGCTCAACATGCTCTTCGTCACCGCGGGGATGACCGGCGCCTTCCTGATCGCGGTGGGCGTCAATGGCCTCTCCGCGGGGACCTTCCTCGCGCGGACCCGGGAGTGGCTGGTGCCGATGGATCTGGCCGAGGGGCTGATCAAGGCCGCGATCTTCGGCCTGGTGGTCGCGCTGATCGGCTGCTTCAAGGGGTACAACGCGACCGGCGGCGCGAAGGGCGTGGGCAAGGCGACCACCGAGGCGATGGTCTCCAGCGCGCTGGCCATCTTCGTGCTCGACTACATCGTGGGGGCGCTGATCCATGCCTGACGCCGACGGCAACGGGCGCGGAGGCTTCAGTCCGGACGAGGCGCCGCCGGGGTCCGGCGCGCCCAACGCGCAGCAGGCCCGGCTCCGCGAGGCGCCGTCGGGGAGCGGGCGGCCCATGATCTCGGTGCAGGGCCTGCACAAGCGCTTCGGGACCCACGAGGTGCTCCGGGGCATCGACCTGGACATCCCCGAGGGGAGCACCTGCGTCATCCTCGGCGGATCGGGCTCGGGGAAGACGGTGCTGATGAAGCACATGATCGGACTGCTCAAGCCGGATCGGGGCCGGGTGATCGTCGATGGGGAGGACCTGGTCCCCATGGGCGCCGACGCGCTCGAGCGGGTCCGGCGCAAGTTCGGCATGGTCTTCCAGGCCGCGGCGCTCTTCGACTCGATGACGGTCTACGAGAACGTGGCCTTCCCGCTGAAAGAGCACCGCAAGACGGGCGAGGAGGAGGCGCGGGAGATCGTCCGCCAGAAGCTGGCGCTGGTGGGGCTCAAGGGGGTGGAGGACAAGTACCCCGCGGATCTCTCCGGCGGCATGCGCAAGCGCGTGGGGCTCGCCCGCGCCATCGTGCTCGACCCCAAGATCGTCCTGTACGACGAGCCGACCACCGGCCTGGACCCCATCACGACCGACTCGGTGGATGAGATGATCCTCGATGCCCAGCGCGAGCTCGGGGTCACCAGCGTGGTCATCAGCCACGACATCGCCAGCGCCTTCAAGGTCGCCGACACCCTGGCCTTCCTCTTCGAGGGACAGATCATCGCCAAGGGTCCCCCCCATTCCCTGCGCGATCATCCGCACCCGGCGCTCAGGCAGTTTCTGGGGACCTGGTTCGGCCGCAACTGATCGCAGACTGACGGACGGCCGGGTGGATGCGATGTCGGTCATCGAATCGACGCGCACCTGACCTCATGCTTCGCTGGTGTGAAACTGGCCGCCTGGATAGGTTGCCGATGCGGCCGGCCGGAGCGCGCATGGGAACTGGGAGCAATCGAGCAGACACGTGAAGACCTTGCTCACGCCGTTCCGGGTCGGACTGCTGGTCCTGGTCTCGGGCGCATTCCTCTTCATCTTCCTGGCCTTCGTCGCGACCGGCGGTCTGTCGGGGCGTGATGCGCTGCCCGTGCACGCCTTCTTCAGCGACGCGAGCGGCCTGGCGGTGAAGAGCCGCATCCAGGTGGCGGGCATCCCGGTGGGGGAGGTGACCGCCATCGAGCTGGTGGGGCACCGCGCCAAGGTCACCATGCGCATCGATCGCCAGGTCGATCTGCGCACCGACGCCACCATCGCCAAACGCTCCGAGTCGCTGCTGGGCGACTACCAGCTCGAGCTCAACCCCGGCACGCCCGAGGGGCAGCCCATGCCGGAGAACGGGCAGCTGCGGGTCCTCGATGAAGCGGGCATGCAGCAGCTCATGCGCTCCCTCAACGGGATCGCCGAGGACGTCCAGGCCGTCACCGGATCGCTGCGGGAGGTGCTCGGAAACCAGGAGGGGGCCGACTCCATGCGCACCATCGTGGAGAACGTGGAGCGCCTGACCACCCACCTGGATCAGACCATCCGCGTCAGCCAGGATCAGCTCGCGCGCATCCTCGCCAACGTGGAGCAGGTGACCGCCGACGTGCGCCGGGTGACCGAAGGCCAGAACTCCCAGCTGCAGCGGGTGGTCGACGACATCGAGGCCATCACCGGCGACACCCGGGCGATGCTCTCCGCCTTCCGCCAGAGCGTCGAGGGCATGGAGGGCAAGGACCTCGAGGAGAGCGTGGCCTCGGTGAAGGAGACCCTGGAGCGCCTCGAGCGCACCGTGGGCCACGTGGAGGAGATCTCCCGCAAGATCAATGAGGGGGAGGGGACGGTCGGCGCCCTGGTGTCCGATGCGCACATGGCCCAGCGCCTCACCGAGACGGTGGATGGCATCGCCGACTTCGCCGACCGGATCACCCGCACCCAGCTCGAGGTGGGCATCCGCTCCGAGTACCTCTTCGCCCTGGGCGGCGCGCGCAACACCTTCGGGGCCCGCCTCATCCCGGCCACCGACCGCTACTACCTGCTGGAGATCGTGGACGATGGATTGGGGATGACCGAGACCCAGCTGGTCCGCCGCATTCCTCCGGGTTCCAACGAGGCCGCCGCGCAACTGCAGACGGTCACCCGCGAGCAGCTCAAGTTCAACGTGCAGTTCGCCAAGCGCTACGGCTTTGCCACCTTCCGGCTGGGGGTGAAGGAGAGCACCGGCGGCGGCGGCCTGGACCTGCACTTCCTCAACGATCGGCTGGCGGTCAACGTCGACGCCTTCAACTTCTCGGTGCAGACCCTGCAGTACCCACGGCTGCGCGCCGGGCTCCAGTTCCGGGCGTTCGATCACCTCCTGCTCACCGCCGGCGTGGACGACGCGCTCAACGAGATCGTGCGCGATCCCCTCACGCGTCAGGTGCTCTCGGGCCGGGATTACTTCCTCGGAGCCGGGATCTTCTTCACCGACGACGACCTCAAGAGCCTGCTGCCCTTCGTCCCCGTGCCCTCTCCGTGAGGTCGCGATCCGCGGACGCAGCGCATGGCGGCGCTTGACACCCGGACGCGCTTCCTTCACATCCCGCGCCCATGTCATTGCTTGTCGTCGGTTCCGTCGCGCTGGATTCCGTGGAGACCCCCTTCGGCGTCCAGGAGGACGTCCTGGGTGGCTCGGCCACCTACTTCTCCACCTCGGCCTCCTTCTTCACCCCGGTCCAGGTCGTGGCGGTGGTGGGTGAGGACTTCCCCGAGACCTACCTGGACTTCCTCAAGAGCCGGAACGTCGACCTGCAGGGGCTGACCCGCGAGGCCGGCAAGACCTTCCGCTGGAAGGGGAGCTACAGCCACCAGCTCAACGAGGCGAAGACGCTCGACACCCAGCTCAACGTCTTCCAGCACTTCTCGCCCGAGCTGCCCGAGGCCTACCGGAGCGCGAAGCACGTCTTCCTCGGCAACATCCACCCGGAGCTTCAGGGGCGGGTGCTCGATCAGATCCAGGGTCCGCGCCTCGTGGCGATGGACACCATGAACTTCTGGATCACCGGCGAGCGCGCCCAGCTGGAGAAGACCCTGGCCCGCGTGGATCTCCTCTCCATCAACGATGGTGAGGCGCGTCAGCTCGCCGGCGAGCACAACATGGTCAAGGCCGCGCGGGCGATCCTCAAGATGGGTCCCAAGCGGATCATCATCAAGCGCGGTGAGTACGGGGCGCTGCTCTTCGACGGCGACCACGTCTTCTCCTGCCCGGCCTATCCCCTCGAGGACGTGTTCGATCCGACGGGCGCCGGAGACACCTTCGCCGGTGGTCTGATGGGCAGCCTCGCGCTGGCCCCCGAGATCAACATCGAGGCCCTGCGCCGCGCGATGGTCACCGGCAGCGTCATGGCCTCCTTCGCGGTGGAGCGCTTCAGCCTCGACCGCCTGCGCGAGCTCGACCGGACCGACATCACCCGGCGCTACGCGGCTTTCCAGGAGCTCACCCGTTTCGACAGCCTCGATCTGCCGGAGCTGTGAGGTCCCGTCGCGCGTGGGACCCGGAGGCTGCCTTGACGCTGGCCTTCCGGGCTCTCTACGCTCGCCCCTCGTTGGAAGGATGCAGGACCGCCGGAATCCCCTGAGGAACGAGGGGAGACGTCCGGCGGAGGAGTCAACCGGAGGGGGGAGGAAGCGGCGCATGCCCTTGGCAGCGCGGAGGCACGGACGTGCAGGCCGATAAGCGGCAGCATGAGCGGGTCAGCTCCCGCCTGCGCTGTTGGTGTGAGGGGCAGGAGGTCACGTTCTACGCGCGGGTGCACAACCTGAGCGAGGGCGGCCTGTTCCTCAAGACGCTCACGCCCCTGGAAGAGGGAACCCGGGCCCGGTTGAAGCTCGAGGATGGTGGGCACCGGGTGGATGCCGAGGCGGTGGTGATCTGGACCCAGGGCGAGGGCGCCAATGACACGCCCGCGGGGATGGGGCTGGCCTTCGTCGGGCTACCGGATCCGGCGCGCGAGCAGCTGCGGCGGCTGGTGGGGCGTGAACAGCGTCGCGATGGCGTGACTCCCGAGGCGACGGCGGGAACCGGCTCGGTGTAAGAGCACCAGAGAGCAATCCATGCGCATCGGCGTCATCTCCGACATCCACTCCAACATCGAGGCCCTGCGCGAGGTGCTGCGTCGCGTGGAGACCCTCAACGTCGACCGGCTGGTCTGCCTGGGGGATGTGGTGGGCTACGGCGCCTCGGTGAACGAGTGCTGCGAGCTCATCCGCCAGCACTGCGAGGTGACGCTGCTGGGCAACCATGACGCCGCGGTCGCCGGGCGCATGGACTACTCGTTCTATTACGACGCCGCCCGCCACGCGCTGGACTGGACCGCGAACGTCATCTCGGACGAGAACCTCGCCTGGCTCAAGAGCCTGCCCTACACCTACCGGATCGGCGAGGTCGGCTTCTCCCACGGCTCGCCGATCGATCCGCGTGCCTACGAGTACATCTTCGCGCTCGAGCAGGCCCGGGAGCTCACCCCCTACGTGGAGGAGCTGCCGGAGATCACCTTCATCGGCCACAGCCACCTCTGCAAGGCCTTCGCGATCGGCGGGGATGAGGTGACCGACGTGGTCGCCCAGACCTTCGAGATCCGCCCGGGCTACCGCTACCTCTCGTCGGTGGGGAGCGTGGGGCAGCCGCGGGATTACGACAACCGCGCCTGCTTCGTGGTCTGCGACACCGAGGCCCGCGAGGTGACCTACCACCGGGTCGAATACGACATCGAGGCGAGCGCCCAGAAGATCTTCGACGCGGATCTCGCCCTCAACTTCGGCAAGCGGCTCTTCCTCGGAGTCTGAGGGATGGGCTAAACCCGTCCGGGTGAACACGTCCTCCTCGTTCTTCGTGGTCCTCGGCGCGTGCGTCGTTCTCTCCCTCGGCTGTCAGCGCTCCTCGGGGCCCTCTCCTGAGTACCAGGCGGCCTTCGAACGCTATCTCGCGCTGAGAAGTGCGCAGCAGGAGAAGGCCTTCCTCGATCCGGAGATGGAGCGGATCCTCGCCCAACTCTCCGAGGTGGATCCCAGGAGCACCGACGCCGAGGCCGCGCGGACGCTCGCGGACGACATCCGTCAGGGACAGGCGCGGGCCCAGGCCCACCAGGAGGAGCTGCGCCGGCTGGGGCAGGCGGGGCGCACGCCCATCGTGGTCCAGGGCGCGCCGGCTGAAGAGGAGGAGGAGGAGGCGCCCGCGGGAGAGAACCCCGTCGCCGCGGTGCCCGAGCCCACCTACGGGATGACCGTGGCCCAGCTCCGGGAGCAGTTCTCCCGCTGCTTCGAGCCCGGCGAGGCGATCCACGTGCCGGGCAAGGGCCTGCGGGACATCTGGGTGCTCAAGAACCTGGGCGTGTGCCGCGAGCTGCACCCCCGCTACACCCAGCAGGTGGTGCTCCTCGAGGAGGGCAAGGTCTGGGGGACGGCGACGCTCGGCGAGCGCATCGTCTTTCCCCAGGATGGCGGGACCCCCGAGCGCTCGGGGACTCCGGCCCCCACCGGCACCCCCGATGGCGGCCCGCCCGCTGGTGGAGCAGACGGAAGCGGGACGCCTGAGCGGCGCTGAGCACGCTTTTAGGCTTCCTCTTCACCCCTTTCCTCGGCAAACCCCCTCACATGCGCGACGCGATGTTCATGAAGTTGATGCGGGTGCTTCCCAAGAGCGCCCTCTCCACGGTCGTGGGTGCGGCGACCCGCGCCCCGGTGCCCGCCGCGGTCCACCAGGCGGCGATGCGGGCCTTCGCCAAGCAATACCGCGTGGAGTTGGATGAGGCCGAATACGGCATCGAGCACTACACCCGCTTCAGCGACTTCTTCGCCCGCGGTCTCAAGCCGGGCAGCCGGCCGATTGAGCCGGGCGAGGACGTGCTGGTCTCTCCGGTGGACGGTGCGGTCTCGGAGGCGGGGGAGGCCAACGGGGATCGGCTCATCCAGGCCAAGGGGATCGACTACAGCATCGCCCAGCTGCTCGGAGACGCCGAGGCGGCCCGCGCCTACGAGGGGGGCGCCTTCACCACCCTCTACCTCTCGCCGCGCGACTACCACCGCATCCACGCCCCGCTGGAGGGGGAGATCACCGGCTGGTCCTATCAGCCCGGGGAGTTCTGGCCGGTGAACCCGGCGTCGGTGGCGCACAAGCGCGCGCTCTTCGCGGTCAATGAGCGGCTCATCACCTACATGTCCACGCCCGCGGGCCGTATGGCCCTGGTGATGGTGGGGGCCACCTGCGTGAGCCGGATCCGGGTGACCTTCGCCGACGTCATCACCCACCAGGGGCAGCCGGGCCAGGTGGCGCACTTCGACACGCCGATCCGGATCAGCAAGGGCGCGGAGCTGGGCCGCTTCGAGATGGGCTCCACGGTGATCCTCCTCTTCGAGAAGGACCGGATGCGCTTCGATGCGAGCCTGGTGAAGGAGGCGAAGGTGCGGATGGGGCGGCCCATCGGAAAGGTGCTGCGATGAGCCGCGTCGCCGGCGTGAAGGGGATGAACGATCTGCTCCCCCCCGACAGCGCCGCGTGGGAGCACCTCGAGTCCATCGTCCGCTCCCTCTGCCACCGCTACGGCTACCGCGAGCTGCGGACCCCGGTGCTGGAGGACACCGCGCTCTTCGTGCGCTCGGTGGGCGAGGCGACCGACATCGTGGGCAAGGAGATGTACACCTTCGAGGACAAGGCGGGCCGCAGCCTGTCTTTGCGCCCCGAAGGCACCGCCCCCGCAGCGCGCGCGTACATCGAGCATGCCGTCGCCAACCGGGAGCCGGTGACCCGCTGGTTCTACATGGGCCCCATGTTCCGGTACGAGCGCATGAAGACCGGGCGCTACCGGCAGTTCCACCAGCTGGGCCTCGAGGGCTATGGGGCCGAGGAGCCCGCCGTCGAAGTCGAGCAGATGGAGCTGGTGGTCGAACTGCTCCGGGGCCTGGGACTGCGGGACATCACCCTGCACATCAACTCGCTGGGCGATGAGGCGTGTCGCCCGGCGTTCCAGGCGTCGTTGGTCGGCTACCTGCGGGACCACCGGGAGTCGCTGTGCGCGGACTGCCAGGTGCGGCTCGAGAAGAATCCGTTGCGCGTGCTCGACTGCAAGAACCCCGGCTGCCAGCAGGTTGCCGCGGGCGCGCCGTCGATCCTCGATGCCCTCTGCCCGGACTGCGAGGCCCACTTCGCCGAGGTGCAGCGCAAGCTCACCCTGCTGGAGATCCCCTTCAAGGTGGATGCGCGCATCATGCGCGGCCTCGACTACTACACCCGGACCACCTTCGAGTTCATCGCCGCTGACCCGGTGCTGGGAACCGCGAGCACGGTGGGCGGCGGTGGCCGCTACGATCGGTTGATCAAGCAACTGGGCGGGCCGCAGACACCGGCGGTCGGGTTGGCCCTGGGGCTCGAGCGGCTGGTGCTCCTGATGGAAGCGGGCGGCTCTGCGCACGTGAAGGCGCCGGACCTGTTCGTGGCGACCGCCGAACCGGTGGCGGCCGATCCGGCCTTCACCTGGGTGAGCCGGCTGCGGCGCGCGGGGGTGGCGGTGGAGTTCGATCCGCGCGGGGGGTCGCTCAAGAGCCAGCTCAAGCGGGCCGACAAGAGTGGCGCCACCTGGGCGCTGGTCCTCGGCGGGGCGGAACTCGAGAGTGGGCAGGCCGCCCTCAAGCCGCTGCGGGGCGGGGAGCCCGAGCCGGTGCGGCTCGACGACCTCGCCGAGGTGCTGCGCGCCAAGCGCACCCGGACGGGATGACCAGCCGGCAGCCGTCCCCATCTCCGGGGCCCCTGTTGACGGTGGTGGCAGGCCCCACGGCCTCGGGAAAGAGCGCGATGGCCCTGGCGCTCGCCGAGGCCACCGGGGCCGAGCTGGTGAGCGCCGACTCCCAGCAGGTCTACCGGCACTTCGATCTGGGGACCGCCAAGCCCAGCGCCGAAGAGCTCGCGCGGGTGCCGCATCACCTGGTCTCCGTGATCGAGCCCACCGAGGCCTTCGACGCCGCGCGCTTCCAGGCCCTGGCGGATGCAGCCATTGCGGCGATCACCTCCCGCGGACGGCCGGTGATCGTCGTGGGCGGGACCGGGCTCTACCTGCGGGTGCTGCTGCACGGGGTGGTCGACGCCCCCCCGAAGAACCCCGAACTGCGGGCCGAACTGGAAGCGTTTGCGGATGCCGAAGGGGAGGCGGCGCTCCACGCGCGGCTCGCCGAGGTGGATCCCCCCACTGCGGCCCGGCTCCCCATCCAGGACCGCCTGCGGATCATCCGGGCATTGGAGATCCACGCCGGCTCGGGCACGCCCGCCTCGGCGCTCCGGGAGGCCCACCGCTTCCAGGCCGCGCGCTACCCCTACCGGATGTGGGTGCTGCAGCCGGAGCGCGAGGCGCTCTACGGGATCATCAACGCCCGCGCCGAGGAGATGTATCGGCAGGGGTTGCTCGAGGAGGTCCGCGGTCTGGTGGCCCGCGGATACCGGGAGACCGCCCCCATGCGCAGCGTGGGCTACGTGCAGGCCCTCGACGTGGTGGAGGGCCGCTGTTCCGTCGCTGAGGGGCTGGCGCGCACCCAGCAGGCCACCCGCCACTATGCGAAGCGTCAGCTCACGTGGTTCCGCAAGGAGTCCGGCGCGCGCTTTCTGAAGCCACCCTACGACGTGGAGGCGCTGGTCTCCGAGCTGGCCTCCGAGTGGCGTTGAGGCACCTGCGACGGGCTCAATGCGGTCCGTACGCGGCCTCTCCCGCAGGCGTTCCCGTCGAGGGGGGAGGGGAGACGGCGCCCGGGCCGCCGGGGCCCAGCGAGGTCGGAGGACGCGGATCGGCGTCACCGCGGATGAGGATCTCGAGCAGCTCGTGCGGCACCACCGGCTTGTCGAGGAAGGCCTCGGCGCCGGCGGCCAGGGCGCGGGAGCGCAGGTGGCGCTGGCCCAGTCCGCTCATCATCACCACCCGGGTCCGCGCCGTGGAGGGATGTCGCTTCAGCTCCGCGCAGAGGCGCAGCCCATCCACCCACTGCAGCACCACGTCCAGGATGACCGCGGTGGGTGGCCGCCGGGCGGCCGCGGCGAAGAGGGCGGACTCGTCGGAGAAGGCCACCACCTGCGCCCCCTGCGACTCGAGCAGATCGGTGAGGCTCTCGCGGACCGCCGGGTCGTCGTCGACCAGGTAGTAGAGATCGCGCTCGAAGAGGGGCGCGGTCGCCGGGGGAAGGCTGTCCATCGAAGGGACCAGATCCTCGAGCCACGTCATCCACGCTGCGCTCCGGGCATGGGAGAGCAGGGGCCGGGTCCCCGGCGCACCCAGCCCGAGCAGGCCACCGGTCCAGGGCGTGGGAGGCTGGCGCGCCTCGAGCGCCTTCTGCACCGCACGGGGCGCGCGCCTCCCGGCGCGGGAGAGCCAGGTGAGGGCGCGGGTGGCCCGCACCGCGTCCCGGGCCAGGGGATCGAGGGAGAGGTCGACGTAGGCCCGGCGCAACGCCGCCGGATCGCCCCCCACCTCCATCAGGGCGCTCGCCGCGCGGGTGCTGACCGCGAGCAGGGGGGAGAGGCTCAGCTGCAGGGGGCTTCCCAAGGCCGCCTGACCCACCGCGATGCGCCCCGGGCCGACGAGCCCCCGACCCACCCCGGCCGGGAGAGGGCGCGGGGCGAGGGAGGCGATCTCGAAGCCCTCCGACAGGTGACCGTCCCGGGCGGCGACCATCAACGACTGACAGAGATCGGGTCCGGAGACCTCCCGGCCGATGCCCAACGCGAAGGTGGACTCCTCGCAGGGGAGCAGCAGCAGCGCATCCACGCCCCGCTGGGGACGGAAGATCACCTTCAACCAGCGCCGGCCCACCACCCCCAGCCCGGGCTCCACCAGGCGCGCCTGCGCGCCCTGCCACATGGGCGGCAACTGGTGGCCGGGAAAGAGCTGGGGACCGGTGAAGCCCTGCGCGCCGGTGGCCAGGAGGGTGTGGTCGAAGCGTTCGCGCCAACCGCCGGCGCGCACCACGAAGTCTCCGGCACCCTTACCGGCGGGCATCCCGGCCAGCGGGGCCTGATGCTGGATGCCATCCACCTGGCGGCGCAGGATGGTCGCCCCGGCCCGGGCGGCCGCCGAGAGCAGCAGATCGCGCAGGAGGCTCCGCCCGGAAGGTCCGGTGGGGTAGCCGTCCACCAGCCAGGTTCCTGCGGCCGGGTAGGGGATCCGGGTCCGATGGGCCCCGGAGATGAGCTCCACCCCGGCGAGGGCATGTTCGGCCCAACCCGCGGGCGCGCGCACGCCCAGGGTGGCCAGTCGGGAGCGGCACTCGGGGGTGAGCAGGACCGGCCCCTCGTCGAGATCCTCGCGGCCGGCAGTGAAGAGGGTGACCTTCACCGGCTTCTGGCGCCGGCGGGCGGAGAGGAGCAGGGCCATCGCGGCGGCGGATCCGGCAACCCCGCCCCCGACCACCCCGATGCGCTGCGGGCGGGGCGGCTCCTTCACCTCCTCAGCCATGGCAGACCCCCTCTCGGAGCGTGAGGCCATCAGTCCGGGCGGGCCGGTGCCGCCGGGTGGGAGCGGGGCACCTCATGGCGAGAGTGCTCCCCCCAGGGTGTGGGAACTCTGCGGCTCCGCGTTCCACACCATCAGGCGATCCCGTCCCGCGAGCTTGGCGTCGTAGAGGGCAGCGTCGGCGCACTCCAGGAGCTCGGGCGCGGAGACGCAGGGCTCGAGGGGGGTGTGCGCGGCGATCCCGGCGCTGATGGTCAGCCCCGGACCCACCGGGTCTGCCTCGCGCACCGGCAGGCGCAGCTGGGTGAGCCCCTGCCGCAGGCGCTCGGCAAAGATGACGGCCTCGGCGGCGGTCTGGTGGGGAAGGATGACCACGAACTCGTCCCCGCCGTAGCGGGCGGCGAAGTCCACCTCGCGCAGGTTGCTGCGCAGGTGCCGGACGAAGGCGAGCAGGGCCCGGTTGCCCGCCTCATGCCCGAAACGATCGTTGAGGCGCTTGAGGTGATCGACGTCGATCATCACCACCGCCATCGCGTGCCGGTAGCGCAGGCTGCGCTTGAACTCCTCCTCCAACCGCTGGCTGAGGGAGCGGAAGTTGGCGAGGCCCGTGAGACCATCGGTGGTGGCCAACGCGCGCAGCATCCGCCGCTGACGGGCACGCCGCAGCAGCTGACGCACCCGCGCCACCAGCTCCCGCTCGGTGGCATCGGAGCCGACGACGTCCTCGGCGCCGAGTCGGAACGCCCGCTCCAGCGCCGCGCCCCCGTCGCCGGTCGCCGCCACCGCCAGGATGGAGAGCTCTCCCGGGGGCGGGCGCTCCGCCAGCCGCGGCAGCGCCTCCCATCCCCCGGGCAGGTGATCGGGATCGAGGATCAGGAGATCCGGCGTCGCCCGCTCGAGCTGGGTGTCCAGGGCCTCGGTGGAGCGGACCGGGTGGATCTCCAGCCGCTCCGTCAGCGACGGGGGAACCGGGCCGGGATGGGCCCAGAGCGCCACCGGCCTCGCCCGGCCGGAACGCTCACCGGTCTCTTCCTCCTGCCGCTCCATCCTGCCGCCCTCTTCGCGGCGCGACCTCCCGAAGAGCCGGTCGGACGCCTCCGCGCGTTCACTTCCAGCGCGAAGGACCAAGCAAGCGACATGCCCCTCAGGTGAAGCGGGCGCTCCGAGGGGGCGGAGGGGAGGCGCGACCCCGGGCCGCGCCTGACCCGGAATTTCCTGCAGGGTCGGGCCGGTGCCACCCGGGCATTTCTACGTCATGGCGGGGTGGCCCTAGGCGGCACCTCAGCGGCGCATGAACTGCACGCGGCGCCCACCGCCGCCGAAGTTGGTGGGGGGCGGCTCGAGCTGGAACTGCCACCAGGCGGGTTCGAAGGGGCGCATCTTGAGGCGCTTGTCGTTCTGCACCTGACCCAGCGCGTTCTTGAGCTTCTCGTCGCTGGGGTTCTTCTCGACGCCGCGGTTGAGCACCGCCAGCGCGCCGGAGCGATCCTTGAGCTGGATCAGGCACCAGGCGTAGGCGGCCCACAGGACCGACTCCTTCTTGCCGTGCTTGACCGCCAGCTCGAAAGCCTCGCGCATCCGGTCATGCTCCTGTCGGCGGTAGTGCAGGGCGCCGGCCATGGCCTGGGCGGTGAAGTTGCGCTTGCTGGCCACCGCGAAGTGCTTGGCGGCCTCGTCGTGGTTCTTGCCGATGTAGTGCAGCATCCCGATGTGGGCGTGCAGCTCGCCTCCGATGAGGAACTGCCAGCGGGCAAGCGGCATGGCGCTCTCCACGGTCTTCACCGCACGGGCGAGGAGGGTCTGCATCTCCCGCGGGTTGGAGGGCTGGGTGGAGAGGTCCTTCTGCACCCTGGCCATGACCAGCTGGACCTGCTGCATGGTCCGGCGGGCAAGCACCACGTAGACGGCGAGGAAGGCGATGATTCCGGGGACGATGCCCGCCCACCAGGAGAACCCGAACAGGGTCACCAGGAGGGCCACGACAATTCCGGCGGCCAGTGAGATCAGGAGGTTGTACATGGGCGCGGGCTCCTTAACCCCTCGACGGCAGCGCTCGCAATCACCGATGCTGGCGCGGCGCCCGCGGCTGGTGTAGGACGCTGCCCCCGCGCCGCTGGCTCTCTGGTGGAATTGGTAGACACGACGGACTCAAAATCCGTTGACCGCGAGGTCGTCCCGGTTCGAGTCCGGGGAGAGCCATTGAACCTGCCCGCAGGTCCGGGCCGCTGAAGGAGGCCGGGTTGCCGCGGGTGGACGGGCCAGAGCGCCCGCTTCTTCCCGAGCGACGATGTCGACCCCGTCTGCGCCCACCTGGCCCCATCCGCATCCGCCCGAGCTGCTGGGAAAGGCCACCCGGAAGTCGGTGGTGGCGGCGCTCGAGGCCCACGTGGCGGTGTCCGGTGGCACGCCGCTGCGTCGCGCCCTCTCCGAGGCGCTGGGACGTTCGCGGGGCCTGGGAGGACAGGAGCGGCGGTTCACCGCGCTCGCGGTCCGGGAGCTCAGCCGCCACCTGCGGCTGCTGGATCTCGCGCTCAAGCTGCTCGGTCACCCGCCGGGCAAGGGGCTTCTGATCCAGGACCGGGCGCTCCTGCGGATGGGGATCTGGCGGCGCCTCTTCTGCGGCGCCGCCGCCGACAAGATCCGCGCGGAGCTCTCGCTGCCGGGCCCGCTGCGTCCACGGACGGTGGATGATTCGGTGGTCGCGGAGATCGTGGAGCGCCCGCTGCCTCCCTTTCCCCAGCAGGCGCTTGCGGTCACGCAGATGGCCACCCGCCACTCCCTTCCCGGATGGCTGGCGGAGCGGCTCGCGGCGCTGCTGCCCCAGGAGGACCTGGATGCGGCCTTCGGCGCGCTCAACCGCGAGGCGCCGATCCAGCTCCGGGTGCGCCCCGGCGTGGAGCCGGAGGGGGTGCGCCGGGCCCTGGCGGCCGAGGACGTGGAGGTCGACCCGGTCGAGGGGCTCCCCGATGCCTGGGTGGTGCGGGGCGTGGGACACCGGGTGTTCGAGACCCGCCCCATGCGCGCCGGCCAGCTCCAGGTCCAGGACGTGGGCAGCCAGCTCATCGTGGCCCTGTGCGGAACCCCCGGGGAGCTGGAGGGGCGCGGGGTCGCCGACCTCTGCGCCGGCGCGGGAGGAAAGACCCTGGCGCTGGCGGATCGCGTGGGCCGTGGGGGCAGGGTGTACGCCGCGGATGCCTCGGCGCGGCGACTGGCCGACGCCCGTGACCGGGTCCGCCGCCTGGGCCTGCGTCAGGTCCGCTTCGAGCCCCAGGTACCGCTGGGGGAGGTGACGGTGGCGCTCATCGACGCGCCCTGTAGCGGGGTGGGGAGCCTCTCCCGGGAACCGGACGTCCGCTGGAGCCTCACGCCTGACCGGGTGACCGGGCTCACCCGCCTCCAGGACCGCCTGCTGGAGGAGACGGGGCGCGCGCTGCCCTCCGGCGGGGTGATGGTCTATGCGACCTGCTCCCTGTTCCGGGAGGAGAACGAGGCGCGGGTGGAGGCCTTCCTCTCGGGGCACCCCGACTTCTGCCTGGAGCCCCCCGGGGCGCGGGTGCCCGAGCGCTTCGTGACCGGGGACGTCCTGCGCGTGTGGCCACATCAGGCGCCGGGCGGAGGCTTCTTCGCTGCCCGCCTGCGTCGATCCTGACACCCCGGGAGGGGACGACCGCGTCGGCCTGTCCGGGCGCCGGGCCTGGGACCTGCCGCGGCTTGGCGCTTTCCGGATGCCCAGCCGCGCACGGAGTTGACGTAAGCTCCGGGACCCAGACGCCCTCTCTCCGCGGATCGCCCGCCGGGGACGGAGGGGCGGAGATCCACCGCGCGCCACCGCGAGGCGCCCCAAGACTCCCCGGTATCGAAGGAGCACCGTGAGCACTACGCCGAAGAATCCTGCCCCCCGAACGGTCGCGCCTGCTTCCGCCCCGGAAGTGGGGGCCCTGAAAGAGGCCCTGGACGCCGCCCGTGGACAGCTCCATGCGCTGCGCGAGAAGGTCCGTCGCCACGAGGCGCTCAGCCAGGCGAGTGCGCACGCGACCCGGCTGTCGAAGGAGCGGGACGATGCCTTGCGGGCGTTGGGAGAGGGACTGATGCGCGCGGTGGCCGACGGGAAGCTGCGCATTCCGCCTCCGCTGGAGCGGCTGGCGGCCGCGGTGACCGAGGCCGAGGCGCGGCGGGAGGCCCACGCGCGGAAGATTGACGACCTCCTGGCGGAGGGGGAGCTGGCGGCCGCCCGGCTCCGGGAGAAAAACGCTCCCCGACCGCAAACAGGGCTGGCATCCCGACCGAAGAAGCGTTAAAAGGCCGCCCACCGCTGAGACGGAAGCCCCCGAGGGCCCCGGATCGGCGGCGACAACTGAATCGCCGGGGCTATAGCTCAGCTGGGAGAGCGCTTGAATGGCATTCAAGAGGTCGACGGTTCGATCCCGTCTAGCTCCACACCCGGAAGTCTGAAAAGACCCTGCCCAAGCGGCAGGGTCTTTTTTTATGTGCGCTCCGGACTGCTGCGGGCCGCCTGAAGGCGTGGGTCCGGGAGGCATGGGTCCGGGAGGCATGGCCGGCGACCGCAGCACCCTGAACGACACAAGGCCTCCCCGGAGGGAGGCCTTGAAGGGGATCGGAAGCCGCGGAGGCGCGACCGACCGATCCCGGCTGCGACACGCCGCGGCGCTTACTTCGCGCCGTAGATCTTCATCACCTCGCCGAGCAGCTTGAGGGCCTCGTCGCGGGGACGCTGGAAGGCGTTGCGACCCATGATCGCGCCCATGCCGCCACCGGCCTGGATGCCGCGGATCTCCTCGAGGACCGCGTCGGTTCCCTTGGCCTCGCCACCGCTGAAGATGACGATGCGCTGGCCGTTGAAGGCCGAGCGCATGACCAGGCGCACGCGGTCGGAGAGGGAGTCGACCTTGAGGCCCTGGGCGTCGAAGACCTTCTTGGCCGCGGACTGCTCGATGTGGGCGGTGGGGGGCTTGACCTTGATGACGTGCGCGCCGAGCTGGGCGGCGATCTGCGCCGCGTAGGCGATGACGTCGATGGCGGTCTCGCCTTCCTTGGAGAGCTTGCTGCCGCGGGCGTAGGACCAGACGATGGTGGGCAGGCCGTGGGCCTTGGCCTCGGCGATGAGCTCCCGCAGGTTCTCGTACTGCTCGTTGCGGGCGCCGCTGCCCGGGTAGATGGTGTAGCCGATGGCCACGCAGCCCAGGCGGACCGCGTCCTCGACGGTTCCGGTCACCGCGCTGATGGGCTCACCCACGTCCGAGAGGCTGTCGGAGTTGTTGAGCTTGAGGATCAGGGGCACCTCGCCCGCGTGCCGGCCGGCGACGGCCTCCAGGAAGCCCAGCGGGGCCGCGTAGGCGTTGCACCCGGCCTCGAGGGCCAGGCTCAGGTGGTACTCGGGATCGTAGCCGTCCGGGTTCTGCGCAAAGGAGCGCTGCGGTCCATGCTCGAAGCCCTGGTCGACCGGGAGGATGACCATGTTGCCGGTCCCGCCGAGCCGGCCATGGTTGAGCATGCGGGCCAGGTTGGTGAGCGTCCCGGGGTTGTCCGACGGGTACCAGGAGAGGATGCGCTTGACGGATTCGGTGTGGGCCATGAGGTCCTCGTCGCCGTTCTCGGTGGGCGGCGGTTCGCGAGAAGAGAAGGGGTTGAAGTGATGATGAAGCGGCCGGGCGGGCGCCGCCGGCCTCGCCGCCCATTTAGCCCCGACCGGTGCAGGTGGGAAGCCGCCTTCGCCGCTCCTGTTGAGGGGTAGCGCATGGCGCCTCAGCCCAGGCGCTGCTCGTAGATCCGGTACGTCTTGTGGCGGCGGGCTCCCATGGAGACCAGCGCGCGGTTGAGGGGGCCGTTGTCCTCCGCCACCCAACCCAACTCCCCACCGGCGTAGCCCTGTTCCCGCGCGACCTTGAGGGTCTCGAGGTAGAGCAGGGACTCCAGGCCCCGCCGCTTCCAGGCGTCCGCCACTCCCAGCAGGAGGACCCGCACCGAGTCCACCCGCCGCGCGGCCCAGGCCATCTTGAGGGCCCCGATGGGCAGTCCCCAGGTGGTGAGGCTCCCGCCTGCGGCCTTCACCGCGGCGTTGCCGTCCGGCAGGGTGAGAGAGAAGGCCACCGGCTCCTCGTTCACCTCGGCGAAGAGACACAGCCCCGGGCTCAGGGTCGCCAGGTGCCGCAGGCGCGCGGCCAGGAAGTCCACCTCCTCCTCATTGAGGGGGACGAAGGCCCAGTTGCGCTCGTGGAGCGCGGCCTCGGCCTGGATGGCCTTGATGCGCTGCAGTTCTTCGGGAAGTCGGCGCAGATCGAAGGGGCGGACCTTCACCCCCGCCTTCTCCCGGAGGCGATCGGCGGCGCGCACCACCGGCTCGGGCGGGGGCAGGGCGGTCGAGAGCGCGTACATGTAGAGGTCGCGGAAGCGCTTGAGCCCCGCAACCTCGAGCAGCGCCGCGTAGTGCGGCGGGTTGTAGGGCTGCATCATCGAGGGCGGGGTGTCGAAGCCCTCCACCAGGAGCCCACAGTCGTGGTTGGTGGAGAGGTTGACCGGCCCCAGCATCGAGCGCATGCCCCGCTCGGAGACCCAGGCGCCTGCCCGTCGCAGCAGGGCGCCGGCGACCTCGGGATCGTCGATGGACTCGAACATCCCGAAGAAGCCCACCTGGGCGTTGTGGAACTGGTTGTAGGCGGTGTCGTCCACCGCGGCGATCCGACCCACCCACGCACCATCGCGCCGCGCCATGAAGTAGGCCGCGGTGGCGTGGGCGAAGAAGGGGTTGTGCTCCGGCCGCAGGAACTCCCGCCGCTCGGCCACGATGGGGGGCACGAAGCGGGGATCGTCCCGGTAGAGATCCAACTGGAAGCGGACGAAGGCATCCAGTTCGGCGCCGGTGGTCACCTGCACCAGCTCCACGGGGGCCTTCGGCGGCCGCTCACCACTCCGCGTCTTCATGGGATCGGCGGTCTGCACGGGCATGGGAAGCTCAAGACGGGCGCCGCGCCCGGAATGGACGCGGACAGAACCCCGGGGATCGGGCGTGGCGGGCCGATCTCAGAGGTCCCTGGCGTAGATCCGGTAGGTCTTGTACCGCCGGCCGCCCATGTTCTCGATGGCCCGGTGGATCAGGTGATTGTCCTCCAGGGTCCAGGAGATCTCGCCTCCGGAATAGCCCAGCTCACGGGCCGCCTTCAGGGTGTCGAGGTAGAGGATGGCGTCGAGCCCCCGCCGGCGGAAGCCCTCCTTGATCCCCAGGGTGAGCAGCCGCAGGCGCTTGAGCTTGCGGGTGGCGAGCATCATCTTCACCAGCCCGATGGGCAGTCCGTAGGTGGTGAGCCTTCCCCCGGCGGCCTTCAGGGCGGCGTTGGCGTCGGGGAGGGTCATGGAGAAGGCGACCGGCTCCCCCTTCACCTCGGCGATGAGGAGCAGCTCGGGGCGGACGATCAGGCGCATCTCCTGCGCCATGTGGTCGAACTCCCGCTCGGTCATGGGGACGAAGCCCCAGTTCTTCTCCCAGGCGCTGTTGTAGATGGTCTTGACCCGCTGGATCTCGTCGCGGAGGTTCTTGAGGTCCACCGGCCGGACGGTGATGTTCTCCTTGGCGCGGATGCGCTCGGCGATGCGGACCACCTTCTCGGGAGGCGGGACCGCCGAGGAGAGCTCCCAGGCGTAGAGGTCCTTCTCCTTGCTCAGCCCACAGGCCTCGTAGAGCGAGGGGTGGTAGCGCGGGTTGTAGGCCATCATCAGGGCGGGGGAGGCGTCGAAGCCCTCCACCAGGGTGCCCAGCTCGTAATTGGACGAGTAGCCGATGGGACCCATCATCCGGCTGAAGCCGCGCCCCTTGACCCAGGTGGCGGCCGCGTCGAACAGCGCCTTGGCGACCCCCGGATCGTCGATGCACTCGAAGAACCCGAAGAGGCCCACGCGGATCTCCTGGAACGCATTGAGGCGGGGATCCTCCAGGGCGGCGATGCGCCCCACCGGCTGACCGTTGCGACGGGCGATGAAGAGCTGGGCGTGGCCGTGCTCGTACCAGGGGTGCTTCTTCGGATCGAAGAAGTCCCGGCGGTCCATCTCCAGGGGCGGCACGAAGTACGGGTCGCCGTCGTAGAGCCGGTACTGCACCTCGATGAAGGCCCGACGATCCGCGGCGGTGCGAACCGGAAGGATCTCCACGTCCGTGGCGGCCCGGGCGGGCGGGTTCGGGGCGGCAGGGGGAGTCTCGGTCTGCAGTCGCATGCGGTCCTGTGCGCCCGGTTCAGCCGTCGTGGCTGTGGCGTCCGTTGGAGATGAAGAGGTTGGCGCCCTTCTCGAGCAGCAGCCCCGGCAGATCCGCGCGCCGCTCCCAGACCTTCATGGGCATGGAGGAGATGCGCTTGAGATCGTCCGGCTGGAGGTTGGCCGCGCGGTAGGTGAGGACCTCCACCGCGTCGAAGAGCTTGTTGGCGACCTCGCGGCCGGACATGCGGGAGATCTGGTCGAGGGAGAAGCCCCGGTCGGCCAGCATCCCCGCGCTCGCCGCGGCCCAACGCTCACTGGCGATGTTCGAACGCACCGAGGTCCCCGGGCGGGCCACCGCCACCGGCTCGTAGACCGTGGGGCGGGTGCTCGGGATGACGTTGAGCTTGCGGCCGACCTTCTCGAAGGTCTCCAGCACCCGGTCAAGCTGGGCGTCGGTGTGGGTGGCCATGTAGCTGGTGCGGATGAGGGCGTGGCCCGCCTCGACGGCCGGCGGGATGACCGGGTTGGTGAAGATGCCCGCCTCGTAGAGGGCCTTCCAGAAGCGGAAGGACTTCACCTGATCGCCGACCAGCACCGGGACGATGGGGGTGACCGAGACGCCGGTGTCGAAGCCCATGGCGCGGAAGCCGTTGTGCATCTTCTCGGCGATGTCCATCAGCCGGGTGATGCGCTGGGGCTCCTTCTCGATGATGTCCAGCGAGGTCAGCGCCGCCGCCACCGAGGCCGGGGTCATCGCGGCGCTGAAGATGATCGGGCGCGCCTTGTGCTTGATGTAGTTGATGACCTCGAAGGGGCCGGCGATGACGCCGCCCAGGCTCGCGAAGCTCTTGCTGAAGGTGCAGGTGAGCAGGTCGACCGAGTCCTCCAGGCCGAAGTACTCGCCGGTGCCCCGTCCGCCCTCGCCGAGCACGCCGGTGGCGTGAGCCTCGTCGAGCATCACCCTGGCCCCGTAGGTCTTCGCCAGCTCGGCGATGCGGGGGAGGTTGCAGAGGTCACCCTCCATGGAGAACACGCCGTCGGAGACGATGAGCTTGGAGGCCTCGGGGGGCGCGGCGGCCAGCAGCTTCTCCAGGTGGTCCAGATCGTTGTGCTTGTACTTGCGCTCGGTCCCGAAGGAGAGGCGGATGCCGTCCACGATGCAGGCGTGGTTGCCGCGATCGGTGAAGACCAGATCGTGTCGACCCAGCAGGGAGCTCAGGGCCGCCAGGTTGGTCTGAAAACCGGTGCTCACCACCACTGCCGCTTCCTTCCGCAGGAAGCGGGCGAGGCGTGCTTCGAGCTCCTCGTGCATCGCGAGGGTGCCGTTGAGGAGTCGGGAGCCCGAGCAGGTGGTGCCGAAGCGGCGGGTGGCCTCGAGCGCGGCCTCCTTCACCCGGGGATCATCCTTGAGGCCCAGGTAATTGTTCGAGCCGACCATGAGGACCCGGCGGCCCTCGTAATCGACCTCGGTTCCGCCGTGGGAGGCTTCGATGGCGCGGAAGTACGGGTAGAGGCCCGTGGTCTTCGCGATCTTGTAGTCCTTCCAGTTGACGCACTTGTCGAAGACGTCGGCCATGGTGAGTGCTTGCTTTCCTGGTGGCTCCCGGGACCCGGCGCGTCCTGGGATGGTGAATGGCGGGCGACTTGTACCCACCGTGTGCGAACCGGTCAACGGCCGCGCGTCCTCCTGCAACCCGAGAATTTTCACTGATTTTTCAGTGGCTTAACTCTTTCTTCGCAATGGGCATGCATTTGCTCACTTCCCTGGAGGGCCGCGGCCGCCTGGCGGGGCCCCGACCCGCGGCGTCCGGTGTGCCGCGGTTTGGGCAAGGTCTTGCGCACAAACAGGGAAGGATCCAGGTCTCGTGGGTCCTCTGGGGGGCAGGGAGGCGGGCAGACGGACGCTGGTTGGGCATGATGCGCCGCGTCCCTAGCTTCCTTCCTGAGACCGGAGGGAATCCGCCATGAGGACGGGGCGCAGGTTGCGCGCCGGGGCGCATGAGGCGCGCATCGTCGGCCGCCCGATGCCCCGGCCCCACAGAATCGCCAACGCACTGGTGGTGATCGCGGCCGGGAGTGCCGCGGCCTATCTCTTCACCCGCGGGGCCTGGCTGCCCGGGGCGCGGGCCTCGGCCTGGGGCTTTCTGGCCCTCATGTCCGGACCGCTGATCTGCTGGACGCTGCTGCTGCGCTGGCCACACCTGACCCCGGTGCGCCTGATCGAGGCGTTCTGGATGGTGCCCACGCTGCCCATCGCCCACGGCCTGATGGGCCCCCTGGTGGATGCCACGGGCTCGCGCCTCTGGGACGGGCGGCTGGCGCGCCTGGACCTCGAGCTCTTCGGCGCGCACCCGGCGGTGGAGCTGGGGCTGCGTAGCTCCGTGTGGCTCAACGAGCTGGCGATGCTCAGCTACTACACCTACTTCCTGTGGCCGCTTGTCCTGGGGATCGTGCTCTATGCCCGCCGTCGCCACGCGGAGTTCGGCCAGTACTCGGTGGGGCTGGTGCTCTTCTTCCTCCTCAACTTCGTCGGCTACGCCCTCGTGCCGGCGATCGGTCCGCGCTTTGCCATGGCGTCGATGTTCGACGGGCCCATCCAGGGGGTGTGGATCACGCCCTTGCTGGAGGGGGCGATGCGGCTGCCGCCGTTCATGCGCGATTGTTTCCCCTCAGGACACACCGGAGGCACCCTGGTGGTGCTGATCTTCGCCTTCCTCTTCGAGCGGCGGGTGTTCGCGGTGATGCTGCTGCCGGCGACCACCCTCATCCTGGCGACGCTCCTGGGGCGCTTCCACTACGCCGTCGATCTGGTGGCGGCGCTTCCCCTGGTCCTGGTGGCGGTGGGGGTCCCGCGTCTGCTGGTGCGGCTCGATCCGGCCCGGCGGGTGCGGCGGGTGCGTCCCCGCAGGCTTCCCGCACCCGAGCCGCTGCGCGGACGGACCCCGCAGCCGGCCTGAGGCGCACGGCCAACCCCTCCCGCCATTCCGAAGCGCCTTGGAATGGCGGCCCCCTGAGTCCCGGGGGAGCGCGACCATCAGGGGCTTGAGCAGGCCCCCCGCGCTCACCACTTCCCGGGGAAGTAGTCCTTGAAGAAGTTGCCCCAGGCGGGCTCCCCCGAGTTGACGGCCGCGAACACGGGATCGACCACCCGGGCGGCGCCATCCACGATGTCGAGGGGCGGCTGGAAGTCGAGCTCCTCCCGCTTGCGGTCGGCGTGCTGCGCGGGATCCTCGTCGGTGACCCAGCCGGTATCCACGGCGTTCATGTAGATGCCGTCCCGGGCGTAGTCCCGCGCCGAGGTGAGCGTCATCATGTTGAGCGCCGCCTTGGCCATGTTGGTGTGCGGATGCTTGTCGGTCTTGGTGCCGCGGGAGAAGATCCCCTCCATCGCCGAGACGTTGACCACGTGGCGGGGCTCGCTGCGGTCGCGGTTCATGAGGCCGCGCAGCTTGCCGCAGAGGACGAACGGGGCCACGGCGTTGATGAGGTGCACTTCGAGCATCTCGGCGGTGGAGACCTCGCCGAGGCGCAGCCGCCACGAGTTCACCTCGCGCAGGTCGACCTGCTGGAGATCGGCGTCGAGTTTCCCCTCCGGGAAGACCTCGGGCAGGTACTCGGGCTCGAGGGTGTAGGGGATCTGCGAGAGCAGGGCCGAGGCATGGATGCCCAGGCCCGCGTCGGCGTTGTCCCAGGCGGGCACCAGCGCGTCGGTGCTGGCCTCCGGTCGCAGGGAGGCCACCACCTGCTCATGGCTGCGGAGCAGCGGCTGCAGGTGCGAGGGGAGGGTGCGCGTGGGGACCTGCTCCCCCTTGAGCAGGTGGGCGTAGAAGCCGGGGGGGCGCCGCACGGTCTGCGCGGCGTTGTTGATGAGGATGTCCAGCCGCCCCAGGGTGGACTCCAGGTGCTGGGCGAAGCGCTCGACGCTGGGGACATGTCGCAGGTCCAGGCCGTGGATGTGGAGGCGGTGGCTCCAGGCGGCGAAGTCGTCCTCGGCGGCGTAGCGGAGGGCGGCGTCCTGCGGAAAGCGGGTGGTGGCGACGACCTCCGCACCCGACCGCAGCAACATCAGGGAGGCCTGGTAGCCGATCTTCACCCGCGCCCCGGTGATGAGGGCGACCTTTCCTTCCAGGGGCGCGCGCTGGAAGCGCTTGGCGTGGTTCAGGTCCCCGCATGAGGGGCAGAGCGCGTCATAGAAGAAGTGCAGCCGACGGTACTCCTCCTTGCAGACGTAGCAGCGGCGCGGGGTCTGGAGCTCGGCAGCCTCTTCGGGTGCCTCGGCCTGCGGGGGCGCGCCATCGGGGAGCAGCAGGTCGGAGCGGAAGACCGGGGCCTGGCGCAGGGTGCGGATGCGGGTGCTCTTGCGCAGCTCGCGGTCGTGCTCGAACTTGGCTTCCCGTTCAGCCTTCTGACGGCGGCGTCGCAGCGCCTTGGCCATGCGCGCCTGCGGGGTCCGCACCGGGTTGGCGATCCGACCCACCGCCTCGAGGAGGCGTTCGCGGGCCTCTTCGGACACGCCATCGATGACCAGCGGGTCCTCCTGCATGGCCTCCAGCAGGGCGCTGGCGCGCGCCACGTCCGCTTCGGTGAAGGAGGCGTTCACGGACACACCCGGGGAGGGGAGGGGCTTGGAGACGGCCTCGGTATCCTGTGACTCGGAGTGGGACGGGATGGGGGCGTTCACAGACGATGCGGACATGGCCTGCCCCATACCCTCAAGCGCGCCCGATCCGGAAGCGGCGTGCCCGTGGAGGTCGCCCTCCCGGCCGCCGGGTTCCTCCGGGGGAGGGCTCCGCTGCGCCTTCACCGGGGCCTGCAAGCGCACCGCATCGAGCCGGCTTTCACCTCCGGATCAGGGTGCGGAGTAGACGGCCAGGACATTCCCCTCCGGATCACGCAGGTGGAACCGTCGTCCTCCGGGGAAGGCGAAGATGTCCTTCTCCAGGGTGCCTCCGGCCTTCAGCACCGCACTGCGGCTCGCCTCGAGATCGAGGGAGAACAGAACCGGAAGCGGGCCTCCTTCGCGGACCTCCTCGGCGAGGGCGAGGCCGCCGGTCTCATGCGATCCATCGGCGCTGCGGATCCCGGCGTACTCGGGGCCGTAGTCGTTGAACTGCCAGCCGAAGGCCTCGCCGTAGAAGCGGCGGGCGCGCGCCATGTCGCGGACGGCGAACTCGACGTATCCGAGCTGGTGATGCGTGGGGGCGGTCATGGTCGTGCTTTCCATCGTGGGGCGGGGTTGACCGGGCGGCGTGAGAGCCGTCGCGGAGGCGCCATTCTTGGCGGCCCGCCCCGCCGGATGAAAGCGGGAGTCCGGTCGCTCCTTCCTGCTGCGCGCGGCTGCACACCGCGTCCCGCTCGTCTTGCCGGTGCCAAAGGCTGGTGTTACATCCGCGCGCCATGGCCCCCTCCAAGCGCACCGTGACCGCGAAGTCTCCGAAGACCGCCCCGGCCCGTCGCCCGTCAGGTGCGACCTCCCCGGCATCCGCACGCTCGGTTCAGCGTGCGGCGAGCAGCTCCGGCAAGGTTGCCAAGGCTGCCAAGGCCACCGGCAGCCGGGCCGCCGCCAAGGCGAAGCCTTCGGTGACGGCTAGGCCGAAGCAGGAGGCGCGCACGCCGGCAAAGAAGGTCGGGGCCGCGACGTCGGTGACGGCGAAGAAGGCGCCCCTGAAGACGGCGACCGCGGGGAAGAAGGCCACCGCGAAGTCCTCCGCCCCCGCCGGCAGGTCCGCAGGTGCGGCAGGATCCCGCCGCCCGAAGTCCACCGGCGAGAAGGCGGTGTCCACCGTCCGCCGCGCAGGCCGCGCCGTGGAGGCGGCGACCGGACAGGCCAGGAAGCTGGTGGAGGCCACCGCCAAGGTGCCCCGCGCCCGGGTGGAAGCGGCGACCCGGAAGGCCCGCAGGGTGGTGGAGGCTGCCGCCAAGGTGCCCCGCGCCCGGGTGGAGGCTGCGACGAAGCAGGCCCGCCGGGCGGTGAAGGCCGCCGCCGGGAAGATCGGCGTCACGCCGTCGGCTGCGGGGGTGTACGACGCCGCGGCCGTCTCCGAGCTCGAGGCGCGACAGCAGGCCTGGGAGCAGGCGGAGCTCGCGCGCGTCCTCAAGAAGGCGCCGTTGCGGCGGCCGGCCTTCAAGACCGACTCCGGGATCCCCATTCCGGATGTGGTGACCGCCGCGCACCGGCGTGAGGAGTCCCTCGACGACCTGGGCCTGCCCGGCCAGTACCCCTACACCCGCGGTGTGCAGCCCACGGTCTATCGGGGACGGCTGTGGACGATGCGCATGTTCGCGGGCTTTGGAACGCCCGAGGACACCAACCGGCGCTTCAAGTTCCTCATCAGCCAGGGCGTGAGCGGCCTGTCGACGGCTTTCGATATGCCGGCCCTGATGGGCTACGACGCGGACCACCCCATGTCGCGGGGCGAGGTCGGCAAGGAAGGCGTCGCGGTCTCCTCGCTCGAGGACTTCGAGACCCTCTTTGAGGGCATCGAGCTCGACAAGGTCACCACGTCGATGACCATCAACGCGCCCGCGATCGTGGCCCTGTGCATGTACATCGCGGTCGCGGAGAAGCAGGGCATCCCGCGCGCGAAGCTGGGTGGAACCATCCAGAACGACATGCTCAAGGAGTTCATCGCGCAGAAGGAGTGGATCGTGGGTCCGCGGCCTTCGGTGCGGATCGTCACCGACATGATCGAGTTCTGCACGCGCGAGATGCCGCGCTGGCACCCGGTCTCGATCAGCGGCTACCACATCCGTGAGGCGGGGGCGACGGCGGTCCAGGAGCTGGCGTTCACGCTGGCCGACGGCATCGCCTACGTCGAGGACGCGCTGGCCCGCGGCCTGAAGATCGACGATTTCGCGCCGCGCCTCTCCTTCTTCTGGGACGTCCACAACGACTTCTTCGAGGAGATCGCCAAGTTCCGCGCGGCGCGCCGGATCTGGGCGCGACTCATGAAGGAGCGTTTCGGGGCCAAGGACCCGCGCTCGATGCAGCTGCGCACCCACGCGCAGACCGCGGGCGTGTCGCTGACCGCGCAGCAGCCGTACAACAACGTCGTGCGCACGGCGGTCCAGGCGCTGGCCGCGGTGCTCGGCGGAACCCAGAGCCTGCACACCAACTCGCTGGACGAGACCTACGCGCTGCCCACCGAGGAGACCGCGACCATCGCGCTGCGGACCCAGCAGTACCTGGCCTACGAGTCGGGCGTGGACCGCGTGGTCGACCCCCTCGCCGGCAGCTACTACGTGGAGTACCTCACCGACGAGATGGAGAAGCGGGCCCTCGAGTACATCCAGCGCATCGACGACATGGGCGGGATGGTGAAGGCCGTCGAAGAGCAGTACCCGCAGAAGGAGATCGGCGAGTCCTCGTTCATCTTCCAGCGTGAGGTGGAGCAGGGCGACCGGCTCATCATCGGGGTCAACGCCTTCCGAGCGGAGAAGGAGGCGCCCATCGAGCTGCTGCAGATCGACGAGCGGGTCGAGAAGTCCCAGATCGCCAAGCTCAAGGCCCTCAAGGCGCGCCGGGACAACGCTGCCGTCGAGCAGGCGCTGGCGAAGGTCGAGGCCGCGGCCCGCGGCTCGGACAACCTGATGCCCCCGGTCCTCGAGGCCGTGAAGGTCTACGCGACGCTGGGCGAGATCAGCGACGTCTTCCGCAGGGTGTGGGGCGCGTACCGCGAAGGCGGGGTGTTCTGAAGATGCAAGGAACGGTAAGCAAGATGGCTGCTGCAGAGGTGGAGAGAAGGCTGCGGATCCTGGTCGCCAAGCCGGGTCTGGATGGACACGACCGCGGGGCGAAGATCATCGCGCGTGCACTGCGCGATGCGGGCATGGAGGTCATCTACACGGGCCTGCACCAGACGCCGGAGATGATCGTCAGCGCAGCGGTGCAGGAGGACGTGGATGCCATCGGCATGTCGATCATGTCGGGCGCCCACATGACCCTCTTCCCGGCGGTGATCGATCTGCTGCGCGAGAAGGACGCCACGGACATCCGGGTCTTCGGTGGGGGCATCATCCCCGAGGCCGACATCCCCAAGCTCAAGGAGCAGGGCGTCACCGAGATCTTCGGACCGGGAAGCTCCACCCAGGACATCATTCAGTGGATCAACGCCAACATCCAGCATCGCGACTGACCCGCTTCGGGCCCCTCCCCGAGCGCGTCAGCGTCTACGAGGTGGGCCCACGGGACGGCCTGCAGAATGAGCTGCGGGCCATCCCCACGCGCGACAAGCTGCGGCTCATCGAGGCGTTGATCGCTGCCGGCGAGGAGCGCATCGAGCTCACGAGCTTTGTCTCCCCGAAGTGGATCCCCCAACTCGCCGATGCGGACGAGGTGGTGCGGCAGATCCCGCGACGCAAGGGCGTCTCCTTCAGCGCGCTGGTGCCCAACCTCAAGGGCCTCTCCCGCGCCAGGGACGCCGGGCTGGAGGAGGGGGCGATCTTCATCTCCGCCTCCGAGGCCCACTCCAGGAAGAACATCAACAAGACCATCGACGAGGCGCTCGCGACCTCACGCGAGGTGGTCCGGGCAAGCCGCGATGCGGGCATGCGGGTCCGGGGCTACCTCTCGGTGGTCTGGGGATGCCCCTACGAGGGGCCGGTCGCCGTCGATCGCGTGGTCGACATCTGCCGCCAGCTCGTGGACATGGGGCTCTATCAACTGAGCCTCGGGGACACGATCGGCATCGGGACGCCGGGCCAGACCCAGGAGATCCTCGAGCGCCTGACCGAGCACATCCCGGTGGAGAAGCTCGCGCTGCACATGCACGACACCCGGGGCACCGCGCTCGCCAACGCGCTGGTGGGGCTCGCCATGGGCGTGACCACTTTCGACGCGAGCGTCGGCGGATTGGGCGGATGTCCCTACGCGCCCGGCGCCGCGGGAAACCTCGCCACCGAGGATCTGGTCTTCATGCTTCACGGGCTGGGAATCGAGACCGGCATCGATCTCGACAAGCTGGTGGAGGCCGGCGCGCTGGCGCAGGAGCTCATCGGCCGCAAGCTCGCGGGCAAGTACCTGCAGGCGGCGCTGGGATCCGCCGAGCGCGCGCAGCGGGGACGCTGAGGCCGGCCGACCGGCAGGCCCCTCTCCGACCCGCACGGAACCGCCCGGGAGCGCCACCCGGTCCGGCCCGGGGGCGGTCCTTCCGGTCCTGGCGCCCCGTCGGGCGCAGGGGCCGCCCGGAGGCGGAGCGTCCTCCTTCCGGGGGGGCCCAGGGAGGGGCGCCGCCACCGCGGAGGTTCGCCGGTCCTCCGCGTCAGGCCGCGCCGGCCTGGAGGATGACCCAGTCGCCACCGGCGTCCAGGGGCGTGCCGCAGTAGTCGCAGGAGGTGGAGGCGCTGTCGGTCAATGGGCCGTGGCAGTTGTGGCAGCGGGAGGAGGCGATGCCGTTCTCGCTGGGGGTCTGGGCATCGGCCCGGCGACTGAGAACGAAGCGCCATGTCTGGGGCACGACCCGCGAGGTCTGGCCCGAACGGAGGCTCCAGCGGATCTCGACGAGCGCGTGATCGTGACCCGGCGCACCGTCGGGGCCGGCACTGCCGGGGATGATGCGCAGCAGCCGTGCGGCGCCGAGCGCGACCTCGTCGAGGCCGCCGACCGCCCCCGGATGCTGGGCGAGGACCTCCTCCACACCGCTTCTGAAGTCGGGATGCGCCACCTTGAGGAGCGGGTCGATGCGGCCCTCGACGCGCATCTGGATCCAGCGCCAGAAGAGCAGGGCCGCGCGGTCCTCGAGGAGGTTGACGGTGAAGGCGGGATCCCGCTCCCGCAAGGTGGACACCCCCTCGACCGCGGCAGCCGCAGGCTGGAAGGCGGATCCCTGGGTGATCTGCGCGAGGGTCCAGTCGTAATTGCCCGAGTTCACGATGGCGCCGCAGTACTCGCAGCT
Organism: Myxococcaceae bacterium; assembly: GCA_035304185.1. Taxonomy (GTDB): domain Bacteria; phylum Myxococcota; class Myxococcia; order Myxococcales; family Myxococcaceae; genus DATGQN01. The sequence goes on from DATGQN010000028.1 coordinate 51,060, forward strand.
GTTGGTGGCGCCGCCGGCGAAGGGCGCGCCGCACGAAGGACAGGTGCCCTGGAAGAGGTCGTGACCGATGCGGGTCTTCGCGCCGAGCTTGCGGGTGAAGCTCCAGACCTCGGTGAAGGCCTCCTGTCGCGCCGACTTCGCCTTCCCCAGGGCCTCGGCATCGGAGGTGGTCGCGGGGACCTCGGTGTCGCGGATGCGGGCGACGACGCGCAGGTGGAGGGTGTCGTACCAGGGGTTCTGCTCGAGCCCCACCGGGCTCACCTCGTCGATCTCCAGGTCGGTGATGGCATCCCGGACGCCACGCCGCTGCATGATGGCGAGCTGGGTGGCGAGGCGCTGCCACGTCGCGTCCGAGAAGAAGGCGCGCATCGGCGTCAGGTCCCGCCGGAACCAGGCCTCGTTGGACCGGATGACCAACTCGCGGGTCCGGGCCAGCAGGGGCTCCAGGGAAAAGTCGGGGTCGCGCTGCTGCAGCCGATTGACCCAGGCCTGCACCTGGGCCGGAGACACCCGGGTGCGCTGCTGTCCCCGTTCGTGTTCCCGGCGCCGGCGCGCTCCGGCGGTCCTGGACCGCCGCTTTCGCACCACCCACACCACGCCCACCACCAGCGCCACGGGAATGCCGAGCTGCGGCTCGTAGATGATGAGGCGGATGAGGAAGTAGAGGATCTCGATCTCGCCCCCGCCGCCGAAGTCGTCGCCGGAGCCGTAGCTCTCACCGCCGCCGACCCGGGCAAGCGCCAGGAGCGGCAGGAGCAGGAGGGCGAGGAGAACGGCAGGCAGCAGGGGGCGGGAGGGCTTCATCATCGGCGGGGAGTAGACCACGCCTTGCAGCGCAAAGAAGCGGCGGCTTGCCCCCTGTCGCCGCTCCCTCTAAGTGCGGGGCCATGGCTGAGATCCGGATCGAGACGAAGGGCGCCTGGGAGCTGTGGACCATTGACGGGGAGGCCCGTCGCAACGCGATCAGCCGCGCCATGTTGGCCGAGCTCGGGACGCAGGTCGCCCGGGTGAGCAGCGAGGGGAAGGTCCGGGCGGTGGTCCTCACCGGCGCCGGCACCAAGGCCTTCTGCGCCGGTGCGGACCTGAAGGAGCGGGCCACCATGTCCGAGGACGAGGTCCGCGCCTTCCTGCTCGAGCTGCGCCGGACCTTCCGCGCGCTGGAGAAGAGCGACTGCATCTTCATCGCCGCGGTGAACGGGGTGGCCTTCGGCGGCGGCACCGAGCTGGCCCTCGCGTGTGATCTGCGGGTCGCCGGCCCCCACGCGCGCTTCGCCCTCACCGAGGTGCGGCTGGGGATCATCCCCGGAGGGGGCGGCACGCAGCGCCTCACGCGGCTCATCGGGCCGGGTCGCGCCAAGCGCCTGATCCTGACCGCGGAGCAGGTCGACGCCCAGCAGGCCCTGGCGCTCGGGCTGGCGGAGGCGGCGTGTGGACCGGAGGAGGACCTGTTGCAGGTCGCCGGGAACGTCGCGGAGGCGGTGGTCACCGGTGCGCCGCTGGCGGTCGCCGCGGCCAAGCACGCCATCGATGACGGGGTGGGGTTGAGCCTCGATGCGGGGCTCGCGCTGGAGTTCCGGCGCTACGAGCCGCTGCTGGACACCGAGGATCGGCTGGAGGGGTTGGCCGCCTTCGCCGCCAAGCGCCCGCCCAGCTACCGGGGACGCTGACCCGGAAAGCGCCGGGCCACGCCGGCCCCCCGCGAAACGATCGCTGACGACGGGGGAGCCGGCCGGACCGGAAACGAAGCGGCCGGTTCAGGCCTGCATGTGCGGGGCGCGGGTGCCGCTCTGCGCGGTCATGTCCTGGGCGTTGTCCATGCGCTGCTTGCCCTGGTTCATGAGGCCCTGGGCGCGCTGCTTGACCTCGGAGCGGGTCTGCGCGCCGGTCTTGGGGGCCCAGAGGAGGGCGAGGATGCCGCCGGCGATCCCGCCGAGGGCGAAGAGGCCCAGGGCGGTTCCCAGGCCGGGCGCCTGCGAGCGGCGCATGAGGCCGGCGCGTGCCAGGACGTCGCGGTCGAGATCCAGGTGCTCGATGCGATGGCGCGCCTTCTTCGCCAGCCGCGGGAGCTCCTTGTTGAACTGCTGGTCCAGGTACTTCTTGGCCCGCTCCTGGTACGTGGCGTTGCGGCTGAACATCTGTAGCTCCTGTGCCTTCTTGGCGGTGTTGGGTTCGACGTGGACGTGGCCCGGCGCATCCCCATGAAGCACCGGGGTCGCTTGGACATGCGTCGGCGCATGCTAGGGCCGCAATCCCCATCCGCGAAGCCCCCATTCGGGCGGGCGTTGGCTGATGGGCGTCTGAAACTTCACTGCCCGAACGCAGGCCGGGACCGCCAAGAAGGGGGCGCGGGGGGCTTCTGCCTCTGCTATGTGCGGTCCCCATGTCTTCTGATGCGATTCTCAGGGAGCGGGAGCGGACCGTCGAGAAGGGCGGGGCCCCGAAGTACCACGCCAAGAACCTGGAGGTCGGCAAGCTCTTCGCACGCGAGCGCATCCGCCTGCTGGTGGACGCCGACTCCTTCGTCGAGGACGCGAAGTTCGCCAACTTCCAGGATCCCACCCTCCCCGCGGACGGGGTGATCACCGGGACCGCGAAGGTCGATGGCCGGGTCGTGGCGCTGATGGCCAACGACAGCACGGTCAAGGCGGGCAGCTGGGGCGCGCGGACGGTGGAGAAGATCCTGCGCATCCAGGAGGTGGCCCAGGAGCTGCGCTGCCCGATGCTCTACCTGGTGGACTCGGCGGGTGCCCGCATCACCGACCAGGTGCAGATGTTCCCCGGTCGCCGCGGCGCCGGTCGCATCTTCTACAACGAGGTCGGCATGTCGGGGCTGGTGCCCCAGGTGTGCCTGCTCTTCGGCCCCAGCGCGGCGGGTGGCGCCTACATCCCGGCCTTCTGCGACCTGGTCATCATGGTCGACAAGAACGCCTCCATGTACCTGGGCAGCCCGCGCATGGCCGAGATGGTCATCGGCGAGAAGGTGACCCTGGAGGAGATGGGCGGAGCGCGGATGCACTGCTCGGTCTCCGGCTGCGGCGACGTCCTGGTGAAGACCGAGGCGGACGCCATCGAGCAGGCCAAGCGCTACCTCAGCTACATGCCGCGCAACTTCAGCGAGGCCCCCCCGGCGATCGCCCCGGTGCCCCCGGCGAGCTCGGGCAAGCGCATCGAGGAGCTGGTCCCCGAGAGCGAGAACAAGCCCTTCGACATCCACACCGTGATCCGGGAGATCATCGACGCGGACAGCTGGTTCGAGGTGAAGAAGCTCTTCGCCCAGGAACTGGTGACCGGCTTCGGCCGCATCGACGGCCGGGTGGTCGGCATCGTCGCCAACCAGTCGAAGTACCGGGGCGGGGTGCTGTTCGTGGACTCGGCGGACAAGGCCGCGCGCTTCATCTGGCTCTGCGACGCCTTCAACATCCCGCTGCTGTTCGTGGCGGATGTGCCGGGCTTCATGATCGGCACCAAGGTGGAGCGGGCGGGGATCATCCGCTCGGGGGCCAAGATGATCAGCGCGGTCTCCGATGCGACCGTCCCCCGCATCTCCCTCATCGTGAGGAAGGCCTATGGGGCCGGGCTCTATGCCATGAGCGGTCCGGGCTTCGCACCCACCTGCACGCTCGCGCTGCCACAGGCGATGATCGCGGTGATGGGCCCCGAGGCGGCGGTCAACGCGGTCTACTTCAACAAGATCCAGGAGAAGCCCGAGGAGGAGCGCGCGACCTACGTCAACGCCCTGCGCGAGGAGTACCGGGAGGACGTGGACCTCTTCAAACTGGGAAGCGAGCTGGTGGTCGACGCGATCGTTCCCGGCGAGCGCCTGCGCACCGAGATCGCCCAGCGCCTGGAGCGGGCCTGTGAGGGGTATGCGCTCCCGTCCCGGAAGAAGCGCACGGTCACGCCGGTCTGAGGCTCCCCCGGGCGCTGAGGTATGAGAGAACCCAGTGACTGAACAACGCGCTCGACCGGGCGCCGGGTGGGTGGCAGACCGCTTCCCGGTTCCGGCATCTGCCAGAGGCGCGGCGCACCCCCTGAACCTGCCTCCTGCCAGCTGCACGATGGGCATCTTTTCCGGCAGGCAACGACGTTGAGACGCACAGCGGAGACCACGATGGACCTCACCCTCCCCGATAGCCACCGAGCGCTGCAGGATTCCCTGCGCAACTTCTGCCTCGAGAAGGTCCGCCCCCATGCCGCGACCTGGGACCGCGAGGAGCGGTTTCCCACCGAGGTGGTGCGCGAGCTCGGCGAGCTGGGTGTGCTGGGGATCCTGGTCTCGGAGCAGTACGGTGGCGCCGGGATGGACAGCCTGGCGGTGGCCGTGGCGGTCGAGGAGATCGCGCGGCACGACGGCTCGCTCGCGCTGACGGTGGCCTCGCACAACGGCCTGGGGACCAGCCACCTGCGGGTCTTCGGCAACACCGCCCAGCATGAGCGCTACCTGCCCAAGCTCGCCACCGGGGAGTGGCTCGGGGCCTGGGGTCTCACCGAGCCCGGCAGCGGTTCGGACGCGGCGGGGATGAAGACCACCGCGGTGCGTGACGGCGATCACTGGGTGCTCAACGGCAGCAAGATGTTCATCACCCAGGGGACGGTGGGACACGTCTTCGTGGTGCTGGCGGTGACCGATCCGGCGCTGCGCCAGCGGGGCATCACCGCGTTCGTCCTGGAGAAGGACACCCCCGGGTTCAGCCAGCGGGCCATCCACGGCAAGCTCGGCATGCGTAGCTCGGACACCGCGGAGCTGGTGCTCGAGGACGTGCGCATCCCCGACAGCCAGCGGGTCGGCGAGCTGAACCGCGGCTTCATCGACACCCTCCGGATTCTCGACCGCGGCCGGATCACCATCGGCGCGCTGGCCGTGGGGCTGGGGCAGGGCGCGTTGGACGAGGCGGTGCGCTACTCGAAGGACCGCACGGCGTTCGGTCGCCCCATCGCCGATTTCCAGGCCCTGCGCTGGTTCATGGCGGACATCCAGACCGAGCTGAACGCCGCGAGGCTGCTGGTCTACCGCGCGGCCTCGCTGTGTGACGCAGGCAGGCCGTACTCGCAGGAGGCCTCCATGGCCAAGCTCTTCGCCAGCGAGATGGCCACCCGGGCCTGCAGCAAGGCCCTGCAGATCCACGGCGGCTACGGCTACACCCGCGAGTTCCCGGTGGAGCGCATGCTGCGTGACGCGAAGCTGTGCGAGATCGGCGAGGGCACCAGCGAGGTGCAGCGCTCCATCATCGCGCGGGAGACCTTCAAGGCGGCGGCATGAGCGTCGGGGCGCGACTTTCGGGATTGGGCCTGGCGGTCTCGGAGTCGGAGACCGGGATGGTGGCGGAGCTCTCACTGGGGGAGGCGGCGCTGCTGCACCCGGTGAGCGGGGCGTCGCTGAACCAGGTGTCCTTCGCGGTCGATGGCGAGCGCCTGATCGCGGTGGCGCCCCCCCCGCTGACCGGGGTGGGGGCGATCACCTGGTCGGACCTGGAGAGTGCCGAGGCCCTCGCCGACATCGTCCGGGAGCGCTTCGGCCGTCAGCTCGCGATCCTGGGGGCCGGTGCCGGGGCGCTCGATGCTTTGGGCATCGCCTCGGAGGTGGACCCGGATCAGCTGAGTCTCTCGGCGAAGGTGCAGCACGAAGCCTGGACGTTCGTGGTGCAGGCCGACTCCGAAGGCCGCTTCCGTCTGATGCGCGCGCTCAAGGACCGCAGCCCCGTGCACCTTGAGCAGGAGACGCGCTTTGAGCTGTCGGCGTTCTCCGACCGGGCCACATTGGGGCACTACCTGATGGGCCTGGTCGAGGGGTCGGCCGACGTCGTGGCGCCCACGAAGCCCCAGCTGTTGCGGCAGGGCATGCTGCTGCAGGCGTTCGGGGCCGAGGCCCTGATTCCCCCCGGCTCCCCGGTGGAGCTGCTGGTGGAGCTGGCCGTCGAGGGTCGGCGGTACCGGTTCGCGGCCGGACGGGTGCGCGGCCGGACCTTCCGGGGGCTTCTGGCGGGCCGCGAAGGGAAGCTCTGGGCGGAGCGCTTCGAGCTCGATGCGTTCCCCGGTGTCGCCGCGCTGTGTGCCGGGGTGTTGGGAGTTTCAGAGGACGCGGTCCAGGTGATCGGATCGCCGGACGAGGAGACGGAAGGTTGAGTGCGACGATTGCCGAGCGGGTGCTCGGTGGTGACATCCGGGCCGCCTCGCGGCTCATGCGTGACATCGATGATGGCCGGGCGAGCGCCATCCCCGAGCTGCAGGCCCTCTTTCCGAAGACCGGCCGGGCCTACGTGATCGGGATCACCGGGTCGCCGGGGGCCGGCAAGTCCACCCTCACCGATCGCCTGATTGCCCACTTCCGCATGGCCGGCAAGAAGGTCGGGGTGCTGGCGGTGGACCCCACCAGCCCCTTCAGCGGCGGCGCGATCCTGGGCGATCGCATCCGGATGCAGGAGCACGCCACCGACGACGAGGTGTTCATCCGCAGCCTCGCCACGCGGGGCAACCTCGGCGGCCTCTCCCGCGCGACCGGCGACTGCGTCCGGGTGATGGACGCCATGGGGATGGACGTCATCATCGTGGAGACGGTGGGGGTCGGTCAGGACGAGATCGACATCGCGCAGATGGCGCATTCCACCGCGGTGGTGGTCGTGCCCGGCATGGGCGATGACATCCAGGCCATCAAGGCCGGCATCCTCGAGATCGCCGACGTCTTCGTGGTCAACAAGTCGGACCGCGACGGCGCGGACCGGATGGTGCGGGAGCTTCGGGCCATGCTGGAGCTGCGCCATGCGATCAAGGCGCCCCCCATGGATCACGACGCCCACCACCGGATGGTGGTGGCGAAGGCCCACGGGACCCACCAGCCGGATGGGGACGCTGCGCCGGAGGAGTGGGAGCCGCCCATCCTCAAGGTGATCGCCAGCAGCGACGTCGGGGTCGAGGAGCTGGTGAAGGCCTTCGGTGCGCACTTCGACTGGCTCAATGCCTCGGGGGAGCGCTCCACACGGGAGATGACCCGGGCCCGGATGCAGTTCGTCGCCATCCTGCGCGAGCGGTTGCTGCGCTCCGCCCTCAAGCGCCTGGAGGCCGAGCGCGGCCGGCTGGACGAGGTCTCGGCGCGCATCGCCCGCGGTGAGGCGGACCCCTACGCGCTGGCGGACGAGCTGGCGGGGAAGCTGGGCGGGTAGGGCGGCATGGGGATCGGCGGACTCAAGCTCAGCGCACAGGAGCGGGTCGCGGAGCTGGAGGCGCGCCTCTCGGTGCGCTTCTCCCGGCCGGATCTCGGCCTCTCCGCGCTCTGCCACAAGAGCTGGCTCAACGAGCACCCGCGCGAGGCGCTGGTCGACAACGAGCGCCTGGAGTTTCTCGGCGATGCGGTGGTGGACCTGGCCATCGGGCACCGGCTGATGGAGCGCATGCCCGAAGCCCGTGAGGGGGAGCTCTCCCGGGCCCGCGCCTCGCTGGTGGATGAGCGCGGGTTGGGCGCGGTCGCCGCGGATCTGGGGCTCGGTGAGCTGCTGCTGCTCGGCAAGGGCGAGGATCTCAGCGGAGGCCGCACCCGTCCCTCGATGTTGGCGAACACGCTCGAGGCGGTGATCGGTGCGCTCTACCTGGGAGACGGTCTGGGCGCGGTGATGGAGCTGGTGGACCGCCTCTTCTCGGCCCCCCTGGAAGGGGTGGTGTCCGGACGCCCGGCGCGGGATCACAAGAGCCTGCTGCAGGAGTGGGCGCAGCAGCGCCTCAGGATCGCGCCCACCTACCGGGTGATCGGCGAGAGCGGCCCCGAGCACGCCAAGCTCTTCGAGGTCGAGGTGTGGCTCGCTGAGGTGCCGCATGCGCGGGCCACCGGCCGCAGCAAGAAGGAAGCGGAGCAGGCCGCAGCGAGAGAGACCCTCATCGCGCTGACCCGCACCGATCCGGAGGCGGACCCGGGATCGAGCGATGCGCCCGGTGGCGGCCCCCCGCCCGCTGCCTCGGAGACCGCTCCGGTGGAACCCGACGCCGACACGCCTCCCGCCTCGTCCTCAGGAGCGCCCCCCAAGGGAGCCGGACCGGGGTAGCGCTCCGGGACCGACGGTTTCACCTTCAACCCCTTCTCCCGAGCAGCCGCTGAAGGGTGGCACGCGGGAACGTCCGACGACCCATCGAGAAGAGGAGTCCTCACATGAAGCTGCAACGTGCCCTGCTCCTGACCGCGCTCCTGGCGCCCGCCCTGGCCTTCGCGCTGCCGCCGCCGGAGCCGGCGAAGGGGCCGTGGACCGACAAGGTGAAGGCCGGAACGCCGCTCTTCGCCACGCTCAAGACGAACAAGGGGGACATCGTGCTGCGCCTGTTCTCCAAGGAGGCGCCCCTGGCGGTGGGCAACTTCGTGGGCCTCGCCACCGGGGAGCAGCCCTATACGGACCCGACCACCGGCAAGAAGGGGAGCGGCCCCTACTACCGGAACGTGACCTTTCACCGGGTGATCCCGGGGTTCATGATCCAGGGCGGCGATCCCACCGGCACCGGCCGGGGCAATCCGGGGTACGCCTTCGCCGACGAGTTCGACAGCGGGCGGAGCTTTGACAAGCCGGGACTCCTGGCGATGGCGAACTCGGGGCCCGGGACCAACGGCGGCCAGTTCTTCATCACCGTGGCCCCCACGCCACACCTCAACAACCGCCACACCATCTTCGGGGAGGTGCTCCAGGGCTACCCGGTGGTCGAGGCCATCAGCCGGGTGGAGCGCGCCGCCCGGGACAAGCCGGTGGAGGACGTGGTGATTCGCAGCATCACCTTCAGTGAGACCGCGCCCAAGGCTCCCGCAGCCAAGGGCCGGAAGAAGGCCCCCGCGGCCAGGGGCGCCGACGCCGCGAAGAAGCCGGCCCCCAGGACCGAGTAGCCGCACCGGGTCTCGCGTCCGACGATGCACTTCAACGACGCGGCTGAAGGAGGTCTCCGGGCGCAAGGGCACCCGGAGCCTTCACGGGCCGCAACCTGACCGCAGTACCTAACGACGAAAGAGAAGATCGAAGCATGGCAATGACTGAGCTGGCCCGTCAGGGCAAGGACCTCTACGCGACCTTCGACACCACCGAGGGCACGGTCGTGGTGAAGCTGTACAGCAGCGCCGCGCCCAAGACGGTGGAGAACTTCGTGGGCCTGGCCACGGGGGAGAAGACCTGGAAGCACCCCCAGACCGGCGAGACGAAGGAAGGCGTGCCCCTGTACGACGGAACGATCTTCCACCGCTGCATCCCGAACTTCATGATCCAGGGTGGCGATCCGCTGGGCCAGGGCTACGGCGGCCCCGGGTACAAGTTCGAGGACGAGTTCCAGAGCGGCAAGACCTTCTCGGTCCCCGGTCTGCTGGCCATGGCCAACGCCGGCCCGAACTCCAATGGCAGCCAGTTCTTCATCACCGTGGTGCCGACCCCGCACCTCAACAACCGGCACACCATCTTCGGCGAAGTGGTGAAGGGCTACGACGTGGTCGAGAAGGTCGCCAACGTGATTCCCAAGGGCGCCGGCGACCGGCCCAAGACCGACGTGGTGATCAACAAGGTCACCATCTCCGAGTCGATCTGAGAGACGTCGCCCCCGCTCCCCTGCTCGGTGAGAGCCGGGTGGGGGAGGGGAGGGCCCAGGGGCCGGACGCGCCAAGGGACTTGACCGCGGGGCCCCCGAACGGGGACAAGGCAGACGCGCCCGCCCAGCAGGAGCGGAAGAGGGCGTCCGGGCCGTCCGTTCTCATCATGAGACGCACGCGGTCCGTCCCGTCGTTCAAAGGCATCCACCCGCCCCCGAACGTCGCCTCCGAAGCGGACATCCGACAGCAGCCGCGCAGGTGTGGAGATCCATCCGGGTCCCACATCGGCGGGCCCGGTCGGACCCACCGCTCCGGCGCCGACCGCCGAGGGGTCAGACCATCTCCATCGGAACCAGCATGTCCCCGAAGCATCGCAGTGGCTTTGCCACGCTCATCGGCCGCCCCAACGTGGGCAAGAGCACCCTGCTCAACCGGCTGACCGGCGAGAAGCTCGCCATCATCAGCCACAAGCCCCAGACCACCCGCCACCGGATCCTCGGGGTGGTGCACCGCCCGGACGCGCAGATCGCCCTGGTGGACACCCCCGGAGTGCACGACGCGAAGGGGCAGCTCAACCGCTACATGCTCGAGGTGGCGCTCAACGCCGCCGAGGATACCGACGTCAACCTCTTCCTCATCGAGCCGGTGGATGAGGTCGTGGACGAGGTGAGCCCGGGCAACCGTGCGGTGATGGAGGCGCTGGAGCGCGCGAACCGGCCCACGATCCTGGTCATCAACAAGATCGACACGGTGCCCAAGCCGCTGCTGCTCCCCCTCATTGACACCTACCGCAAGGCCTTCTCCTTCGCCCAGGTCCTCCCGGTCTCCGCCCGCACGGGCGAGGGGGTGGACGTGCTGATGGAGGAGCTGGTCAAGCTGCTCCCGGAAGGGCCGCCGCTCTTCGACGCGGACATGCTCACCGACCAGCAGGAGCGTCAGCTCGTCGCCGAGTACATCCGCGAGCAGGTGCTGCATCACACCCGCCAGGAGATCCCCTACTCGGTGGCGGTGACCATCGACGCCTTCGACGAGTCGGAGCGGGATCCAGGACGCGAGCTGAAGCCCGGGGAGTTGGGGGGCCTGGTGCGCATCGCGGCCTCGATCCACGTCGAGCGCGACAGCCAGAAGGCGATCGTGATCGGCAAGCAGGGGCAGATGCTCAAGACGATCGGCAGCGGCGCGCGTCGCTCCATCGAGCGGCTGTTGGGAACGAAGGTGTATCTGTCACTGCTGGTGAAGGTGGAGCCGCGCTGGAGTGAGACGGTGGCCGGCCTGAGAAAGCTTGGGTACGAGTGATGCCGCTGCCGATGGTCGCCATCGTGGGCCGCCCCAACGTGGGCAAGAGCACCCTGTTCAACCGCATCGCCCGGCGTCGCAAGGCCCTGGTCGAGGATCTCCCCGGCGTCACCCGCGATCGCAACTACGCGGACACCGACTGGGCAGGACGGTTCTTCACCGTCATCGACACCGGCGGCTTCGTCCCCGGGGATGATGACGTCATGCTCTCGCAGGTTCGGGAGCAGGCGCAGCTCGCGGTGGAGGAGGCCGAGGTGGTCCTCCTGGTCACCGACGGGCGCGCGGGCCTCACGCCGGTGGACACCGACATCGCCCAATTGCTGCGGCGCTCCGGCAAGCCGGTGGTGATCGCGGTCAACAAGGTGGACAGCCCCTCGGCGATGCAGCAGGCGCTGGTGGCCGACTTCCTGTCCCTGGGCTTCGACGAGGTCCATGCCATCTCCGCCGAGCACGCCCTGGGGACCCAGGATCTGCTGGACGCGGTGACCGCCCGGATGCCGCCGCCGGATGGCGACGAGCAGGCACGCATCAACGCCGATCGTCTCGAGGACGGCGACGACGACGATGTGCCCATGGTCGCCGGGGACGAGGAGGAGGGTGACTTCGACGAGCTTCCTGAAGAGCTCCCCTCCGAGCCCGAGCGCCCGATCCGTCTGGCCATCATCGGCCGCCCCAACGTGGGCAAGAGCACCCTGGTCAATGCGCTGCTCGGAGAGGAGCGGGTGGTGGCCAGCGACATCCCGGGGACGACGCGGGATGCGATCGACTCGGCGTTGAGCTGGAAGGAGCGCAACTTCGTCCTGACCGACACGGCGGGCATCCGGCGCCGCAAGACGATCGCCCACCGGGTCGAGAAGTACGCGGTGGTCTCGGCGCTCAAGGCGGTCGATCGCAGCGACATCGCGGTGCTCCTGCTGGATGCGACCGAGCCGGCGGTGGACCAGGACGCGAAGCTCGCCGGTGTGGCCGACGAGAAGGGACGCGCCCTCATCATCGTGGTCAACAAGTGGGACCTGGTGGAGAAGGACGCGAAGACCGAAGCCGCCTACCGCGCGGGCCTCAAGGAGCGGCTGCGGTTCGTGTCCTATGCGCCGGTGGTCTTCACCTCGGCGCTGACCGGCGCAAAGGTGCAGAAGGTGCTCGAGGTCGCCGCGGAGCTGGCCGACCAGTACCGATTCCGTGCACCGACGCCGATGCTCAACCGCCTGCTCCAGCACGTGACCGAGCACCACCCGATGCCGATCGTCGACGGACGGCCGCTGCGCCTCTATTACGCGGCGCAGGTGGGCGTGGCGCCCCCGACGTTCCTCTTCCGGAGCAACCGGCCCGGGAAGGTGCCCGATCCGTACCGGCGCTACCTCTCCAACCAGCTGCGGACGACCTTCAACCTCAAGGTGCCGATGCGGCTGTACTTCCGCGATCGGCCGGGACAGGCCAAGCGCGTGGCCCGCAAGCGACTCTCGAAGATCAAGTGGCGCCCCAAGCGCCGCGACTGACAACCCGTCCGGGGCGTGGCGCTTCGCGTTGACCCTGAACCGTGGGCTCCGTACAGTCCGCGCCCCTCGACAAGCCCTCTGTAAGGATGAAGACCGTGGCGAAGGCGGAAGACAAGAAGCAGCTCCTGGAGCCGGACTCCTTCATGGTGGTGGGAGGCGAGGCGAGCAGCTGGCTCATGCGCCATGAGCGCAAGGTCATCGGCGGCGCGATCGCGCTCCTGGTGATCGGCGGCATCATCGCGGTCGTCTCCCTGATTCAGGGACGCGCCGAGACCCGCGCCGCGCGTGAGCTGGGCGTGGCCCTGGAGCTGCTGACCCGTCCGGTCGCCGGCAGCCCCGAGGCCCTGCAGACCAGCCCCGACGTGACGCCGTTTGCGACCGAGCGTGCGCGCGACGAGGCGGTGCACGAGGCGATGGGCACCTTCCGGGAGGCCCACCCGGACACCCGCGCCGCGCGCCTTGCGGCGCTGGCCCAGGCACAGAGCGATTTCCGTCTCGGCAACCACGCCGAAGCGCAGGCCGGTTTCGAGTCCTTCCTCCAGCTCACCGACACCGACGTGGCGATGCGCGCCAACGCGATCGAGGGGCTCGGCTACAGCCTCGAGGCGCAGGGCAAGACCGACGAGGCGATCTCCGCCTTCGAGAAGCTCTCCTCGACCACGACCGGCGCGTTCATGCCGGGCATGGGCGACTACCACAAGGCGCGGCTGCTCCAGGCGAAGGGCCAGCAGCCCGAGGCGCTCGAGCTCTGGCGCTCGGTGACGGTCTCGCACCCGAACACCGCCGCCGCCCGGCTCTCCGAGGAGCGTCTGCAGATCCTCGCGGCCCAGGGGGTCGAGATCCCCGCGGCTCCGGCGAGCCCGGCGCAGGCGACGACGGAGGCCGAAGAGGGCGCTCCGGGGGCGGAGTAGTCGCGTGCGACTGCGCCGTCTTGGAGTCTGCGCGCTGGTGGCGGCCAGCAGCCTGATGGGCTGCCGCGCCGTCCCGCTCACCGCCGATCCCCTCAATCCCCGCCCGGTGCCTTCGCCGGAGCTCTTCCGCGTCGACTGGTGGCACTCCCTGGTCGGGCAGCGGCGGCTCCTCGAGCATGCGCCCCGTGAGCCGGCCGCGCCGACCTGGGATGCGGAGCGCCAGCAGCTCATCACCCTCACCCGCGACGGACGGGTCCGGGCCCTGGACGCAGCAGGGGAGGAGCGGTGGAGCCGGCCCACGGACAATCACTTCTCGGCGGGCGCGGGCATCTCCGCGAAGCGCATCTACCTGCCCGGGGGCAACGGCGTCCTCGAGGCGCTCGACCCCACCACCGGTGAGTCCCTGTGGACCTACGACACCGGTGAGGAGCTGGGGACGATGCCGGTGGAGGTCGACGGCGTGGTGCTGGTCGCCTCGCATTCCAACTCCCTGTTCGCGGTGGACGCGGAGACCGGGGCCTGGAAGTGGCAGTACCGGCGGGAGCTGCCCTCGGGCTTCACCATCCGTGGCGTCTCGACCCCGACGGTCCGCGACGGCGTCATCTACGTGGGCTTCGCCGATGGTGCGCTCTCCGCGCTGCGGCTGGCCGACGGCGTTGCGGTCTGGGAGCGGATGCTCTCGACCTCGCTGGGGCCCTTCATCGATGTCGACACCCAGCCGATCTTCGACCATCAGGGCGTGCTCTACGCGGCCTCGGTGAAGGATGGGATCTTCGCGCTGGATCCGATGACCGGGCGCACGCTGTGGCATCAGGACGTGCCCGGCGTGACGGGGCTGCTGCTGCGTGGGGAGGTCCTCTTCGCCACGGGAAGTGACGGTGTCCGGGCCATGGTGGCCGGTGATGGTTCGACCCTGTGGTCGATGCGGCTGAGCGATGTCGCCGCCGGGCAGCCGATCCTCAGCGCGGGCTACCTGGTCGCGCCGGTGAGCGACGGCCTGCTGTTCCTGGACCCGGGGCTGGGCCGCACCGTGCTGCGCTGGGATCCGGGGCAGGGCGTTTCGGCAAAGGCGACCCAGGGGCCAGATCGTTCGCTCTACGTGCTCTCCAATCTGGGCTTCGTGTACGCCCTGGATCTGCTCGGAGGCCAGGGGTGAGTCATCGCCGGAAGGTCCGGGTGGTGGCGGCCCTCATGCCCCATCCCTCGGATCCCGAGCGATTCCTCTGCCAGCAGCGTCTCCCGGGAGGCCCCCGCGGCGACCTCTGGGAGTTCCCCGGCGGCAAGGTCGAGCCGGGCGAGGCGGAGGAGGCGGCGCTCGAACGTGAGCTGCGCGAGGAGCTGGACGTTCCGGTCTCGGTCGGCGCGCGCCTGTGGGAGGGCACCCACGCCTATCCCGATCTCGAGGTGGAGCTGGTGCTGTACGCGGCCCGGCTTCTCGGGGGGACGCCGCGTGCGGTGACGGCGCAGGAGCTCGCGTGGTGCACCTTCGAGGAGATGCAGGCCCGCCCGTTCTGTGAGGCCGACGTTCCGCTGATCGCCGGGCTCGTCGACGGCTCCGTGCGGACGGCGTGAGGCGCGCCCCGTTTCAGTGCGTCGCGTCCGTGGTCCTGCCTGTGCCTGTGGTGGACGGTCCCGGACATGCGTGAGGCGCCGAGGACACGTGGTGTCGTCCGCCGGTGCGGGCTCGCGGGCTTTTCATCCGCGTTTGGACCGGAGAGGATCGCCCGGCGATGATCGAGCGCACCTTCCAGCACGTTCCGGGCATCGGGCCCTGGAGGGAGCGGAACCTCTGGGAACAGGGGATCCGGACCTGGGCCTCGTTCCCGGAGGCGCCGCAGAAGCCGGTCGTGTCGCGGGCGAAGGACCCGGTCATCCGCGAGTGGATCGCCAAGGCCGGCGAAGCCCTCGAGGCCGCCGATCTGGCCGGGCTCGCATCGCTGTTCCCGGGGCGGGAACACTGGCGCCTCATCCGACGCTTTGGTGAGGGCGCGGTCTTCTTCGACATCGAGACCGATGGTTCCGAGCGCCAACTGCCCACGGTGGTGAGCCTGCTGGATGCCGAGGGCCTGCACCTGTTCGTGCGCGGCGAGAACCTCGAGGCGCTCCCCGACGCGCTCATGCGCCGACCGATCTGGGTGACCTTCAACGGGAGCTGCTTCGACGTCCCGGTGCTTCGCGAGCACTTCCCGCAGCTCACGCGTCCTCCCGTCCATCTGGACCTGCGCTTCCTGGGACGGCGGATCGGCCTGAAGGGCGGTCTCAAGCAGATCGAGCGCGGCCTCGGACTGGATCGCTCGACCGCCATCGACGGCGTCGGCGGCATGGACGCGGTGCTGCTGTGGCGGGCCTGGCTCGAGACCCGGGACCCGTCCGTGCTGCAGCTTCTCGTCGAGTACAACCTCTACGACGCGATCAACCTGCGCTCCCTCCTGCATCGGGTTCTGGATGGGCTCCTCGAACAATCCGGGTTCGGTCCGGAGGAGGAGGCACGCTTCAGCGAACCGGAGACCGAGGACGGCAGCCTCCAGGTGCGGGCGGTGCTCGAGGCCCGGAACGGGGCTTCCGTGGAAGCGGAAGGCGCCGCGGTCCTGGCGCGCACCCGGGCCCGTTACGGTGTGTTCTGACAGGAGGCCCCGGAAGGGGGCTCACGGGACCGCTGCTGAGCTTCGACGGGACCGGCGGCTGAGAGGCTCGGCGGCGCGCACCCGTTCTTGAAGGACGTCAGTCAGACGTGCCGGCGTCGGCCTCGGGCGCGGCGATCTCGAACTCGTAGCGGAACTCGGACTGCTCCCGGCCGACGCTGTCGGTCATGACGTCACCGGTCTCGGGGTCGATGACCAGGGTGTAGCGGGAGCCGGGCTTGAGAGGTTCGAGGAAGCGGACGCGATACAGGATGCCGCCGCCGGGCGGAGGCGCCTCGGTCTCATCATCGCTGGGCACCACGCGATCATTGGCGTCGAAGACGCGGATGCGGTGGTTGCTCAGCCCGAGGTTCGACGACAGCGACAAGCCGATCATCGAGTCGATCACCGGTGCTTCCGGAACGTCCGTCGGGATGGGCTGGGTGCCACCATCGGCGACCTCGGCGGTCACCATGAACTGAAGCGGATCCGGCTCCGGTGGCGGCGCCTCGACCGGTGCCTCCACCACCGGGGGCGGCTCCTCCTTGCATCCGAGAGGACCCACGAGGGCCAGGGCCGACAGCGCGCTCAGCGACAGGAAACGGGCTCGGAACATGGGCGCGGACCTTGTCAGAAGGCGCCGCAGGTGGCGAGCGTGTTCCGGAGCGATCCGAAATGCGGAACCCGCACCAGAACCGGAAGATCCGGATGAAGTGCTGGACCCATCGTGCGACCTGAGGCACTTGATGGCTGCCATCGTCACGGCACCCCCGGTCGCGGATGTCCCGTGACCTTCAGCATCACGGAGCCTCCCATGTCCCGTTTCAGCCCGTTCGCGCTCGTGCTCGTTTCCCTGATCTTCTCAGCCTGCGGCTCGGTCCAGGCTGGTGACTCCTGCGAGCGTGCCGAAGAAGGCCTCTGTGACAGCGACACCGCGGCGTTGATCTGCCAGGGCGGGACGTTCACCGAGATTCCATGCAGGGGCGCCGGCGGATGCCTCACCACCGACGACGACGGCTTCATCTGCAACATCAAGCCGGTCGCGGGGGATGCATGTCCGCAGGTGATGGAGGGCCAGGGGCAGTGCGACGAGACGAACGAGAACCAGCTCCTGAAGTGTGAACAGGGCACCTGGGCGGCCATGGAGTGCAACGGCTGCTTCGTCAGCGACAGCAGCGTCATGTGCTTCCAGGAGTGAGGGACCCGGCGCCTCGTGCAGGATGACCTCCGAGGCGTCTCTTCCCGGGCCCGCCGAAGTGCCTTGTCGAGAGGGCGCTTCCGGCGGGTTCGACGTTCCGGGCACGTCCAGAGCATGGCGAGGAGGGTCCGAGCGCGCCTCCGAGGCCGCATGCCCGCGACGCGGGTTCGAGCGCCTGGCGCTTTGCCCGAGCACCCGTGCCAGGGCAGCGGGTCGTCGCTGCGCAAGGTGCCTCCGAATACGAAGATCCGACGCTGCGAGAAGCGCAACCGCCAGGTGTGCTCGGCACGGCTTCGTGGTTCGCGAGGCGTCCGGACCCCGGAAGGCAGCGGAATCCAGCGTCCATCCCCTCCGGAGCCCCATACGCAGTGAGTCTGATAAGATGCGTTATGTTAAGTTCGCGTTCGGGTCTCAGGGCCTGGATCCGGGCTCCTGTCCCCTGCTTCCGGGCTGCGGTTTTTCGAGACGCGTCGGAACGGCGTTTGAGCGGATCGTCCAGCGGCTTGGGCGTCGGACGTCACACCGGACGTCA
>DATGQN010000029.1:0-4928 GCA_035304185.1 Myxococcaceae bacterium
CGGTTGATCGTGATCGCGAGCCCCGTCTGTGCTCCCACCATCCGGTTGGCAACGGCTGCACACGAGGACGAGGAATTACACGGGCTCCTTGCGAGCGCGACGTGGCTCGTGCCTGCTTTCGGCAGCGTGCTCGCCGAGCCGATCCTCGAGTGGAACGAGCGCTTCAACTGGGCGCCGCTCGCGTTGGTTCACGATGAAGCCGAGTGGCCGGAGATCAGCACCTGGTGGACGCCGACCTTCTACTTCGTGAAGAACGGACAGGTGGAGGAGACGGTGAGCGGCTGGGTCCCCGAGAAGAGCAGGGCGGAGCTGATGTCTGCAGCGGAACGTGTTGGGTTCTTGGAGGGGGCGTCTGAATGAGCTGGCACAGGCTGAATTAGGCTGAATTAGGCTGAATTAGGCTGAATTAGGCTGAATTAGGCTGAATTAGGCTGAATTAGGCTGAATTAGGCTGAATTAGGCTGAATTAGGCTGAATTACAACGGCTGGTTCGAGGCTTTTCAACTGCGGTCTCCCAATCCCAGCCCTTGTGGACTTCCGCCTCAGGCCCATCGACGCCCATGAGAAAGGGGGGCGCCTTCTGAGCGGATTCTGCTCAGGGACGCCCCCCTCGGACCTTGAGCGCAGCGGACCTACTGAATCGTGTAGCCCTTGTGCTCAATGACGAGTTCGATGTCGTCGAGCTGGCTCAGGTCCAATTCAGCGTAACCGTCCGGCCAGCGCCGTCGTGACCACGTTATCTTCGCCGTGAACCCTCCGTCCCAGGAGGAGACGCATGGAAGAGCGTTGGTCGGAGACCGAGGCACGCGCAGTTCTGGAGCAGTGGCGCAGGAGCGGAGAGCCGCTCGCAGTCTTCGCAAGGAAGCGCGGGCTCCCGGCCCCGCGGCTGTACTGGTGGCGCCGCAAGCTCAGCTCCCAGGCTGCCGGTAGGAGCAACTCGACGGATGCGCCGCAGCCGGTGCTCCTGCCAGTGAGGGTCGTCAAGGCGGAGCCAGAGCTCCCCGCCGAGCCGATTGAGGTCGAGTTGCTCAGCGGCCACGTCGTCCGAGTCCGGGCTGGGTTCGATGAGGAGGCCTTTCGTCGCGTGCTGGCTTTGCTCGGCGAGGCGACATGCTGAGCCTGCCGTCCAGCGTCCGCATCTACTTCGCGACTGAGTTGACCGACATGCGCAAGGGCATCGATGGGCTCCGCTCGGTCGTGGAGAGCACCCTCGAGAAGGACCCGTACACGGGCCACCTCTTCGTCTTCGTCGGCAAATCGAAGGACAAGGCGAAGGTGCTGTTCTGGGACCGCTCCGGCTTCGTGCTCTACATGAAGCGCCTCGAGAAGGGGCGGTTCCAACTGCCACTGGTGGACCGCCAGCGGAAACAGGTGGAGATGGAGCCCGCGCAACTCGCGATGTTCCTGGACGGCATCGACCTGAACGCCCGTCGTCTCGCACGTTGGACGCCACCCTCCATGGGGATCGACAGAAGCATCGCGGTGTGATCAACCCTCCTCGATGGAGGTGCCCGACCCAGACCACGAGTGCTCGCTGCTGCCGTTCCTGAAGGAGCTGGCTGCGCGCATCGAGAAAGTCGAGCACGAGAACGCGCAGCTGCGGAAGCAGGTGTACGGGCGGCGGAGCGAGCGCAGCAAGCTCCCCCGGCCCGTCGCTGCCGAGCCTGCGACTCCCGAGGAGAGCCAGGCGACGCGCCGAGCGCGCGCCAAGGCGCGGCTCGAAGCCCCAGTTATGACGACGGAACACCGGGTGCCGGACGCGCAGCGCCAGTGCACCTCCTGCGGAGGGACGGAGCTGTCGCCTCTGGGTCCCGGCAAGCGGACATCCATCTGGGAGTACATCCCGCCAAAGCTCATCCGCCACGAGAACGTGCAGGAGGTTCTCCGTTGCTCCTGCGGAGGGAGCGTCCTGACGGCACCCGGCGCTCCGAAGGTGGTCGAGAAGGGGCAGTATGGCGCGAGCTTCCTCGCGCACCTCTGCGTCGCGAAGTGTGTCGATCATCTACCCCTGTACCGGCTTGAGAAGGACTTCGAGCGTCAGGGGCACCCGGTCGCCCGCTCCACGATGAACGAGCTGCTGCATCGCGCCTCGGAGCTCCTCAAGCCGGTGTGGACGCGCCTGCTCGACGTCATCACTCAGCGCGACGTGGTGATGGCCGACGAGACTCGACTGCGCGTCCTCAAGGATGAAGCCGGCAAGCCCAAGACAGGGTTCGTGTGGACGTTCGGGGCCGCTGACGAGACCGGCCACGACATCAGCTACTCGTTTGCGGACAGCCGCTCGGGTGACTTGCCGAAGAGGCTCTTGGAGGGCACCTCGGGCGTCCTCCTCGCCGATGGGTACAGCGGTTACAACGGCATCGAGGATGTCTCGTCCCGCCGTCGGGCCGCCTGTTACGCCCACGTGCGCCGCTACTTCTTCGAGGCCATCAAGACCGCGCCCGTCGCCCAGGAGGCCGTCGACCTCATCGGGCAGCTCTACGAAGTCGAGCGCGACGCTCAGAAGGGAGAGCTCTCCCCGGAGGGGCACCTCGAACTCCGCCGCAAACGTGCTGGGCCGGTTCGGGACACACTCAAGAAGTGGCTGGATGAGCAGCTCCCCAGACATCCGCCGAAGAGCCCTCTAGCGGTCGCCATTCGGTACACGCTTGCCCAGTGGGATGAACTCGGCGTCTTCCTCGATGACTCCCGCGTTCCTCTCGACAACAACGCGTCCGAGCGTGCGCTGCGGCGCGTGGCGCTGGGGCGGAAGAACTACCTCTTCGTCGGCAACGTGGCTGCGGGGCAGAGCCTCGCCGGGCTCTACTCGCTCGTCGCAACCTGCGAGTCGCGGGGCATCAACCCCTACGAGTACCTGACCGACGTGCTCCGCCGCGTGCAGGATCATCCAGCGAAGCAGCTGGACGAGCTGCTTCCCGGGCCGTGGGCCGCTGCCCGCTGAACCACTGCGAAGCGTCTCGTCCAGACGCCCGCCGCCGGACGGGTTACAGTGCCCCTCCTTACTGAACGGCACACACCTCGCTCAGGTCCCTGAGGTTTTCGGGGATCTCCGCCGCGAAGGGGACGTCCCATTCAGAGAACGTGACGTCGTGCGCGCGGCCGGTCACCCGAAGGGGGCGGTTCGTGCGACTGCCATCATTGACCATCCAGACCGTCGCGCGATCGTTCTGGAATTGGATCGTCGGGACTCCATCCACGGACTCCTCACCCACCCGCTCGAACCCGTCATCATCGAAGGGGATGAGGCTGCTCGCGTAGGCCAGGGGGGCGATGTAATCGAGGATCTGGTTTTCGGCGTAGAGGTTGGTCGCGTGCCACCAGTGGCCGATGAGAGAAGACGGCTCGGGGCGGGTCTCCCAGGTGCAGTTTCTGATGAGTTCCTTTGCCGCGACCGCATCCAGCGGCCGGTAGGCAGTGGTCCAGCTCTCGGCGCTCAGTTCCAGGCTGTGCTGGCGATAGACGAACTCGAAGTGTCCTTGCTCGATGTCGGGATCGCAGGACCCACTTCGGGAGACGACGCCTTCGACCTTTGTGAGTCCGTTGCTCTCCAACTCGCCGGTCCGCACGTCGAACGCATGGCACCCATCGAAGCCGAGCCACCGGACCGACTCGGCGTTGCCAACGGTGAACTTCGCCCAGCCCGGTTCGGGTTCCCGGCAGCCGAAGGGCCCGCAACCGCCAGGATTCGTCGGATCGCCCGGATCAGAACCGGGTCCACAGGCCCAGAGCAGGGAGGAGAGAAGAAGGAGGGCTCCAAGATGCACGGTGTAGCGGTTCATGGCGCCGACCCTACCGGCTGAAACGCCGTGAAACCGCTCCGAATCGTCCAACCGCGATCATCGCGCTACAGGCGTGTGCCAAAAACTGGCGGCCGGGATCGTCACCGTGCACCATGCGCTGGCCTTGCTCTCCACCCGGACCGGAAATCGCCGACGCGTCGACATCGCCCGTGAGCGCGAGCTCCGTGCGCAGCGCCTCCGTACGCTCGGCAGCGTCGCGGCCAAGGTCTTCACGGTGGTGGGCCTCATGGGCGCCCTCTGGTTCGGCGCGGTGAAACTGCGCGGCTGGATGCTGACCTCCGAGACCTTCGGCCTCGCCGAGGTGCACGTCACCGGTCACGTGCGCTCCACCCCCGGCGAGCTCGAGCTGCTCGGCGGCGTCGAGCGCGGCACCAACCTCTTCAAGCTCGACACCCACGCCATCGAGCGCGGCATCGCGCGCCACCCCTGGATCAAGGAGGTCGACCTCCGGCGCCGCTTCCCCAACGGCATCTCGGTGCGCGTCGTGGAGCATGTCCCGGCCGCCATCCTCTCCCTCCAGGACCTCTACCTGGTCGACGCCACCGGCGCCCCCTTCAAGCGGCTGCAGCCCGGTGATCACGCCGACCTCCCGGTCATCTCGGGGCTCGAGCGTGAGGACTGGGTGCAGGACGCAGCGTGGGCCAACGCGCGGGTGCGCTCGGCGCTCGAGACCGCGGACGCCTACGCGGCCCTCGACCTCGGCGACGACGCGCGCCTGAGCGAGCTGCGCCTCGAGGCCAACGGGCTCCTGCTGGTGACCGGCTCAGGCCAGGAGGTGCGCCTGCCGGAAGGGGACGTGGAGGCCGCCCTCGAGCGCCTCGTGCGCGTCCGCCGGGAGCTTGCCTCCCGCGACCTCATCGCTGAGGTCATCCACCTGGACAACCGGGTCCGCCCGGACTGGGTGGCCATCAAGGTTCTGGCAGCCGACCCCGAAAGGGGCGGCGCCAACGAAACGCCGTAGCAACACCCACCCCGAAAAGGGTGGGGACTGGAGAGAGACCATGGCCAAGCAGAAGGGCGGAGAGATCATCGTCGGGCTGGACATCGGCACGACCAAGATCTGCGCGATCGTCGCCGAGCTCACCGACGAGGGCGGGATCGACATCATCGGAATCGGAACGCACCCCA
>DATGQN010000030.1:0-3364 GCA_035304185.1 Myxococcaceae bacterium
CCCCACCTGCGTGGTGTGCCACGAGACCAACAGCGGAGGTTTCGGGACCGCCGTCAAACCCTTCAACCAGGCGCTCGAGGACCGGGGGCTGAGGGGCGCGGCGCAGACCGGCTCGCTGCGGACCGCGTTCCAGGCGCTCGGAGACGACGGCGTCGATTCGGATGCC
Organism: Myxococcaceae bacterium; assembly: GCA_035304185.1. Taxonomy (GTDB): domain Bacteria; phylum Myxococcota; class Myxococcia; order Myxococcales; family Myxococcaceae; genus DATGQN01. The sequence continues at coordinate 167 of DATGQN010000030.1, forward strand.
GATGGCACCTCCGACTTCGACGAGATCTTCTTCTTCCGGGATCCGAACGTCGCCCTGAGCGAGGGCGTGGATGACTGCCTCGCGCCGGGTGCCTGCAGCCCCACCGACCCGGATGGTGGCACCAATCCGGACGGCGGCACCGGTGCCATCCCTCCCGGCGAGCTCGGCGATCCGCTCTACGGGGTCGGATGCGCGAGCGCGGGCGGGCTGCAGGCGCTGGGCGGGCTCGCGCTGTTGACGCTCTTCGGCGCGCGCCGGTTCCGCCGCAACGGCTGAAGCGGCCCATCTCCGGTGCAGGTGGGCCTGCTTCGCTGCGGATGGGGATTCGGCGCATCCGCTGACAGGTGTGGCCCACGGACCTTGCGTCCGTGCCTCCGTCGCGTCATGACCCGTGGAAGGTGCCCACCATGAGGGAGGGCGCCGCACCTCAGCCCCCGGGAGCCCCCGGGAAGGATCGACGCCGTGGAAGGCAGCAGAGAGCGGCGCATCGCGCTGTTCATCGATTTCGAGAACCTCGTCACCAAGACCGGCATCGAGTCCGGTGAGTTCGATCTCCAGCAGACCATCGACCGGCTGCTGGAACGCGGCAAGGTGGTCTTCCGGCGCGCGTACTGCGACTGGACCCGGTTCCGTGACGCGAAGGAGAACCTGCACCGCCTCGGGGTGGAGCTGGTGGACGTCCCTGCGTCGACCCGGGCGGGAAAGAACGCCGCGGACATGCGGCTGACCATCGACGCGCTCGAACTCTGTTACGCGCGCGAGCACATCGACACCTTCGTCATCGCCTCTGGCGACTCGGACTTCGTGCCCCTGGCCAACAAGCTGCGGGAGAACGACAAGGTCGTCATCGGCGTGGCGGTGAAGGAGGCGACCTCGCCCCACTTCGTGAACGCCTGCGACGAGTTCATCTACGTCCGGCCCGGCAAGCAGAAGTCGCGGGCGTCGAAGGCCGACGGCAAGGACAAGGACCGCAAGGACGAACGCGGCAAGTCCGGCGCCGCCAAGGCGACGAAGGGCGCCGGCAAGGAGAAGGGCAAGGAGCGCGAGCACGCGATCCCGCGTATCGCCGAGGACGTCGCCGAGAGCCTCCTCTCGCAGGCCACCGGGGCGGTGAATCCGTCTGCGCTCAAGGAGGCCATCGTCCGCAAGCGCCCCGACTTCGACGAGGGCGAGTACGGGTTCTCGAGCTTCCTCAAGCTGCTGTCGGCGATGGAAGAGGCGGGGCTGCTGCGCCTCCAGCAGACCGGTCGTCAGTGGTACGTGCTCCCTGCGGAAGGGCACGTCGAGGCTCCGGCTGCCAAGGCGCGGCCCAGTCGCAAGAAGGTCGCCGAGCCCGAGCCGGAGGTCGAGCCCGAGGAGGAGTGGGAGGAGATCCCCGACCCCGAGTGAGGTTTCAGCCGGAAGACGCCTCAGCTCCCGGAAGGACGCGTCTGCAGCGGGCGCGCCGCGTCCACAAGCTCCCAGAGGTTGCGGCCTTCGAGCACTGTCGAGGTGGGGGCGCCGTCCAGCGCGACCTTGAGCAGGACCGACGCGAGCTGGTCCAGGTGGATGGGGCGCAGCGCGCTCATGAAGGGAACGCGCGAGAGGAGGCGGGCGCCGGGAGGATCCATGCCGGGGTGCCCGAAGATCTGTGGGAACCGGTCCTCACCCACGAAGGCGCCCGGACGCACAATGGTCCAGGGCAGGGCGCTGTGGGTCACCAGCCGCTCCGCCTCGGCCTTGGCCTTGAGATAGGCGCCGACGGGGCGGCCCGCACCCACCGATGAGAGCAGCACGAAGTGGCGGACGCCGGCCTCGCTCGCGGCTTCGACGAGCTGACGCGTCGTCCCGATGTCACTCGACTCGTAGGTGTCACCGGAGGCGAAGCGCTTCCTCATGGTGCCGATGAGCTGCAGGACCGTGCTGCACCCGCGCAGCGCATCCACCAGGGCGGGACGATCGTCGAGCTCGAAGCTGACGGCATCGGCCCAGGCGGCGACCTCTGGCCGCTGGAGGCTCTTCGGACGCACGTGGGGCCGGACGGGAACCCCCTGAGCGAAGGCGAGGCTCATGAGGCTGCGGCCGGTGGCACCGGTCGCGCCGGCGACGAACAGCTGACGGTCAGGACGTTGCGGCATGGGGGCTCCGGATGCGGGCGCAGGAAGCAGGCGCGGCCCCGCGGGGACGACGCGCGGGGACGGGAAGCTCTAGCCCGAAACACCTGCCTGTGGCGGTGAAGTGCTGCGCGCTTCGTCCGGCGGCGGGCGTTCCGCGCCGGCTGCGATGCCGACGACCTTCTGTTAATGCCATCCGCCCATCCCGCGTCGCCGTCGGACCGGAAGCTGGCGCCGACCCGGGGCGGGGTGAGAACGCGGCCCCCGACACGCCGGCGGGCGCCGATTGCAGGGAGGGTTGGAGGAGACGATGTCGATGACCGAGCTCGTGGTGGGAATGAAGGTGCGCTACCTGCCCCAGGGAGAGTGGGGCGTGGGGCACCTCGAGGCGCTCGATGTGGAGGGAGACAAGGCCCTGGTGCGCTTCCCCGCGCGCGAAGGGGACGCGGTCTGGGTGTCCTCCAAGGGTGGCGCGCTCCAGCCGGTCGCACTCGAGCCGGGGACGCCGGTCGCCAACGACCAGGGCCGCGCGGCCACCATCACCGGCGAGGAGGAGGGAGGCCGCGGCCTGCGCCGCTATGTCCTGCGCTATCAGGATGGTGAGGAGGACGAGCTCCCCGAGAGCGCCGTGCGCTGCGTCCCTCCGCGGCCGGATCTCATCTCCCTGCTGCGTGAAGGGCGGGTCGGGGACGGGGCAGGGTTCCTGCTGCGTCGCGAGGCGTTGCGCCTGGACGCCGAGCGGCGCGGTGACGCGCTGGGGGCCCTCTTCGCGAGCCGCGTGATGGTCATGCCCCACCAGGTCGGCGTGGTGCAGCGCGTGCTCTCCGCGCCCCGTCCACGCTTCGTCCTGGCCGACGAGGTGGGCCTGGGCAAGACCATCGAGGCGGGGATGATCTTCAGCGCCCTGCGGCTGTCGGGCCTCGCCCGGCGGGTGCTGGTGGTCGCTCCCAACCATCTGACGGTCCAGTGGCTGGTGGAGCTGCTCCACAAGTTCCACCACATGTTCACGCTGATGGATGGGGAGCGTGCCACGGCCCTTCGCCAGGAGGATCCGACGCGCAATCCCTGGGCGCGGCACGACCTGGTCATCACCAGCCTCGAGTTG
>DATGQN010000031.1:0-2578 GCA_035304185.1 Myxococcaceae bacterium
GGCGATGAACGGCCCCACCACCGCGTCGACGAACCCCCGCGGCGTCCACAGCGGCTTGAGGACCTTCTGTGCCTCGGCCAGCAGGCTCGTCCGGGTCGGCTCGTGCGCCAGGAAGGTCGCGGCGATGGCGATCCCCATCACTGCCGCCGAGACGACGTAGGAGTTCACCCACCCCACCTTCGCCGCGAGGAAGAGAATGAGGGAGTCCGCGAAGAGAAACGCCGCGCGGTAGCCGAGCTGGAAGGCCGAGGTCATCAGCCCCTGCTCCTCGTCCGTCCGCGCCGCCTCGATGCGCCACGCGTCCGCCACGATGTCCTGGGTCGCGCTGGCGAAGGCGGTGATCACCGCAAAGACCGCGAAGGCACGCCATCCTCCGGTGGGCCCCACCGCGGCCATGCCCAACAGGCCCGCGGCGACGACGATCTGCGAGAGGAACAGCCATCCCCGCCGCTGCCCGAACAGGCGCCCCAGCAGCGGCACCTGCCCGCGATCCACCAACGGCGACCAGAACACCTTCAGCGAGTACGCCAGGCCCGCCCACGACAGGAAGCCGATGGTGGAGAGCTCCCAGCCCTCCTCACGCAGCCAGAAGCCCAGCGTGTTGCCGGTGAGCAGGAACGGGAGGCCCGAACCGAACCCCAACAGCAGCGCGACCAGCACGCGCGGCTGGCGCAGGGCAGGAAGCAGGCGTTGGGGAGGAGGCGAGTCGGTCATGGAGAGGGCGCGGCCACCACCATGGCAGCGTCCACGCCGATGTTCGCGGAGAAACCCGCCGGACGACTTCAGACTACGACGCGGCCGCCGGAGGCGACGTCTGTGCGGCGTCGGGTTCGGTGTTCCTGGCCGGGCGCTGGCGCATGCTGCCCATCACCTTGTCGATCCAGAGGTGGCTGATCCCGAAGTTCTTGTCCGGGGTGTTGAAATGGTGCGCCATGTGATGCGCGCGCAGCCCCTTGCCCCACTTCGTGCGCGGCGCCCGTGCGTGGACGGAGTAGTGCAGGTAGTCGTACCAGAGGTACCCGGCCACCAGCCCCACGAAGAACGGGATCGTCGCTTGGGGCTGCCCCACCAGCCACAGCAACCCGGCGATGACCACCGCCAGCGGGATGCTCGCGCCCAGGGGCATCACCAGCCGGTCCAGATCGTCCGGATAGTCGTGGTGGTAGCCGTGGATGATGGCGTGGAACTTCCGGGTGAGGGGCCCGTTGCCCTCCCAGTGGAAGAGGGACCGGTGCAGGACGTACTCCATCCACTGCCAGGCGACCCAACCCACGGGCCACATCCCGAGCGTCCACATCCAGGTCGTCTTCCCGTTCCACAGCGCCCAGATCTGCAGGACGACGATGATGGGGATGTAGAAGACGAAGGGGGTGACGGGCTTCACCCGGCTCGAACGCTCGAGGAAGGCGTTCTCGAACAGGCGGCCACTGGCATGACGGTGGTACTGACGCTTCATCCCTGGAGCTCTCCGGGAGCGGGCAGTGGGCGATTTGGCCACTGCGGTGCCGCCCGTGTTCTGCGCCGACCCGCCGATCATTGCAAGCTCTTCCCCGGCGGACGTCCGCTGCCGGGACGCCTGCTTCAGTCTCAGGGGATCCACTCCGGTTGCGAGGCCAAGGACCTCATGTGCGCCTCGGCCTCCGGCGTGCCCCGCTGCTGCACCAGCGACTGCACGTACCAGGAGAGGGCCCAGAGGTCCTCTTCACTCAGCGCCCCCTTCCAGGTCGGCATGCTGGTGCCCCCCACCCCGCCGGCGATCACCCGATAGAGGTCTTCGCGCTGCATCTGCGCGTCATACTGCGTGCCGTCCGGGAGCCGGCCCAGCGGCCACACCGTCTTGAGTCGATCGCTCAGGAAATCGGGGACGATGACCGGCACCGTCTCCGTGGCCTGGCCCTCGGCGTCCAGGGTCCGGGCGTAGTCCGAAGGCCTCGGGGTCGGCTGGTAGAGGTCCGGAGCGAAGGCCCTGGGACGCCGTCCGGTGGCCTCCTCGGTGAGCTCGGCCAATCTCGCGTGGGGGAGGTAGGCCGCGTGACAGGTGGAGCAGCCCGCATGCCCGGCCCCCACCACGTGGTAGACCGCCTCGCCGCGACGGACGGCTTCCTCCTCGCGCCCCGCCCAGGGATCCGCGCTGATGCTGAGGCGCTCTCCCACCGGCTCCTCGCGCCAGCGCGGGCTGAAGGTCTTGAGGGCCTGCACCAGCGCCTCGAGGTCGTCTTCCGGGAGCACCCAGCCGATCATGGGGGTGCCGTGCAGGCCACGGCGGATGGTCCGCTTGAGCGCCTCGTCCCGGGGCAGCTGTCCCGCCGCGACGTCGCCGAACTTGAACAGGCCCTGGGTGAACGCCCGCGGGGCAGGCTTCAGGTACTGCCCTCCTGGCGGCGGTCCGCGGCCGTCATCGCCGTGGCAGGCGCTGCAGTGCTGGCGATAGACCACCAGGCCGCGCTGCACGACCTCGGCGGGGACGGCCCGTACGCTTCCATCCGCCTGCGGCAGGTGCAGGGGACCGGTGCCCTTCTCACGCTTGCAGGCCACCAGCGTGCACAGCAGCAGCGCGACGAGCCAGGTCCCGCGCCCT